>CAZGRP010000008.1:33663-117324 GCA_964527995.1 uncultured Cytophagia bacterium | reverse complement strand
TTTCGATTTCGGATTTCGGATTGCGGATTTCGGGGCTTTTTGGCCGCAATTTCTGGCACCTACATGGGACGCCGCCTTCAGGCGGCAAAGGGCGCTCGGGATTGCGGATTGCGCGGCCTCTGGCTCCCAATTCCCAATTCCCAGTTTCCAGTGTCTGATACCTGACATCTGATACCTGATACCTGATACCTGACTTGTGGCACCCGGCTTCGGGGTGTCGGAAAAAGGGGTTTCAATGGCGGTATGGGATCGTAAGCGGAGGGTCCATGTCTTTCCTGGAAATCACAGCAAAGGGCGGGATCTTGATGATCGCCATCGGCATTTGCTCGATCCTGGGCATTGCCGTCGTCGTCGAGCGTCTGGTTGCGCTGCGGAGGATGCGCATCAACACGCGCCAGTTTGTGTTGCAAATTCAAAACCTGATCATCAAGGGTCGACTCGAGGACGCACTTCTACTCAGCAAGAAGACGCCTGGGCCGATCGCAAAGATCACCAAGGCGGCCATTGAAAAACACAACCGGCCGCGCGAGGAGATCCGGGAGGCGATCGAAGCGGCCGGCAAGATCGAGATCTACCACCTGGAGAAGAATCTCGGAATCCTGGCTACGGTGGCAGCGGTGTCGCCCCTCATCGGCTTTCTGGGCACCGTCACCGGCATGATCCGGGCCTTCATGGAAATCCAGGCCCGGGGCGGGAACGTGGACGCCAATGTCCTGGCCGGCGGCATCTGGGAGGCGCTGATCACGACTGCGGCCGGCCTGAGCGTCGGCATTCCGGCGTTGATATTCTACAACTGGCTGGTGGGCAAGGTGGAGCGTTTCGTGTTCGAAATGGAGGAAAGCTCGCGGGAAATCCTCGACATGGTGGTCGAGCGCCAGAGTGAAGCGCCGCCGCCTGGCCGGCCGGAGGTGCGCGTCGATGACTTTTAAGATGAGCCGGCAGAGGATGGTCGACTTCTCGGCCATCTCTTTGACAGACATCGTCCTGCTGCTGTTGGTCTTTTTCCTGTTGTCCTCGTCCTTCATCATCCAGCCGGGGATCAAGGTGAACCTGCCCAAGGCAGCCTCGGGGCAGCCGGAGAAGGCTCAGCAGATCTACGTCACGGTGACGCGAACCGAGCAAATCTTCTTGAACCAAAGACCGGTGACGAAAAGCCAGCTCAGCCAGGAGTTGCGCCGACTTCTCGGAGAGAATCCGGAGCGTATCGTGGTCATCCGCGCTGACGGCCGGCTGAGTCTGGAGAAGGCGGTCGCCATCATCGATGTCGCCAAGCTCGCCGGCGCCCAGCGGTTCATGATTGCCACCCAGCCGGGGTTGTGAGTTGGGTATCAGCTACCGGATATCAGGTGTCGGCCAGGGTAGAGAGTTCTTGATTGGTTTGGTTCCCGCTACGCCTGCTTGGGAATCAGCCAGTCGGTTGCCGGGAATAGACAATCGTGCAGAGTTGGATTGAAAACCTCGATTTGCGCAGGGCTTTGGTCGTGTCGGCGGCTTTTCATTTGGTGCTGCTGGGGCTCTTCGCGCTGATTCGCATCGGCTGGATGCAGCAGGTGCCGGAGTGGGTGGAGATGAGCTTCGTCACTTCCGAGCCGGCGCCGGGCAGACCTGCTGCGGCGAGGCGGCCGGAGTCCACGGTGGTCGAGGCGGCGCGGGCACGCCGCCCGGCGCAAGTTGAGGAAGCGGCCCGCCGGACGGAGGCCACGTCCGCCAAAGAGCAAGTTATCGTGCCGAAGCGGCGGATGCTCGAGGAGGAAGAGCCAGAGCTGCCCGTGCGCGCTTCTGGCAAGCTGACTCCGAAAGAGCGCGCCCGGGTCGTACAGCCGGAGGGCCGCCTCGGTGAAAGGCCCGGCGAGGTCTCGCCTTCCGAGCTGGGCGCGGTGGCCAAGCCGCAGGTTGGTGCCACCGACATCGGCGTCGGCGGCAAGGAACTGCCAAAGATCTCTGAGAACCTGGGGGGCGGCATCCCGGTACCCTTTGAGATCGAGGGAGAAGCTTCCAAGCGCATCATCTTGACAAAAGTCATCCCCGAATATCCTCCGGGTCTACAGAAAGAGGCGGTGGTGCGCATCCGGTTCACCGTTCTGCCCAACGGCCTGGTAGGAGAGATGGTGCCGCTGCAGAAGGCCGACCCCACACTGGAGAAGGTCAGCCTGGAGGCGCTGCGCCGGTGGCGTTTCAACCCCCTGGATGAGAACGACGAGCAGGTCGCCCAGCAAGGAATCATTACCTTCCGTTATGTGCTACGTTGAATTACCCTGCCGCAAGTTCTGTCTTGATCCGTTCCGCTTGCCTGTGAACGAGGAACAGCCGGACGACTCTCGTGTCGACAACCGGAGCATCACCCGAACGAACCCCACGGGAGGCCACTGCGCCTGGTTGGGCTTCATCCATGGATCGGCACACCGGGAACCGTAGCGCATGTCTAGACACACCATCCTCGTCGTCGACGACGAACAAGACATCCTGCAACTGCTCGACTTCAACCTGCGCCAGGCGGGCTTCGATGTGCTGACCGCTGCCGATGGCGCAGACGCCTTGCAAATCGCCTCCCGCGATTTGCCCGACCTGATCGTCCTCGACTTGATGCTGCCGGGCATCGAAGGAAACGACGTCTGCCGCGAGCTGAAAAGCCGGCCCGAAACTCGGCGTATCCCCATCATCATGCTGACCGCCAAGGCGGAGGAGATCGATCGTGTGGTCGGCTTCGAGCTCGGCGCCGACGACTACGTCACCAAACCTTTCAGCCCCCGAGAACTCGTCCTGCGCGTCAAGGCGATCCTGCGGCGCTCGGCCGATGCTGCCACTGAATCGGACGTCCTCGACAGCGGCAGACTTCGCATCGACCGCAGTCGTTATCAGGTCACCGTCGATGGGAAAGCCGTGGAGCTCACTTCCACCGAATTCAAACTACTGCTTACTCTGGTGGAGCGAAAGGGAAGGGTGCAGACTCGCGACGAGCTGCTGGAGACCGTGTGGGGGTACGCCTATCCGGGTATCACCCGCACCGTCGACACCCACATTCGCCGCCTGCGCAGCAAGCTGGGTCCGGCTTCAGGAATGATCGAGACGGTCCGCGGTGTTGGATACCGGTATCGAGAGGAAGAATCGTAGTGGCCTTGAAGCTTGGACAGAAGCTGACGCTCTATTTCGTAGCCGTGGCCCTTCTACTTGCCGCAGTGAGCGCCGCCTACCTGCGACTTCGGCTGCGGCCGTTCTTGCTGTCCCAGGCAGAGGACCGGCTGTGGCGTGAAGCTGCCGTCGTCAAGGACATCGTGCAGAACCGCTTCGCCGACGACATCGCCACTTATCAGATCGACCGGCTGGCCGATGAGCTGGGCGCGATGCTGAACCTGCGGGTCACAGTGATTGATAGCTCGGGTAAGGTCTGGGGCGACTCGAATCTCGACGGCGAGGAGTTGGCCACCATCGAGAATCATCACGATCGTCCGGAGATCCGCATGGCGCGCCTCGGCGGCCGTGGCATGGCGACGCGCACCAGCACGTCGGTGCATCTGCCGCTGCTCTATGTGGCTCTTCGCCTCGATGGCCAGCCGTCGCCCGGTTTCGTTCGCCTGGCGCAGCCACTGACGCAGCTACGCCAGGTCAACCGCGCTGCCTTCGGGCTGGTGCTCTCCGGGCTTGGGTTGGGTGTGGTGCTGGCGATGCTCCTCGCTGTTGGAGGTGCACGGAGCCTTTCGCGGCCTTTGGTGGAGATGGCTCATGTGGCCGATCGCATCGCTCAGGGCGATTTCAGCCGGCGGCTGCGGGTTCGGGGCAGAGACGAGGTCGGCGAGCTGGCGGAGACACTCAACCGCATGTCCGAGCAGTTGCGAGGTCTGTTGCAGCAGGTAACCGACGAGCGCAACCGCCTGCATGCAGTGCTCGACGGCATGGTGGAGGGTGTGCTGGTGGTGAATGCTCAGGGCCGGGTGCAGTTGGTGAACAGATCGTATCGGCGCATGTTCGACCTGGATGAGAGGGTCAAGGACCGGCCGTTGATCGAAGTGGTTCGGGATGCCACGCTGCGGACCTCCATCGACCGGGCGATGCGTGAGAATCAGGTGGTCACCGAAGAGCTGCGGCTGTTTACGCAGACGGAGAGGGTGTTTGTTGCCCATATTGTTCCGCTCCATGGCGACGGCACGGTCAATGGCGCGGTAGCCGTGCTGCACGACATCTCCCGGCTCAAGCAGCTCGAGAGGGTGCGGCGTGATTTTGTCGCCAATGTTTCCCATGAGCTGCGGACCCCGCTCTCGGCGATCAAGGGATACGCTGAGACACTGCTGAGCAACGTCGATGCCCGGCCCGAGGTCCGCAGGCAGTTTCTGGAGGTGATCGAACGGCACGCCGACCGCATGTCCAATCTGGTGGCGGATCTTCTCGAGCTGACGCGTCTCGAGTCCGACCGGCAGGCCATTGCCCTGCAACCGGTCGAGCTGGCTTCCATCGTTCGTCGCGTGGCCGATGAGTTTTGCTCCCGGCTGACGGAACACTCGCTTTCCCTGCATGTGGACGTGCCGCGCGATCTGCCGGAGGCTTTGGCCGACGAAAGAGGGGTCGAGACGATTCTGTCGAATCTGATCGACAATGCGATCAAGTACACCGAACCAGGCGGATCGATCGCGGTAAGCGCCGCCCACCACGGAGGGAGAATCCATGTCTCTGTGGCCGACACCGGCGTGGGCATCTCGGCTCAGCATCTGGAGCGCATTTTTGAACGATTCTATCGCGTCGACAAGGCCCGATCGCGTGAACTCGGTGGCACCGGCCTTGGGCTGGCCATCGTCAAGCATCTGGTGAATCTGCACGGCGGCCAGGTGTGGGCTGAGAGCGAGCCGGGGCGGGGAACGACGGTGACCTTCACCCTGCGGACGGCCGCCTGAACGCCGTCTCGCCGTCGGCGTTTCGCAGTCGCCGGCGGCAGCCGGAAAGGCCAGAAAAGCAGCACGGAAACCTCAGGAGTGCCGGAATGAACAACTGGATGAAAAAGCTCGCCTTGCATTATCACAAGATCCGGGAGCGGCACGCCGATGACCGGCTCATGATCCTGTTCGATGTGGATGGCACCATCCTGGATACCCGCAACATCGTCCTTCGCATCCTGCAATCCTTCGACCGGCGGCATGGCACCCGCTTTTTTGCGGACTTGCGTGTCTCCGACATCCACGTCCACGAGAATCAGGTTGAGCTGCTTCTGGCAGAGACCGCTATGCCGGCCGACATGAGGGGACGCGTACTGGACTGGTATCGGAAGCAGCGCTGGTCCTCAGGGGTGTTGCTTGAGTCGCACCGCCCCTTTCAGGGTGTGATGGAAGTCATCCGCTGGTTTCAGATTCAGCCTCGCACCTATGTCGGACTGAATACCGGCAAACCCGAATCGATTCGCGAAGACACCTTGCGGACGCTGAACGGCATCGGCCGCGAATTCAAAGTCGCCTTCGAGGATGAGTTTTTGCGCATGAACCCCTACGGCTGGGATACCGAAGTCCAGGATGCCAAGGTGGGAGCCGTGCTCCACTTCCGAGAGCAGGGTTACCGCATCTTTGCGTTCGTGGATCATGACCCAGAAAACCTCGAAGCCGTGGCCAAAGTCGACCCCGATCGAGAGATCCTCCTCCTCTGTGCCGACAGCATCTGTGAATCGAGGCGCAGCGAATTGCCGGCAGGCTCGGTCGCCGGCGAGTCGTATGATCTGACCGAACTGGTGCAGGAAAAAGCGCTGCCCCAGCACATCCATTTTGTCTGGCATGGCGTCAATGACGAGGCCAATCTGCGGCAGTTCCTGGCCTCCAACGTTCAGTGGGCCGAATTCGATGTGCGCACCGACCCGAGCGGCCGTGATCTGGTGCTGCGACACGATTCCTTTGCCGAGACCCCAGTGGTAGAGGACGAAGAATTCCTTTTGCTCGAAGACACCCTCGAATTCATTCGCAAGGCCGGTAAATCGGTCAAGCTGGATCTGAAAGAGGGCGGCAGTGTGATCGACCATGTTATGGCCCTGCTGGAGCATCAACGGTTCGAGGCCACGCGCCTGTGGTTCAATGCCAGCATCCAAACACTCGGGGAGGCGGGTTTTCGGCGATTGGCCAGCGCCTATCCGGCGGCGGTTCTGCAGTGCCCGGTCGATTTTCTCGCGCCACTGGTGTCGGCCTGCCCTGAGAAGGCCCGAGATCTCCTCGACATCCTGGCAGGCTGGGGCATGAATCGCTTTTCGGTGAGCTGGAAAACGCCCGGCTTGCGTCAACTTCTCGACCGGCTGGACGCCTGGGGCTACGAAGCCAACATCTACAATCTTCCCGATCTTGAATCCTTCCTCAAAGCGGTCCTTCTTCTCCCGAGGTCCATCACCTCGGACTTCAACTTCCCGAAGTGGCACTACTATGGCCGGGGCGCGGGACAGAATCACAGCCGCTACGAATACGTCATCAAACGGAACGGTCCTGACTCCGGCGGCCAGCACGAATCGCACGACTGATGCCAGGCCACCATACGACTCGCGATGGTGGAATCGTCGCGGCAGGCGACTCGGTCTGCAGCTCGACGGGCCTGCCATCCCATCCGCCCTTCAACTTGTCAACGAAAAGTTGCTTCGTCTCAACGAAACTGTAACAGAAAGATCGTACCCTCTTGCACAGGCAACCGAGGGTGGTCTTGTCCAGATTCCGGCGCTCTCCTGCCGGCAAGGAATCACCACCATCCGCCAGCGACCAGCGAGCGCCAACGGCCCTGCAATGGCGCCGGCCGCGGCAGACCGCTGAGTGGATCAAGAAGGATTCAGTTATGCACGATGTTCACAAACGGAAAGGGAGAAAGCATGAAGCGATTTGTTCCCATGCTGATTGCGGCAGTCTTATGGTTGAGTCCCCAGTTGACACGGGCTCAGGGAGTCGCTGCCTCGAAGTCCCAGAAATGGAAACTGAGTGGCAGGCTTCAGTTCCAGTGGCTCCACGATTTTGATATTCCTTCCACTTCAAGCAGAACGAACGACGGTTTCCGGGTGCGCCGGAGTCGGTTCAAAGCGGCGGGACAGGTGACGCCATACGTGGACGCCGTTTTCTACATCGAGGTTCGCGACAACAAGCCTCGCCTCAAGGACGGTTACGGCCGCATTCGGCTGGGGCGGAAGGTTGCTCTGCGGTTCGGCCAGTTCAAGGTGCCGGTGTGGCGCGAGGAATACCAGCGCTCTTCCGGGCACCTGCTGCTGATCGAGCGCAGCGCCGCAGCCGAATTCCTGGCTGACAATCTGCTGTCGGCTCGCCATGTGGGGGTAGAGGCTGCGATCCGGACCGGAAAGGCGGATATCCTCCTGAATTTGAGCAACGGCGCTGGGGAGGGCGTTCGCGAGACGGCTGGTTCCAGGAAAAACGGTCTCGGCGTCAACAACGGCAAGATGCTCAGTGGCAGGCTCAATCTTCGCCTGCAGAAGCGGCTGCAGGTCGGCCTTTCCGCCGCGTTCAATCGCCTCGGTGGAGACGGCGCGGACCTCGACCTGGATGGCGTGCCGAACGAGAATCGGTGGCGCAGCGTTATTGCCCCGGATTTCGTGGCCACCCTTGCGGCGGGCCGATCCGCAGCATTGGATGTTGAAGGCGGTCTCTTCCTCGCCTCAACGCAGGATGGCTTTGTCAAGACGGACGGCAGCCTGTCCACTCTGAAATCCTTCGGTTTGGATCTGACGGCTCGCTACAAGAGGGCGGTAGAGCCCCAACCAGAGTATGGCGGTCTGGACGGCATTGAACTGGCCGGCGGCATCGCCTTCGTCAATCCAAACACGGATGTGGCTGGCGACGGGGAGTGGGTTGTGCGTGCAGGACCTGGCTTTTCCTTCGGCAAGAACACGCGCTTCCAGCTCAACGGCGAACTGAGCGTACCACAGGACAGCGCCGCTGATACCGTTTTCCGCCTGCGGGCACAGACGACTTTCAACTTCTAAGGAACCGACACGCGGGTGAGCACGGACGACCGGCACAAGGCGGTCTGCGCTCACCCGTGTCTTTTTCCTCCTGAAGTGTTCCATCCTCGGCGACTCAGCTCCCTCCTATCTGCCCCTGAGGTCCCTTCGCCACGGTTGAAAAGGGGCCACCGCCGCTCATTGCAGGCGGCGCTCGGCCTCGAGAACTCCAGGTAGAGGTGCCTCCGGAATCCTGTGTTGTCACCCAATTTCGTCTTGTACGTAACCTGGCTGTAACAATCCGGCTGTAGATTCCACCAGAACATTGGGGGCCGCAGATGCGGACCATCTCTGTGCTGTGCAAGAACCTATCAGGAGGAGTCACCATGCTGAGAAACATTCGTTCGAAATGGCTCGCCTTCACGCTGGGTTTGTTCCTCGGACCCCTGGGTGGGGTTGGCGTGCAGGCCCAGCAGATCAAGGTCGATCCGAAGATACCGGCGTACAAACCTGTCTCCGGCGTGTCGGGAGCGATCAACAGCATCGGTTCCGATACCATGAACAACCTGATGACGCTGTGGGCCGAACGGTTCAGGAAGTACTACCCCAACGTCAAGGTGCAGATCGAGGGCAAAGGGTCGAGCACGGCTCCGCCGGCATTGATTGCGGGTACGGCACAATTCGGGCCCATGTCGAGGCGAATGAAGCAGACCGAGATCGACGCCTTTGAAAAGGCCTTCGGCTACAAGCCGACCCGCTTCCGCACCTCGCTGGACGCCCTGGCGGTCTATGTCAACAAGGACAATCCGATCGCAGGGCTGACGCTTCCGCAGATCGATGCCATCTTCTCCAAAGGGCGGCGCTGCGGCTACCCAGAGGAGATTACGACCTGGGGGCAGCTTGGACTCAAGGGCCCCTGGGCCCGGCAGCCGATCAGCCTGTACGGGCGTAATTCGGCTTCAGGTACCTACGGGTACTTCAAGGAGCATGCCCTGTGCAAAGGCGACTACAAGGACACGGTGAAGGAGCAGCCGGGTTCTGCATCCGTGGTGCAGAGCGTAGCCACCGACCGCTATGGCATCGGCTACAGCGGCATCGGCTACCGGACATCGGGCGTACGCGCGGTGCCACTGGCCCGCAAGGGAGAAAAGCAATTCCATGCCGCCGACATGAAGAACGTCATGAGCGGCAAGTACCCGCTGGCACGCTTTCTCTACCTCTACATCAACAAGAAGCCCGGGAGTCGCCTCGATCCGCTGGTGCGTGAGTTCCTGAAGTTTGTGCTCAGCCGCGAAGGACAGCAGGTGGTGATCAAGGACGGATACATGCCGCTGCCCTACAGGGCGGTGAAGGAAGAGCTGGCGAAGCTCGAGGCCGCTGGGACGGAGTGATGCGTGCAAAATGCAAAATGCAAAGTGCAAAATGCAAAATGAGGGCGTGGATTTCGGATTGCGGATTCCGGGGTCTGTTGGGTGGGCCTGGCGGCCGTGCGGGTGGTCGAGGCCTGTGAACGAATGGGTTGGCCGGAATGGGTGAGGTAGAGGAGATTGGAGTAGGACGACCGAGCCGCGCCGTGATGCGGGGTGGGCTGCCCGCGTCGAAGCGGGACGGCGCAGCTGCTCTGACGCGGCGCAAGATGACCGACCGGGTCGCAGGATGGGTGGTGCGACTGGGCGGTGGCCTCATCATCCTGAGCATTCTCGGGATCCTGCTGTTCCTGCTGAACGAGGTGGTTCCTCTCTGGCGAGGAGCCCGGGTCGAGCGTTTGACCAGCTTCGCCTTGCGGAAAGGCGCGGAGGCGCCGCTGGCAGTCGGCCTGGACGAGCACCAGGAGGTGGGCTATTCGGTGTGGCCGGACGGCAGGGTCGAGTTCTTCTCCTTGGAAGACGGAACGATCGTGCGGGTGGATACGCTCGAATCCGCCAGTGCCGTCACAGTGACTGCTGTCTGGCAGTCCCTCCGCCTCGACCGGCTGGCCCTGGCGACCAGCGACGGCCGTGCTATCGAGCTGCGGATCACATTCCGTTCGGTGTTCACGGACAGGGGGCGCGAAATTCATCCCGAAGTTCATGAAGCCGGCCGTCACGTAGTGGACCCGGCGGGCCGACCTATCGTTCTGTTCGCGTTCGCTGGCGACGACGAGAGCGGCTCGACGGCGGTGGGCTATACGGCCGATGGCCGCCTGGTCATGATGCAGGAAGCCGTGACGACGTCTCTTTTCGGCCCCGAAGAGCGCACGGCTCGTTCCCACGACCTGTCGGCGCAGATCGTGGGCCGGCCAACATCCCTGGCCCTCGATCCCTCGCAGGAGGCTCTCTACGTCGGCACGGATGACGGCCGGCTGTTGCAGTTCGACCTGAGCGATCCAGAGCGTCCGGAGCGAGTCGCAGTGATCCAGGCCGCCTCCACCCGTGGTGCAGCCATCACGGCCTTGAAATTCCTGATCGGGGGTCGCTCTTTGGCAATCGGTGATGCCGGAGGCGGGGTGAGCGTCTGGTTCAATGTGCGCGATGAAACCGCACCCACCGGCTGGCGGCTGCGCCGCGTGCACCCACTCGACTCTCACGGTGGGCCGATCACAGCGGTCGCGGCTTCGAACCGGAATCGCGGTCTCCTCAGCGCAGATGCTTCTGGACTCGTGTTTCTTCAGTACTCCACGACCGAGAGGACAATCCGTCGGGTGAGCGTCTCGTCGGAGCCGGTTCGCCTGCTGGCCTTCGCACCGAAGGCCAACGGCTTTCTGGCCGTGGATGCCGGCGGCCGGCTGTTTCACTGGTCGGTGGACAATCCGCACCCAGAGGCCAGTTGGAAAGCCTTCTTCGGCAAGGTCTGGTACGAAGGCTATGATCGCCCGGCGTACGTCTGGCAGTCGACCGGCGGCACCGACGATTTCGAGCCCAAGCTGAGCATGATTCCGCTGATCGTGGGTACGCTGAAAGGGACCTTCTACTCCCTCATCATCGCCGTGCCCCTGGCGATTCTGGCGGCTCTGTACACTTCGCAATTCATGCATGCAAGGTGGCGAAATCGGATCAAGCCCATCATCGAGATCATGGCGGCATTGCCCAGCGTGGTGCTCGGGTTTCTTGGCGGACTGTGGCTGGCGCCGCTGGTTGCGCACGCGTTTCCCGGGCTGATCTCTGCGATGCTGGCTTTGCCGCTTGTGGTGCTGGCAGTCTCAGCGCTGTGGCGAAAATTGCCACAACCGGTTCGCGGCCGCAGCGACTCCGGCCTCGAGATGTGGGTGCTGGTGCCGCTTTTCGTCCTTGTCGTGGCTGTGGCTCTGCATTTCAACACTGCCATCTCGATGTGGCTGTTTGGTGGGGATTTCAAAAGCTGGTTGTTCAACACATTGGGTTGGCGCTATGACCCGCGCAACGCTGTGGTGGTGGGCTTCGCAATGGGGTTCGCCGTGATCCCCATCATCTACACCATCACCGAGGATGCGCTGTCTAATGTGCCGCAACATCTGGTGGCCGGCTCCCTTGCTCTGGGGGCGACGCGCTGGCAGACCGCCGTCCGGGTGGTGTTGCCCACCGCCGCGGCCGGCATCTTCTCGGCCATCATGATCGGGTTCGGCCGTGCCGTGGGGGAGACGATGATTGTGCTGATGGCGACAGGCAACACCCCAATCATGGACTGGAATCTGTTCAACGGCTTCCGCACACTTTCAGCCAACATTGCTGTGGAGATTCCCGAGGCGCCGGTCGGCGGCACCCTCTACCGCACCCTGTTTCTGTCGGCTCTACTGCTCTTTGCGATGACGTTTGTGGTGAACACCGCCGCCGAGATCATCGGCCAGAGGATGCGAAAACGATACGGAGAACTGTGAACGCGCACGATAACCCGCGGTCCCGGCCTACCGCCGGGAGCAAGAAGAGGCGCAGTTTGTGGAGCAGCGGCGAGCCATTCGTCTGGATGACGGCTGGTGCCACCGCAGTCAGCCTGCTCATGGTCGGTGGCCTGCTGCTGTTGATTCTGTCCAAAGGGCTGGGATTGTTCTGGCCGCATCGACTCGTCGAACTCACTCTGGCCGACGGTAGCAGGCTGTTGGGTGAGGTTTGGCAGCGCGAGGCGATTCCCAACCCCGGCGATCCAACCGCACCATTGAAGCACCGCCTGCGCATCAAGATCGGCAACCGCGACCTCTATGGCCTGGACTTCCGCTGGGTCGATGAAGAGGCGATCGCAGACCGTCGCCACCCTGCCGAGGCGGTCGCCCTGGAGCGCCGAGAATGGGGCAACTTCTACGGATACCTTCGGGAGATTGAGGTGGATGGGCGCGCCATTGGCGCGGGCCAGGATCGATGGCAGGAGCTGCAGCGCTACATTGCAGACGCAGCGGCTTTGTACCGCCGCATGCGCGGGATCGAGAAAGGTGACATCGGCGACATCAACTACGAGATCGAGCACGCGCGGTTGAAGATGCGGAGGATTGAGCTCCGCCAGGACACCACGCAGACCAGGGTGCAGGAAGAGCTGCGCGCGCTGCGGCAGAAGATCGCTCAACAGCAAAGCCGCTACCAGCGGAAGCAGGCCGAACTGAAAGCGATCTCCGGAAAGGCAAGCCGGGTTACCGCCATCTTCACGACGGCCGATGGTCGTACCAAGCAGATCCCGGTGGCGAAGATCTTGCGAGCCTATCGACCCAACCGCATGGGGCCAGCCGGCAAGGCGCAGCTCTACCTCTCCAAACTCTGGGAGTTCCTGAGCGACGAGCCGAGGGAATCGAACACTGAAGGAGGGATCTTCCCGGCAATCTTCGGCACCGTGATGATGGTGTTCATCATGACGCTCGTCGTCGTGCCGCTCGGTGTGATTGCCGCGGTCTATTTGCGCGAGTACGCGCGCCCGGGCATTCTGGTGCGCCTGGTCCGAATTGCTGTCAACAACCTCGCCGGCGTGCCATCGATCGTATATGGAGTGTTCGGCCTCGGCTTCTTCGTCTACGTCGTGGGCGGATCGATCGATCGCCTTTTCTACCCAGAGGCACTGCCGTCGCCGACCTTCGGCACAGGCGGCATTCTATGGGCGTCGCTGACGCTGGCGCTGCTGACGGTTCCCGTCGTGATTGTGGCGACGGAAGAGGGCCTGTCAGCGGTCCCAACCGAGGTTCGCGAGGGTTCTCTGGCATTGTCGGCTACCAAGTTCGAAACCCTGTGGCGCATCATCCTCCCCAGCGCCACACCCGGAATCCTGACCGGGGTGATCCTGGCGATGGCGCGCGCTGCCGGCGAGGTGGCTCCGTTGATGATCACGGGCGTGGTGAAGCTGGCGCCCTCTCTGCCGGTCGACGGACGCTTTCCATTTCTTCATCTGGAGCGGAAATTCATGCACCTTGGGTTCCAGATCTACGACGTCGGGTTTCAATCCCCGAACGTCGAAGCCGCTTTGCCCATGCTTTTCGCTACAACCCTGCTGTTGATTCTGATTGTCGTGCTGTTGAATCTTGTCGCCATCTGGATCCGCGGCCGATTGCGCCGCAGGTTTCGATTCGCTACCTTTTGATTTGCGGAGGAACTGACTTGAATGTGCGGTTAAGAGCCTCGATTTTGAACGCGAAGCCTGAAACTCGGGGGGCACTTTCGGCGCCGGCCGAGCGCAGTGAGCAGTCGGCAGCTACCTTCCGCCATGCTCCTGCACCTGGCACGCCGGCGATTTCCATCGAAGGGTTGACCTTCTATTATGGGGAAAACCGCGCCCTGAAGAACATCACCCTGCAGATCCCCAGAAACCGGGTGACGGCCTTCATCGGGCCGTCGGGATGCGGCAAGAGCACCTTGCTGCGTTGCCTGAACCGGCTCAACGACCTCGTTGATTCCGCCCGCGTCGAGGGAACCGTTCATATCGATGGCGTCGACATCTATGACCCAAGCGTCGACGTCATCGAACTGCGGCGGCGCGTCGGCATGGTGTTCCAGAAGCCCAATCCTTTCCCCAAGTCGATCTACGAGAACGTTGCCTATGGCCCGCGGATCGTCGGGGTTCGCAGGCGCTCTCAGCTCGACGAAATCGTCGAGCGCAGTCTGCGGGCGGCGGCTCTCTGGGACGAAGTAAAGGACCGCCTGTCCGACAACGCGCTGTCGCTTTCCGGCGGCCAGATGCAGCGCCTGTGCATCGCCCGAACCATCGCTATCGAGCCGGAGATCATCCTGATGGACGAACCGTCGTCGGCTCTCGACCCGATCGCCACGGCCAAGATCGAGGAGCTGATCGTTGGCTTGAAGGAGAAGTTCACCATCGTCATCGTCACCCACAACATGCAGCAGGCAGCCCGCATCTCCGACCTGACAGCCTTTCTGTGGATGGGAGAGCTTGTCGAGTTCGACCAGACGGAAAAGATCTTCACAAATCCCAGGGAGAAGCTGACCGAGGAGTATATTACGGGAAGGTTTGGTTGATGGTTGACGGGTGCGGGATTTCGGGTTTCCGATGTCGGATTGCGGACTGGAAGTCTCCCCGAATCCCAATTTCTAGTTCTTGATACCCAAATCAGGGAGGTCATCCAAAAGAATGGAACGTCACTTTGAACAGGAACTCCAGCAGCTTCGTGAGTCGCTGCTGCTGATGGCGAGCCGGGTGGAAACCGCCATCGCCAAGTCCAACAAAGCGCTCGTGGATCGCGACGCTGCTCTGGCCCGGGAGGTCGTCCGCGAAGATCACGCCATCGATGATCTGGAGCTGGAGATCGATGATCAGGGCATCAAGCTGCTGGCTTTGCGCCAGCCGATGGCGTCGGACCTGCGCTTCATTACCTCGGCGATGAAGATCAACAGTGATCTGGAGCGGATGGGGGATCACGCCGTCAACATCGCCGAAAAGGCCATCGACCTGGCAGGCCAGCCTCCTCTCAAACCCTTGATCGACATCCCGCGCATGGCCGAGCTGGCCCAGGGGATGGTGAAGGACTGCATCGACGCGTTTGTCGAGAACGACCCCGTCAAGGCGCGGGCGGTCTGCGAGCGCGACGACCTTGTCGATGATCTTCAGGATCAAGTCATCCGTGAATTGCTCACCTACATGATGGCCGATGCCAAAGCGATCCAGCGCGGCCTCGATCTCATCCTGGTGGCCAAGAACCTGGAGCGCATCGCCGACCTTGCCACCAATATCGGCGAAGAAGTCATTTTCATTCTGCAGGCGCGCACGATCAAGCATCATGCCGAAAAGAGGCGCTCCACCGAGGGCCCGTAAGAGAGCAGCGGCGGCGACGCGGTCGATTCACCGCCCGTCGCCACACTCAGGCATGTTCCGCGCCGCCGCGATGTTCCTTGCTCGCAGAAGATCGCCGTCAGTCATCCTTTGAAACGCCGGGCTTCAAGTACACCACGGTTGCACCCCATCCCCCGAATTCCGGTGGCGCATCCCCAAAACTCTCGACTTCCGGCCGTTCCTTCAGCACCTGGAGGACGGCGTGTTTGAGTCGGCTCCGCCCTTTTCCATGGATGATACGCACCCTCCTCAGCCTCAGGCGCAGGGCGTTGCTGAGAAACTCGCCGACAACGTCCGGAACCTGCTCCGGAAAGAAGCCGTGCAGGTCGAGGACATCGGTGACGACGACAGGCGGCGGCTCAAACGGCTCGTGCGCTTCCTCGTCCCTGGCCTCGTCAGGTGGTGGAGACGGGGACTTTCTTCGTTTTCGGAACCAGCGGAGCATTCTTTTTCCCAGCCGGGTTCGGTCGCGGCCTTTGGATCGCCAAAACACGAGAACGCTTTCTGTGGCGTTTCTACTCATCCCCGCGGGCGGATACCCGCAGAGGAATTCGGATGAGCCCCCAAACGACGGTGCCGAAGATGATCAGCGACAGCCAGGCGCCGGCTGTATGCAGGAAGGGAAACTCCGGCTGCCCGATGAGGAGCTGGGTCACCGATGGCACGCCTGCCAGCACCAGGGCAGCCAGCAGCACGCCGGTGAGAGCCTCGCCGGCGATGAATCCAGACGCCAGGAGTGTGCCGGTGTTCTCGACCCGCACCTTGCGATCGGCTGTGAAGCCGCGCTTCTCCACGATGAAGTCGGAGCCCATGCGGATCAGGCCGCCGACAAAGATGGCGAAGGTCGTCTCGAAGGGCAGGTACATGCCGACGGCGATCAGCATTGGGGCTGGCGCCTTGATGAGGATGAGAGCCAGGGCGAAAAAGACGCCGATGAGGAGCAGGCCCCACGCCATCTCGCCGCCGACGATCCCCTGCGCCAGTTGAGCCATGAGACCCGCCTGGGGTGCCGGCAGCTTGGTGTCGCCGATGCCGATGCCACCGGCAGCGATGTTGCCCTGGTGCAGGATGATGATCGGGAAGACCAGAACAAAGGAGACAGCCACGGTGCTGATGATTTCGGCTACTTCCATCTTCCAGGGTGTGCCGCCCAGGAGTTGGCCAACCTTCAGATCCTGAATCATGTCGCCGGCCATGGCCGTGGCGACGCAGACCACAGCAGCCACGCCCAGCACTGCGGCAACGCCGCTCAGCCCCGTGACACCGATCATCACCATGACCACAGCGGCCACGACCAGGGCTGAGAGGGCCAGCCCTGAGATCGGCTGGTTCGAGCCGCCGACCAGCCCCACCAGCCAGCCGCCAACCCCCGAGAACAGAAAGCCGGTGAGCATCATGATCACCGCAGCGAGGAGGGCGCCCCAGGCGTTGTGAGTGAAATAGTAGTAGATCAAGGTGATCGGCACCACAAGGGCCACGGTCAATCCCAGGATCCAGCGCATATTCAAGTCTTTTTCGAGACGGCTGGGGGTGGCGGCCGACCTTTCGCTCTGTTTCCGGAACGCCCCGCGGAAGCCTGAGATCATCGACTTGCGCAGGCCCCAGAGAGTGTACAGCGACCCTACCAGCATAGCCCCGACCGCGATCGGTCGGATCTGATTATACCACACGGAGTAGACGATCTCACTCCACGGAGCCGGTTGCCCTGCGACTGTCAGTTCTGCGCGCAACGACGGATTGAGAAAGAGAGCGAGCGGGATGAAGACCAGCCACGCCAGGACGCCTCCGCAGAAGTTGATGGCCGCCAGCCTGGGGCCGATGATATAGCCGACTCCCATCAGGGCCGGTGAGGCCAGCGGCGTCGAGAAGGCAATGCCGCCGGTGTAATTGACGTCGCCCATCGGTGTGCGACTGGTGGAGAAGTGATGGATCACCGACCGCGGAAACTGCACAAACACTTCCACCGACTCCCGGAAAATTGCCATCCCGCTGCTGTTTTTCAGCAGCTCGATGAGGGCCCCGACCCCCATGGCGCCGAACACATAGCGGGCGCCGCTTGCGCCTTTCTGGCCCGCTTTGACCAGCTCGTAGCAGGCGTAGCTCTCGGGAAAGGGCAGATCTGCATCGACGACCAGAGTACGCCGCAGCAGGATCACGAACAGAATGCCCAAAGTGCCGCCGATCAGCAGAATCAGCGAGGTCTCCCAGTAGTTGAAGGTGGTCCACAGTTTCTCGCCGTTTATGTCCACCATGACGAAGGCCGGGATGGTGAAGATCGCCCCGGCAACCAGCGCTTCCCCTACCGAGGCTGCGGTGCGGGCGATATTCTGCTCGAGAACGCTGCCCCGGAAGCCGGGTGACCGGAACGCGGCGATGGCGATGACGGCGGCGGGGAAGGTCGCCGAAATCGTCATGCCGGCCTTGAGCCCCAGGTAGGCGTTGGCTGCACCCAGGACCACGGCCATCGCCAGCCCGAGGAGCAGCGCTTTGAGGGTGAACTCGGCCATTCCATGTTCTGCAGGCACATAGGGGGTTTCAGTCGAAGGTGAGTCCATGCGTGCGTCCTCTGTTGAAGTGAAAGGAAAGGCTATACTGACCCAAAACCCGGGAATCTTGTGGAAAGAACCGTCCAATATTATCAATCGCGCAGAAAATGTCAAGGGTCACCTGTTGGCAGAGCTGGATTAGCTGACTTGCTTTTCGTGGTTAATGCTGTTATATTTAGTAGTCCTTGACGAACGTGCGTCATAGCGTGATCCGATTCGTGCCCAGAATAAAGGAGAAGCGGTATGAGTGATCCCCCGGCTGACCGCGAAGAGCTCCTGCGGGAGAGGATTCGCAACGGGTTCATCGTAGAGCGGGAGGAGGAGATGACCCCCGGCTACAAGAAGGCGCTCATCACGATTGTGACCGTTCAGGCCGACACCGAATTGATGAGCGCGCCCGCCTATTATCACGCCTCCAAAGACGCGCCCACCATCAACAGTCGTATCGCCGTCTCCGCCATCATCCAGGACGAACTCGGGCATGCCAACATCGCCTACCGCATTCTCGAGGATCTCGGGCTCGACAAACGCGAACTGATCTTCGGACGCCAACCCTCACAGTTCAAGAATCCGTACGGTTTTGATCAGCCTGTGGAGAACTGGGCCGAGATGGTCGTCGCCAATGGCTTCTGGGACAGGGCCGGAATCACGTTGCTGTCGGACGTCCATCAGCACTGCAGCTACGGCCCGTGGCGCCGCGCCCTGGTCAAGGTCGACCGCGAGGAAATCCTCCACCTCCGCCACGGCGAGTCGTGGATGAGGCGGCTGGCAAAGGCCGGTGGAGAGGCGCGTGAACTGCTGCAAAGGGCGGTGGATTGGATGTTTCCGATGACGCTGGAGTGGTTCGGACTACCGGATCACCTGAAGCGCCACAACGACCAGCTCGAATACCGGCTCAAGGGAAAGACCAACGACCAGTTGCGGCAGGTCTGGATGCAGGCGGTGGTACCGCTCTGCGAGAACATCGGTATCCGGGTGCCTGCCCACTACGATGACGACCGGGGCGAATATGTGATCGACTATGAGTTCCCTGTGGAGTACGATCCGGATGAAAAGCGCTGGCTCTTTGATCAGCCGATTACGTGGGACAAGGTTTTCGAGCGTTGGAAGCGGCGCGGGCCGATGAACGAACGCTATGTGGAGATGATCCAGGGGAACGCCGACAGTCTTTTTGGAGGCCGGATGTGGGAAGCCTGAGCTGCGACATGGTCTGGCAGAGGCTGGGCCGGGTGCTGGACCCCGAGATGCCGATCAGTATCGTCGACATGGGTATGGTCTACGGCGTCGAGGTCAACGCCTCGGTGGTGCGCGTGAAGATGACGTTCACCGCGATCGCCTGCCCGGCCATGGACATGATCATCGAAGACGTCGAGAACGCTATCGCCGAGTTGCCGGGTGTGTCAAAAGTGGAAGTCGAGGTAGTCTGGAGCCCTCCATGGACGCGGGAGCGGATCTCGGAAGCGGGACGCGAGGTGCTGCGCGGTTACGGCATCGCGGTTTGATGTAACACGAGAGGAAGCGACCATGGCAAGCGAGCGGGTTTACGAAGTTTTCGCCCGGAAAGAGTCTGAGCAGCCCCTTACGCACGTCGGCAATGTCAACGCACCCGATGAGGAGCTGGCCCAAGTCTTCGCCTGGACAACCTACGACGAGGAGAACTGGATTGAGATGTGCGTTGTGCCGCGCGACGCGATCATACCGGTGCGCTGGGAGAGTGCGGAGAAACTGCTGGGCTAGCAAGGAGCCTCAATTCCGTGACCAATCGAGCGAAACAATCCGGCAACGGCGAATCAAATGCAGTTCCGCCTTCCTGCCTGCGCAATGCCCTCGTAGCCATTACCGACACCAAGCTTTTTCTTGGCTATCACTACGGCGAGTGGACTTTTGGGCCGCCAACTCTGGAGGCCGCTATCGCCTGCTGCTCGATGTCGCAGGACGAGTTGGGCCACAGCCGGCTGCTGAACGGCATTCTGTCGAAACATTTCGGTGAGAATCCCGACAGCCTGCTGAACGACCGCACTCCGGAGCAGTTCGCCCACGTCTCCTTTCTGGACCGAAGCCTGCCCTCGTGGTCGGACCTGATCGCCGCAAACGTGGTGGTTGACGTCGGATTGTCTCTCTACCTGGCGAGCTTTCGCAACTCCAGTTTCGATCCGCTGCGCGTCATCCTCGACAAGATGCTGGAGGAGGAGAAGTACCACCTGCGCCATGCTGAGGGGTGGCTGCGCACGATTGCATCGCGCGATGAGGCGGCTCGGAGTCAGCTTGCGCAAAGCATCGAAAGGGCCTTCAGCAGTTGGGTCGAGTGGCTGGGTCCCGACGGCGTCGACGAAGACGAGGAGTTGGTGGTGCTGGGAGTCAAGAGAAAGTCGAATGCAGAGGTGTTTCGGCAGTATGCTGGCTGGCTCGTACCGCTGGTGCAAGGAGTTGGTCTGACTTTTCCCGATGCCGCCGATCTTGACCGCCAGCGCCAGCAATTCACCTGGCAGGGCTGGCAGCCCCAAAACCGGCGCTGCGTCAAGTCGGTCCCGGACGGGGACATTCTCAGGCAGCTACGCGGCAGCAAGAACGAGGTGTTTAAGCTTGTCAAATGAGCGTTCTGGGGAGGCAGGCTCTACTCAGTGTCCTTTCTGCGGCTCTGCCAACACCGAAAAGCTCACCGACTTCGGCACCACGCTCGCCTTCCGCCAGCACTACTGCCACGACTGCCGCACCGTTTTCGAGGCGATCAAGTGGGGCAACGAAGAAGAGGCGCCTCCGTCACCCTTCGACCCGGGCACTGCTGGCGAGGCAGCCCCCGAATGAACCCGGCCTGTCTTAGTCTGCCGGGAAGCCGGGTGCGCAGCCGATCTCCGGAGGCACAATGGACCCCGTGAAAACAAAGGGTCAGCTCGAGGCCGACATCAGCATCGCCATGACGCGCTTCGAAAAGGAGCACCTGGGCCGCGGGCCGGAAGAAGTACGCACGTTCATCATCGAGGATATCATCGTTATCCGGCTAAAAGGCGTGTTGACGGCTGCTGAGAAGCGGCTGGCCACGGACGCCGCCGGCGCCCAACTGATCAAGCAGGTCAGGCTGCGGCTGATGGAGAGTTCCCGCGAACTGCTGGAACAAATCATCCGCGACACCACCGGCGCGGAAGTGACGACGCTGCACACGGACATCAGCACTCGCAGTGGCGAGCGAATCCTTGTCCTGGGGCTGGATCGAAACCTCGAGGAAGAGCTGAAGCGCCGGCACTGATCAGCGAGTGTCGGAAACCTTTCCAGGTAGGGGGAGTTAAACAAACTACGCCGGTAAATGCGGAGCTGTGCATAGGCGGCTGATCTTCAGGCCCTCGGGCCGATTGAGCCCGAAATCAGGCCAGGAGGATGGAAGCCAAGGCGCAGCGGAAAACGATTCCCTGGCAGACGGGGTGGAGGACCTTTTCTACGGAAAGGGTCAGCCGAACTGTAAGCCAGCACTCAAGATCCCTCAAAAGGATGAGTGCTGGCTTTTTGCTTTTTGGGGGGTATTGTGGTCAACGAGGTCGGAACAATGGCAGCCAAGAAGGTGCCGAAAGATCCTCCGCCCAAGTGCCAAGTGAATGTGGGCTGCAGCGTCGTGCTCATGAACCTGGGCGACGGTGAGATATCAGAGTACCGCGTGGTGTCATCTGCGCATCCAGGCCACGAAGCCGACGAGCTTTCCCTTTGCTCTCCCGTCGGCAAGGCCCTCCTGGGACGTGTGGAGGGAGAGTGTGTCCGGGTGGAGGTGCCGCGCGGCACGGTCACTTTTCGTATCTTGAGGGTGGTCGAGGCAGACGAAGGAGTTTGAGATATCTACTTAAGAAGGCAGGGTTACTTTGATCAGGAGGTCGACATGGCTGAAAAACTCAATCAGGACAGCGGCAAAGGCAAACAGGTGAGCGGTGGTTGGGCACTGATCCTGTTCGGCACCTTGTTCCTCGGGATCGTGTTGCTTGGCTGGCTGACGTTGTGAAGCATCACGCAGCAAGCCGGCAAGCTGTCTGAGGCAAGAGAAGGCGGCAGGCAGCAGGTGACCGCAGTGAGAGAGCGAAGCACCTGCCGCCTTCTGTTTCGCAGCCTCAAGTCTCTTCCCGGGTCCTATCGAGAACATGTTTGCCTCCGTGCAGGATCAGCATTCGGCATATTCACTGGCGGTGCCGCGCGCTCGGCTGCCGAATAGGACGATCGCTCCGCTGTCGCCCACGGGCTGCCGCAAGTGCTGCAGTGCACGCTGGACGGATGGCGGAAACTCTAGCCAGGGGTTCCGTGTCTTTCTTGTGACTGGGTCCACTGCCAATGCCAAGCCGTTATACCCTGCGTCGTTTTCAAGTTCAAGAAAATGTTAGAAGTTGTCAAGACCTTTCTTCCGCACCGCCTCTTTCGTGCCGCCGGTGCCTGGCCTATGGAAACTTCAGCTCCAGCCCCACCCGTGCTCTCACCCGCACATCGAGCCCGAAAGGATCCATGCCTTCAGTCACTTGCTGGCCGACGATGAAGCCTTGCTTCAGTTCGCGGGCAAACTGAACGCTCGCACCCCCAAAAAGATGCACCTCGATGGGACCCGCCGGCAGGCCGAACCCCACCCCGGCGAGAGGCTCAATCTGGCGTGCCAGTCGCAATCCTGCAAGGAGATGAAACGAGCTGGCTAAGGTCGGGGCCTTGGTGTCGACAGGCTGGAAATGGTAGTTGATCACTCCGAAGGTAGCCAGGTCTCCCTTGGGCTTGGGGCGGACGATGATGCGGCCGTCGTCACCGATCTCGAAATCGATATCGTCTACCGTGGTGATTGCCGTGGCGATTCCGAAGCTCCAGCGTTCCAGAGATGTGTTGTCGAAGATCGCCGAAGCCAGATGATCCTCCGCGGCCAGGCTCTCCTTGACGATGACCGAGATGTCGCTGAACTTCTGAAATTTCTCTGGGACCTCGAACTCACGTACATCGACCCAGGTGTCGGACGGACCGGCCTGCGCCATGGCCTGAAAAAACGGCGGGAACAGAGAAATAAAGTCCAGCAGGTTGGACTCGAAAGGGGAGTCCTTGCGCGTCAACACCACCGAGAGGAAAGAGGGAGCCTGCGGAGTGCGGCTGATGAAGACGTAGAAAAGCTTCGCCCGCGTCAGACCGTAGATGCGGCGATCGAGAAAGGTGCTGCCCTCGTGGATGAGACCGATGGGCGAGATCTTCGGCGTGAAGTTCGCCACCACGATGTAATAGTTCTGCGGATCGAGCTCGAAGCCGGACAGGCGGATGAGCTTCTTGAGGCTGTCCGCGGCCCACTCCGTCTGGCCGTCGATGTACCAGCGATAGGCCTTGCCAAACAGATCTTCGCGATCATCCACCACAAAGGGGGCGCCTGCCACCCTTTTCGGCACGACGATGACCTTGTCTTGCGCCCGAACACTGCTGTATAGAAGCAGCGTTGACAGCAACCACAGCAGTCCTTGCCTTCGCATCATCACCTCCACCCTTGAGTTCCTGTCGTGTTTGAATAGGGAATCGAATAGTATGGTTTTTGTGGGACAAACGCAATGAGAATCTACCTCAGGTGTTGACATT
This sequence comes from uncultured Cytophagia bacterium, assembly GCA_964527995.1. Taxonomy (GTDB): domain Bacteria; phylum Zhuqueibacterota; class Zhuqueibacteria; order Oceanimicrobiales; family CAZGRP01; genus CAZGRP01. The sequence continues at coordinate 94,110 of CAZGRP010000008.1, read as the reverse complement.
CCTCAGGCCATTGCGTATTTTGATGCGGTTTTTCCGGAGGAAAGGATGATCCAACCCTTTGCTGATCCGTTGTCGAATCTCCGGCCGAAGCTGAAACAGGCGCTCGAATTCGGCCAGCAACAGGTACGCCGACTGATTCAGGCGCACCCCGATTTCTTCCCGATGTACACCCGCAGCGGTCGCTGGAAACATGCCGGCGAAGCCTGGACCAACTGGTGCGAGGGGTTTCTGGGCGGCATGATGTGGATTTTCTACGAAGAGACCGGCGAGAACTTCTGGCGGCAACAGGCGGAGCATTATTCGCGCCTCATCGAAGGTCGCAAAGATGACCGCAGCGTGCACGACCTCGGCTTTCTATTTCTATCCACCTACGGCCGCTGGCACCGGATGGAGGGCGGCGCCGCACTTCAGGATGTCCTGGTCCATGCCGGTCGCACTCTGGCGCTGCGATTCCAGGAGAGCGGGGGCTACCTGCGTTCCTTTGTGGCTCCGGAGTCCCTGTTCATCGACATCATGATGAACGTCGGCATCGTTTTCTACGCGGCCGAAGCGAGCGGCGACGACGCGCTGCGGCAGATCGCTACGAGGCATTCGTTCACCACCCGGCGCTTCCTGGTGCGCGGGGATGGCAGCACGGCCCACGAGGGAATCTTCGACGTGAGGACCGGTGAATTCCTGCGGCAGACCACGCATCAAGGCTACCGTGGCGATTCGTGCTGGTCGCGCGGCCTGGCCTGGGCCCTGTACGGATTCGGCACCGCCTATGGCTACACCCAGGAGGAAAAGTTCTTGAGGACGGCCGAGACCTGCGCCGAATTCTTCATCGAGAACACGCCGGAGCATGGCGTCCCACCCTGGGATTACGACGCCCCAGAGCCGCAGCGCCAGCAGGTGGACAGCTCGGCGGCGGCCATTGCAGCCTCCGGGCTGCTGCAGCTATACGGGCTGGCAATCGCCTCCGACAAGAGAGAGAGCTACCTGAAGGGTGCCTTGCGCATTCTGGACACGTTGACTTCGGCGGAGTACCTGGCGGTGGACGAGCCGGAGTGGGAGGGAATCCTCAAACACGGCGTCTACCACATCCACAAGGGGTTGGGCGTGGATGAATCGGTGATGTGGGGGGAGTATTTCTTCATGGAGGCCGTACAGAAGGCCCTGGCGTTGGCTGGAGGTGCCCGCGAGTGACGGCCGGGGAAGTGCCCTACGACATCCCCATCGATTCTGCCGTATCTCGCGTCAATTCGAAGTCGACGGTAAGGAGGACGCACGATGTCGGCCGACAGCACAGCCCTGCGGAAACGCGTGTACCGGTTTCTCGAGCAGCGAGGCGGGAGTGCTTCTTCCGTGGCCATCGTGGCCAGCGTGCTGCAGGTGCGCAACGCCCGCCTGTCCACGGCCGAACGCCTGGTACGTGGCCTCCTCGATGGTGACCCGGCGTTCGTGCCGGATGGTCTGGGAAACTGGCATCTGGATCCGCGTCGCAGTCTGGGTGAACGGCCCCTTCATGAAACAGCCGTCGTGGTGGTTTCGGGAGCGCGCCGCAGATACGGCGGGCAGGAGAAAGCCGAGCTCGCCTTCGTCGCCGTGGAGAATGGCCGCCTCACCGGCCAGGGTTGGTTTCGGCTCGTGCGATGCTCTGGGCGGTGGCAAGTGGAGCAAGAGGCCGGCATGCCGGTGTCCGATGCCGCGGAGCTGAGCCGCTGGCTGGAGAGGTTGCAGGAAGGCGTCTGGCTCGCCTTCCGGCCGGCACGACTCAGGGGTCTGCTCAGCTCCTGCGGACTGCAAATGGCGGGTTCGCTACCCGGCGTCGAAGTCTCCTTGCAGCGCCTGGCAAGACGCCTCGAACCGGGCTGGCGTGTGCGCGAACTGGCGGATCTGGCCCGCGCCTGCGGCATCGAAACCGTCCCTGGAGACACGGCTCTGGCACATGCCCGGCTTGCGGCCGAGGTCTTCGTTGCTCTCCTGGAAAAGCTCCGCCAGCGAGGCATCGACACGGTGGAACAACTCGTCGCGTTCGAGGAGCAGAAGCCGGCCGCTGTCGACTTCTCCCGCTACACCTTCGGTCCTGACTTCCTGCGACGCCTGCCACAAGCGCCGGGGGTGTACCTGATGCACGACCGTGAGGGAGAGGTCATTTACGTCGGCAAGGCTCGCAATCTGGCCCACCGGGTCGGTTCCTACTTCCTGCGACGCTCACAGCGCGATGCAAAAACTCGGGAGCTGCTGGCACAGCTCCACAGCATCGAGTTGCATCGCACCGGCAATGAGTTGGATGCTTTGCTGCTGGAGCAACGGCTCATTCGGCGCTACAGGCCGCCGATCAATCAGCAGATGGAGGTGCACCTGCGGCAGGCATCTCCCGTCTTTTCCGGCAACGTAGCGTTCCTGCTTCCGGCGTACCGCAAGAGCCGTGTCGCTCTCTTCCTGGTGTCGGAGCGAAGGCAGTTTCTGCGCCTGGAATTGGCTCCGGCCTGCGTCGAGGCGACCGAGTTAGCCGGGAGGCTCCGGGAATTTGCCAGGCGCGACGGTCGGCGTCAGCGTGGAACACCTTGGCAATGGCAGATCGCCGTGCGCTGGTTTCTACAGCACCGTGACGAGGTTAGCTGGATCGACCTGGACGGGTTCGATAGTGTGGGCACCGCGGCGGCCACAGTCCTCCGGCTGGCCGGCGACCCCGAGGCTCTCCACAACCGGATCGTTTATGTTCCACAGGTATCCTGACAATGAGGAAGAAGATCATCACGATCGACGATGAGAAGTCCGTCCGCATGCTCATCCGGTCGACCTTGAAGGGCCAGAGCTACCGGATCTACGAGGCGGCCGACGGTGCCGAAGGGCTGCGGCTGATCGAGAAACATGCCCCGGACCTGATCATTCTGGATGTCGTCATGCCGGTCAAGAACGGCGTCGAGACGTTGATGGAGTTGCGGGCACGTGAAGAATTCTCCGATGTGCCGGTTCTTCTGCTCACCGGGGTCAAGGATGCCGCCAAGCTCGATCCACTCCTCTCGCTGGGCCCTACCGATCTTCTGTCCAAGCCGTTTCTGGTTGATGTGCTTCGCGAAAAAGTGCGACAGATTCTCCAGGATGAAGGCTCGGGAGCGGCAACAGTTCCCGAGGATGCAGCGGATTAAACTCATCCCTCCTTAGTTTCCTGCACGAGAGCCCCTGAGGACGCGTTGCGGACCAGGTGCGAACAAGCACAAAAAGTGAATCGTTGTCTCGAGTGGATCCCTGGTGAGTTTTCCCGGCCTGAGTTTCGGCTCAGCGGGGGCAGAGCCCGGTAGGTGAGAGGCTGCTGCCAGGCTATGGCAGCATGCGGATATAAATCGCCTTCATAGAGTAGTCGAGCTGCCGAAATCGCCGCAACTCCTCAATCCGATTGGAAGGCGGCAGGGTGTCCAGAAACCGTGTGAACTTCTCGCCAAGGACATTGGCTTCGAAGTACCGCTGTTGCAGTGCGGGTGTCGAATAGTCGAACGACTCGCGCTCGAAGAGGTGGTGGCGCAGCCACAGGCGGTCGAAACCCTCCAGCCGCCGCGAGCGGTTGAAGTATGCCACGAAGAAGGTCAACACCAGATAGGTGTCGATTTTCCCTTGTAGTTCGAGGTCTCTCAGGAAGGCCTCGTCGGAGATGTCGCGGTGTCCCTCGATGAATTTCAAGGCGGCGTGCACTGCGTGGTTCAGTTCTTCGATGAAGACCAGAAAGGGATAGACATTTGTTTCCGTGATTCCTCGCCTCGGGTCGTTTTGCTCCAGCGCGTCGATAAGCCAGTCCGAGTAGTAGATCGCCAGCAGCAAGCGGTCCTGAGCCTTGCGCATGAAGAACCGAGCAGCTTGCGAAAGCTCCTGCACACCCGGCTGGGCCATGGCGCTGAGATCGCGAAAGCGCCGCGTGCCGATAACGAATTCCTCGAGGTTCACCCCCGTCGACTCCTCGTACGTCCTCTCGAGTAGTTGCTGAAGTTCTCTCAGCAGGGTCATGGTTGTTTTCACTCGTTACTGCCATTCTTTGCCGAAAAAGATCTGCCGCAGCACGGTGTCGAGACTTTCCGGACGGTCATCCAGCGTCAGATAGTCGTCGGCGAGCTGGTTGAGAGCGACACGAACGTAGCGGAAGCGGTCGGCAAGCAAGGCCAGCACGGGAGCAAGCTGGTACTTGTCGGCAAAGCGATGCCGCGCAGCCCAGCGGTAACTTTGACTGCCGACCTTCTCATAGTATTCGAATCCAGGGGCCTTCCGCCCATAGGTCGCCCGCCGGTAGATGTAGTCGGGGAAGATACCGGTCATGAACAGGGCATAATTCCCCATGTGGCTGCGCAGGAGAAACGCCTCGTATGAATTGGCATCGAGGAAGTCGGACATCATGTCCACAAAATAGCGGTAGCTCTTGTTGTGTTGCGGACTGATGGTGTGCATGCGCCGGGCGCTGCTGAACTCGGCAAGCAGACTTGCCACGTAGTCAGCCACGACGCGCTGGTCGATGCCATGCTCCTGGAGCGCCTTTCGCACCAGAACGTAGAAATACAGATAGGGCGAGATCGACGACAACCCTTCGTGGCGGACAATGGCCTCCAGCAGGGCCGGGTGATCGAGGATGGCGTCCCTGGTTTCGGCGTCGGTGAGAAGTTCGGTCAAGGCAACGCGGTCTTCCTTCCTCGTCGCCATGGATTTGACGATGAATTCGAAATCGTCGGCTGTGAACTGGTCTCTGCAATTGGCCCGGATCATATCACTCACCTCTTCAATACTGCCAGACGTGGGGCGTTCCAACGATCAGCCGTGGGTTCGATGGCGCCGGACGTTGCCGTCTCTACTTTTGGGACAACGGCAATGCCCGCGGATATTCCAGACGGACGCTGGAGCGCGGTCGGGAAGATAGAGATTCCGCCGGCATGCACAACCTCTATTCTGACTATCGACACCCTTGTCGGAACTCTTTCCTGCAACGCCGCTCACTATACTTACCGTCGCGGCGGTTATGAAGGTTTCCGCCGCGAGCCAAACCGGAGCAGGGGATAGGGCGCCCGAAAACGGCCTTGACTTTTCTGGCCCCTGGTGCTACATTTACCACGCAGATTATGATAAACTTAGGAGCATCGCTGGACCGTGCTAAGTAGTCTCAAGCGCCTGTCAAAGCACTCAGCCGTCTACGGTTTTGGCCACATTCTGGCCCGGTCCATTGGGTTTCTGCTCCTGCCACTTCATACAAACTACCTTCCACCTGCCGAATTCGGTGTTGCAGCGGTCATGTTCACCTTTCTGGCGCTCATGACCATCGTCTACACCTACGGCATCGACGCTGCTTTCCTGCGCTACTATATTCTGAGTCAAGAAGAGGGTGAACGGCGTGCGATTTTCAGTACGGCTTTTTGGACGGTCGCTGCATCCTCGGTGGTCCTGTCGTTGCTGATGTTGGTGGCAGCCCGGCCTGTGGCCAGACTCCTGATATCGGAAGGATCCTTTCCAGTGTTGGTCCGCTTGTCGGCAGGGATTCTCTTCTTCGACGCCTTGTCTGTGATGCCCTTCTTGATCCTGCGCGCCGAAGAAAGGTCAGTTCGTTTCGCCAGTATAAAATTTCTCAATGTTTTTGTCAACGTCTTTTTCAACTTTTTGCTCATCGTTCATCTCAACCAGGGGGTCAAAGGCATCTTCCTGGCCAACCTCATCGCCTCGGCGGTCACCTTCGTGCTTGTGTCGCCGCTCATTCTGCGCCAGTTGACAACGCGCATCTCCTCCCCGGTCCTACGCGAGTTGCTTGTCTTCGGTCTGCCCTACCTGCCGAGCACGCTTGCGGTGGTGATTCTCGATCTGATCGACCGCTTTCTGCTGGAACGTATGGCCGGGTTGCAGGTGACGGGGCTCTACAACGCCGGCTACAAGCTGGCGATGTTCATGGCCCTGATGGTCACGGCGTTCCGCTTCGCCTGGCATCCTTTCTTTTTGTCCACCTCGAAGGAGCCGAACGCCACTGAGGTTTTCAAGAAGGTGCTTACGTACTTCGTCCTTGGTTGTTCGGCGGTCTACCTGGTTGTTTCGCTGTTCGTCGATGACCTGGTGCGCCTGCGGCTCTTCGGGTTTTCGTTCTTTGGAGAGGAATACTGGGGCGGCACCCGCATTGTCCCGGTGGTGATGCTGGGTTATCTGCTTTACGGCATCTACCTCAACTTTCTGGTGGGTGTCTATCTCGAGAAAAGGACACACTACCTGCCGTTCATTACCGGCGCTGCTGCCTTGACCAACGTGGTCGGAAACCTGCTGCTGATCCCACGCCTTGGCATGATGGGAGCTGCGTACGCCACGGTAGCCGGCTACGCGGTGATGGCGGCCCTCCTCTATGCACTGGCCCAAAGGCTTTATCCGGTCCGGTATGAATTCGGCAGGATCCTGAAGATCGGCGCGGCGACGGCACTCGTTTTCTTCGCCGGCCGTTTTCTCAACCCGGGCTGGGGCGTCATGTTCAAGGGCCTGATGGTCCTGTCCTTCCCGTTTGTCCTGCTGTTGCTGGGATTCTTCGAACGACGTGAGGTACGCATCATCAAAGGCTGGATTCGAGGGCTGTCATGGCAGCATTAGGGGGGTGGCTTTCAGGCTGGAGTCCGCGACGCGTCGGCCTGGCGCTGGCGCTCCTGGTGCTCGCCAGCAAGCTCCTGTTTCTGCATGCCTTTGTCAAGAGTCCGGACTTGCTGTTCTACGATCCGGACTCGGAAGGCTACTACAATCTGGCGGTCAATCTCATCGATCATGGCAGCTTTTCGCGCCGGAGTGCTCCGCCATTTCTGCCGGATAACACTCGAACGCCGCTCTATCCTCTGTTCGTGGCGGGCGTCTTCCTGGTGTTCGGCAAGAGCCTTTCTGCCCTGGCCACGGTGCAAATCATCATCAGTGCGGCCACGGCGTGGCTGATCTTTGACGTAGGCCGTCGAGTCGCAGGGGTGGGTGTGGCAGTCACAGCAGCGCTGCTGTTTGCCTTCGATCTTTCCGGGTTTGTCTATGCGCACGCCATCCTTACGGAAACGCTGTTCACGTTCGTGATGTTGGCGGCTGTTGCTGTGCTGATGCGGGCCCTGCGCCGCAGTAGCGCCTTGCCTTTTGCGGCAGCCGGCATGCTTGCCGGTCTCGCAGCGTTGTGCCGGCCGGTGGCTCTTTACTTCTTCGTTCCAGCGATCGCCATCATCGTTTTCGCGGACTGGCACAACCGGCCCCAGGCGATCGCGCGCTCTGTTCTCTTCCTGGCTGCCTTCGGCGCCACCCTGTCTCCATGGATTGTGCGCAATCAGCGGACCTTCGGCGTCGCCAATGTGTCCGGCATTCAGGGGGTCAACATGCTTCTGGTGAATGCCGCATACCTCGAGGCCGACCGGCTTGGAATCGACGTGGAGCAGGCCGAGGCAATGCTCGAAGCGGAGGCACAACGACGACTGGCAAATCGCCGGCTCAACGAAGCCGAGCGCTACCGTCTCTACCAGCGCCTCGGGATCGAGAAGATCCTGCAGCATCCCTGGCGCTACGCCTGGGTCCATCTGAAGGGCATCGTGCCGGCTCTGCTCGACAACAACGTGCGGGATCTGAGTTACTTTCGAGGCCGGGGGCGCACGTTTTTTGGAGCCCGGGACCTGCTCATCGCTGGCGGTCCAATCGCGGCACTGCGGCGCGTTCTGGGCTCGGCACAGCGGGGGCATCTGATACTGTTCGCTGGCGCCGTCGTGCTTCAACTGGCTCTGTACGCTCTCGCTGCCGGCGGCGCACTTACGCTCTGGCGGGCAGGCGCACGGACCGAGGTTGTGGTTCTGGTGACCACCATCGCATACCTGCTCGTCCTGACGGCGCCGGCCGGGAATGTCCGCTTCCGCTTCCCAGCGATGCCCTACATCGATTTGCTCGCTGGAGCCGGGGTGCTGGCTGCCTGGCGGTTGTGGGAACGGAGGATGCACGGTGTCCAGGGGTAGACCTTTTCGCCTGTTCGAACACGGTACGCTCCTGCTCGGGGTAGCCCTGCTCGTTCGTTTGTGGGGCATCTGGTACGGACTGCCGTCGCTCTACATCGGGGATGAGTCCTTTCACCTTCTGAATGCTCTGAGCATGGGTGCCAGGCGTTCGCTGGAGCCGCTCTATTTCGTCTATCCGACTTTTCATGGCTACGTGCTTCTGGCGCTCTATGGCGCGGCCTTCGTCGTGGGACGGCTCACCGGCGTGTTCAGCGATGCCGTCGATTTTGGACTCAGATACTTTTTCGACCCGACAGTGCTCTTTCTCATCGGGCGCGCCCTGAGCGCGGTGGCAGGTGCTTTCACCGTGTGGCTTGTCTACCGTGTCGGCCGGCGGTACTTCAGCAAGCAGGTTGCTGTGCTGGCGGGCACCCTTCTGGCGTTCAGCTACGGTCACGTGTACAGCTCCCATTGGATCCTGCTCGAAGCTCCCGTCGCGTTGATGGCGATGCTGGGGCTGGCGGCGCTCTTCCGCTACCATGACTCTGCACGAACCCGCGATCTCTGGCTTGCAGGCGGCCTCATCGGCCTGGCCATTTCGACCAAATACAATGCCGGATTTCTCGTCCTGTCTCTTTTACTGGCAGTCTGGTGGCGGGGCCGCGCGTCCCGGCGCCTGCCGTGGGCAGGTTGGGCGCATGCCTCCGGCGCTGCGGTGCTCGGGTTTGTGGTTGGAACGCCGTACTGGCTGTTGGAGCCCGGTCGCTTTTTGACGCAGTTCCTTGACACCTCGGCACGCATGGAGCAAGGCATGCTCGGGCACGTGGCCAGGATCCCCATTCTGTGGCCGCTGGTGGAGATGGTGCGAAGCGACTGGGGAGTGGGAGTGTTGCTCGTAGCCGGGCTTTTCCTGGCCTTTCCTGGAGCACGCCGCGATCGCCGCAGACTTCTGCTGCTGGCCTTCGTCCTGCCCAGTCTGCTCGTGCTCGGCTTCTGGAGGCGCACCGGCATCGGCTACCTGATGCCGATCTACCCGGCGCTGTCTCTTCTTGCGGCGGATGCCGTGGTACGAGCCGCTTCCCGCGTTGGAAGATGGGCGGTGCCGGCCATCTCTGCGATGCTCGCGCTCGGCCTCCTGCAGGTCGTGCTCTACGATGTGAGGTTGAGTGGTGAGGATACCCGGGCCGAGGCGGAAGCCTGGATCGCCGCCAACATCCCGGCAGGCGCCACGATCGGCTACGAGAATTTCGCTTACGGGCCGAACCTTTTCGACCCCCAGCGGTTTCTTCGCAATCCGGAAGCGGGTCTCTTGCCGCCGCCAGCGGTTCAGGCGATCCGAGAGGAGGCCCGCCGTCGGCGGACGTACCGTCTGATTCACTTGCGGAAGGACTTTCATCAAGATGACGAGGCCGGACCCGCGGGTCCGGCGCCGTACCCAGACCTCGAGGCATTGAGACGGCGCGGCGTTCAGTTCCTGATGCTGAGTAGCGCCAACTACAGTCGCTACTTCGACAAGCCGCCGTCGCGCCGAAGCCCATTGTGGCGCGAGTATCGGCTCGGGCGCGCTTTTTACGAGTCGATCTTCCAGTCGTCCACAGCCGTTTTGGTGGCAGAATTCACTCCTTCGTTCTGGCATCCCGGTCCTGTCGTGCGAATCTACCGAATCTTGCGGTCGCCGTGAAGGCTTCTGGCCAACATCTGACGCACCCGGCCGACCCGATCGAAGCATGGCGGGCTGGCGTCGTGCCGCTGGCCTATCCCTTCGACTGGTCACGGGTGGAACCGTTTGACTACCCTATGGACAAGCACGGCATCCCCATGGTGCCAGGGGCCGGCGGTGCCGAGGCGGTGTACAACCCCATCACGATTGCGCAATTTGGCCTGGCTCAGATGCAGCTCTTCTCCTACAGTCGTAGTACGGTGTCACTGGAGAAAGCCCTTCGCTGCGGCCGCTGGCTGGTGGAGAACGCCCGGCCGCGCTGCGGCGGGTTGGCGTGGGTGTATGACTACAGTCTCGAGTTCTACGGCCCGCAGGCGCCATGGGTGTCGGCGATGGCCCAGGGCGAAGCGATCTCACTCCTGTTGCGCTGTGGATTGGTGGACTCCAGTCCACGCTGGAACGAGGTGGCCCGACAGGCCTTTCGGTTGTTCCTGGTGGAAACCGAAGGTGGAGGCGTGCGCTCGACCTTTCCGGACGAAGGTGTGGTTTTCGAGGAATACCCGGGCACCGACGAGCCGTCACATGTGCTGAACGGCCATCTTTTTGCGCTTTTCGGTGTCTACGAGCTGGCGATTGCGGTTTCGGATGAGCAAGCGCAGCGGTTGTTCGAAGAGGCGGTCTCCAGTTTGAAGTCCAACCTGTTCCGCTACGACACCGGTTTCTGGACTCTCTACGACCTCCACCCGACCCGGCGGCTGGCGTCACGAGACTACGTCGCCATTCACGTGCAGCAGTTGAGGATTCTGAGCCAGGTGACCGGCGTCAAGCTTTTCGACGAAACCGCCCGGCGATGGTATGGCTACCTGCGCTCGCCGCGGTGTCGGCTTCGCTGGTTGGTCGGCAAACTGGTGGAGAGAGTCCGGCTGCGGCTCTATGCCCCCAGTTGGCCGTCTGAGGCCTCCGAGTCTGATTCGCAAACAACGTCATAGGCGAACTCCGTGCCCAAGGTTTTGATCCTGGCGTATTACTTCCCGCCACTCGGCATGGGTGGCACCCAAAGGGCGGCCAAATTCGCCAAGTACCTGTCTGAATTTGGCTGGACGCCCGTTGTCCTGACCGTCCAGGATGTTGCCTACTACGCCAGAGATGCACGTCTCCTTGATGACGTCCGAGGAATCGAGGTGATACGGACGGGGTCGGCGGACCCGCAGAGGCTGTTGTTCAAACTCAAGGGCGATTCGAGTGCAAGCCCTTCCGGTCCGCCCGGCAGGTTGGCGCGAACCGTCAATGGGCTCTTCGTGCCGGATACCAAAATCCTGTGGTTGCCGTTCGTCCTGGCGAGGGCATGGCGGCTGCTCAAGCAGCAGCGGGTCGATGTGATCTTCACCACCTCGCCGCCACATTCGGCACAGCTTGGCGGCTGGCTCCTGCGGCGACTGAGCGGCCTGCCGTGGGTGGCTGATTTCCGCGATCCCTGGGCAGGGGGGGAGTTCCAGCCGAATCGCGGCCGCTGGCACCGCGCAGTGGATGCCGCGCTGCAGAGGAGCGTGCTGCGCCACGCCGACACCGTTATTGCCGTCTCTGTCGGCCTTGGGCAGAGGCTGGTCGCCGCGGAGCCGTCGGTGAGGGAGAAGCTCGTGGTGATCCCCAACGGTTATGACGAGGTGGATTTCTGCAGCGAAACAGCGGCGCCGTCTGCTCTGTTCACGTTCACTTTTTGCGGCTCGTTAACGGCCTGCCGCGGGCTGCAAACCCTGCTTGCGGCTGCTGGCGAACTCCGGCAGCACCACGGCCTGCCGCCGTGGCGGCTGCGGTTGCTCGGTGCGCCGGTACACCCGGAGGCTGTGTCGTGGATCCGGGAGGCCGCGGGGCTCGGAGCTGTTGAGGCCACAGGCTACCTTCCGCATGATCGGGCGATCGCTGAGATGCTGGCGGCCGATGTCCTGGTGTACCTGGTTCCGGATCACGCCAGTTCCGGCCATATTCCTGGAAAGACGTTCGAGTATCTCCGAGCCGGCAAACCCATTCTGGCCATTGGTCCGGAGGTGGAGGGCATGCAGATTCTGCGCAAGCATCTGCCAGTGGTCTCCTGCGACTCGGCTGACACCAGGGCGATTGTGCAGGCCATGACTCATTTCATGGTCGGGCCGGGCCCCGCATCGGGCGTCCGAGGTTCAATCGACTGTTACTCGCGCCGGGAGCAAACGCGACGGCTCGCAGAGATCCTCAGTCTCTCCTCGAGTCCCGGAAAGGAAGTCAACTGATCTGTGCGCCGTCTTGATGCGTGGAAATAAGGGGGCGTCATCCGCTTGGATTGTGATTCATGGATATTGTCAGGTAGTGTGACCAGAAATTGCTTTACTTTTTCAGTGTCCGATCTTACTTTTCGACAATCGAATCGACCTGACCGACCATGAGCAAATCGATGGTGTTCAACGGCAACCTCCGCATCTTCGGCCATCGGGGAGCGCCCGAAGTAGCCCCCGAATCGACGCTGGCCGGGTTCTCCGCGGCTCTTGAGCTTGGTGCCGACGGCATTGAACTGGATGTCCGCCTCTGCCGTAGCGGCGAAGTGGTGGTGATTCACGACGCCACCCTCGGCCGGACCACGAGCGGCCGGGGCTTCGTGCGCAACAAGTCGCTCAGCGAGCTGAAGCAGTATGACGCCGGCAGCTACTACGACGTCAGGTTTGCAGGTGAACGCATCCCCACGCTGGTGGAGGTGCTGGAGCTGATCGACCGGCGTGCCCTTATCAATGTGGAAATCAAAGGCCGTGGCTACCCGAAGGACGACATCGAGCGCAAGGTGCTGGAAATCATCTACGCCCACGGTGTCCAGGATCGTACCATCATTTCATCTTTCAACCCGATCATCCTGCGCCGGGTGGCTCGACTCGACCCCGAACTGCCGACCGGCTACCTCATCGACCGAAACTTCTCTACGGGCAGACTGGAACACCTTCTGGCCCGCTTTTCCGGAGCGCAAGCCCTGCACTTGCACAGCGCCTTGCTACGACCTGCGCTGGTGCAGCGGGTGCGCGACAGGGGATTTCGTGTGGTCGCATGGTCAGTGGATACGCTGCACGGCATGCGCCGGGCGATTGAGCTGCATGTCGACGCCGTGATCACAGACCGGCCTTCAGTGATGAGACGCCTGCTAACGGAGATGGCTGCATGATGCGCCGTACCCTCCTGGTTCTGTTCTGGCTGAGTGTGCCAGCGCTTCTTCAGGGGCAATCCTACATGTGGCCGACCGATGCCAGCCGATGGCTGACCTCGGTGTTCGCCGAATCACGGCCGGGCCACTTCCACGCTGGCGTGGATATCAAGACCTGGAATCGAACCGGTTATAAGGTCTTTGCCAGCCGGTCGGGGTATGTCTGGCGCGTGCGTGTCTCGCCCTTCGGGTATGGCAAGGCCCTCTATCTCAAGGCCGATACGGGTGAGATCCTTGTGTACGCGCACCTGGAGCGTTTCGCACCGAAAATTGAAAAGATCGTGGAGGAACGACAGGAGAGGACTGGCCGCTACTCGCTCGACCGCACCTTCAGGCCGGGAGCGCTGCCGGTCGAGCAGGGGGACGTGATCGCTTACACCGGCCAGTCGGGCATCGGCGTGCCACATCTTCATTTCGAGATTCGAGACTCCCGGAATCGCCCCACCAATCCTTTGTTGAAGAACTTCGCCATTCAGGATCGCGAGGCCCCGGTCATTCGAGCGGTCGGCGTGCTGCCGCTCGATTCAGGTTCTCGTGTCAATGGAGATGTGCGGCCGGCCGTCCTGAGGCCGAAGCGGCTGGGGCGCAACCGCTATGTCCTGGAGACGCCCCTGGAACTGTTCGGCAATGTGGTCTTTGCTGTGTCCGCCTGGGACCGGCCTGGGCCGATCCCGAATCGAACCGGGGTGTATGAGCTCTCCCTGTACATCGACGACCATCTCGAGTTCCGCACCCGCTACGGCACTTTCGACTTCGCCGACAATCGTCTCATCGAACTGGACCACAACTATCTACTGTCCCGGCGCGGCTTCGGAAAATTCTACAACCTGTTTCGCGATCCGGCGAACCACCTTTCTTTCTATGATCCCGAATTACCTTGGGCCGGCGTTCTTTCTCAGAAAGTGCTCGACGACATCTCCCTTTCCACCTCCCCGGAATCGGTCGGAGCGGCGGCTATTGGTGCTCCCGAACTGGACCAAACCGCTAGCCCGACCGCAGTGCTGCCCGACGCCACGTCACCCGGGCCTCACACTTTCGCCATCGAGGTGGCCGACTTCTTTGGCAATCGCAGTCGGGTTCTGGGCCGCTTTTTCTATGGCCCCAAGTTTCGCGTCGATGCCGATCTGGATGTCAGCGCCTCCGGCGTGGTGAGGTTGCGCCGCATGAGGGTGAAGCCGGAGGTCGAACTGACTGGCCTTCGGGTTGCTGTGTCGACGGATCGGGGAGAGTCGTGGAAGAAGCTGGTGGAGCTGAAGGCAGCCGCGCTGTCCGGCACGGACACCGACAGCGCCGATATTGTGCTCGGGCGACTGCCATTGTCAAGCACGGCGAGCTTACTGCGTCTCACAGCCCAAAGTCGCGACGGTGTCTGGTCCTATCCGGCCTTCCTACCCCTGGCAGGTGCCGGCATGCGTGAAGTCACCCTGACCACCGACCCCTACCCGACGTACTTGCGGGTGGAGGTGGCCAGCCGCGGTGTGCCGGCCTCGCAGCCCAGGCTGATCGTTCACACCGAGGCGGGTAGACGACGAGACGTGGCGCTTCATGCACTGGCTCCGGATCGGTTCGCCGGGGTGCTGCCGCTGGAGCCGGCATTGCAGGGCATGAATCACCTGGAGGTGGTCGTCGCCAAGTCGGACAAAGATTCCCTGGTTGCCACAGACTCGATCTACCTGCGCGAGGTGAGGCCTGGACAACGCTCCGTCGTCTATTCTGCCGATGGCAACTGCTGGGTGGAGTATTCGCCTTCTTCGGCCTATTCCACTTTTTACAGTCGAATCGAGATCGAGCCGGACGCCGTGGCTGCCGACTCCGATTTCGCTTCGGCCATCTACAACATCCAACCGCAGGACGAGCCCTTGAAGAGCGGAGGTCGGGTGTTCATCCGCTACCCTTCTGATCGATCGCCGGAGAAACTGGGGCTCTACTACCAAGCGGAGCCGGGGAAGTGGGTGTTCATCGACAACCAGATCGATATGGCGCGGCGGACCATCTCCGCTCGTGTGCTCAGTCTCGAGCGCTTTGCCCTTCTACGCGATACCACGCCGCCGCAGATCTCCGCAGTGTACCCTGCCGACGGTGCCCTGGTTCGCAGCAGGAGACCACGGTTGCGCGCCGGCGTGAAGGACGAACGTTCCGGTCTCGCCGATGAGGAACGGGTTTTCATGCTTCTCGACGGCCGTCGTGTGCCGGCCGAATACGACCCGGAGGCGGACGAGCTGCGCTATCGGCCGAGAAAGGCGCTCGCAACCGGCGTGCACACGCTGGTCATTCTAGCGGAGGACCGCAGTGGCAACTCTGCCCGATATGAAGGAACGTTCCGCATCCAATAGCCGCGTGAGGAAGGCGCGTTGATTCCCCTGAGAGACCGCAACCCTTCTGGAACCACTCCCCTGATTACGCTGTCCCTTATCTTTGCCAACGTGGCCGTCTTCCTTTATGAACTCCAGATCGGCGGACCGTTCCTGTCGGCGCCCGCTCTCAGACGGTTCGTGTATACCTATGGCGCTCAGCCGATTGAAATCGTCCATTTGCGCTCGCTGTACGCTGTGTTCACCTCAATGTTTCTGCACGGCGGGTGGATGCATCTGATCGGCAACATGCTCTACCTGTGGATCTTCGGTGACAATGTGGAGCATCTGCTCGGCCACGGGCGCTTTCTGGCTTTCTACCTTACTTCCGGCGTGATGGCCGCGGTCACGCATGTGGCTGTTGCTGTGGCGTTCTCACCAGCCAGCCTGGAGGTACCGATGATCGGTGCCAGCGGTGCCATCTCAGGCGTGCTCGGCGCCTACGTCCTCAAGTACCCTCGCGCTCGTGTCCTGGTGATGATCCCGATTTTCTATTTCATCACGTTTCGGGAGATTTCCGCCGTCTTTGTGCTCGGCTTCTGGTTCTTCCTGCAGCTTCTGTATGGCCTGGGGAGTCTGGGTGTGGAAGGAGGCGGGGGAGTGGCGTTTTGGGCCCACGTCGGAGGTTTTGTCGCCGGCATGGTGCTGGTCAACGTGTTCCGTCGCAGACGGCGGTCGGCCTGGTAGCCGGGCGCGAATGCGGAACGAGATGCCGCGCCAAAGGGCGCGTTTTTGTGCGGCTAGAGTAACAGCCGAGCCAGAATAATGCCCATTCCCAGCCACAGTGGGATTGAGATGATGATGGCCCAGTTGAGGGTGCGCAACGTCGACAGGTTCTTGTCCATGTTGCGGTGTTCGAGGCCACGCTCGATCTTCAAGCGCAGTTCTTCGATGTCCACGGGTTTGATCAGATAGTCGAAAGCCCCCACCTTCATGGCTTCCACGGCGGATTCCACCGCCGGATACCCCGTAAACAGAATGACTTCGGTTCTGTCGTCGGCCTGTTTGATTTTCTTCAGCAGCCGCACACCATCCAGCTTGGGCATCTTCAGGTCGGTGAGCACCAGGTCGATAGGGAGGGACTGAATCTTCTCAAGGGCATCTTCGCCGTCCCGGGCGATGATCGGGTTGTATCCCCATCGTGAAATGGTGTCGGCCAGCAGGGACAGGATGTCTTCCTCGTCGTCGACGATGAGTATGTTCTTATCCATCGTTTTCTCCTACGTACTCTGCAGGTGTAGTGCATGGCTTTCGTGGTCGTTCGGCCCATTCCGATGCCAGCTCTTCGAAGACACCAACCAGATCCGGATCGAAGTCTTTCCCTCGCCGGGCCCGGATGGTATCGATGGCCGCGTCCAGCGGATGCGCGGGCCGGTAAGGACGATCGGCGAGCAGGGCATCGAAGGTATCGGCGATGGCGATGACACGCGCCTCAACTGGTATTTGCGAGGCTTGCAGTCCCGAAGGGTAGCCGCTGCCATCGTAGCGTTCGTGATGGTGCAGGATGATCGACAGCAGGTCTTTGAGGCTGGAGACCGGCTGAATCATTTTCGCGCCCATGGCGACGTGCTCGCGGATCCGCTGCCGCTCCTGGGCGGTCAGCGGCTCTCTCTTGTTGAGGAGATGGGTCGGCACACCGATCAGGCCGATGTCGCGCAGCAACGTTGCCAGCCTTACGCGCTCGATTTCACGTGGCGCCAGGCCGGCGGCGGCCGCCAGTCGGACGGCGGTGTCCGTGGCCACCAATGTCTGATCCCAGACGTAGGGCACTTCGGCGCGTAGAGCCTCGAGCAACTCCAGCAGCAAGCGCGCCGCAGTGCGTCGCTGCCGTGCTTCGATGCGCTCGATGCGCTCGACCACGCCGGCGACCTTGCTTTCCCCTTCGGCTGAGAGCCGGGAGGGCAGACCGTTGATGTCGCGTGTCCAGACGCGGTACGCATCGCGCCCCGCTTCCTTGGAGGCGTATAGGGCACGGTCGGCACGTTGGATGAGTTCGCGCTGGCTGATCTCCTCATGGAGATGAAAGCCAGCGACGCCGATACTGACGGTCAGCTCGATCGTCTGCCCTTCCCAGAGGACGGGCGCTTCCTTGACCGCTGCCGCCAGTTTCTCCACGACCACCACCGCCCCCTCTTCCGTGGTATTGGGCGTGATGAGCATGAACTCGTCTCCGCCATAGCGGGCCAGGATGTCCCCTTCTCGGAGCACGGCCGCCGTCCGTTCGACGTACTCGCGCAGCACCCTGTCGCCGCAAAGATGCCCGAATCGGTCATTGATGAGTTTGAAATGATCGATGTCGATCATGATGAGGCAGAACGGATCGTGGTAGCGTTTCGCCAGTCCGATCTGCCGGGCCAGAAATCGGGAAAAGGCGCGCGCGTTGTAGGCGCCCGTCAACGGATCTTGCATGAGTAAGCGTTCCAGATTCTCTTTTTCGGCTTCCAGTTGCTCGATGAGGCTAGCACGCGCAAGCTCCTCAACTCGATCCAGGCGGTCCAGAACCGGCGCAAACGGCTTGGGGTTGTTTGGATGCGACGGTTCAAACGCCGCCGCCTGGAGCTTGCCCTCTGCGATGCGCAGACTCTCGACATCCGCCATGGTGAACCTTCCCTGGTTGCCCGTGATCTCCCAGTTCTCTATATTCAGAGTATCGCACCCCGGCCTGCACTTCTTTAACCCGCCACGACCGCCGCAAACCTGTGCCACTGCGACGAGGCAGGAACTATTCGTTGACTCTGCGGAGCCTTTTCATTATATTTATTCTGTGCGCCAGGCGCCTACTGAGTCGGACGAATCGGTCGCATTCGTTCCGACTCTTTTGTGTATGGGCCCAGCAGCGCCGCGGGGGAGAGCTTCGAATGCAAGGTGTCCCTTATCTTGGGCATACCCTCTGGATAGGCCCAAGATGTGGGACATTGGTGTGGCCCTTTCCTGTTGACATTCGAGAGGTCGTTTCGTATATTGGGCAGGCATTTTCTGTTTCGGGGGTCAACCAGCGGAGTCAACATGTTCGACCATCTCGACAAGGTATACGATCCAAAGCGGGTTGAAGACAGGTGGTACCAGACGTGGCTCGAGCGGAATTACTTCCACGCCGAGGTACGTCCCGACAGGGAGTCGTACACCATTGTCATCCCACCCCCCAACGTCACCGATCGTCTGCACATGGGCCACGCCTACAACAACACCCTGCAGGACATCTTGATCCGCACGAAGCGCATGCAGGGATACGAAGCGCTGTGGCTGCCGGGCACGGACCACGCGGGGATTGCCACACAAAATGTCGTGGAACGCGATCTGCTGAAGCGCGAGGGCAAAAGCCGCCACGATATCGGCCGCGAAGAGTTCGTTCGTCAGGTCTGGGAGTGGAAGGAGAAGTACGGCGGCATCATCATCGACCAGCTCAAGAAGCTCGGCTGCTCATGCGACTGGCAGCGCGAACGCTTCACCATGGACGAAGGCCTCAGTCGGGCTGTGCTCGAAGTTTTCGTCCGGCTCTACAACAAGGGCCTGATCTATCGCGGCAACTACATCGTCAACTGGTGCCCGCGGTGCCAGACCGCGCTCTCGGACGATGAGGTGGAGCACCGTGAGCAGCAAGGCAACCTCTGGTACATCAAGTACCCGGTCAAGGGAAGCAAGCGCTTCATCACGGTGGCCACGACGCGTCCAGAGACCATGCTCGGCGACATGGCGGTGGCCGTTCATCCCTCCGACCCGCGCTTCAAGGGACTGATCGGCAAAACGGTGGTGCTTCCCTTGGTGAACCGTGAGATCACCATCATCGCCGACGACCTGGTGGATCCGAAATTCGGCACCGGCGCCGTCAAGGTGACTCCGGCTCACGACCCGAACGACTTCGTCATCGCCCAGCGTCACGGGCTCCAGCCGCTCAAGGTGATGGAGACCGACGGGACCATGGGCGAGGCGGCGGGTCGCTACGCCGGCATGGACCGCTTCCAGGCACGCAAGGCGGTGGTGAAGGACTTGAAGCAGCAGGGGCTTCTTGAAAAAACCGAGACGCACGTTCACTCGATCGGGCATTGTTACCGCTGCCACACAGTGATCGAGCCGTACCTGTCGGAGCAATGGTTTGTGAAGATCAAGCCGCTCGCTGAGCCCGCCCTGCGAGTGGCCCTCGACGGTACCGTGCGATTCCACCCGGAGCGTTGGACCAAGGTCTACGTCAACTGGCTTGAGAACGTCAAAGATTGGTGCATTTCGCGGCAGCTCTGGTGGGGCCACCGGATCCCGGTCTACACGTGCCAGGACTGCGGCCATCTCATGGTATCCGTAGACGCGGTCAGCAGATGCCAGAAGTGTGGGAGCCAACGGGTCGAGCAGGATCCGGATGTCCTCGATACGTGGTTTTCATCGTGGCTGTGGCCGTTCTCCACTCTGGGTTGGCCCGAGGAGACACCTGATCTCGACTACTTCTACCCGACCCGAACCCTGGTCACGGGGCACGAGATCATCTTCTTCTGGGTGGCGCGGATGATCATGGCTGGTCTCGAGTTTATGGGCGAGGTGCCGTTTTTCGATGTCTACCTGCATGGTATCATCCGCGACGCGCAGGGGCGGAAGATGAGCAAGTCGCTCGGCAACGGCATCGATCCTCTCGACATGGTCAACCGCTATAGTGCCGACGCGGTGCGTTTCTCCCTGTTGATGCTCTCCTCCGAGGGCAACGACATCAATCTCTCCGAGAATGACTTCGAGATCGGCCGCAACTTCTCCAACAAGCTCTGGAACGCCTTCCGCTTCCTGGCGATGAATCTGCGTCCGGGTGACCTGGAACTGGGTCGAGTCGAGGCCTTGCAGCGATTGCGCGCCGAGCATCATCTCGATCTTTCCGACCGGTGGATTCTGAGCCGTTACCATCGGGTGGTGCGTGAGGTCACCGACGCCCTCGAGAGCTTCAGGTTCCACGAAGCGGTGGCCACCCTCTACGCTTTCTTTTGGCACGAGTACTGCGATTGGTATCTCGAGGTGATCAAGCCCCGGCTGTACGAGGGTGGCGAAGAAGAGAAACGGCAGGCCGCGGTGGCCGTGGCCCTGGCTGTGTTGAGGGGCCTGGTTCATCTGCTTCACCCGTTTGTGCCCTTCATCACCGAGGAGATCTTCCAGCAGGTGCGCACCGACAGCGACTCCGAAAGCATCGTCATCTCGCCGTGGCCGGCTGCGGATGAGGCATTCTTCAACGCCGAGGCCGAGGAGCAGATGCGCCTGTTGCAGGACCTCATCGGTGCGATCCGCAATATCCGCGGGGAAATGAACGTGCCGCCCAACAAGCGTGCCGATGTTCTCATCAAGTCGGGCGATCCGCAGGTGCTGAAGCTGATCGAGGAGAACCGCGCTTATCTGGAGCACCTCGCCAAGGTGCAGCGGCTCACGGCAAGTCCGACACTGGCCAAGCCCAAACGTTCGGCCAGCGCCGTGGTCAACGGGTTCGAAGTGTACGTCCCTCTCGAAGGCCTCATCGACATCGCCGTCGAGCGCTTGCGGCTGGAGCGAGAGATCGTCCGTCTCGAGCAGACGCTCGAGAATCTCGACCGCCGTCTGCAGAGTCTCGATTTCCGCAGCAAGGCTCCGAAGGAGGTCGTCGAGCGGGAGGAGCGGAAGAAGCAGGATTTCGAGGCGAACCTGGAGAAGCTGAAGTCCAACCTGGCGAGCCTCCTGGAGTAGATGCTGTCGTCGATATGGTGCTGGAGTTGGTCGCAGGGCCAATCTACGGGGGCCAGCACCACCAGATTTTTTCCGGTTGATTCGGACAGTTCGTTGTCGCCGCACCACGTTGCGGCCTTTTTTGCGAAAGGCGGAATGCAGGCCTCGGAAACGACAGCGAGCCGGAGCGACGACCCGTTGTTGCAGCCGGTTCAGTTCGTCAAAGGAGTGGGCGAACGCCGGGCCAGGGCGCTGGCGAAGGTGGGCATCCGCACGGTCTGGGACATGCTCTACTATTTTCCGCGGCGCCACCTCGACCGCTCCAACGTCACCAAGATCCGTGACGCGGCTGTCGAGACGGACGTCACCGTGGTGGGCCGGGTGCAGAGTTGCGGCATCGAGCGAGGCCGCCGCCAGCGCTTCGTTCTCTATCTTTTCGATGGCACCGGCTTCCTGACCTGCGTGTGGTTCAGTCGCGTGTCGCTATGGCCGAAAATTTTCCGGCAAGGGGACACCGTGGCCTTCAGCGGCAAGATCGGTGAATATCGCGGCACCCGGCAGATGGTGCATCCGGATTTCGATCGGCTTGGAGACGAGGGTGAGGCAGGGTTTCTCAACACCGGCATCATCATCCCGCTCTACCCTTCGGGTGAGGCCCTTGGCAGCGTTGGACTGGACAGTCGGGGGTTCCGCCGCATCATACGGCGCGTCCTCGACGACTATGGTGACCGCATCCCGGAGACACTGCCTGCGTCAGTGATTCGCCGCCGTCGCCTTGTCAGTCATCGCCAGGCCCTGCGCGACATTCACTTCCCGCCCGACTGGCGGCGTCTGCGGCGCGCCGAGACCAGGCTGAAATTCGAAGAGCTGTTCTACATGGAGCTGGTGCTGGCACAGCGCAAGCGGGCCCTGCAGATTCAGCAGAAGGGAATCGGCTTCTCTGCTGTTGGTCAGCGCACGCGAAAGCTCATTGAAAAGCTGCCGTTTGAGCTCACCGAGGCGCAAAAGGCGGTCCTGCGGCAAATCCGTGAGGACATGAAGAAGAGCGCGCCGATGAACCGCCTGCTGCAGGGCGATGTCGGTTCAGGCAAGACTGTCGTCGCCATGATCACCATGCTCATGGCGGTGGAGAACGGCTACCAGGCGGCGCTGATGGCGCCCACCGAAATCCTCGCCGAGCAGCACTACCTGACACTGCATCACCAGCTCGAGGAGCTTGGTGTGGCCGTTCGCCTGCTTGTGGGCGGGCAGAATGCCCGGCATCGCCGCGAGATCCTGCGCGCCGTCGGGGAGGGCGAGGCCGACATCATCATCGGCACGCACGCCCTTATCCAGGAACCGGTCGACTTCTCGCGCCTGGGCCTGGTGGTGATCGACGAGCAGCACCGCTTCGGAGTGATGCAGCGGGCGGCGTTGATGGAGAAAGGACTGAACCCCGACGTACTGGTGATGACGGCCACACCCATACCGCGCAGTCTTTCGATGACCCTCTACGGCGATCTCGATATCTCCATCATCGATGAGCTGCCGGCGGGTCGCAAACCTGTGAAAACGGTGTGGCGGTATGAGGACAAGCGGCGAGAGATCTACGAGTACGTACGCCTGCGTGTGGAAGCGGGCGAACAGGCCTACATCGTCTTCCCGCTGGTGGAAGAGTCTGAAAAAATGGATCTGAACGCCGCCGTCGAAAGTTACAAAAAATTGGTGTCCGGGCCCTTTTCCGGCCTGAAGGTTGGCCTGCTTCATGGTCGCATGCCGAGTGACGAGAAAGAAGCCGTGATGGCGGACTTCAAAGCCGGACGCCTGCAGGTGTTGGTGAGTACGACGGTGATCGAAGTGGGGGTCGACGTGCCCAACGCCTCTTTCATGGTGATCGAAAACGCCGAGCGCTTCGGCCTGACTCAGTTGCACCAGTTGCGCGGCCGTGTCGGGCGTGGCCATAAGCAGTCGTATTGCATTCTCATTGCCTCCCGGAACTTGACGCCCGAAGCTCGCCGTCGCCTCGATACGATGGCGCGTACCACGGACGGCTTCAAGATTGCTGAAGAGGACCTGCGCCTGCGCGGGCCGGGAGAGTTTTTTGGAACGCGGCAGCATGGTTTGCCAGGCCTGCGCATTGCCGATATCGTGGCCGACGCGGAGCTCCTGGCAGCAGCGAGAGAGGAAGCGTTCCACCTCTCCGAGAGCGATCTCAACGACATGGCCAAGGTCATGTTTCCGGCGCGAGTGCAGTTTTTTGAGAAGTACAAAGAGACCCTGGATCTGATTCGAGTTGGATGATTGACGCAGGAGTTTCGAGGTTGCTTTCGTTCGACCTCCCAGTGCATGCCTGCCCTTGAGACCTGGATCGAGAGGAGGAGCGACATGGCAGAGGACGAGAAACGAGAGGAAACCTACCAGGCGTTGTTCGTGCAGTTGGTCTTATCGCT
Organism: uncultured Cytophagia bacterium; assembly: GCA_964527995.1. Classification (GTDB taxonomy): domain Bacteria; phylum Zhuqueibacterota; class Zhuqueibacteria; order Oceanimicrobiales; family CAZGRP01; genus CAZGRP01. The sequence goes on along the minus strand of CAZGRP010000008.1, from coordinate 70,861 downwards.
TCACTCGGCTGTGATGCAGCATCTCGGGAAGCTACCCAATCCGCTCACCAGCAAGATCGAGCGCAATCTGGATCAGGCACGCATGTCGATCGACATGCTCGACATGCTGAAAGAGAAAACGCGCGGCAACCTGAGCGATGAGGAGTCGCGTCTGATCCAACGGTTGGTCAGCGAATGCAAGCTGAATTTCGTCGACGAGCTGGTCAAGGAGGAGAAGGAGAAAAAGGCAAGGGAGGAGAAAGAAAAGGAAGAGGCCGCAGCCACGACAGCCGGAACCACAGCGGCGGAAGGTGCGCCTGAGCAGGCAGCCGCTGAGGTCCATTCCAATACAGAATCCGACAAGGAAACAGAGAAAGCAGAGAAAGCAAAGGAGCAAGCTGCGGCATCCGCAAATGCGTCGCAGCGGGAAAGCTCCGTAAAGGGGGAAAAAGAAGAAACGCAGCAGGAAAAACAGAGCAAGGAGTCGTAGCCTACGTTCGCGGTGAGGGAAGAATCGCACTGACCGGCGCCGGGACGATTGGCACAGGCTTAGGAGGCGACAGTCAATGAACAACCGGAAGTTGAATGCGCTGCTGGCAGGTCTAATGTTCCTGGTGGCCTTCGCTACTTACCGTGCGACGATCGCACCGACCACGTCGTTCTGGGACTGTGGCGAGTTCATCGCTTCGTCCTACATCCTGGGCGTGCCGCACCCACCTGGCGCACCTCTCTACATTCTCGTCGGGCACATTTTCAGCAGGCTACCGATCGCCCAGGACATCGGCCTGCGCGTCAACGTCATCTCCGCCATCCTCAGTGCCTTCACCATCATGTTGACCTATCTGATCATCGTCAGACTGTTGCGTGAGTGGCGCGGAGAGCCCAAGAACTGGGAGGAGCGCGCGAAGCTGTACGCCGGCGGCGTCATCGGCGCACTTGCCCTGGCTTTCTCCGATTCCTTCTGGTTCAACTCGGTCGAGGCCGAGGTCTACGCCGCCTCGATGTTCTTCACTGCGATCGTCATCTGGCTCATCCTCGTCTGGATGGAGCGAGCCGCCAACCCTGCCAGCGATAAGCTCCTGTTGCTGATCGCCTACCTGGTCGGTCTGGCCATCGGCGTCCACCTGCTCAACATCCTGGCGCTACCGACCGTTTTCATGATCATCTACTTCAAGCGGGCGGAACTGCGACTCGACACGTTCTTCTTCTTGGTGCTCCTGGGGGTTCTGGGTTTTGGCGCGGTCTATCCCGGCGTTGTCAAAGGCATCCCCTGGCTGATCGAGACCTTCTCGTTTTGGGCGGTGGCTGTGGCCGTCATCGGACTGGTGCTTCTCGCTTACTGGGCCGTCCGCAACGAGCGTCGGGCTACGGCGCTGGCCTTGATGAGCCTTTTCCTGGTCGTGCTCGGGTACTCAACCTATGCGATGATCTACATCCGTTCGGGGCTGGACCCGGCCATCGACGAAAACGACCCCGACACTCCGGCTCGGCTGGTGAGCTACCTGAACCGGGAGCAATACGGCGACATCCCGCTGACCGTGCGGCGGGCGCCGCTGTGGGACTATCAGATCAAGAAGATGTACATCCGATACTTCGGCTGGCAGTTTATCGGGCGGCCGACCGCCACGACCTACTCTCTGCTCGACAAGACCCTTCTGAGCATTGGCATCAAGCCACAAACCCACTTCACCGTGGACAGGAGCGGCTATAAGAGCGACACCATCGTATTCCGTGGTCTCTATGGCCTGCCGTTCCTTCTTGGCTTGATCGGCATGGCCTACCACTGGTCTGCGGATCGAAAACGGTTTCTGGCGCTGCTGGTGCTCTTCCTCATGACCGGATTGGCGATTGTGGTCTATCTGAATCAGCCTGATCCTCAACCTCGAGAGCGTGATTACGCCTACGTCGGCTCGTTCTTCGTCTTCGCCCTGTGGATCGGTATCGGGGCGACGGCCGTCATCGAGGCGGTTGTCGACGGCTTTCGGCGCGAGAGCAGCCTGCGGAAGCTGGGCTTCGTCGGCATCATAGCACTGCTCTTTCTCCTTGTGCCGATCAACATGGTCTCGGCCAACTACCACGAGCACGACCGCACGGGCAACTATGTCGCCTACGACTACTCGTACAACATCCTGGCGAGCTGCGAGCCGAACGCCATCCTGTTCACCAATGGTGACAACGACACGTTCCCGCTGTGGTTCTTGCAGTATGTCTACGGCTTCCGCAAGGACGTCCGCGTCGTGAACCTCAGCCTGCTGAACACGCGCTGGTACATCCGCCAGTTGCGCGATGAGGAGCCCAAGGTGCCCATTCAGTTGACAGATGCTCAGATCGATGCGATCGCACCGCAACTTTGGCCCGAGCCGCGCAAAATGCAAATCGAGGTGCCAAAGGATATTTACGAGAAGTACTTGCAGGAGCCCAGCAACCTCGACAGCACGCAACTGGAGGTGCCTGAAAACCCGCGTCTCGTTTGGGAGCTCAAACCGACCTACATGGGCCAGGCTCTGCGCGTCCAGGACATCATGGTCGTGCACATCCTCATGGCCAACCGCTTCAAGCGGCCCATCTATTTCGCGGTGACGGTATCGCCGGAGAACAAGGTGGGCTTGGATAACCCAGATCGCAAGCCGGACCTGAAGAACTACCTGCGCATGGATGGTCTGGTTCAGAAGATCACGCCGGTAGGTGGCCCGCGGGTCTATCTCTCCCCGGAGAGATTGCAGACAAACTTGTTCGAGAAGTACAAGTACCGGGGTCTCAACGATCCGAGCGTCTTTCTGAATGACAACATTGTCGGCTTGCTGCAGAACTACCGCTCCGGTTTCCTGCAGCTGGTGCAGTACTACCAGCGCCGTGGCCAGAAAGACAAAGCCCTGGCCGTTCTGGACAAGATGAGTACCGTCATGCCCGAAGACGTGGTCTGGTTGAACAACAAGCAGATCACCTATTTCGTTGGCCAGATGTATGCCGAACTCGGTCGCCCCGAGGAATTGGACAAGCGCCTGATGAGAATTCTGCATCACTGGGAGAACACACCGGGGGAGAAGCTACAGATCGCCCAGACCTACCAGTTCGTGCTTGGAAACACGACCAAAGCCGAGTCGCTTGCACAAGCTTTGATCCAGGAGCAGCCCAATTTCACTCCTGCATACGACTATCTGGTGGGTCTCTATGCTCGCGACCGGAAATACAACCAGGCCGTTTCGCTTCTCGAAGGATATTTGCAGAAGTTCCCCGGTGATGAGAAGTATCAGGACCGGCTCAATCGCCTGAAGGCAGCCGCGGCCGCAAACCAGGCCGCAACCGACTCTTCGAAGAAGACGAAAAAGAGCGATGGGACGCAATGACGCCGGGCTCGCCGAGGGTGAGCATCATCATCCCTCATGTCGGCGGAATCGAATGGCTGTCTGCCTGCCTCGAGAGCCTGACGCCGACTGCCGGCGCTGAAGTCGAGATCCTGGTTGTGGACAACGGCTCCTCGGATGGCAGCATCGAGATCGCCCGGCGCCGGTTTCCCTGGGTGCAGGTGGTTCGCAGCGAGCGCAATCTTGGGTTTGCCGGTGGGTGTAACCTCGGCATCCGGGCGACCAAAGGTGAATACATCGTTCTTCTGAATGACGATTGCGAAGTGACTCCAGGTTGGCTGCATACGCTGCTGGCGGAGGCCGATGCCGACCCCCGCCTGGCAGCCTGCCAGCCGAAGCTTCTCTCCGCTCAGAGGCGCGACCTCTTCGACTACTCCGGGGCAGCGGGCGGATTGATCGACGTGTTCGGCTACCCGTTTGCGCTGGGTCGCATGTTCGAAACGGTCGAAAAAGATCTCGGACAGTATGATCGCCGGCAGCGCGTTTTCTGGGCATCGGGGACGGCGATGCTGCTGCGGAGAAGGCTCCTCGAGGAAGTCGGCCTTCTCGACGAGGATTTCTTCGCCCACATGGAGGAGATCGATCTCTGCTGGAGGTTCCACCTGAGGGGATATGAGGTTGCTGCGGTGCCGGCATCCATCGTCTATCACCGCTCGGGTGCGACGCTGGCAGCCTCCGCGTTTCGGAAAAAATACCTGAACCACCGCAACAACCTGGTGATGCTGATCAAGAACTACGAGCCTGTTTCGTTGTTGTGGGTGTTGCCGTTGCGCTTGCTATTGGAGGTTGTGACGTTTGCCTACGCCGTAGTTGTTCTCGATTTCCGCCGCGCTCTGGCGGTGCTGGCAGCGTTCGGCTATTTGCTCACACATCCGCACCGCCTTTGGCGCCAGCGCCGCGCCGCCCAGGCGGTCCGGCGGGTGCGTGACCGGGACGTGATGGCGAAGATGTATCGTGGCAGCGTTGTCTGGTCTTACTTCGTCCGCGGTGTGCGGCGGGCGTGCGATCTTCCAGGCTTGGCGATTGGTGGCCGAGCCGAACACTGAGGCGGTGGAGTGTCCACTCTGCGGCCGCCGGGAAGGGCTCCCGTTCCTGCGTGTGTGGGACCGGTTCGATCCGGCCCGGGTGCGGCGCTGGAGTATTGTCCGCTGTCGCGGTTGCGATCTTCTTTACCTCAGTCCGCGACCCACTGCGGACGATCTCGACCGCTATTACGAGGCAGCCGACTACGATCCGTTCTCAGCGGTCCGGCCGGATCGGTCCCTGTGGGACCGGGCCTATCAAGCCAGCCGGCAATTCATGATACGCTGGAAACGGAGGGTGATCGAGCGCCATGCGCAACCGGGACGGCTGCTCGACGTCGGTTGCGGCACGGGCGAGTTCCTTCATTTCATGCAGAAGTCCGGGTGGCAGACCCGAGGCCTTGAGCCGGATGCCCGGGCGGCGCGTTTCGCCCGCGAAACATACGGACTTGCCGTCGACACGGCGGCTGTGGAGGCGCTCGAACGCATGCAGCGCCCGTGGGATGTGGTCACGTTCTGGCATGTGCTGGAGCACCTGGCAGAGCCCGTGCCAGTACTGCGAGCGGCGGCCGATTTGCTGGCGTCGGACGGTTGGATGGTCGTGGCGCTGCCCAACCCGACGAGTATCGACGCCCGAGTCTACGGGCATCGCTGGGTGGCCTGGGATGCTCCTCGCCACTTGGTGCACTTCAGCCCGTCGACCCTGGCAAGGGCCGCTGAGGCAGCGGGACTCGAAGTGATCGAGCAGCGCACCATGCCGCTCGACGCGGCCTACAACTGCCTGATGAGCGAGCGCTACGACTCGGAGGCTACTCCCGGGCTGAAGTGGCTCCGCGGCCTGGCGGTTGCTGCACTCTCCTGGTTGCGGGGCGCCTGGCCGTTCGGGGAGCCTCGCGGTTCCTCAGTGCTCTATCTGCTTCGGCACAAACGGAGGACAGGAAAATGAAACGGCGACTGGCGGTTGCGGTGGCACTGGCCTGGCTTCTGGTGCTGGCTGCGGGTTGCGAGCGAGCCAAGAAGAGTTACGGGGTCGCAAACGAAATCCTTGTTTTTGCCGATTCGACGGACTGGAAGGAATTGCAGCAGCCGCTGAAAAAGGTTTTCGAGAAAAGAATCCTTACGCCCCAGCCCGAGCACCTTTTCGACCTGAAGTACTACCCCGTGTCGGAGCTGAGCAGCCATAAGCGTTTCAAGAACTTGTTGCTGATCGGCACTGTGGAATCGTCGAGCCAGGCGGGTGCCATGGTCAAATCGATGCTGACCAAAGACGCCCTCGAGAAAGTGAAGGAGGGGGAGGCGTTCGTCTTCCAGAAAAAGGAGCCGTGGGCCAAGAATCAATTGCTGGTCGTTCTTGCCGGCCGCACCATGGACGAGCTGCGCGACTGGATCGAGAACAACGAGTCGCTGCTCTACTCCATGTTTCATGAGCGCCTGTGGAACGAAATGATGGAGGAGATGTTCGCGCTCAAAGAGCAGAAGAACATCGAAAAGCGTCTGCTCAAGCAGTACGGCTGGATGGTTCGCGTGCAGCACGACTACTTCGTGTTCAAGGAGGACCCCGAGTATCATTTCGTCTCTCTGAGACGCTCCTACCCGGAGCGCTGGCTGTTTGTCTACTGGGTCGACACGGAAGATCCTTCCTTCCTGACGCCGGAGTGGGTGCTGAACAAGAGGGACGAGATCGGCCGTCTCTACTATGAAAACGATCGCGTGAACCGCGACCCGGCCCTGGTTACCGTGGACACCGTGGATTTTCTCGGTCGCCGCGCCATCATGATCCAGGGCTTGTGGGAGAATGACGAAAAGCAAGCCGGCGGTCCTTTCAAGTCGTATGCCTTCTACGATGCTCCTACGCGTCGTGTCTACGTCATTGACCTGTCGCTCTTCCGGCCTGGAGAGCCGAAAGAGCCGATTTTGCGCCAGTTGGATGTGATTGCTCACACCTTCAGGACTGTCGCCGATGTCAAAGGGCGCCAGGCGGCGCAATAGACACCTGCGACTGTGAGCCCGCGAGCAGAGAGCGCTGGAAGACCGGGCGCGAACGCAACAGCGATTGAGAAAAAAATGCCTTCGAAAGTCGCAATCGTGATGGGCAGTGAATCCGACCGGGCCGTGCTCGTCGACTGCAAGCGCTACCTGGATTATTTTGGCGTGAGCTACGACGAGATGGTCCTGTCGGCGCATCGTACACCGAAGCAGACGGCCGCTTTCGCCGAGGAGGCCGAGGCGCGCGGGTATCGGGTGATCATTGCGGCGGCGGGCATGGCGGCACACCTTGCTGGCGTCATCGCGGCGCACACGACTCTGCCGGTCTTGGGCGTTCCTCTGGCCGCATCGGCGCTCGGCGGAGTTGATGCGCTCTATTCGATCGTGCAGATGCCGGCCGGGGTGCCGGTGGGGACGTTGGGGATTGGCAAAGCCGGCGCCGTCAACGCCGCCGTTTTGGCTGTGGAAATCCTGTCTTTGAGCGATTCCAAGCTGAAGGAGGCGTTGCGCCATTTCAAAGAGCACGGCAGTCGAATCTGAACGGGTCCAGGCTCCGTCTCGAGATCGGGGCATCGCTGCATTTTTCCACTTCTCTGAGCGTGGCACAAATCTGCGGCGCGAGGTGCTGGCAGGTGTGACCACGTTCATGACGATGGCGTACATCATCTTCGTCAACCCGGCCATCCTGTCGGCGGCAGGCATGGACTTCGGGGCGGTGATGGTGGCGACGTCGCTGGCCAGCGCCATAGGAACCCTGTTGATGGGGCTGTATGCCAACTACCCCTTCGCGCTGGCCCCGGGCATGGGGTTGAACGCCTACTTTGCTTACTCGGTCTGTCTCGGGCTGGGTGTGCCGTGGCAGACGGCGCTGGGGGCGGTCTTTCTGTCGGGTATCGCATTTGTCCTGCTCTCGGCCTTCAAAGTGCGGGAAAGCATCGTCAATGCGATTCCCCAGTCTCTGAAGAGCGCCATTGCCATAGGCATCGGTCTGCTGATCGCCTTTATCGGCCTGCGCGAGGGCGGACTGGTGGTCGCGGATCCCAACACCTTCGTACGCCTGGGAAATGTCCGTTCTCCGGTGGCGCTGCTGACCCTCTTCGGGGTGCTGCTCACGGCTATCCTGATGGCGCGCAAGGTCGTGGGCGCTCTGCTGATCGGCATTGTCGCAACGGGTGTGATTGCGCTGGCTTCTGGCCTGGTGAGCTACCACGGCATCGTCAGCACCCCGCCGAGTCTAGCACCGACGTTCTTGAAGCTGGACATCGCTGGCGCGCTGAAACTGGGTCTGGTGACCGTCGTCGTGGTTTTCCTGTTTGTGGACCTGTTCGACACCGTTGGGACGCTCGTGGGGGTCAGCGAGCAGGCTGGTTTCATGCGCGATGGCAAGTTGCCGCGCGCCGGGCGGGCCCTAATGTCGGACGCCATTGCGACGACAGTAGGGGCGTTTCTGGGTACATCGACGGTGACCTCGTACATCGAGAGCGTGGCAGGTGTGGCGGAGGGCGGGCGAACCGGCTTCGCAAATGTTGTCACCGCCGGTCTTTTTTTGTTGGCTCTGTTTATTTCACCTCTGGCCGCCATGGTGGGCCAGGGGATCGAGGTGGCACCGGGCCAGTTCCTGCATCCGATCACAGCACCGGCCCTGATCGTGGTCGGCAGCATGATGGTGATCAACGTCTGGGATATCGACTGGCGCGACAAGACCGAGGCGATCCCGGCGTTTCTGACGATGATCGGTATGCCATTGACCTTCAGCATCGCCGACGGCATGGCGTTCGGATTCGTCTCGTTCCCGATCATCAAGCTGTTTAGCGGTCGAGCCCGGGAGGTGAGCCCGCTGGTCTATGTCCTGGCGGTGATCTTCGCAGGTCGGTATTGGATCCTGCACGGATGATGGCCGAGCAGAAGAAAGCCTCGACGTTGAAGATCGGTGTCGTAGGCACTTTCATCTGCGACCACACCGTGCCGTACCGGGGCCAGCCATATGACAGCCTGGGAGGTATCTTCTATTCGCTGGCGATCCTAGGGGCCCTGGCGCAAGATGATGTGGAGATCGTGCCCGTGGCTCGCGTCGGACATGATATCTACGACCAGGTGCTTGAGACCATGAGGCTGTACCCGCGGGTGTCTTGCGATCACCTGATCCGCAGCGACCATGCCAACACCCGCGTGGAGTTGAGATATGTCAGTGAGTACGAGCGCACCGAAACCACGACCGAGCGCATGGCGCCGCTGGAGTGGCCGGAAGTGCAGGTGCTCGCCGACTGTGATGCGATCCTGGTGAACATGATCACAGGGACTGATTTGTCGCTGGCCGCATTGCGAAACCTGGCCGCTGCTGGCCGGGCGTGGATCTACCTCGACTTCCACTCGCTTGCCTATGCCATCGACGAGGACGGGCGACGTCGACTGCAGCGGCCGCCCGACTGGCACGAATGGCTAGAGTGTGCCGGCGGCGTCCAGGTGAATGAAGCGGAAGCTGCGGTCCTGGCAGGTAGCCCCTCCAGCGAGGCGGCCGTGACAGAGTTCGGAGAGCGGGTGACGGCCGAGATGGTCGATGTCTGCAACGTCACCGCCGGGGCCCGGGGGTCTCACCTGTTCTGGCGCGAAAACGGCCGTGTGCGCTACGCCTGGATATCGGCCGTGCGCCTGCCGCGCGTGGTCGATGTCGTGGGCTGCGGGGATGCCTTCGCCGCCGGATTCGTGTTCACCTACGCTCGGACGGGAGACGCTCTGGAGGCAGCGAGGCAGGCAAATCGCACTGCGGCAGCGAATTGTACCTATCCGGGAACCTCTGGGGTGAGAGAACTTCGCAGAACCCTGCTGCAGCTTGGCCAGGGTGAAGTGTCGGGATGAATGACTTGGGATCGCATGGCATGAAATCGACGGGCAACAACGGCCTGGGTCTTCTCAAGACCAAGATCCTCATCGCGGGTGCCAACGGCTTGCTCGGCCAGAAGCTTGTGCAGCAGTTTCAAGAGGGATACGACGTTCTGTGCCTGGGGCTACAACCGACCTCCGTTTGGCGGGACGAGAGCCCTCTGTACGTACAGTGCGACATCACCCGCCGCCGCGAGGTGCGCGAAGTCGTCGAGCGGTTTGTACCGAATGTTGTGATCAATGCCGCCGCTTTTACGGACGTCGATGGCTGCGAGGTGGAGAAGGAGGCTTGTTGGAAGATCAATGTTGAGGGGGTGGAGAACCTCATCTACGCTTCCAAGAAAGTGCATGCACGTTTTGTGCAGGTGTCGACCGACTATGTGTTCGATGGGCGCAGGGGGCATTACACTGAGGAGGACATCCCCCGGCCGCTGGGATACTACGGTCGCTCGAAGCTGGCCGCGGAAAATGCCGTGCGTGCCAGCGACCTGCGTTTTGCTATCGTGCGCACCCAGGTCCTTTACGGCACCGGGCGCCAGATCAAACCGAATTTTGCCCTGTGGCTGGTGAGCAACCTCTCGCAGGAGCGGCCTGTGCGGGTGGTGACCGATCAGATCGGCAACCCGACCCTGGCCGACGATTTGGCCGCTGCCATCGCCAAGCTGGTTGATCTCGGAAAGGAGGGTCTCTATCACATCGCCGGCAGCCAGATCGTCAGCCGATTTGATTTTGCTCTCCAGCTCTGCGAGGTGTTTGGATTCAATGCCTCGCTGGTGCAACCAATCACGACGCAGGAACTATCTCAGGCCGCGCCGCGGCCGATGAACTCGTCGTTCATCATCGACAAGGCCCGGAATGACCTTGGCATCGCACCGCGCGGAGTGCGGGAGGGATTGATGGAATTGAAACGCCAGTTGTCGGCTGGAGAATAGCTGCAGGTGACTGTGTGGCCGAACGCAGAACGGCGCGTGCAACTCAAGGAGGGTGAGCGCGCCCTGATCGTGATTCCGACGTACAACGAGGCCGGCAATGTAGGAAAACTGCTGGAGAAGATCTTTTCCTTCGATTCGGCGCAGCTCGATGTGCTCGTCGTCGATGACAACTCTCCGGATGGCACGGCCGAGGTGGTGGAGCGGTTTGCCTCCAATCACCAAGGCGTCCACCTTCTCAAGCGACCGGCAAAGCTTGGGTTGGGAACCGCCTATGTCCAGGGATTCAGGTTCGCCATCGAACGCGGCTATGATTTTATCTTCGAAATGGACGCCGATTTGTCGCACGATCCCGACATGATCCCGATTTTCCTGGAGCGAATCCGTGAGTGCGATCTGGTGATCGGCTCACGCTACTCGGCCGGGGTCAACGTCATCAACTGGCCGCTGTCGCGCCTTCTTCTCAGTATCGGCGCGAACTGGTACACACGTTTGATCACGGGCATGCCGATCAAAGACTGCACAAGCGGCTACAAGTGTTTTCGACGCCAGGTGCTGGAGAACATTGAGTTGGACCGCGTCCATTCCGACGGTTATTCGTTCCAGATTGAGCTGAACTTCAAGGCCTGGAAGAAGGGCTTCCGTATTAGCGAGATCCCCATCGTGTTCACGGACCGGATGGTGGGCAATTCGAAGATGTCGCGGAAAGTGATGCGTGAAGCTGCGTGGATGGTGTGGAAGCTGAAATTCCTCAGTCTGCTGGGGAGGTTGTGATGCCCCATGCGGTGGAGCGGGGTGGTTCTGGCGACGGCCGTGGGCGCAGCGCAGAAGCTGTCCGCGACAAGGTCCACACAGCGGAGCTTTCCATCGTCATCGTCAATTTCAATGTCAAGGAGTTTCTCGAGCAGGCGCTGGTCTCGGTGCAGCGTGCCTTGCGAGGCATCGATGCCGAAGTGTTTGTCATCGACAACGCCTCCAGCGACGGCAGCGCCGAGATGGTGCGAGAGAGGTTCCCTTGGGTCCGGCTGATCCGCAACAAGAAGAATGTCGGGTTCGCGACCGCCTCCAACCAGGGGATCCGCGCTGCAACCGGCGAGGTCGTGCTGTTGCTCAATCCCGACACCGTTGTGCAGGAAGACACTTTCCGGAAGACGCTCGACTATCTGCGCCGGCATGAGGACGTCGGGATGGTGGGTTGCCGCGTCCTGAACCCCGATGGCAGTCTGCAACTGGCCTGCCGCCGGAGCTTTCCGACGCCATGGGTGGCTTTCACCAAGCTGAGCGGCCTGAGCGCGCTTTTTCCGCGCAGCCGCCTTTTCGGTCGCTACAATCTGACCTTCCTCGACCCGAATTCGGCCTGCGACGTGGACGCGCTGTCGGGCTCGTTCATGGCGATCCGGGCCGACGTTCTCCAGCAGGTCGGGCTGCTGGACGAAGGATTTTTCATGTACGGCGAGGATCTCGACCTATGCTATCGAGTGCAAAGCTCCGGCTGGAAGATTCGCTACATCCCGGATACTCAGATCATTCACTTCAAAGGTGAGAGCGCCAAGCGCCGCCGCTACGATGCCATACGCAGCTTCTATCAGTCTATGGCCGTATTCGTACGCAAGCACTTCCGCTCGCGGTACGATTACCTGTCGTACTATCTGCTGATGCTGGCGATTTGGGGACATGCGACAGCGACCTTTGCCCGGCGACTTGGAAGGTCGCTGCTGGTGCCGGCCACCGACGTGGCCTTGATGACCTTTGCCATCTTGGTCGCCCAGATGATTCGCTTCGGCAGCCTGGTGCACTGGCGCAGCTTTATGATCGTGCACGCGATCTACGGCCTCGTCTGGTTGGGAACGCTGACTCTCTTCGAGTGCTACGACCGGCGCAAGTTCTCTCCCTACCAGGCGATGGTGGCCGTGCTTGTGGGATTTCTTGTCAACAGCTCGGTAACGTTCTTCTTCAAACAGTTCGCCTTTTCTCGCGCCGTTGTGCTGGTCGCCGGGGCGGTGAACCTGGTTGCCCTGCCGGGCTGGCGGTTCGTGCTGAAGCTGCTGCCGCGGTTGGGCCTGGCGCCGTTTACGGGCACCCTGGGGAAAACGCTTCTGGGGCGGCGCACAGTGATCGTTGGTGATTTCGCCTCCGGGGAAGAGCTGCTGCACAAGCTGACATCGCGCGTCGATGGTGGGTATCAGGTGGTCGGCCTCGTCAGTGTGCGGCGTAGCGATGTCGGCCACACCTATCACGGGTTGAAGGTGCTGGGACATGTGGATGATCTGAGCGAGGTGCTCGAGCGCGAACGCATCCAGGAAGTGATCTTCTCGACCCGCCGCCTGTCCTACGACCGTATCCTCGGCATCATCTCGCGGGCCGCAAACCGCGGTGTGAATTTCAAGCTGGTGCCGAGTAGCCTCGAAGTCATCATCGGCAAGGCAACCATCGACCGCATCGACGATATTCCGCTGGTCGAGGTGGACTATCGCCTGCACCGGAACGCCTATCGCTACACCAAGCGCGTTTTCGACCTGGTGTTCGCCGCGGTCGGCACGATCCTGCTCTTTCCGGTCTTCCTGTGGAGGCGCTACCTGTGTGGCTGGCAGCTTGCTCGGGTCCAGGTCTTTGGTCCAGGCCGCCGCCCTCTGCAGGTGTTCGAGTTGCGCCGGCCCGATGGCAGCGATGGTGGCTGGGCTCGCGGCATCCCGTGGTTGTGGTCCATTCTCAGGGGTGACTTCACATTCGTGGGTGCCGAGGTCGTCGAGGTGCCGGGAGGGATCAATGGCGAGTTACCGAAAGGGGTTGAACTGCGGCCCGGATTGACCGGACTGGTGCAGGTGAACCGGGATATGCCGCTGTCCAGGGAGGACAAGGAAAGGTATTATCTCTATTATCTCAAGAACTATTCTCCACTTCTGGACCTGGAAATCATCTTCAAAGCGATATTCAAGATCTGATGGCAAATTCGGGATTCGTTTTAGAATTTGAGCGCCCGGTGGTTGAACTGGAGCGCCGCATCAAGGAGATGCGAGAGTACGCTCGCAACGAACACGTTGAGCTCTCGGACGAGATCGCTCGGCTGGAGGAGAAAGCCGCCCGGCTCCGCCAGGAGATTTACTCAAAGCTCTCTCGCTGGCAGCGCGTGCAATTGGCGCGTCATCCCCAGAGGCCTTATACCCTCGACTACATCGAGCGCATCGCTACGAATTTCATCGAGCTGCACGGCGACCGTGCCTTCGGCGACGATCCAGCCATTGTCGCTGGCCTGGCTTCGATTGGCGGGCGGAAGGTGGCCGTCATCGGACACCAGAAGGGGCGCGACACCAAACAGAAGTTGCATCGCAACTTTGGCATGGCTCATCCGGAGGGGTATCGCAAGGCGCTGCGCGTCATGCAGATGGCGGCCAAGTTTCACAAGCCGGTGGTCTGCCTGATCGACACGCCGGGGGCGTTTCCAGGTATCGGCGCCGAGGAACGCGGGCAGGCGGAGGCCATCGCCCGCAACCTGCGAGAGATGGCGCGGCTGCCAGTGCCGATCGTCATCTTCATCATCGGCGAGGGAGCGTCGGGCGGTGCCCTCGGCATCGGTGTGGGTGACCGGGTCTACATGATGGAAAACACCTGGTACTGCGTGATCTCACCCGAAGGTTGCGCCGCTATTCTGTGGAGCGATGCCACCAAAGCGCAGCAGGCTGCCGAAGCGCTTAAGCTGGCCCCGCAAGACTTGCTGGAGCTTGGCGTCATCGACGGCATCCTGCGCGAACCTGTCGGCGGCGCCCACCGCGACTATGATGGTGCCGCTGCCATCCTGAAGGAGAAAATCATCGCGGAACTCGACTCGTTGTCCCAAATTCCGCCGGATGTTCTCGTGCGAGAAAGGATGGAGAGATACGCTCGCATGGGGCACTTTGTCGAATAACTGAAAGACGGAGGTACTGCCATGGCATTGGACAAGGAACTGTTGGAGATCCTCGCCTGCCCCAAGTGCAAGGGCGAACTCGAATACGACCAGAAAAACAACAAGTTGATCTGCCATGCCTGTCGTCTGAAATACGATATCAAGGACGATATTCCCATCATGCTGATCGACGAGGCGGAGAAGTTCTAACCGCTGCGGCGATGCCGGCCGATATCGGCCTATGATTGTCGCGGGTTTGCAGGCAGCGACCGGCGCGGGAAAAACAGCTTGATTCTTTAGCCGTTTTGTCTTAACTTTTTGTACTTTCATGTAGATACAGGCTGCCGCGGACGGGAGTCGCCATGCCGATGGATCTCATCGCTTCTGAGGAGAATCTCGGGACCATGTACCGCGTCCAACTGGAAAACTTCGAAGGTCCGCTCGATCTCCTTTTGTACCTGATCAAGAAAAACGAAGTCGACATCTACGACATCCCGGTTGCCAAGATCACCAGGCAGTATCTGGAGTATGTGGAGATCATCCAGATGCTGGATCTGAACCGTGCCAGCGACTTCATCCTCATGGCCGCCACTCTGATCAAGCTCAAGGCGCAGATGCTGCTGCCACGACCTGAGCCTCTCGACGGTGAGGAGATCGAGGATCCGCGGACAGAGCTGGTGCATCGGCTTCTGGAGTACCAGCGGTACAAACAGGTGGCGATGGAGATGTCGGCGATCGAGAAGGAAGCACGCAAGTTCTTCCCACGCGGTTCTTACGAGCCACCGGACTTCGGCAGCGAGTTCGATCCCCTTCCTCCCAGTGATGTAACCCTTTTTGACCTGATCTCTGTGTTCAGGGATCTGCTGAAGAAGGCGCCCAAAGAAACGCCCCATCGCATCGAGCATGTGCCCGTTACCATCGAACAGCAGACCGACTACATCCTGGCAAAGCTGCAGCAGAAGGGGGAGGCGTTGCTCAGCGACCTCCTTGCCCCGCTGCGCCAGCGGATCGTCATGGTCGTCACCTTTGTGGCCCTGCTGGAGATGGTACGGCAACGCCTGGTGGCGGTCAGCCAGTCAGCTCCCTTTGGCGAGATCTGGATTCGAAAGACTTGATGGACCCGACCCTAGTCAAACAGATCGTTGAGGCACTGGTCTTCGCCTCTGATCAACCCTTGCCCGAATCCCGTATCCGCAGTTGCATTGAAGAATTCAATCGCCAGCCGCTCGAGACCATCATCGAAGAGCTCAACGAGGAGTACCGCCGCTCGGGCCGCTCTTTCACCATTGTCAAGGTTGCCGGCGGCTATCAGTTTGCGACCCGGCCAGCCTTCGCCAAATGGATCAAGCGCCTCTATCACGGTCGCAGTCGAGCCAGGCTCACCCAGGCCTCTCTTGAAGTGCTGGCCATCATCGCTTTCCGCCAGCCCATCAGCCGTGCCGACATCGACGCCATCCGTGGAGTGAATTCCGGCGGCGTGCTTAAGAATCTGCTTGAAAGACGACTCATCACCATTGTCGGACGTGCTGCCACGGTGGGCCGCCCGCTCATCTACGGCACGACGGAAGAGTTCCTGCGCTATTTCGGTATCAACGACATTTCCGACCTGCCGAAGCCCAAAGAGATTGAGGAGATTTTCGGTGCCGGGGAAGCCTCGGACCAGGTTGTCGAGGCTCTGAGCCAGCTCGAAGACCAGCGCCTGCAGCAGGGTGAGGAAGATGTCCCATCGGCGGTGGGGCCCGAAGAGAATGAAGAGAGCGAAGGAGGAGAGTCTCGACCCGGGTCAGAGTCGGAGGATGCGCCTGAATAGGTATCTGTCGATGTGCGGCCTTGGATCGCGACGCAAATGCGAGGCGCTGATTCGTGCCGGCCGGGTCGAGGTCAATGGAAATCGGGTCACGGAGCTGGGCGTGCGGGTCTCGGATGCAGACCATGTGAGCGTGGACGGTCAGTATGTGCGTCCGGCCTCGCAGCGGGTGTATGTTGTGCTAAACAAGCCGTCAGGGGTTGTGACCACGGCACGAGACGAACGGCAGCGTTCAACGGTGCTCGACCTGGTGCAAACGGATCAGCGTCTTTTCCCTGTAGGACGATTGGACAAGGACACCGAAGGACTGCTGCTCCTGACTAACGACGGCGATCTCGCCTACCGATTGACCCACCCGCGGTTTGAGATCGACAAGGTCTATCAAGTGTGGCTTGATCGCGCTTTGAAAAAGACGGACCGGCGGCGGATCGAAAGCGGAGTGGTGATCGACGGCCGCAGGACTTCGAGGGCGCACTTGCGGCCCGCAGACGGGGCCGGGCGTAAGTGGCTCGTCACCATCCATGAAGGACGAAAGCGGCAGGTCCGCCGCATGTTCGCTGCTCTGGGGTACAAGGTGCTCTATCTTCGGCGCGAGCAGCTTGGCCCTCTCCACCTCGGGGATCTGGCAGCGGGCGCGTGGCGTTTTCTGACCCTGCCGGAGGTAGCTCACCTGAAACGAGCTGTGGGTCTCGACGATGCAAATCCGAAATAAACGTGTCATGGTTCTGGGCGGCTGGGGCCTGGTTGGAATGGCCGTTTGTCGCCGCATGCTTGATGAATTCCCCGATGAGCTGATTGTCTGCTCCCTGCTCGAAGCAGAAGCGCGCGAGGCGTGCGAACGGCTGGCTGCCGAAGCCAAGACAGAGATCCGGCTGACCCCGGTTTGGGGCGATATCTTCGTGCGCACCGCCATGCAGGGCAAGTCGCATCAGGAGATCCTCAACGACCCGACCCTGCGTAGTTGGCTGATCGAGGATGTGCTCAGTGATCTGAATGAGGAAGTGCTCGACCGTTCGTTTCTCTTCCAGATTGTTCAGCAGTATCGGCCTCACATCATCGTCGACTGCATCAATTCAGCCACCGCTGTCGCCTACCAGGATGTATTCACGGCGTATTTTCGTTTGCGAAAGGAGTTGAGTCAGGCGCGAGAGGGGCAGAAGTGTCGTTCTTCCTTTATCGAAGAAACCGAAAAGATGCTGTGCACCCTCTACATTCCGCAACTGATTCGCCATGTGCAAATCCTCTACGAGGCCATGCGGCGAGCTCGTACCGAAGCCTATCTCAAGATCGGCACCAGCGGCACCGGCGGTATGGGCCTGAACATCCCCTACACCCATTCCGAGGAAAAACCATCGCGGGTGCTGCTGAGCAAATCTGCCGTAGCCGGAGCCCACACGCTGCTGCTGTTCCTCATGGCCCGCACCCCGGACGCTCCGATCACCAAGGAGATCAAGCCGACGGCTGCTATCGCCTGGAAGAAGATCGAATATGGCCGCATCCTCAAGCGCGGTCGTCCCGTGGAACTGTACGACTGCCCGCCCGACAAGGCCACCGTTCTCGAAGGAACCCTGCGCCTGCATGATAATGCGGAGTACGGACGCCTCGACGACGGCTACCTGGAGTCCGTCTACATCGACACGGGAGAGAACGGCATCTTCTCGCTCGGCGAATTCTCTGCCATCACTTCGCCGGGGCAGATGGAGTTTGTGACCCCGGAAGAGATCGCCAAGAATGTGGTGTATGAGATCAAAGGGGGCAACACGGGCCACGACATCATCAACGCCCTGGACAACGCCGTGATGGGACCGACCTATCGCGCCGGCTTCCTGCGCCACTTCGCGCTGGAAAAGATGCGCAAGCTGGCCGAGGAGCATCAGGTGGATAGCGTTGCGTTTGAGCTGCTCGGGCCGCCTCGACTCTCCAAACTTCTCTACGAGGCCGACCTCCTGCGGCGTGTGGCCGGCACCATGTCGGATGTCTGCGAAGCGGCTGCCGAGGATCTGGCCAGGCGCTGGGAGCAGTTGATTCTGGAAGACCCGCAACTGCGTGCCGAGATCATCTCGATTGGCATACCCATCCTGCTGTCGGATGGCAAGCGTCTGCTGCGCGGCCCGGAGATCAAGATCCCTCAGTTCAAGGGAGAAGATCAATACCCGATCACCGATGAAGCAATCGATCGCTGGGCGCAGGATGGCTGGGTCGATCTGAGGGTTGCGAATGTCAAGGCGTGGCAGCGGCGTTTGGGTGACATTCTCGAAGAAGTCCGCATGATCCCGGAGACCGACAGCAGTTCGAAGTACGACCGCAATCGACAGTACTGGCTGGAAGACAAGGAGATCAACATCGGCAAAGTGGTCGGCTGGATCTTCTCGATGGAAGAAAAAGGGTCGCGGATGAAGGATTGAAAAGGGATGCAGAAGCCGCACGTCGTGACCCAACCGCACTCAGATTCCCGCCGGAGTCGAAAGCCCATCATCGCCATCGACGGGCCGGCCGGCTCCGGGAAGACGACAACTGCAAAATTCGTTGCTCAAAGGCTTGGATTTTATTATATTGATACGGGTTCCATTTACCGGGCGCTGACACTCAAAGTGTTGCGCGCCGGTGTGTCGCCCGCTGACAGCCAGCGGGTCGCCGATCTGGCTCGTACAACGCGCATCGATGTCCGCTTCCAAGACGGCGAGATGCGCGTCTTTCTTGATGGCGAAGACGTCACCGAGCGCCTGCGGGACCCGGAGATTTCCAGGGCGATCTCGGATGTATCCGCCAACCCCGCTGTGCGTGAGGTCGGCGTGCGGATTCAACGGCAGCTCGGGAAGCAGGGTGGCGTTGTGGTCGAGGGGCGCGATATCGGCACGGTGGTCTTTCCCGATGCCGATTTCAAGTTCTTCCTGACAGCCGACAGGCGTGAGCGAGCCAGACGCCGTTTGAAGGAGCTGCGCCAGAAGAAGGTGGCGACGACCCTTGCGGAAGTGGAAGCCGACATTCGTCGCCGCGACGAGCGTGATTCGAGTCGGACGCTGGCACCGCTGCGGAAGGCCGAGGGCGCCGTCGTCATCGACACGACGCATCTGACCGTGGAACAGCAGGTGGATGCGATCCTGGCGGTGATCCAGGGGAAAGAAACCCAGGGGTAGAAGCCGCAGCCAATCGGATACAAACTCCAGGGCCCGAATTGCAGGAGTCTCACCAGCTTCTGCCACCTCGGGTCGCCGGAGAAAAAATCAATAAGGAGGTACATTTCGTATGGTGAACGGTGAGAAGGAAGTTCAAAATGTCGAGGCTGAAGCCACGGCCGAAGAGCCGCAGAAAGGAGGTGGTGAAGCTCAGGAAGTTCCTGTCACCACGGATGAGAGTACGGCTCATGCCGATACTGCCGGTGAGCCTGAGTTGGCCCCGGGCAGTGTCGTTCCTGCCGACCAGGTTCGGGAGGAGACGGAGTACAGCGAGGATGAATATGACGAGCTGATGCGGCTGTACGATCAGACCATGGCGGATTTCGCCGAAGGCGAAGTCGTCCGCGGCAAGGTTCTGGCAGTGGGCGACAAAGAAGTTGCGGTCGACATCGGCTTCAAGTCGGAAGGCGTCATCCCGATCGAGGAGTTCACCAACCCCGAGGAAATCGAGATCGGCGACGACATCGAAGTCTTTCTGGACGTCGTCGAGGATCAGGAGGGCCAGCTGGTCCTGTCGAAGCGCAAAGCCGACTTCATGCGTGTCTGGGAAAAGATCGTCCAGGCGTACGACCGTAATGAGGTCATCGAGGGCACCTGTGTCCGCCGCATCAAGGGCGGCATGGTGGTCGACCTGATGGGGATCGACGCTTTTCTGCCAGGCTCCCAGATCGACGTGCGGCCGATCCGCGACTTCGATGCCTACATCGGACGAACCCTCGATTTCAAGGTGGTGAAGATCAACGAGGCCCGCAAGAACATCGTCGTGTCGCATCGCGTGTTGGTCGAGGAACAAATGGCCGGCCAGCGAGAGAAGATTCTGGCCAACCTGGAGCGCGGGCAGATCCTCGAGGGTACGGTGAAGAACATCACCGACTTCGGCGTGTTCATCGACCTGGGCGGCGTGGATGGTCTGCTGCACATCAACGATCTGTCGTGGGGCCGCGTCGGTCATCCTTCCGAGGTGGTGAACCTCGACGAGAAGATCAAAGTGATGGTGCTCGATTTCAACGAAGCCAAGGATCGCATCTCGCTGGGGTTGAAACAACTGCAGCCGCACCCGTGGGAGGATGTCGAGGAGAAATACCCCGTCGGCTCCGTGGTCCGCGGCAAGGTCGTCAGCATTTCGGACTACGGCGCCTTTGTCGAACTGGAGAAGGGCGTCGAGGGACTGATCCACATCTCCGAGATGTCGTGGACCCAGCACATCAAGCATCCGTCGAAGGTCGTCTCGGTCGGCGAAATCGTCGAGGCCAAAGTGCTCAACGTCGACGTCCAGGAGCGCAAGATCTCGCTGGGCCTGAAGCAGCTCGAGCCCGATCCGTGGGAAAACATCGAGGAGAAATACCCCGTTGGCACCCGCCACGTCGGCAAGGTTCGCAACCTCACCAACTTCGGTGCTTTTGTTGAGCTCGAAGAGGGGATCGACGGTCTCGTGCACATCTCCGATCTGTCGTGGACCAAGAAAATCCGCCATCCGGGAGAGGTGCTCAGGAAGGGCGAGGAGATCGAAATCGTCGTGCTGAACGTGGACAAGAATGCACGCCGCATTTCCCTGGGCTACAAGCAGACGATGGAGAACCCGTGGGAGAGCCTCGGCGAGACCTACAAGGTGGGCACCATCGTCACCGGGCAGATCGTTCGCCTGCTCGATCGCGGTGTCATTGTGGAACTTCCCGAAGGAGTGGATGGCTTTGTGCCTCTGTCGCATTTGGACCGACAGGGGATCAGCAAGCCCTCTGATGCCTACAAGGTCGGCGATGAGCTTCAGGTGGCGGTGATCGAGTTCAACAAGGATTCGAAGAAGATCATCCTGTCGGAAAAGCGCGCCCGCAAGCTGATTGCTGAGGAAGCCCGTAAGGCCAAGGCAAAGGAGAAGGAGAAGGAGGCCGAGGCTGGAGAACAGCCGGAGGCCACTGCCGAGCCGCAGGCCATTGAGGAGGCTGCATCGGCCGAGGCCGAAAGCCCGGCTGAAGAAGAGGAAGCGTCAGCGGAGCCCGAAGGCGCGGCTGCAGAGGAAGCGGTAGCGGAGGCTGAAGAGGAAACGTCAGCGGAAGCCGAAAGCCCGGCTGCAGAGGAAGCGTCAGCGGAGCCCGAAAGCCTGGCTGAGGAGGCCGCATCAGTCGAGGTCGAAACCCCGACCAAGGAGGAAGTAGCGGCCGAACCTGAAGGCTCAGCCGAGGAGGCAGCCGCAGCAGCCGAGCCTGAAGTCGAGGTAGCTGCCGACAAGGTGTCGCAGGCGGCCGAGGAAACGACGGAAGCGGCGGTTGCGGCAGAGCCTGTCGCAGAGGCCGAACCTGCGGACGCTGGCGGCTCTGGCGTAGCGGATGAAGCCTCCGCCGCGGAGCCTGCCGACGAACCGGAATCGGAAGAGGAGAAGGCGGCAACTGCAGACGACTCCTCCGAGGACGCCGTCCGAACCGACGCGGAGCCCGAGACTGGCGAGGCAGAAGCAGCCGAGAAGGAGAAGGAAAAGGAAGAGGAAGGGGAAGACGTGGCGTAGGCTGCAGAACCGGAACCGATACGCATCTCAACCTGTGGCTTGGATCCCGATGCCGTGCCTCGACTGCGGCATCGGGATCTTTCAGGCCAGATCCTGTTGAGGAGGTAGAATGTGGATCCTAAGATGGGTGGCTAGCGCCATCATCATACTGGCGGTGCTGGGTTTCGCCCTGCAGAACAACGCCCAGACCGTGCAGGTTGTGTTCTTGCAAGGGAAGTGGATGTCGCCACCATTGCCTCTGTGGGTAGTGATCTACCTTTCCTTCGGTGCAGGCGTACTGTTTTGGTTGCTGGTATCGATTTTTCAGGTGTTCCAGCTCAAAGGGGAGATACGGCGGATTCGGCGCCAAAATGCCAACTTGAAGAAAGAGCTGGATGATCTCCGCAATGTTTCGATCGAAGAAGAACCTGACCTTTCTCCCAGTTCGGCGTAGTTCTTTGGTGCAAGTTTGGAGGTGCTTGTAGATGGGCACTGCGACCCTGGCGATCATCCTCGCTGCCGTGGTGGTGGCACTCCTTGTTGTGATCGTTCTGCTTCGGCGACAGCGCGCTTCCACGGCCGACCAGGTTGCGTCTGATTATGCGGCGGCTCTGAACTATCTTGTCATTGGCAAGAAGGAAGAGGCACTGCAGAAGTTTCGCGACGCTGTACGTCGCGACACAGGCTTGATCGACGCCTATGTCAAAATCGGCGACATCTATCGCGACCTGGGCAGGGTGGACAAAGCCATCCACGTGCACCGCGACTTGACCGTACGGTCGCGGCTGAGCCGCAGTCAGCAGCAGGAGATCCTTCGCAGTCTGGCACAAGACTACGAAGCAGCGCAGTCGTATGACAAGGCCGATGCCGTGCTCGACCGGCTGCTGGACCTCGACCGGGAAGATCTCTGGGCTCGTGAAATGAAGTTGCGCCTTTTCGAGAAGATGGAAGAGTGGGAGAAGGCTTTCGCCGCCTACCAGGAGCTTCTCAAGAACAGCGGCAAAAAGCGAAACGGTCGCCTGGCCTTGTACAAAGTCGAGGACGGTCGCAAGCTGATCAGAGAGGGGAAGGAGAAGGAGGGTCGGGTGCGGTTCCGCGAGGCTCTGCGCATCGACCCGAACTGCGCCGCCGCCTACATCTATCTCTGCGATTCCTACATCCGGGACAACCGCAAGCGGGAGGCTCTAGACGTCCTGGAGGAGTTCGTCAAGAAAGTGCCTGAGAAATCTCATCTGGCATTCAATCGTCTCGAGGAGCTTCTCTACCAGATCGACGAGTTCGGCCAACTGGAGGATTTCTATCTCTCCGTCATCGAGCAGAATCCCGATGACGAACAGGCACGCCTGGCTCTGGCAGCGTTTTACGAGAGAAAAGGGGAAATCGAGCACGCCATCGCGCTTTGTGAGGAGGTGCTGGCGAAGAATCCACAGTCGAAATCTGCCAAGAAGCAACTGATCAAAATCTATCACCGGGCCGGCCGAAACGATCGGGCGGTGGCGTACGCTCTCGACCTCATCGAGGACGAGTGGAGGGAGAGGCAGAAGTTTGTCTGTCGTGAATGTGGGAGCACAAGCGACGAGCCGTTCTGGCGCTGCCCCGATTGCGGGCAGTGGGACACCGCCCTTCAAAACTGAACCGGCCGGCGGTTCCCCGGGTTGCTCGACTGCAGGATGTCGGCGGATGTGGATGGCCTCGGATTGGCATGGGGAGTGAAGCCCACAGTGGGCCGACTCCTGCATGCCGCTGTCGCGACGACCCCTGACACCGACCAAGCCTAGAGCGCGAAGCCAGGCTGCCTCTCCCCATGGTGGGGGCGTCTGGCTTTCTTTTTTGCAGAGGCAGCGTGAGAGGAATGACCCTTCAGCGCGAGTTTGTTGCCATGACAGTGGGACACCTTCTGGTTCGGAGTCGGACAGGCGCGATGATGGCGGTGATCATGGCCAGTGTGGCCGTGGCTACGCCGATCCCGGCGGCCGGCCAGAGCTCGGAGCAAGAAGTGCTCCGTCTGGTTCGCAGCGAGGGACTTCAGGCTGCGCGGGAACGCGTCAAAGAGAGCCTCAGGCGGGCTCCCGGCAATGAGGCTCTTCTTTATTTCGATGCACTCCTGGAGCCGGACGGGGAGGCAGCCAGAGATAAGTACCAGACACTGGTGCGGAAGGACCCCGATTCCGCCTACGGCATGCGCGCACGCATGAAGCTGGGCAAGTACTACTTCGCCCTGGGTTCCTATCTGACTGCACGCGACAACTTTCTGGAATGCCGGAAGCGGTCCAGCGATGCCGAGATGGCAGCCGAAGCTGCCTATTTTGCTGCATGGAGCCTCTATGCTGCCGGACGACGCCGGGAGGCAGTCAGCGAACTGCGCGAGTTGGTTCGAGACCAGCCTGGATCTCCCTACGCCCGCATGGCTGCCGGAGACTTGAAGGAATGGACGGCCGACCCGAGCCGTCTGGCGGAGCCTTCCAGCACCTACTCCATGGTCCGAGATCGGTACACTCTCCAGGTCGGCGCCTTCACAGAACGCGGTAACGCCTTGAGCCAGCGCGACTACCTGCGCAGGCAGGGTCTCACGGTTGAGATTCAGACGAGGTTGAGAGCCGGGAGGCTGTTTTACCTGGTCTGGGTGGGACGTTTTGGCACGGAGGAAGAGGCACAGCGCTTTGGCGAGGAATTCAAGCGTCGCTTCAAGAAGCCTTTTCGCATCGTGGAGGTGACTCCCACTGACTCGAAAAACGAGTGATAACCATGCCATGATCTCCGTACGCGAAGCGATCGACATCATCTTGCGGCAGGTTCAGCCCGAGCCACCGGCTCGAGTTCCTCTGAGCGAAGCTGCGGGCAGCATTCTGGCTGAAGACATTCAGAGCGACATCGATATGCCGCCGTTCGATAAGTCGTTCGTCGATGGCTATGCTCTCCGCGCCGAGGATGTCGCCACCGTTCCGATCGATCTGCGTGTCGCCGGCAGCGTGCCAGCGGGAGTTGTTCCGGACTTTGAATTGAAACCGGGCCAGGCCGCCAAGGTGATGACCGGGGCGCCGGTTCCCAAGGGGGCAACGGCTGTGCAGATGGTGGAAGAGACGGTAGATCTCCCGGATCGAGGGGAGGTTCGCATTTTGCAAGCTGTCCCTGCTGGCAAGAACGTTGCGCCGCGTGGGTCGGATGTGCGCCGGGGCGACGTCGTGGTGCACGCGGGGACTTTCATCAGTCCAGCGGTGATCGGAGTTTTGGCCTCGGCAGGATGCAGCGAGGTGCCCGTTTTTCCCAGGGTACGGGTGGCGATCGTGACAACCGGAACCGAGCTGGTCGACCCTTCGCTGAAGCCGGCTCCGGGGCAGATTCGCAACAGCAATGGGCCGATGCTGACCGAGCAGGTGCGTGCCGCCGGATGTGAGCCGCTGCCCCTGGGGATTGCTCGTGATGACCCCGACGTGCTACTGAAAGCGCTCTCGGCCGGTCTCGAGTCGGATATGCTCTTGGTGACTGGCGGTGTGTCGATGGGCGATCTCGACTTGGTCGAGAGTGTGTTTGCTGATCTCGGTGTCCAGACCCTTTTTGACAAGGTCGCCATCAAGCCGGGCAAACCAACCGTTTTCGGTCGCCGTGGCGACACTCTGGTGTTCGGGCTGCCGGGGAATCCGGTGTCGGTGTTGACCGTGTTCGAAATCCTGGTGCGGCCGGCTCTGAAGAAGCGTATGGGGTTCCGGCGACTCCACCTGCCTCGAGTCCGAGCCAGACTGCTGTCGGAGTTTCAGCATCGCAGCGGCCGGGAGCACTACCAGCCAGCGAGGGCCAGCCTGGAAGACGGCGGCTTCGTCGTCGAGGCTTTGCCGACGCACGGATCTGCCGACCTGGTTGCTTTTTCAAGGAGCAACTCGTTTCTTGTTGTATCGCAGGAGGTCGATCGGCTTCCGGCTGATTCCGACGTACAGGTTGTTCTCCGGAGCGAATACTGGCATGCTTGAGCGGGCCCGGTGCCGGCGGCAGCGGCCGAACACGGACATTCTGGAGCGTGACGCATGAGGTTTCGTCGTTTCATCACCGAAGGGTTGAGGAACCCGCGGCAGGCGTTTTATGTCGCTCTCTATCTGCCCAAGTTCATTCGCCTCTACGTCCGATTGTTCCGCGATCCACGTGTGCCGTGGCATCTGAAAGCCGTCATCGTTGCAGCGCTTCTGTACGTTCTGTCGCCGGTGGACCTGATCCCGGATCTGGTTTTGCCCGGCATCGGCCAGTTGGATGATGCCATGGTTATGTGGCTGGCGCTGCGTTTTTTTCTGAAGCACTCGCCACAGGACGTCGTCATGGAACATGCCCGTAGAATCGACGTGGAGGGATAGCACAACGGGATGGCTCGAACTGCATCGCTGGCATGGATATCGACATGGCTTGTGACTTTGGGGTTTTCACTTCCGCTGTATGCCCAGCTCGAACTGCAAGTGGTGTACCCGCGCGAGGGCCTGACCATCACAGCCACCGATTCGACCTTCATTTTTGGCAACGTGTCCCAGGCGCGAGCGACTGTGTCAGTCAATGGTCATCCGGCTCGCATGTACCCCGGCGGCACCTGGATGGCGGTCGTGCCGGTGCTGCCGGACACCTTTGTCTTCCGCTGCCGGGCGCGCACGTCCAGCGACAGCGTCGAGGTCTTGCGCACGGTCTATATCCCGCCTTACCTCACGACCTCGCCGCGCGACACGTTGGTGATCGATACCAGCTACGTTTTCCCGCGCTACGATCTCGAGCTGCGGCCGGGAGATCTGTTGCCCGTGGCTGTCAAGGGCAGCCCGGGCAGCCGGGTGAGCTTTCGGGTCGAGGGGATACCAGGAGAGTTTCCGATGGCGGAGAAGCCGCCGTGGCGCCAGCGTTACTGGGGAGAGGAGGTGTTTGGGCAAGGCAAGCCGCCGCGTACCCCGCGTATCCAAGGAGTCTATACGGGCGTGCTGCATATCGCTGACACGGACACAGTGGCGCAAGCCGCGATCCATTTCCGCTTCGTTCACCCTCTCGGTGACACGGCGGAAGTCGTAGCTCCGGGTCATGTCACGGTTCGCCGCGACAGCGTGCCGCGGATTGCCGAGGTGATCGATGAGCAGGTTGTCGGTCGCACCGGGCCCGGCCTGGGATACCTGATTTTTCTACCGTATGGCGTTCGGGTGTGGATCACAGGGCGAAACGGCAGTTTCTATCGCGTCCGTCTCTCCAAGGAGGAGGTCGCCTGGCTACCCGCCGCGGCTCTGCGTCTTCTGCCAGGGGGCACGGAACCGCCCCGTTCGGTCATTTCGGTCGTCCGCACACGCGGGCTGAGGGACCGGGTGGAGGTGCGCATCGTGTCGTCACAGCGCTTGCCGTATCGCATCCAGCAGATGGTCCAGCCGGCGCGGCTGGTGGTGACTCTCTACGGCGGCCTCTCCGACACCGATTGGATACGCTTTGACGACGATCCGCTGATTCGTGACATCCGCTGGTCGCAGCCGGCCGCGGACACCTACCGGCTGGAGATCGATCTCAACCAGAGCCAGCAGTGGGGCTTCGACCCATACTACGACGGCACGGATCTGGTCGTGGAGATTCGCCGCGCTCCGAAAATCGCTGGCTGGCCGTCATCACCCTTGAAAGGGTTGCTTATCTGTCTCGATCCGGGTCATGGTCCGGATCTTGGCGCCATCGGCCCCTCCGGGCTCACCGAGATGGATGCCAACTTGATGCTCAGCCGGGTCATCCGGCGCAAGCTCGAAAGCAAGGGCGCCCGAGTTATTCTGATGCGCGAGTCGTCGACCGGCGTGCCGTTGCGGCTGCGGCCGCGGGTGGCCGAGCTGGTTGGTGCCGACGTGTTGCTCAGCATTCATCACAATGCGCTCCCGGACGGTGTCGATCCGTGGCGCAGTCGTGGCAGCAGCACTTATTACTATCATCCCCAGAGCCGGCCGCTGGCGCAGGCGATCCAACGACGCTTGCTGGAACGGTTGAAACTTCCGGACTTCGGCTTATTCTACGACAACCTTGCCATGACTCGACCGACGCAGATGCCTGCCGTTCTGATCGAACCCGCCTTTATTATGCATCCAGAGGAGGAGTTGCTCATCCGATCGGCGCAATTCCGTGAGAAAACGGCCGCGGCGATCGTCGCCGGGCTCGAGGATTTTCTCAAACAGAGCAAGCAGCAGAAACTGCCATAGGCCTTTGATGCCGAATACGGGGTTTCGATTCTGTCCGCGCTGTGGAGCCGAATTCACCTTGCGGACGTTGGAAAGAGTGGAGCGCCTGGTGTGCCCGCGTTGTGGGTTCGTGTTCTACCGCAACCCGACGCCCGCTGCCGCCATCATCGTCTGCCGCCGAGGCGAAATCCTGCTCACCAGGCGGCGTTTCGAGCCGCGTCGTGGGGACTGGAGTCTGCCTGCTGGCTTCATCGAGTACGATGAGTCGCCCGAGCAAACGGCAGTGCGGGAGGCGAAGGAAGAGACGAACCTCGACGTCAAGCTGACGCGGCTGCACGGCGTCTACTCCGGCAGGGACGATCCCCGCGTCCACGTCGTGCTGATCGTGTACGAGGCGGAAGTGATCGGTGGTGAGCTTCGTGCCGGGGACGATGCCGAAGAAGCCAGGTTCTTCCCTTTGCAGGCGCTTCCGGACAACATCGCTTTTCGCAGCCACCGTCAGATCGTCGAGGAGATCAAGGGTTCTGGGAGGTGTTGAATCATGGTGGCAAATGCCCGTTCTATCCGCTGGGGGAGATCGATGCTGGTGTTATTGCCAGCGCTGGCAGCGACCTTGCTCGTTGGCTGCAAAGAGCGTGGCGCAGGAAAGCAAACCGGCAGGCCCGAGGAGGGCTCTGTGACCGATCTGAGTAAATTCGAGCGGGTCTACGTCGAGAGCGTGCAGCAGACGGCGCAGGTCCCGGACTCCGGGGTTGTTCGCCTGAAGATTGCCGGCAATCTTCCCAACCCGGCTTACACATTGGTCGATTTCTATGTCGACGTGAAGGGCAACACCATCGAGGTCACGCCGTTGGCAACGGTCGATCGCAGCAAGCTTGTCATCCAGGTGATCGTCCCCTTCGAGCGGGAAGTCACTGTCAAAGGCCTCAAACCGGGATCCTACAAGGTTGAGGTGCGTGGCCGGGGTGGGATCGTCACCGGCGCTGCCACCCTGGCGCAGCCATAGCCCATCCGCCAGGCGTCGCCGACTCGTGCCCGGGGTGCGGCTACAGTCCAGATGAGAATCCATCCTCTTCATGGCTGGCAACTGCAGCCAGACGAGGCCCGGGCCTTGCAGGAGAAATTGCGCCGGCTGGTCCGGGTGGAGCCCCTGCGCGGGCGGGTGAACTTCGTCGCCGGGGCTGATGTCGCCTATGTCTCCCCCGTGGGAACGACGACAGCCTTCGGATCGGTCGTTGTGGTGGATCTCGACCGCTGGGAGGTTGTCGAGCAGGCGACGGCCGGTGGTGTGGTCAGTTTTCCCTACGTTCCGGGCCTCCTGAGCTTCCGTGAAGCTGCCATTCTTCTGGCCGCGTTCGCAAGGATCCACACGGACGTCGACGTGGTGCTCGTGGATGGCCACGGCGTCGCACATCCGAGGAGATTCGGGCTGGCTTCCCACATCGGCCTTCTGCTCGACAAGCCGACCGTCGGATGTGCCAAGAAACCTCTTGTCGGCGGCATTCCATTCGTGGGCGAGCGGCGCGGCGATTGGCAGCCTGTCGAAGTGGAAGGGCAGAGAGTCGGAGCCGTGGTTCGAACCCGGAGCGGCGTCAAGCCGGTGTTCGTGTCCATAGGGCACCGCATCGATCTCGAAGGCGCGGTGGAGGTCGTCCTTCGGTCGACACGTGGGGTGCGGTTGCCCGAACCGTTGCGGCTGGCACATCGTCTGGCCTCTGAGGCTCGACGGGTTGCCCGGCCGCTCTGAGTCAGCCCGGAAGGTTTTCACCAGACACGCGACTCGAGCCATGTCAGACAGCGTCGTTTTCATCAGCTCGAATACATACCTGGAGCATATCACCTCGCCCGGGCATGTGGAGCGCCCGGAAAGGATCGCTCATCTGCTTTCCTACCTGCCGCGGCGTCGCGTCTTCGGCGAATTGCGCCATGTGGATCCACAGTCCGCCGATGTGTCGTGGCTGGAGACGGTGCACACGCGAGATCACATCGAGCATGTCAGGCGATCCTCTCAGTCCGCCCCGGCTGCCCTCGATGCGGACACGATGGTCTGCAGACGGTCGTTCGATGTCGCGCTTCTCGCTGTTGGCGCCCTGCTGACGGCTTGTGACGAGGTGATGGAGGGTCGGGCCCGGCGAGCTTTCTGTGCCGTCCGCCCGCCTGGCCATCATGCCGAGCCAGATCGAGCCATGGGTTTCTGTTTGTTCAACAACGTAGCCATCGCTGCACGCTACCTGCAGCAGCGTCATGGCGTCGAGCGAGTCTTCATCGTCGACTGGGACGTTCATCATGGCAACGGCACGCAGCGGTCGTTCTACGCCGATCCGACGGTTTTCTACTTCAGCGTTCACCAGTCTCCTTTTTACCCCGGCACCGGCTCGCGCTGGGAGCGCGGCCAGGGAGCGGGCGTCGGCACAACTCTGAACGCACCGCTGCCTTCGGGCCAGGACGAGGGCGCGTACCGCCGCGTGTTCGAGCGGGAACTGGTGCCTGCTCTCCGGGATTTCCAGCCAGACGTCATCTTGATCTCTGCGGGGTTCGATGCCCATCTCGATGACCCGCTGGGAGGCATGTTGCTCACAGAGCGTGGTTTTGCGGCAATGACGGCCCTGGTTCGTGACGCCGCCGAAGACGTCGCCTGCGGTCGAGTGATTTCGGCGCTGGAAGGAGGCTACAACCTGAAGGCTTTGTCGAGGAGCGTCAGGGCCCATCTGGAGGCCTTGCTGGAGATGTAACCGCGATTGCGCTGCGAAACCGACGCTGTAGTTGGAGTGCAAGTCGTTCATGTGGGTAAAGTTGGAGTGAAATAATGCGGCTCTTCCATGCTAGAGAGCCGCGGGCCGGTCCGCGAAGTTGGCGTGTGTTCCTATTCGGCGCGGTCTTGTTGATGCTAACCGTAGGGGTGGCTTTGGAACCTGACACAGCTACAAACGACGACGATCGTTTCGGAGAGCAGGATCGCTACGCGACTTTGCGCCAGAAGATGGTCCGCGAGCAAATCATTCGGCGCGGTGTCACCGACAGTCTGGTGATCGCCGCCATGTCCAAGGTTCCACGCCA
This sequence comes from uncultured Cytophagia bacterium, assembly GCA_964527995.1. Classification (GTDB taxonomy): domain Bacteria; phylum Zhuqueibacterota; class Zhuqueibacteria; order Oceanimicrobiales; family CAZGRP01; genus CAZGRP01. The sequence goes on along the minus strand of CAZGRP010000008.1, from coordinate 40,140 downwards.
CGAATTCGTGCCTGAGTTCTTGCGGGAATCTGCCTACGAAGACACGCCGCTGCCGATCGGGGAGGGGCAGACCATTTCACAGCCCTACATCGTCGCACTGATGACCGCCAGCTTGGACCTCAAGGGCGGCGAGAAGGTGCTGGAGGTGGGAACAGGCTCAGGATACCAGGCGGCTGTGCTGGCTGAGATCGCCGACTCGGTATACACGATCGAGATCAAAGAGTCGCTTGCTCGAGCTGCTGCTGAACGTTTGAAGCGGTTAGGCTACAAAAATGTCTTTGTACGTCACGGGGATGGATACTTCGGCTGGCCCGAGGCGGCACCCTTTGACGCCATCATCGTAGCTGCAGCGCCGCAGCAAGTGCCCGAACCGCTTGTCGAGCAGCTCAAAGTCGGCGGGCGCATGGTGATTCCGGTAGGAGAGTGGGATCAGGAGCTCATGAAGATACGCAAACTGAAGAGCGGTCGACTGGAGCGGACCTACATCGTTCCGGTGCGCTTCGTACCGATGACCGGGGAAGCGGAGAAGAAGAAGGGCAAAGAGAAACCATGAGAAAGCTGATCACCGAGCGCGATGTGCTGGATGCAGCGCGGCGCGGCGACCGCGAGCTCGTTGCCGGCCCACAGACGGTCATTACGCCGGCGGCGAAGGACGCTGCCCGCAGTCGCGGCATTCGCTTCGTTCCCCCGAAGCCGGCGGTTGCGGCGGCGCCTGCGAAAGCGACGCCCAAAGGTCTGGTCGTCGTCGGCTCCGATCATGCAGGCTTCAGTCTGAAAGAGATTCTCAAGGAGTTCGTCCAGGAGCTGGGATATAAGGTCAAGGATGTCGGCACCTTCTCTACCGAGTCGGTCGATTATCCCGATTTCGCCGCCGCTGTCGCCGAGCAGGTGGCGGCGGGCGAAGCGTGGCGAGGCATCATGATTGATGGAGCTGGGGTCGGCTCAGCGATCGCCGCCAACAAGATTGCCGGTGTCCGGGCGGCTCTTTGCCACGATGTCTATACCGCCCGGAACAGTCGCGAGCACAACGATGCCAACGTGCTGACGCTCGGGAGCCGTGTCATCGGGGTCGACATTGCGAAAGAAGTCGTGCAGGTCTGGCTGTGCAGTGAGTTTGGCGGCGGACGCCACCTGCGCAGGGTGGACAAGATTCGGGCGCTCGAGCGCCGCAATCACAGGTAAGTTTGAAACTCAGCCTATCATCTTCCGTTATAGTGTCTTGGCGGGACCTTAAGGAGCTGTTGCGCGATTCTGAGTCCGCAGACCTGTTGCGACGAAAAAGAGGAGAGAAGGCAACATGACGGATCCATCGACCGCCCAAAGCTCGGGAGCACCCGGCAGAGAGAGCGCGGAGGTCGGGCGCAAGCGGCTGTACCGCTCTCGTCGGGATCGCATTCTGGGTGGGGTTTGCGGAGGATTGGCTGTCTATCTGAATGTCGACCCCACCGTGGTCCGCGTCGTCTGGTTGCTTCTGAGCATCCCCGGGCTGTTCGGCGTCCTGGTCTATATCTTTGCGTGGCTTCTGATTCCGGAGAATCCATCCGAAGCAGAGGTGGAGGTGCGCCGGCCGAGAAGCCAGGGTGCCGTTCTGTGGGGCGCTGTCCTCGTGATTGTCGGCCTCTACATCCTCGGGGGCAACCTGGGGTTCGACTGGAACGTTTGGCCGTTTTGGAGCTGGCACTGGCGGATATGGCCGTATTCTCTCGACTGGGACGTGGTCGTCGCCGTCGGCCTGATTGGCCTCGGCGCCTACTTCGTTTACCAGGCCGTGCGCTCCGAGGGCAAACCAGCGGCGATTCAACCAAAGGGAGGCGAGCCGACCATGGAACGCAAGAAACTGACGCGGTCGACGACCGATAAGATGATCGGCGGCGTGTGCGGGGGATTGGCCGACTACTTGAATGCCGACCCGTCCATCGTCCGTCTGGCCTGGGTGGTCTTGACGCTGATCACCGGCATCGTCTGGGGAATCGTGCTCTACCTCGCCTGGATGATTGTCGTACCGGAGGCCACCGAGGCCGAGGTGACGATGTCGCCGGGCGGCGGAGCTGCGTCCAAGAAACCTGTGCGCCGGAAAAGAGCATCGGAAAAATAAGCTGGAGGACCCAACCATGTCTCGACCCACCGGTTCGTATGTCACCGGTGTTCTACTGATCCTGGTCGGCATTCTCTTGCTGCTGGATCGAATCGGCCTGCTCGATCTAACCTGGCGGACCACCTACCCTGTCTTGGTGCTCGTTACCGGACTGCTGTTCCTGATATTGTCGGGTGGGGTGCGGAACCGTGGGGCGATTTTCGCCGGCAGCGTGCTGACCCTGCTGGGCGCCTACTTTGTCCTGAATAACTATCGACTGGTTCATGTACTCCGCTACCTGGAGGGCTGGTCGGTTTTCTTTGTGGCCCTCGGAATCGGGTTTCTTGTGCTGTACGCCCTGGAGCCGAAAGACTGGGGGTTGCTGGTTCCGGGTGGAATCCTTGTTTTCATCGGTGGCGCGGCGATCCTGGAAGAATTGGACCTCATCGACTGGTACACATGGGAGAGGATCATCGACTTCTGGCCTGTGATCCTGATCCTCATTGGTGCGAAGCTGCTCTACAGCGGACTTCGAAAGCAGCCCGGAGAGCAACAGCCGGGGTGAAACGGCTCGCCGGACAGGACTCCCCTGGCCGAAAATCTTCCCTGTCCCCCCTCTTGCGGTGCGGATGCTTCGAAGCCGCTCCCTTTGCCGAGAAACTCCGCGATATTGAATCAGACTCCTGCCCATGGATGTAGCCTCCAAAAGGTTGTGGCCACACAATCTGCTGAGTTCGCCTCTTCTGCCAGCTTGACAATAAGAATTGAATCCCCTATATTGCAGAATCGGTTCAGCGCCCGTTGAGACGCAACCCCTCGAACACGATTTTCGCATTCAGGTATGCTGCAGGACGCACTCGCCATGACCTACTTCCAGTGGGCCAGCTTGTTGGCCGCAGCTTTCATGCTGGCTCTGGCCATCTGGAGCACCCTCCGCAAAGACTTCTTCATGGCATCGTGGAACGTTGTCGGTCTGCTGGCGATCATCGTGGCGGTGGCCATCGACCACTTCGACTGGCAGGGAGGCGCGGGGCTGCTCCTGGCACTGCCTCTCGCCTTCTCGGTCCTGGTCGTCGACCTTGTGCTGCTCTGGCGTAGCAGCCGGTTGAGCCCACTTCTGCTGCCGGTTCCGCGAGACGGCCTCTACGTGCGTTCCAGGGCTTTTCCACGTCCTCCCTTTGTGCTCGGCGAGGTGGGGTTGATTCGCCAGGAGCTGGAGCGCCGGGGCGACCTGCCCGTTCGGGACGAACTGCAGGCGTTGCACCTCTGGCAAGGCGGCAACCTGGCATACGCCGAAGGCGCCGCCGCTGTCGCTGCCGAGAAATTTCGACTTTCGGCCGAGTGGGTGCCTACGGCAGCCGCTTATACCAACCTGGCCGGTGCGTTGCTAGCGTCGCAGCAGGGCAAGGAGGCGGCAGCTGCGGCGAAGAAGGCCGTGGAACTTGCGCCTGAAAGCTTCGAGGCCTGGGTGAACCACGCGCTGGCTGTAGCGGAAGCCGGAAAAAAGAAGGCTTCCCTTTCCGTTCTGGAGAAGGCGGCTGATCTGGGCCCCGATCGTTACGAGTTGTTCGCTGCGCGCGGACAGGTGCAGCAGCGTTTCGAGATGTGGCAGGAAGCGGCGGCGGCATACGAAGAGGCGTGTCGGCTCGCACGGCGCACTGCTTTCTTGTGGTACCGGCGAGGTCTCTGCCTGAGCCGCATGGGAGATCACCTGCAGGCGCTACGATGTTTCCGCAAGGCGGCCCGTCTCGAACGCCGTCGCGCAGAGACATGGCTGCAGTGCGGCAACGCTCTGACCCAACTCAATCGTCTCGGTGAGGCCAGGCGCTGCTACAAGCGCGCGATCCGCTTCGACCCAAAGTGCGCCGAGGCACACAACAACCATGGCATCGCCTGCAGCAAGCTGGGCAAGAGCAAGAAGGCCATTCGCTCGTACCAACAGGCGCTCAAGATCGACCCCAACTACTATGAAGCCTGGCTGAACCTGGCCCTGGCCCAGGATGCGCTCGGAATGGAGGAAGATGCCCGTGAGGCCTACCGCCGATTCATTGAACTGGCTCCACCGGCGATGAAGAAGTACCTCGACTTTGCCCGGAAGAGACTCGATCTGCAGTCAGGGGACGCCTCTTCGGATTCGACGCAGTCAACTCGTGACAGCGACGAGGCAGAGTTCACCGACCTGGCTGAGCTGCGAGACCGTGGAATGATCCTATGAAAGCGGTTCGTTTCGACCGGAACTTGACCCTTGAAGACGTTCCGGTGCCGGAAGCGGTCGCGCACGGGGAAGCGCTGATTCGTGTGCGAATGGCCGGCATCTGTAACACGGACCTCGAGATCACGGCAGGCTACATGGGGTTTCGCGGAACCCTGGGGCATGAGTTCGTGGGCGAAGTGGCAGAGAGCCCCGACAGCTCTTGGGTGGGCCGGCGTGTCGTCGGCGAGATCAACGCCGGGTGCGGGGAGTGCCGCTGGTGCCGAGTGGGAATGGAACGCCACTGTCCGAAGCGGACCGTTCTCGGCATCTTGAATCGGGACGGGGTGTTCGCCGAGTTCGTCAGCCTGCCTGTGGACAATCTTCGCGCCGTGCCGGAGGCCGTTGCGGATGAGCAGGCAGTGTTCGCCGAGCCGCTGGCCGCGGCTATGGAGATCCTCGAGCAGTTGCACCTGCCACCGTGGAGGCGCGTAGCGGTGCTCGGCGATGGTAAGCTGGGCCTGCTCATCGCTATGGCGCTGCGACACACAGGGTGCGAGCTTACCCTGATCGGAAAACATCGGGAAAAAATGCGGCTCGTCGAGCCACTCGGCATCCGAACGGTGCCCGTCGCACGTCTTGGAGACCAACGCTTCGACGTCGTGGTCGAGGCCACCGGCTCGTCCGATGGGCTGCCGCTGGCCGTGCAACACACCGAGCCCCGAGGCACCGTGGTGCTGAAAACGACGAGTCATGCTCCGCTGCAATACAACACAGCCCCAGTCGTCATCGACGAAATCACCATCGTTGGCTCGCGCTGCGGTCGCTTCCAGCCAGCCCTGCGCATGCTTGCACAGGGCCTCGTCGACCCGCGCCCCCTCATTGACCAGGTGTTCCCCCTGAGCCAAGCCCTCGCCGCTTTCGAAGTTGCGTCCCGCCCTGGGGCGTTGAAGATCCTGCTCGATCTGCGATGAAGACGATTCGCGTTCACCTCGGAGAAAGATCCTACCCGATCTTTGTTTCCCATCAGTCACTTGGAAAGCTGGCCGAAATGTGCACCCTTTTCGGGCTGGGGCCGCGCTATGTTGCCGTCTCGAATCCCACCGTGTGGTCACTCTATGGCGAAGCCATCGAGAAGAGGTTCGCCGCGCAAGCGATGAAACTGCCGGTTGTGGAGATCGGAGATGGCGAAGAGTTCAAGACCCTTGCGACTGTGGAGAAAGTCGTCGGAGAGATGCTCGATCTTGGGTGCGACCGCGAGACCACAGTGGTTGCGGTGGGTGGGGGTGTGGTCGGCGATCTGGCCGGATTTGTGGCCTCGGTCTACATGCGTGGCGTTTCACTGGTGCAGGTCCCGACAACCTTGCTGGCTCAGGTGGACGCCAGCGTCGGCGGCAAGACGGCCGTGAACCATGCCCTGGGCAAGAACATGATCGGCACGTTCTACCAGCCCCGTTTCGTGTGGATCGACACCGCCGTTCTCTCGACCTTGCCCAGGAGAGAGCTGTTCTGCGGCACCGCCGAAGTGGTCAAATATGGTGTGATCCGCGACGCTGAGCTGTTCGCCCGGCTCGAGAGTGACCTGGACCAACTTCTGGCACTGGATCCTGTTGTCATCCAAGAGATGGTGGCTCGCTCTTGTGAGATCAAGGCGGAAATCGTCTCGGCGGATGAGCGGGAATCGAGCTTGCGAGAGGTGCTGAATTTCGGCCATACGGTCGGGCATGCGCTCGAGGCAGCGACGAACTACCGGCGGTTTACTCATGGGGAAGCGGTTCTCTTGGGCATGCTGGCGGAAGCCGTCATGGCCCGGGAGCTGGGCCGTCTCTCCCAAGAAGAGGTCGATCGGCTGGCGGCGCTGGTCCAGCGGCTCGATCCGCCCGCCGACCTTGGCGAGCTCACTGTGGACGCCTTACTCGAGCGGATGGTCATCGACAAGAAGGTACGAGACGGGCAGGTGCGCGTCGTGCTTCCAACGGCTCTGGGCAGTGCCGGTGCAGCCGAAGAGGTCTCGGAGGAGGTTTTGCGGACAGGCATCGCCCGCATGCTTCTTGGCCAAGGTGCCTGAGGGAGGCGCTCAGCGCATTCTGGTCAGCGCGTGTGATGGCCGAGAATTATGGCATCGCAGACACGATCTTTCGGTATTCGTCTTCCGTGTGGGTAAAATTCATCAGAGTGATGTACGTGGGCATGGGATCACCTCCTTCCGTAT
>CAZGRP010000008.1:0-33563 GCA_964527995.1 uncultured Cytophagia bacterium | reverse complement strand
TGGGTAAAATTCATCAGAGTGATGTACGTGGGCATGGGATCACCTCCTTCCGTATTGTGTTCGAGCGCCTCCCTCAGGGCAGTGATGCCCAAGCAGACAACCTCGTGCTACCGGAGCCCTGGCCCTGCCAGATGTCGGGCCAGCAGCCATGCGTCCTATCATGCCCGAGTAACCGCTTCCCCTAGAACTGCACATCGAGAGTAGCCGAAAAGTTCCTAATCGGTGCCAGGTTCCGTTCGATCTGCGTATAGTTGTAGTTCAGGGCGTTGTCCACGTTGAAGCGCAGGGTGAAGGGGTGGTGGGACACCGCCAGCCACAGATCCAGCACCTTTTGCGACACCCTGTCGTCCTTTGGATAAATCCTCACCTTTTCGAGTCGGCTCACATAGCGGAAATCGAGGCCGCCCTCGAATGCCTTCCAGCGTGCATTCAAAGAGGTGGTGAGTAGATGGCGGGCGCGGTAAGCCAGCACACCGCCCGTACTGAGGTTTTTCGGGTCCAGGTAGGTGTAGCCGATGCTCCATCCCAGCTTGTTCTCAAACCAGCTGGTTCGAGCGAAGATCTCGCCGCCACGGATTCGAGCCCGGGTGAGATTCTGGAACTGCAGCAGTACGCGGCCACCGCGGAACTTCGGGAAGGCCTCGATCAGGTCCCAATAGTCATTCCAGAACAGCGCCGCATCGAGGAAGAGGTGGCGGCCGATCAGGGCATTCCCGCCGATCTCGTTGGACCAGCTGCGCTCAGCGAAAAGGCTGGTGTTGGGCACGACTTCAAATCCCGAGACACGGGTCTGGGTGAACATCTCGGCCATGGCCGCCGCCCGAAAGCCGCGCCCCGATGAGGCCCGCAGGCTGACTCGCGGCGACACCTTGTAGGTCAGGCCGAATTTGGGACTCACCTGCCACTCGAGCAGCCCCGTGTCGACACCATGGCGGTCGTAGCGCACCCCTGCCGTGAAGTGCAACTCGTCGGTAAGCGAGAGTTCATCTTCGGCGTAGACGCCCCAGTCCCAGGCGCGGTGTTTTGCAAAGATGCTCGAGTTGACATCGTCGACATTGATCTCAGCCCCGAGGGTGACAGAGTTCACAGAGAAGGCCACCCAGTCGATCTTCGTGTCGGCGCGGTATTTTCGCGCTACAGAGCTGACCGTGGGGCTGAAGTTCGTGCGGAAGCTGTTGCGATAGTGAGTGAGGCGCACCTGGTAGGAAAGGTATCTCGACGCTACGTGGCGCAAGCCACTGCTCACAATGAACTTGTGTGACAGGGTCTTGCTGCCGAGATCTTGCCGGGGCACCGTGAGAGGCGAGTTCTGGCTGCGCCAGAGAATGGTGTTGCCATGGTCGTCTTCCCCCCAAACGCTGAACACACTGACTTTCGTGCGCGGCGACAGGTCGTAGCGGAGCTTGCCATAGAGGTTCCACTGCTGGGAGTTACCGTTCTGCTTGTAGCCAGTGGTTTCGCGGCGCGCCAGGGACAGGAGGGTGCGCAACTTGCCGAAGCGTTGAATGTGCGTCAGCGTCTGTTCATCGAAGTTCAGGGTGCGGTCGGTCCAGCGCCACTCGGGATACACAGGCTTGTCGTAGATGCCGCCGTTGATTCGCAATCTTGTCTCCGGGTGGTCGCCGGGCTCCTTGGTGAGGATGTTGATGACACCACCGATGGCCGAGGAGCCATACAGGGCCGACCCCGCTCCCTTGACGATCTCCACTTTGTCGATGAGGGGAAGGGGGATGATGTCCCATTTGATGTCGCCGCTGTCCCCCGGCATCATGGGGACGCCATCGATGAGCAGGAGGACTCGGCTGCCGGCGCCGCGGCTGTAGCCGGAGGAGCCACGGATATTGACCTGGCCGCCCATAAAGTTCACCCCCGGAGCATACTGCAGCACCTCGTTCAGGGTGAAATCGTTCTTGCGCTGGATCTGGCGCGCCGTGACCACGGCCACCGTGTTGGGTGTTTGGGCGAAGCTCTGCGGCCGGCGGCTGGCGGTCACCACGACGTCGGGGACCTCGAGGATGGTCTGGCTGAGCCGAAAGTCGACCCGTACGGTCTGTCCGGCCTTGACGGCGATCCTCTGGCGCCTGGCCGCGGTGTAGCCGATCATGGTCGCTCGCAGGGTGTAGACCCCCGGTGGCACTCGGTGCACCTCATAGCGGCCGTCCGTTCCCGCCGCCGCACCCAGCACCGTGCCCTCCACAATCACGTTGGCTCCCGGAAGCGGCTCGTTGCTTTTCCTGTCCGTTACGCGACCGACGATCCTGCCGAATCTCGAGCCCTGGGCCATCGCACGATAATGAGGCGCCAGGACGAGCGAGGTGGCGAGTAGGATGGCCATGGCCTTCATCGCAGCTGCCACCTCCTTTGCTGTTGCGAAGGGTCCTGGGTCCGAAGCCCGGCTCCGTCACTGGGACGCGCCATGAGGCTGCGACCGCTTTGAATGCGGTGGAAGTCGGCTACGATGTCGATGCCCGTAAGCTCTTTGCGCGCTTCGACGACGATAGCGCTGCGTTCGCCCGCATCACCCGGCCGGTGATAGGCGCCGAGTTCGACGGCCTGCAGCAGCGACTGGCCCTTGGGCAGCCAGACAGCCGCAACCCATTCATAACGGCCTCGCGGGACGGAGATGCTGTAGGGGACCGCCGTGGTGTCGAGGCGGAGTGGATCCGACTGAAAGAATGCAGGCAGCGTGCCGGCGAGGAACTGATTCAGAAGCTCATCCGGCGTCATGTACTTTTCGAAAATGACGACCTGGACGGACTCGGTGTTGGCAGGGGGCGTGCCGACGTAGGTCACGGTCCCACGAACGATTCCTTCATTCGGCTCCAGTCCGTGATCGATGCCGCAGGCCGCCAACAGCGGAATTGCCAGCAGCAACAGCGTCGATGTGCTCTTCCTACACATGCGACTCCCGGCTGGTTAGCGTCTACGACCTGCCGGCAGCAGAATTGCATCTCTCCCCGGCGCGTACCAAGCGCCTCGAACCAGCAGGCCACCGTTGAAAAGAAAATGCCAGGGCGAACCCTGGCATTTGTCGTTCAAAGGACTCCGTTTCCGCCCCCGCTTCAGTACAGAGGCCGCCCCGTCTCGAGGCGAACCACCGCCTCGAAGATTTTCGAATCGACGTCGAATGGATTGATGCGCTTGCCGACGGCACCTGCCGGGATCCCGAGAAGGGCCCTCAGGTTGACCAGAGGGATGCTGGCGCCGTAGGCTTCGTTGATCTTCCGGATAAAGGCGTTGGCCACGATGCCATATCCAAGAGGAGTCGCATGAAACCCGTCCAGGCTGATCACTCCGCCGGTAACGAAATCGGCGGTCACCGTGATTCCACCGATGTCGATGCCCGGGTCTTTTGCTTTGAACAGCAGGGCATTGATGTCGACCACCGGGATGTTCTTGGCACCAGCAACCGATTGAATCACACCGTTGAGTTCGGCCACTTTGGTGCGGATGGCCACCAGCTCGGCGCGGTCGATCAGCACCTGATTCGGCAGCGGCTGTCCTGTGCCGCCGGCAGCCTGTGGGATGCCGATTCCCTGCTTCAGCAGGCTGGTGGCGGTCAGGTTGACGAAGGCGAAATTGTCCGAGGTCGGGTCTGTGGAGAGTGGACCGACCCGGCCGTCGCTGAACGTACCGATCAGCGGGATCAGGTTGCCGTTGGAGTCACGCACCGGCTGCTGAGTGACCGGGTCCACGAGCACCGGTGGCAGGGTGGTCACGAACGGGATGACGGTGACATCGGGGATATTGGCCACGACGATTTTGGCACCTGTGGCCGACAAAGCGTCGATCAGAGCGCTGTACAACTGCTGAAAGATGCTGGTCGGCGTCATGGTCTGGCCGTCGATGGCGACTCCCGACAGTGCCGCACCCAAGACGTCATTGTTGCCCGCCCAGGCGAGGATAAAGGTCGGATTCATGGCGGCAGCCTGCTGCACCTGCGTGCCGCGCCCCTGCAGGATGAGATCAGCGATACCGCCGTTGTCCGTGACCGTATTGAGTACATCGTTGGTGGTCGCCCCAGGCACGGCGAGGTTGTTGTAGGGTGGAAACGACTTCAACATCTCCAGTGGTGCCTTGGTCAGCGGCAGGCTTTCGATGGTCAGCGGAACCAGAGACTTGAGCACGAGCCGGCCGGCTGGCTGGCCACTGGCGTCACGGCCGAGGCCGGGGTCCTCGATCAACGGCTGGTTGAAATCTGCCCCGACGATATCGGCGATCAGTTTCGGGTAGCTAGTCTTCTGACCGAACTCACCCAGGGCCCCATCCGTGACACCGGCGGTCAGGCTGTTGCCAACGGCAACCAGCGTGCTGAAGTCGGCGCTTCCGGTGTTGACAACCGGCTGAAGCGGCGTGTCCTCCGGGCAGCCGACCAGCACCAGGGCGAGTGCAAGCAGCAGCGGAAGTACGACATATTTTGCCTTGATCATCTCTATGACCCTCATACGCATGGTTCACGATTAGAAGCTATAGGAAAAGTTCAAACCAAGCAGGTAGGCAAACACGCGATACTCGCCATCGTAACCGTCTCGGTTCTTCCCCTGAGTGGAGCGATCGTTGAACAGCACAAACATGTTGGAGACGTCCACATTGACCTTGCCGAAGCTGTACCCGAATCCAAAGGTGATGTCGTTGCGGTCGGCGTCCGGCAGCAGCGGCGAGAGCGACTCCACGGGCTGTGGGGTCTTATCCAGCAGATAGCCACCAAAAAGCCGCAGCCGGTCCGAAGCCTTGTACTGCACGCCGACACGATAGCTGAGGACGTCGTCCCATCCCTCGGGGATCGAAGTGTTCAATGAAGCATCTTCGAAAGTCAGGTCCAGCTTGTCGAAGCTGCTCCATCCCGTCCAGTTGAGGTTGAACTCGATATCGAGGCGATCCGAGAAGGCATAATTCACTCCCGCCGACCAGGAGACCGGGAAATCGATCGCCGTGTCGATGTTCTGGGCCTTGGGCAGTTGGGCTGCGATTACGGCATCGATTGCCGGATCGCCCGTCTTCACCTGTTCGAAAGTCGCATCGCCGTTCTTGAAGGAGTTGGATATCTTGGAGCGGTAGGAGAAGCCAAACGCCAGCTTCTCGACCGGGCGAACGATGATGCCGACGTTGAAGCCTGCAGCCAGACCACTGTTGCCTTCCAGTTTCACCCTGGCGATGTCAAGAGCCCGGCCGGCCACGATCGTGGCATTGTGTCGCCGCAGCTCCACCGAGGCCGTCACCAGATCGAGCCCGGCAGCGATGGAAACTTGCGGGGAGACGGCATACGCCACGGTGGGATTGAAGTAGAAAGAGATCAGTTCGGCCTTTTGAGACACGAAGCGCCCCGTGTATTGATCGGGTTTATCCCACTCGGTCGTCAGTCCGTAGGGGCTGAACACGCCGAAACCAACGGTCAACTGCTCGCTCAACTGGCGCGTGATGTAGAAGTTCGAGGGGAAAAAGACAGCCGACTTGTACTTTTCGGTTACGCCAAACCCGGGAAAGGGGCTCTGACCAGCGAAGTGGGCGTCTGGAAAGATGAGAGTTGTGCCCAGGGAGATCTGGGTGCCCGTCAGCCCGATGATGCCGGCTGGATTGTAAAAGATTGCCGACGGGTCGCCTCCACGCACGGTCAAGGTTCCAGCAAGCCCTGTGGCACGAGCACCATGCTCGTAGATGAGGAAGCCACTCGCCGAGACGTCACGCTGGCCGCCCCATGTCAAGAGCAGGACAGCGGTGACGACCGCCAAACCTTTCGTTCCCATGTTCACCTCCCGTTGAGAGTGACCGGTTTTCGTCCGACAACGCTCACAGCGCTGCCGGGCTCCGCGAGGGCGGGCTCGTGTCGCCAAAACCGACTCTGTCCACCCAGCGCCTCTTCCAAGCGTCGGCAATATAACAAACCGGTTTCATATTTGCAATGAAAATCTTGACAGGGCGGTAACAACTGCGCAGGAGCTGGCGGCTGTCGCCGGTCCGGATGTGCCTGCCTCTGAGGGAAGGGCCTTAGGTTGAAATCCTGCTTGACTTTGCGGCACCCTTTTGCTATCATAATGACCAGTTTCAGGAGTCCGGCCGATGGCGGCGATTTGCCTGCTGAGAAGGCTTCTCACCCCTCAAAAACGACGAGGTTAGGAATGGCCACGCGGAAGCGCAGCGCGCAGGAAGACCTGAATCTCAACAACATCGTCTCGCGTCAATTCGACAAAGCCGCACGCACTTTGCGCCTGCCCGATGGATTGCTGCAACAGATCAGAGCCTGCAACGCAGTCTACTTCGTGCAGTTTCCGGTGAAATTTGGCCGAGAATACCACATGTTCCAGGGCTGGAGGGCCGAGCACAGTCACCACAAGAAACCCCTCAAAGGCGGCATCCGCTTCAGCGACCTGGTCAGCCAGGATGAGATCATGGCCCTGGCGGCCTTGATGACCTATAAATGTGCCGTGGTGGATGTGCCCTTCGGTGGCTCCAAGGGCGGCGTGAGGTTCAACCCGCGTCACTACACCGAGGACCAGGTCGAGAAGATCACCCGGCGTTTCACGGCAGAGCTGATCCGCAAGAGCTTCATCGGCCCCGGCGTCAACGTGCCGGCCCCTGACTACGGCACCGGCCCGCGCGAAATGGCCTGGATCGCCGACACCTACGACGCCTTTCATCCCGGCGGTCTGGACAACATCGCCTGCGTCACCGGCAAGCCTCTGGCGCAGGGTGGCATCCGGGGCAGGAAGGAGGCGACGGGCAGAGGCATCTTCTACGCTCTGCAGGAGGTCTTCCGCCACCCCGAGGACCTGAAGCCCTTCGGGCTGGACGGTGAGCTCTCCGGGAAGCGCATTGTCGTCCAGGGCTTTGGCAATGTCGGCTATCACGCCGCCAAGTTTCTCCAGGAAATCGACTGCAAGATCATCGCCATCGGCGAGTGGAACGGCGGCATCTACAACCCCAAAGGTCTGGATGTCGAGAAAGTGCACCGCTGGCGCCTGTCGAAGGGTTCCATTTTGGGATTTCCAGGGGCGAGGACCTTACGAAAGCCGACGGATTGCCTGGAGCTGGAGTGCGACATCCTCATGCCGGCGGCGCTTGAGAATCAGATCACCCTGGAGAACGTCGACCGCATCCGGGCCAGGATGGTAGCCGAGGCCGCCAACGGGCCGACGACCCCGGCGGCGGCGGAGATTTTGTTGAAGCGCGGCGTGTTTATTGTGCCCGATATCTTCTTGAACGCCGGCGGTGTGACCGTTTCCTACTTTGAATGGGGAAAGAACATCTCGCACATGCGCTTCGGCCGCATGCAGAAGCGACAGGAGGCGCTCAAGTTCGAGCATCTGGTGTCAGCGACGGAACAAGGTCTGGGCCGGAAGTTCCCCGAGAAGGTCCGGCATATCCTCACCAAGGGGCCAGACGAACTGGATCTGGTGAATTCGGGCCTGGAAGAGACGATGATCAGTGCCTACCAGCAAATCCGCGATATCTGGAGGCGGCGAAAGAACGTGTCCGATCTGCGCACCGCGGCCTTTGTTTCGGCGATCGAGAAGATCGCACTTTCATATCGCGAACTGGGAATTTTCCCGTAACCGGCAGCTCTGGCCGCGCTCGCGATGACGTTGGTTGATTCGCTCAGGAGGTGAACATGACGTTCGAGAAGCAGTTGTCCGTGTTTGTGCAGAACAAAGTCGGCAGCCTTGGGGAGATCAGCAACGCGCTCGCCAAGGCGGGGGTCAACATCATCGGCATTACCATCGCGGACGATTTCGACTGGGGCATCGTCCGTATTGTAGTGAACGATGTGGATAAGGCCAAAGAGGCCTTCAAGGCCATGGGCCAGGTTTACGGCGAAAGCACGGTGATCGCGGTCGAGGTGCCGAACCGCCCGGGGGTCCTGGCGGAATTGGCCAACCTGCTGGCCAAGCGTGGGGTCGGCATCGAATACGCTTACGCGACTGGGACGACCGATCAGACCTTGCTCATCTTGTCGACCACCGACGACAAGAAGGCGGCACAAGTTCTGAAGAACTTCGCCTGATCTCACCACCAGTCGCTTCGACAGCAATGGAGGAGGGAACCCGATGAGGACGATTCAATCTCTGCTCGCCGTCGCTCTTCTGGCGACCATGGCGCACGCCCAGGTCGACGTGAACGCTCTCGGCAAGCGGCCAGTACAGATGTCAGATGTGTTCGCCTGGAAGCAGATCGGGGAGACTCGGATTTCACCGGACGGCAGCCGCGTCGTTTTCGTGGTGAGACAGGCCGACCAGAAAGAGAACCACTGGCGCAGCGATCTCTACCTGGTGTCGGCAGCCGGCGGGGAGGTCGTGCAACTGACGCGAAACCCGGGCAATGATTACAGCCCGAGGTGGTCTCCGGACGGCAAGCGCCTGGCGTTCCTCTCGGTACGAGGAGAGAAGGAAAAAGCCAGGCCGCAAGTCTATCTATGGCGACCCGACGGCGGCGATCCCGAACGCGTGACCGATTCGAAGACCGGGGTGAATTCGTTCGCGTGGAGCCGCGACGGCCGACAGATCTACTTCCTGGCCAACGACCCGGTGCCAAAGGAGAAGGAAAAACGCCGGAAGGCGAAGGATGACGCCAAGACCGTGGAAAAGGAGTTCCAGTACGCCCATCTCTACGTCATCGACCTGGACAGCCGCCGCAGCCGCCGCATCACGCGCGGCCGCTTCCACATCTTTTCGTTCGAGTTGTCGCCCGACGGCCGCACCATCGCCTTCGTGGCTGCACCCACACCTCTTCTGAACTACATCAAGCAGAGCGAGATATACACTGTTTCGGTGCTCGGAGGGGCACGGCAGCAGATCACTCACAACAACGCCCCAGAGTCGAACCTGCATTGGTCGCCGGACGGCCGCTGGATCACGTTCACCACCGACGCCACTCAGGACGGCGTCTTCCACTATGTGGCTCCGTCGCGGCTGTTCGCCGTGTCCGCCACGGGCGGAAAGGCGATTCCCCTGATGAGCCGGTTCAAGGTGGGGCTCTCCGGTGGCTATCTTTGGGCTCCGGACGGCAAAGCCGTCTATCTGAGCCTCAACCGGGGCATCACTCGGGAACTGGTGAAGCTGCGGATCGAAGAGCGCGATGGCCGGCTGGCACCCGCAGGCCGGCGCACGCTTTATGCCGGCGAGCGGCTGATGTCCCGGCCTCACCTGGATCGCAGCGGCAAACGGATGGCATTCACGCTTCAGGATATGCAGACGCCACCGGACGTGTATGTCGCCGAGGTCGGGCGAATTGACCGTGCCCGCAAACTCACCGACCTCAACCCGCAGGTGCGTACCTGGCGACTGGCGAAAAGTGAGGTCATCCACTGGCGCAGCCGTGACGGTGTTGAGGTCGAGGGAATTCTTTACCACCCCCTGGAACCCACTGAGAACAAGCCGGTACCGCTCATCGTCAGCATCCATGGCGGGCCGTTTGCAGCGGAGAAGATCTCCTTCCGGATGAACTGGGGCAGCTACCCGCATCTCGCTGCGGCCAGAGGCTATGCCATGCTGTTCGTGAACTATCGCGGCAGCAGCGGCTACGGGGACGATTGGGGCAGAGCCATCGTCGGCCAGTACTACACCAAAGATGTAGACGACATTCTTTCGGGGGTTGACGCTTTGGTGAGGCGCGGCATCGCCGATTCGACCCGGCTGGCAGTGCGCGGATGGAGCAACGGCGGTATCCTCACCGCCTGGATCACCACGGTGACCGGACGTTTCAAGGCCGCCGCGTCCGGCGCTGGCGACGTCAATTGGATCAGTGACTTCGGGAATTCAGACATCGGCGTGCCCTTCGACATCGAGTACTTCGCCGGGCGACCGTGGGAGAACCTCGAACACTACTTAAAGAAGTCGCCGGTGTTTCATCTCGACCGGGTCACGACGCCGACTCTTATCCTGTTCGGCGCCAAGGATGTGCGCGTGCCGGTGGGGCAGGGGTACGAGCACTACCGAACGCTCAAGGAGGTCGGCAAGGCGCCGGTGGAGTTTGTGCTCTTCCCCAGAGAGGGGCACGGTCTCTCCGAACTCAAACACCAGCGCACCAAAGTGCAGAAGGAACTTGCCTGGTTCGACCGCTACGTCCTCGGGGGTCCCGAGCGACCCAAGCCGCTGGCCTCGGCTTTGATTGAACGTGCAGCCCATGTCGGTGGGGTCTACGGCGAGATGGTCGGCGGCGTGCTCGTTCCCGAGACCCTGGCACTCACTGCCGACACTCTGTTTGCACCACCGCCTCTGCCCACCGACGGCCAGGCCATCGACACGGTTTTCGTGCGTCCTTTCGCGATCGGCCGCTTCGAAGTGACCAACGCTCAGTACCTGTTCTTTCTCGCCGAAAATCCGTCGGTGCCCGTCCCTCAGGC
Organism: uncultured Cytophagia bacterium; assembly: GCA_964527995.1. GTDB lineage: Bacteria > Zhuqueibacterota > Zhuqueibacteria > Oceanimicrobiales > CAZGRP01 > CAZGRP01. The sequence goes on along the minus strand of CAZGRP010000008.1, from coordinate 23,227 downwards.
GACGTCTCCTTTTGCTGCGAAACAGATCTGGGACCGGCAGACGCGACGCTATGCCCCAGGTTATGACAACCATCCGGTGACCGGCGTGACGGCTGAGGAAGCCCGCAGGTACTGCGAGTGGCTGTCGGCGAAGACCGGCAGGCGCTTTCGTCTGCCTTCTTCAGAGCAATGGGAGTTCGCCGCCCGGGCCGGGAAGCGAGCGATTTTTCCATGGGGCAACGTTTTCCAGCTGGCAAAGGCCCTCTCTCTTTCGAGTTGGGCTGGGGAGGAGGCCTTCGACGCTCGCGCGTTCTTTGGCTCCGAGAAGGGCAAGCGGCTGCTTGCTGCCCGACTGCCGACCTCCCAGGTGGGCTCCTTTGGGGCCAATGCCTGGGGACTCTACGACGTGAGCGGCAATGCCTGGGAGCTATGCGAGGAGGCGGGCCGGCCTGTGATACGAGGCGGAGGTTGGGCTTCGACGCCGGCAGAGCTGAGGCTGTCGGAGAAGCTCGAGCTTGCTCCGGACCAGCGCCGGAGCGATGTCGGTTTTCGCGTGGTAGAAGAAGTGGCCCCCTGATCGTCACCAAGCGAGCGACCGAATCCTTGTCGCCCGATACCGCTACACGGTGGAACGAATGTGCGTCTGTCACCTGATGAAATAGGGCGGCTCGTCGACCGCGTGAAACCACGCCTCCAGCAGAGGGCAGGTTGGACTCCCTCGGCGGTGCTGATGATCTTCCTGGACCAATCCGACCAGACCTATCTGGTGCTGATCCGGCGGGCCAGGGATGACTCTCCGCACAGCGGTCAGATTGCGTTCCCAGGCGGGCGAGTGGAGCACGGGGACATGTCCACCCTGGAAACCGCATTGCGAGAAACCCTGGAGGAGATCGGATTTGACGCTCGCGACCTGCGCTACCTGGGATCGATGGGGTATTTTGGCACCCTGAGCTCCGGGTTCGACGCGGCTGTGCACGTGGTTTGGGGTAGGGGACCTTTGTCGTACCGTGCGGACCCGGTGGAGGTCGCCGACGTGATCGTCTTGCCGCTGGCAGGTTTCCTGGAGCAGCATCAGCCGGAATTGGACTTGAGGCAGTGGGACGACATTCTCAGACTGCACTATCATTTCAAGCCGCCGCTTGTATCCCGGCCGGTTTGTGTCTGGGGACTGACGGCGCGAATTATCCACACGTTTCTGAACGCCTACCTCGGGATCGAAACCCGAAGAATTGACTACTGAGCCAGCAGACGGTATGAAGCCGCGATTTCGTACTTATCTGATCCCCATCCTTGTATGGCTCTTCTTTTCGGCCTTATTTGTGCGCAACTACCGCCTCGACCGGGAATATGAACGCCGCCTGGTTCTGTCAGCCGTGAAAGAGGAAGCCCGTCTGGTGGGGCGGAGATTCGAGACGTTCTTCCGTGAGCGCACTGCAGACCTGACTTCCATCCTGCGGTCGCTGCTCGATCAAGGCGGCGGCCTTGCATCCTTCCGGGCGCTGAGCAGCCAGGTACTGCGCAATCATCCTACCTACGAGGCTATCTGTTGGATCGACGCGGAGCTAAAGCTGCGATCGGTCACTCCCGGCACCAGCCACGAGCTGTTGGCAAAGCGATGGCTCAGCGGCAGAACACCCCTTCGACAAGCCATGGCTGTGGTCGACTCATTGGGCGAGACCTATCTCTCGGGCGTTTGGGAGCATCAAGGAGTCGGGCAGGTGGTCGCCCTCGTCGTGCCCATCGGCGGCCGCTCCGGGCCGGCAGGGCAGCCCGGAGGCGGGTACGTCGTCGGAATCCTGCGGCTTGACCCGATTCTCCAGGCGGCATTTGCCTCTGAAGAGCGGCGCTCCTTTATCTTCAGCCTCAGCGATGGCGGCAAGCAGTTTCTTCAGTCTGCCGGTGGGCCATTCCCGCAACTTCGCCAGCCCTATACTGTTGTTCTGCCGGTTCTTCTGTCCCATCGCTCCTGGGAGCTCCAGGTGGCGCCTTCGGCGGCCTACCTGAAAGCGTCCACGAGTGCCACGAAACATATCGTGGCTTTGGCGACCGGAGTCCTCGCCAGCACCGTTCTGTCGTTCGTGTTGGGCTTGTTTCTTCACCGTCGCGACCAGCTGGTGGCGGCCTTGCGTGAGAAGCGGGAAACCGAAGTGCTCCACTCGAAGGTTGTCAACAACACCTTCGAGGGAATCGGTATCTCCTGCGACCAGATCGTTCGCTACGTGAATCCGGCCTTCCTGGAGATGTTCGGGTACGAACACGCCGGCGAAGTGATCGGTAAGTCGATCCTCACCTTCATCGCCCCAGAGGAACATGCCCGCATTCGGCAACTCTACAAAAGGCATGCGGCGGGCACGCCGCCGGCACCAGCGCAATTCGCCTTCGTCGGGCAGCGCAAGGATGGCAGCCGGTTCCACGTCGAGCTGATCGTCTCGGCAGTCGAGCTGCAGGGCAAGCGGCAGACGCTGGGGTTTTTCCGCGACATCAGCGAGCGGATGCAGGCCGAGGAGCGACTGCGGCTCTACAAGCGCCTTTTTACCAATGTCGGCGAAGGCATCGTGATCGCCAATTGCGAAGGCGTGATCCAGGAGGTCAACCCGGCCTTCGTACGGATGACGGGCTACCCGGAGTCGGAATGTGTCGGGCAGTCTCTTTCGCTGTTTCGACTCGATTCGGCGGCTTCGGTTCCTCTCTCGGAAATCCTTCGGCGTGTGGCTGACGGGGGCTATGCCGGCGAGGCAAACTACCGCCGCAGGGACGGCACGCAGTTTCCGGTTCTCAACCGCTTCGACGCCATCCGTGACGACCGCGGAGCCTTGACCCACATCCTTGTGCTGTGTATGGATCTCACCGAGAGGAAATCCCTGGAGGCGCAACTCCTTCAGGCGCAGAAGATGGAGAGCATCGGCACGCTGGCCGGTGGCATCGCCCACGACTTCAACAACCTGCTCACCGGCATTCTCGGGTACAGCTCGTTCTTGCTGACGTCGCTGCCAGCGGACGCCCCTGGGCGGGCCGAGATCCAGGCCATCGAAAAGACCGCGTTGCGAGCCGCCGATTTGACGAAGCGATTGCTCGCATTCAGCCGCAAGGCGCCGGTTCACTTTCAAGCTCTGAATCTGAACGAACTGGTCAGAGATACCGTCCATTTCCTGCGCCGCTCCATCCCCAAGGAGATCGAGGTCGAAGTGCATTGCGACCCGCATCTCGCCACCGTTCAGGCCGACATCGGTCAGATGCAACAGGTTCTCCTCAATCTCTGTGTGAATGCCCGCGACGCGATGCCGGACGGCGGCAAGTTGGTCATCGAGACGCTGAACGTCGACCTGCGTGTGAACTCCGTGCATCCATCGGCACGCGGCCGCACCGGCCGTTTCGTCGTTCTATCGGTGACGGACACAGGTGTAGGAATCCCTCGCGAAGAGGCCGACCGTATTTTCGAGCCGTTCTACACGACCAAGGAGGTCGGTAAGGGAACCGGGCTTGGGCTGGCGATGGTGTACGGCATCGTGGAATCGCACCGCGGCTGGGTGGAGGTGTTCAGTGAGGTGGGCGTGGGCACGACCTTCAAAGTGTTCCTGCCCGCCATCAAAGCAAAGGGCGGCTCGGCGGAGTCGGCGCAGCCATCGGTGGAACGAGGCGATGAGACAATCCTGGTCGTGGATGATGAGCCGGTCGTGCTTCAGCTGGCGACCAGTCTGCTGGAGTGGCACGGCTATACCGTACTCACAGCCTCCGATGGCGAGGGGGCTCTGCGAGTCCTGTCGGAAAAATCGGCACAGATCGACCTGGTGATTCTCGACTTGGTGATGCCTCGCATGAGCGGCCACGAAACCTTCGACCGGATTCGCCGCCTCTACCCCAACCTGAAAGTGCTTCTTTCGAGCGGGTGGGCCACGGAGAACAACGACATCGACGACCTGTGCCGCCGCGGGGCGGTGGGATTCGTGCAGAAGCCGTATCAGGCATATCAGTTGGGGAGCGCCGTCCGCCAGGCCCTGCGCTTCGGAACGAACGTGGCGAGCTCATCCTGATCCAGGCACGGCAGCGGCGGGTCTGGCCTGGAATGTCGCGCCACGCAGCAGGCGGTTCTATCAGCGTGGCAGAGGCCTCTCGGAGGCGAGCAAAGCTACAGGAGATCAAGATGTCGAACGGGGACGTGGACAGCCCGGAGTTCTGGGAGGCGATGTACAAGAGCGAGAGGACGCCTTGGGATCTGCAGAGTCCGACGCCGACGTTGGTCCACTTGGTCGAGGCGGGCACTCTGGCGCCCCCAGGGAGTGTTGCCGTGCTCGGCTGTGGTCGCGGCCACGACGCCGTTTTCCTGGCCCGGCAGGGGTTCGACGTCACGGCTGTCGACTTCGCACCGAGCGCAGTCGCCTACCTGCGCGAGCTGGCGGCGCAGGAGGGGGTTTCGCTGGCCATCCTGGAGATGGATTTCTTCCATTTGCCGCAAACCCACCGCGAAGCGTTCGATTATGTCTACGAGTACACAGCCTACTGTGCCATCCGGCCGGTGCGGCGAGACGAGTATGTGGACTTGGTCTACCATATTCTGAAACCGGGTGGGCTGCTGGTAGGTCTCTTTTTCCCTGCGGATGGACGCACGGGTGGGCCGCCCTTTGCCGTGTCGCTCGATGAGATCCACCAGCGCTTCGACGGCCGTTTTTCCATCGAGTCGCTGGCCTATCCCGCCACCTCTGTGCCGCCTCGCCGCGGCAAGGAGTTTCTGGCCCTGATTCGGAAGAAGATCAAGTCGCCGTCGTCGACAACATAGTCCCGGCCGTGGGTGGCGATCAACCCCTTCTCGCGCAAGACGTGCTCGGAGCCGTGTTCGAACAGGTCGTCGAGCTTGATCACTTCGGCGCGGATGAAGTTCTCGGCGAAGTCGGTATGAACCTGCGCCGCCGCTTCGATCACCGTGGCACCGCGTCGCAACGTCCAGGCTCGAGCCTCGTTCTCGTTGGCGGTGAAAAAGGTGATCAGGCCTAGGATCTCGTAACCGGCGCGCACCACCTGCTGCAACCCGGTCTCCTGCATACCGAAATCCTTCAAGAACTCGCGCTGCGTCTCTTCATCCAACTCGGTCAGTTCAGCCAGAAGCTTGCCCGCCAGACGCACGCACGGCGCGCCCACCTCCTGGGCGTACTCTTCGAGACGTTTGGCTTGCTGGCTCGACTCGAGGTGGTCCTCATCGACGTTGGCAATGAACAGCACCGGCTTGGCCGTCAGCAGATTCATCTGTCGCACCAGGCGCTGTTGCTCCTCATCGAGCGTCATGCTGCGGATTTCGCGTGCGGCCACGAGGTGCTCTCGCAGGGGCTCGAGCGCTGCCAGTTCCTTGCGTGCGTGGCGATCGCCGCTGCGTGCTGCCGTGCGGATGTGGCCCAGTCGCCGCTCCACAACTTCCAGGTCTTTGAGGATCAATTCGAGCCTGACGATGTCGGCGTCGCGCACGGCGTCCAGCGAACCCTCTGGGTGGGAGACGTTCACGTCCTCGAAGCAACGAACGATGTGGGCGATGGCATCGGCGCGCTGGATATGGCTGAGGAATTGATTCCCCAGCCCTTCGCCCTTGCTGGCCCCCTTCACCAGGCCGGCGATATCGATGAACTCCAGCACGGTAGGAGTCTTCTTCTTTGAGCCGACGATCTGCTGGATGCGATCCAGGCGGGGATCTTCAAGGGGGACGATGCCGACGTTGGGCTCAACGGTGCAGAAAGGGTAGTTCTCCGCCGCCACCTTCAGGCGGGCCAGCGCGTTGAAGATCGTCGACTTGCCGACGTTGGGCAGGCCGACAAGGCCTAGCTTGAAACCCATGTGGTTGCCTCGAATCTTGGGTTACCGCTGGCAGCCGTCAGGCTGCCAGACATTCTCTTTGATCAACGGCGGCGTGGCGCTTTTGGTTTCACGGCCTTTCACATGAGAAAAGTCCGTCGTTGCCTCAAGAAGGTCGGACGTTCAGTCCATCAGGGGCAGGACGTTCCAGTCCACCGGGAGCCGGACCTCTAGTCCCAGCGCTGGCTGTCGAAGATCTGCAGCAGGCGCAGCAGCTGCTCGATGGTTAGGGGCAGGCCATCGAGGATGCGCCAGAGGTGCTCCCCGTTTGCCAGCCTCTTCTCGATTTCCTCGAGCAGCTTCGGATCGAGCCTGTCGTCTGCTTCGCCTGGTTTGGGCATCAACGGTCGGCCTTTTTGCGCCCGCAACCTCGGGCTTCCTGCCGGCTCCTACTTGACGAACAGTGCCTTCGGCAGGCGCATCGACACCAGCATGTGCGGTGCGTCCACAGTCTCGCTGATCTTGAGATTCGCTGCCAGGCTGCTGAGGACATAGGCCTGGTCGGGCGCCAGGTTGTGCTCGGAAACAAGGTAGTCGACCATGAACCCGGCGGCCTTTTTGGCTGCCTGATCGATGGTCGTGCCGAACCCGGTGGTGGCGTAATAGTCAGATGTCTCATACTGGGGCTCGGAGATTCTCTTGTCCTTTCGGACAGTCAGCCGCACCGTGATCGTCAGCGGCATCTCGATTCCGGTTCCACCAATTTCGCCATCACCCTGCGCGCCATGCCCGTCCCCGACGGAGAAAAGCGCACCCTCAACGAACACCGGCAGGTAGAGCGTCGTGCCCGCCGTCAGATCGGGATTGTCCATGTTACCGCCATTGGCACGCGGCGGGATGGTGGAGAATTCACCGCTATCGGCTGGGGCGACCCCCATGACTCCGCAGAACGGCTTGAGTGGCACGCGAACGCCGGGGGCGTATTCGACGTACGACTTATTCTGGCTCAGATCGAACGTTTTCAGGTAGGGCTGGCTGAATCGATCGGAGAGAAACCCGAACCCCGGGAAGATCCCCGACCAGCCCCAGTCGCCAGCTTCCACCTTCAGGATGTCGACCTGCAGCGCGTCACCTGGCTCGGCTCCTTCGATGTAGACGGGCCCGGTGAGCGGGTGGATGGGGTCGAAGCTGACATTGGGGATGTCGGCGGCGGTGGAGTTGATCGATAGCTGGTTGTCCGAGGCATCGACGGTCTCGATGGCGACCGTCTGGCCGGACTGGACGCGCAAGACCGGGGCCAGATCGCGGTTCCAGCGGTTGTGGGTTTTGGTGGCGTCGAGACGGTAGTCGACACGCAAGGACTCCTGCTGTGGCGCCGAACAACCGGCCATGATGGCGACCGCCACAGCAGCGATCCAAGGAATCGTGGCTTTCATGGCTCCCTCCAGGTTGGTGAGAAAATGGGGATGGGTGCACGAGAAGTGCCCGGTCGCTCCTGCCGGCTTACCGGGCGCGCACCTGGGACGAATCACCGGCGCGGAATTTCTGAACCAGTCCGCGGGCGAACGCGACGCTTCGGTGGGGTGGCGAGACTGGGGCCGGTGCTACAATCGGCGGAACAGCCGCCCCAGGCGCTTTGGCAGGTAGATGCGAATCGCCTTTCCCTTGAGCTGACCGAACGGTACCTCACCCCAGCTCCGGCTGTCCAAGGCGCGATCGCGATTGTCGCCGAGTACATAAAGGCTGCTGTCGCCCACGATCCAATTCTGCACTTCAACCTTGTGATCAGGGCCCGCGACGTACGCTACACGGTAGCGCTGGCCGTCACACCACTCTTCGACGATTTCTACACCCGCTTCTGTGGAGACCTTGTCATGGCGCAGGCGCCTGCCGTTGACAAAGATCTGCCGGCCACGGATGCTGATGGTGTCACGCGGCACCCCGATGACCCGGTAGACGAAGTCGAGGGACGGGTCCACGGGGTAGGTGAAGACCACGACGTCTCCTCGCCGCACGTCATTTACCGCTGAGTAGGCTTTCAGGTCGACGAGGATTTGTTCGCCCTTCAGAATGCTTGGAAACATTCCGTCTTGCGATACGACATAGTTCTTGTAGCCGAAAAACGATCCGGTCTTCACCAGACCAGTGGCCAGAGTCAGCAAGGCTGCGGTCAAGGCAGCTGCGACTAGGAATCGGTGCAGGCGTTTGTTCATAAGCGATGAGGAGCGGGATGGAACCTCACAATCTGAAGCCCGATATCGCGAGCAACCGTAGCGTGGTCGAGTGATTTCCCTTGCTAGACGGGCTCAAGGTAGGCAGGCAGAATAACTTTTGCAAACATTTTTTGCAAAAAGAAAAGCAGGACATGTGTCCTGCTTTTCGCATTCGGTGACGCGGGTATTTCGCAGCCGATTCAGGCAGCGACGATCTCGCCGAGATCGTTCACCAAGCGTTCGAAGGTCTCCTCGGTAAGCGTCATAGCCACCGGCCGCCGCTCGCGCTCGCCCTTTTCCTGATTGTATCGGCGTAGCAAAGCCCTGTTCCCGCTATAGAGCATCAGCTCGTAGTAGATGGCCGAACGTGGACCCTTCTGTGGCGGCGAGCTGCGAAGCTGGGCTGCTTGCTTGGTGGCGTCCAGCTCAATCAGGGCGAGGTCCTCGGATAGATAGCGGATGGTCTGGCTGACAGCCTCAGCCTGTTTCTGCAACCGTTCGGACGCCTCGCTCTCGGAGGGCGCCCCGTCGCCGTCAAGGTTGATGCTCAGGCTCCGCAACCGGCAGCTATACTTGTCGTAGTCCTCGATTTCTGCACGCAGCACAACGTCGTTCTCTCGTTCCTCGATAACGTATGCCTGCCCGTCTCCCTTGATGCTGCGAACCGAAAAGTTCATCTGCTCTTCCATCTGGCGGAGCAGGTTGAGCCGTTCAACCGCTCGCTGGCCTAGTGTCATCAAACTCACCTCCCGGATAACGGTCTAGATTCAGAAGAATACCGGCTCCAAGCAGCCTCCTGCGGCCCGGCAGTGCTCAGTCAAGCTCAACTTCGCTATGTTCCTCGCCATCATAGCTGAGAAGCGTCTTGACCTCCTCCACCACGGTTTCCAGGTGTACAGGACGTGTCCAGATCTTGTAAAGATTCACCAGAGTGTCGCGTGCTTCGTCCAGCTTCAAATCTACGCCTTCGTGCCGGTGCCTCAGATACAACTCACCGCGATTGAGGTAGTTGGCCTCTTCGACGTAGATGAACGGCTGACCCCAGTTCGTCAGACTGAACAAGAGTCGCTGCTTGATCTTCTTGAAGTCGCGGTCCGAGATTTCGTAGAAATCCGTCCGCTCGTTGTAGTCGTATACGAAGAGCTTCTGCTCGCGGCAAAATTCCGGGGTGAGGAAGGCGTCGATGAACATGACGTCGTTGTACAGCTTGCGCACCTCGAAGATCTTTTGACGGCCGAGCCCCAACTGCTTGTCCCACTTCTTTTTCAATTCGACGTCGTCGCACGCTTCATACTCCTTGCCGAACTTCCCGCGGTTCCAGCGGTCTTCGATGTCGCGGAACAGCTCCAGGCCGAGCTTGTACGGATTCAGGCGGCCAGGAGAGGTGTACACGGTGCCGGAATGGTGGTCGGCGTAGTCGATCACCTCGGCGTCGGTGAGGCAGCGCTCGGTCATGATCTTCGAGTGCCAGTACGTGGCCCAGCCTTCGTTCATGATTTTCGTCTGCGCCTGAGGGGCAAAATAGTACGCTTCCTCACGCACGATGGAAAGGATGTCGCGCTGCCAGCGTTCCAGCGGTGCATGGTCGATCAGGAAGAGGAGGATGTCGCGCACGGGCTCGGCCGGGACCTTCCGGTGTTGCTCGTGGGCTTGCTCCTGCAGGCGCTGCTGCTCTTTCTGCAAGGCCTCGGGTGGATTGATGAAGCCGTCCATGTAGCCCTTGCTCTTGAACCGCCTCGGAGCTTGCGTCTTTTCTTCTTCATCGTCGTTTTGGGTGGGCCGGCGCTTGAAGAACACCGAATGCGGATCGATCAGGTTCTCCAGCGACATGCAGAGGTCGAGAAAGCTCTCCACTGCCTCCTCGCCGTACTTCTCTGCATGCCGACGAATCCTCGTGGCGTGGTTGGCCATCTCGTCGATCATCTTTCGGTTCGTGTGGGAGAACCACAGGTTGTTCTTGAAGAAATCGCAGTGGGCGTACACATGGGCCATAACGAGCTTCTGATCGACCAAGCCGTTCGAACGCATCAGGTAGGCGTAGCACGGGTCATTGTTGATGACCATTTCGTAGATCTTCTGCAGACCGTAGGCGTACCCCTTGGATAGGGAGTCGTACTCCATACCGAAGCGCCAGTGCGGATACCGGGTCGGAAAGCCGCCATATGCAGCAACCGCATTGATCTCGTCGAAGTCCAGCACCTCGAAGATCGTCTCGAAGAAGTCGAGGCCATACTCCGCCGCGTATCCTTTGATCTCTTCTTGAGCGGCAGCCAGTTGTGAGGGCAAGCTCGTCGAAGGGGTCATGGTCTTGCTGCGGGAGCTATTTGCCTTTGCCAAGGAATTCTTTGATCGAGTCATAGATCGCATCTTTATCCGGAATCTCGGAGAGCACGAGTTTGTCCTCGCCTTCGAAGTAATCTTCGAGATCCCGGATGAATTGGCCACTGCCGTACGGGCTCTCAACCTGTCCATAGCAAAAAAGGTTGGCCTTGGGCAGCAGTTCGTCTTCTAGAATCGTGATACATTCGTCGGTGTCGATCTCGCCCCAGTTGTCGCCGTCAGAGAAGTGGAACAGGTAGATGTTCCAGTCCGACGGCGGGTAGTGCTCGTCGATGATCTTCTTGGCCAGCTTATAAGCGGACGAGATGATGGTGCCGCCACTTTCGCGGGTGTGGTAGAATGTCTCCTGGTCCACTTCTCGGGCCACGGCGTCGTGGATGACGTAGCGAACTTCGATGTTCTTGTACTGATAGCGCAGCCAGGTGTCGATCCAGAACGACTCGATGCGCACGATCTCTTTCTGCTCATCACCCATCGATCCCGAGACGTCCATCATGTAGATGATCACGGCGCTGCTTTCCGGAAGGAAGGTGGTCTTCCAGGTCCGGTACCGCCGATCTTCCCGAACGGGCACGATGATGGGATTCGACGGGTCGTAGGTCCGGGTGATGATCTGCCGTTTCAGGGCCTGCTTGTAGGTGCGCTTGAAATGACGCAACGACTCGGGACCGCTACGCGAGACGCCGGTGTAGCGGTCCTTTTCCGAGATGATGTTCTTCTTTCCCTTGGGCTGGATGTTGGGCAATTCCAGCTCCTCTCCGAGCATCTGGGCCAGCTCTTCGAGGGACACGTCCACTTCCAGCAGATGTTCGCCTGGAGCCTGTCCAGCTCCGCCCGCCTCCTGGCCGTCGCCGCGGCCAATCGGAGTGCCGATGTCACCTTCGCCCTGACCGACACCACCGGCCTTCTGGGTGTCGTAGCGAAAGTGTGGGATTCGGATTTGCGGTACCGGGATGCTGACAAAATCTTTGCCGCGTTTGCCGATCATCTCGCCGCGGGTGACGTACTTGCGCAATTCCTGCTTTACTTTGCCGCGGATGATCTGCCGGAATCGGCTGAGATCCTTGTCAATCTTCTTGGCCATGAGTCTTAGTCCCGAGGGAGATGGCGAAGAGGGCAACACGCCCTCTTCGCCGGAGCGATGGTCTGGTGCAGTGCGGCTGCGCCAGCGAAAAGTTACCGGTCAGAGTCTTTGACGTCGCCGCGGGCGAAGATGCTGGCAACAAAGTTGAGCACGTCGGTGGCGCAAATATCGCAGTAGCCGTAGTACTTGATCATGCGCGACTTGACGACGTCGATCTTCTCCTGGGTCTCTTTGTCGACCACGCTGGAGATAAGGGTGGTGAGCTTGATGCTGTCCTTCTGGTCTTCGAAGAGCTTGAGTTCCAGCGCCTTTTGCAGCCGCTCGTTGGAGCGGTAGTCGAAGGTCTTGCCTTCGAGCGCCAAAGCGCCGATGTAGTTCATGATCTCACGCCGGAAGTCGTCCTTGCGGCTCTCCGGGATGTCGATCTTTTCCTCGATCGACCTCATCAGGCGCTCGTCCGGTTCTTCGTCGGCGCCGGTGTACTTATTCTTTACCTTCTCTTTCTGGGTGTAGGCCTTGACGTTGTCAATATAGTTACCACACAGTCGCTTCAAGGCCTCCTCGTCGGCAGCGATTGCACGCTGCACCTCGTTCTTCACGATATCCTCGTATTCCTCTTTCACCACGGCAAGCAGGTCGCGGAAGCGCTTGCGTTGTTCTTCGGTGGTGATCAGCGAGTGGTGCCACAGACCTTCCTCGATCTCGTTGAGCACCATAAACGGGTTGATGCAACCTTCGCCTTCCTCATCGACCAGGGCGTTGGAGATTTTGTCCTGGATGTAGCGCGGCGAAATGCCATCCATGCCTTCGCGGGCCGCCTCAGCGCGCAGCTCCTTGATGTTGTCTTCCGTGAAGCCCGGGAGGGACTTGCCGTTGTACAGCTTGAGCTTTTGCAGCAGGGTGAGGTTGGCCTTCTTCGGCTCTTCGAGCCGGGTCAGCACGGCCCACATGGCCGCCATCTCGATGGTGTGCGGCGCGATGTGCTTGCCCTTGATCTTTTCCTGGTTGTAGTCCTTTTCGTAGATCTTGATCTCGTCGTCCAGCTTGGTGATGTACGGGATGTCGATCTTCACCGTCCGGTCCCGCAGGGCCTCCATGAATTCATTGGACTGCAGCTTGCGGTATTCCGGCTCGTTGGTATGCCCGATGATCACTTCGTCGATGTCGGTCTGAGCGAACTTCTTCGGCTTGATCTTGTGTTCTTGCGAAGCCCCGAGCAGGTCGTAGAGAAAAGCCACGTCCAGCTTCAACACTTCGATGAACTCGATGAGCCCGCGGTTGGCAATGTTGAACTCGCCGTCGAAATTGAAAGCCCGCGGATCGGATTCGGAACCGTACTCGGCAATCTTACGGTAGTTGATATCGCCCGTCAGTTCCGTCGAGTCCTGATTCTTCTCATCCTTAGGCTGGAAGGTGCCGATGCCGATACGGTCCTTCTCGGACAGAATCAGGCGCCGCACTCGCACGTCGCTGATGACACGTGTCCAGTCGCCGTTATACTTGCGCAGCAACTCGCGGAAGGTCTGCCGGCAGAAGGGGCAAAGCTCGCCCTCGATCTTGACCCACTCCGACTCGGGGCGGCCGGCATTGAGCAAGTCCATGGCTTGCTGGCGGAACTCTTCGGGGATGAGGTGCAACGGCTCCTCGTGCATCGGGCAGGAGACCCAATCGGTTTCACCGTTCTTGCCTTCCTGTTTCCAACTATAGGTGAAAACGGCCCCTTCGGGCGTGCGAGAGTAGGCTTCCAGTCCTTTCTTCAAGAGACGGACGATGGTGCTCTTGGAGCTGCCGACCGGCCCGTGCAGGAGGAAGACACGCTTCTCGGTGCCGTAGCCCTTGGCCGCCGACTTGAACAGGTGGACGATCTTCATCAGAGGGCGCTCGAGACCGTAGATGGCGTCCCGGCCGCCGTCGACGGGATCATCGAAGAACCTGTACTTGATGAGCTTCTCCTTGTTCAGGACGATTTCCTCGGTCCCGTAGGAGAGGATCATGTCGTGGATGCGCTGGAAGGCGTTGCGGGTCACGCGAGGGTTCTGCCGGACGATCTCCAGGTACTCCTCGAAAGTGCCCTCCCAGTTGAGCTGCTGATAGGTCTCGAGATTCTGCAGATTGCCGATCATCGAGACGATACTCTTGGGTTCGGCGGTCTGGGCAGTCGCTTCCATGATTAATTCACCTCCATGCTCGGGTAACTGGATGGCTTATTGCAAGCACTTGGTTTTAAGTCACCCTCACAATCAGTAACACTGTACAACCTATAAGACATTTCGAATTCAGTTTTGAATAAGTCTATGCAAATATGAGGCCAGAACTGTAAGCCTCTCTACCGGCGCCGACAGGTACGGTGCGTCCCTCCTAAACGACTGTGAGTCCTTGGATTAGTGGAGATGCGCTAAGGATCGCGATGGATAGGAATGGAAAGGTCTGTTTGTCTTCGACTAGCGTTGCTGGGCGACGTGGACGGGAAAGATTTTCCTATTCGGCGACCGCCGCTTCGTGGGCTGTTTCCAGCGGACCGGCTACCTGTCGCCCGGCGTCGTACTGCCTTTTGGCGGTCTTGTCACATGATGAGACGAACCGTCTCACCCCTATAAACAAAAACGTCGAAACGATAACTCCATTTCGACGAGTACAGCTTTTCAAAGACCATCAAGAACGGAAGTTGTGCCTACCAGCCGCTCCCAGTCCTCTCGAGGCTTCCTCCGTAGAGGTTGGCAGAAACTACCTATGAGCTTATTGTCATTTTAATTACAACGAACAAAAAAGTCAAGTCTTTTTTTGATCTCAAGATTGTTGTTGACAATATTCTGGTCATTTTGTATATACTAGCCCGAACGGATTCATCCCAGGAAGGAGGGGACATTGGGGGGCTACCTTTCCAAGGTCCTCAGCGCCGCAGTCCTTGGCATCGATGCCTACATCGTCGAGGTTGAAACCCATCTGGAAGGCAACCTGCCAGCCATCTCCACGGTGGGACTGCCTGAAGGCGCTGTCAGAGAATCGAAAGAACGAGTCTGGGCGGCCATCAAGAACTCGGGCTTCCGCTTTCCTCAAAAGCGTGTCACCATCAACCTGGCGCCCGCCGACATCCGCAAAGAAGGATCAGCCTTCGACCTGCCCATGGCTGTCGGCATCCTGTCAGCTTCCGGCCAGCTCCAACGTGACAATCTCAGTCGCTACGTCGTCCTCGGAGAACTGTCGCTCGACGGCACTTTGAGGCCGATTCACGGTGCCCTGCCGATCGCCGTGGCGGTCAAGGGCCGGGAAGTGGATGGTCTGATTCTGCCAAGTGAAAACGCCAAGGAAGCAGCCATGGTGGAGGGCGTCCACGTCTTCCCCGTCGGCAGCCTGGGCGAAGCCGTAGATCTCCTCAACGGCGACGTCGACCCTGCTCCCTACAGGGTCGACCTGGCGGAGGTCTTTTCCCAGAGTCGTGACTATGTGATCGACTTTCAGGACGTCAAGGGACAGGAGCATGTCAAGCGGGCACTGGAGGTCGCCGCGGCCGGCGGGCACAACATCATCATGATCGGGCCCCCGGGGTCGGGGAAGACCATGCTGGCCAAACGCCTGCCGACCATTCTCCCCGACATGACCCTGGAAGAGGCCATCGAGACCACCAAGATCCACTCGGTTGCCGGCCGGCTGCCTCCCGATACGGCGCTGATCGCCACCCGTCCCTTTCGGGCGCCGCATCACACCATCAGCGATGCCGGGTTGATCGGTGGTGGTCACGTGCCGCGGCCGGGAGAGGTGAGCCTGGCCCACAACGGCGTTCTTTTTCTCGACGAATTGCCGGAGTTCAAGAAAAACGTCCTCGAAGTGATGCGCCAACCGCTGGAAGACGGCCGTGTGACCATTGCCCGGGCCTCGCTATCACTGACCTATCCGGCGCGTTTCATGCTGGCCGCCGCGATGAATCCGTGCCCGTGCGGCTACAGCACCGATCCCAACAACGAATGCTCCTGCACGCCGCCGCAGATTCAACGCTACCTGTCAAGGATTTCGGGCCCGCTTCTTGATCGAATCGACATCCACATCGAGGTGCCTGCAGTGCGCTACCAGGACCTTTCCAGCAAGGTCAGCGGCGAGTCATCGGCCGTGGTGCGCCGCAGGGTGGAGCAGGCACGCAGGATACAACTGGAGCGATTCCAGGGCCGGCGGCGCGTCTACTGCAATGCCCACATGGAGTCAAAGGAGATCCGCGCCTTCTGCCGGGTAGACGATCGCGGTCAGGAGCTTCTCAAGATGGCCATCACCCGCCTGGGCCTGTCGGCCCGTGCGTACGACCGAATCCTCAAGGTCGCCCGCACCATCGCCGATCTCGAAGGTGCGGAGAGAATCCAGCCCGAGTTCATCAGCGAGGCGATCCAGTATCGCAGCCTGGACAGAAACCTTGGGATGAACATGTAGTACAATGTTTCGAGCATGTTGCCGTGTCGGTTGAAGGACCAACCTCAAAACAAAGCAGAGTGAGCCATGGACTCCTTCTTGCCCCGCATCCATCTTCTTTTCCTCCTTCTCGGCCTCTTCACCTTCCTTTTTTTCCTGCAAGTCTGGGCGATGATGAGGATCAAGAAAATGCTCCAGACGGTCCTCAAGATCTACGCCCAGGTCGTCAGAATGGCGGGCGACGCCAACGGGGTGCAATCTGCTGTGGCACCGCCGCGGCGAATCTGCCACAATTGCAAGTTCCGTGATACGTATCTGAAGAACAAAGACGGTCGGCTTTTCCTCTACCGGTGCCGTCTCAACGGGCAGGAAATCCAGCTCGACGACTTCTGCCACCGCTTCGAGCTGGATCCGATTCGGGCGGAATCCTAAACGGCCTCAGGGCTGAACCCACCGCTGCTGTGGGGATCGTTCCTTCGGGCGGTCAAAAAAATCCCTGCACCCGGCGCGGGTTTCAAAGAACCGTGTTAGACACGGTGGGTGCCGCCTGAGCGCTTTTTACGTCCACGATCCGTGCACACCAGCGCTGGCCGACGAACACGGATGAGGCATGTAATACGCGATCAGAGCTAAGCTCCCAATTGATAGGTGTTGGCTCTTTGATTTCTCCGCGCCAAACATGCAGGGAGTTTTCTTCTAGCAGGCGAAATAATTAAGCAAAGTCCGCTCTAAAAGTCAAGCGGAAAATCGCCAGCCCTTCGGCCGCTGAGCGGTGGGTGGGCTGATGGCACTGCCTGACAGACGCGGAAAACGGGCCGCAAAAAGGGGTTGATTTTGCCCAGCCTGTTTGTTACTTTTGTTTGAAAATCAGGGATTTGTCATCAATTCCTGGGAAGGCTACGCGACTGGCGTTCCGGCGAAGTAGATGGATGGAGATTCGGCCGTGGTAAAGAAGTGGCAGGTGAAGGTGTGCATGATCGCCCTGGCTGTGGCGGCAAGTATGCTGCGACCCGCGCACGGCAGGGCGGAGGACCGGCAGCCTCGACCGCGCGCCCGCGATCTTGGGATTGAGGTCGGTGTTTTGAAGCCGGGTGCCCTGAACGCCATTACAGATGTCGCCGGAGTTCGCGTCGGGCAGGTGACGATCTGGCGAGGTGACTCGGTTCGCACGGGCGTGACGGCGATCCTGCCCCATGGTGGCAATCTTTTCCAGGAAAAGGTACCAGCTGCCATCTACGTCGGCAACGGCTTCGGCAAACTGGCCGGCTTCACGCAGGTTGAGGAACTGGGCACGCTGGAGACGCCAATCGTCCTCACCAACACCCTCAGCGTGCCCCAGGTTGCCGACGCTGTGATCGCCTACATGCTCAGCCTGCCCGGGAACGAGAAGGTGCGCTCCGTAAATCCGGTGGTCGGCGAAACCAACGATGGCTGGTTGAACGACATCCGCGGCCGCCACGTCAGCCCGGAGGACGTGTTCGCTGCGATCAAGAACGCTACTACCGGCCCGGTGGAAGAGGGCAGCGTCGGGGCGGGCACAGGCACCATTTGTCTTGGGTTCAAAGGCGGCATCGGTACCTCGTCGCGTAAGTTGCCGGCCGACCTCGGCGGCTGGACGGTCGGCGTGCTGGTGCAGACCAACTACGGTGGCATCCTGGAAATCAACGGCGCACCGGTCGGCCGTGAGCTCGGCGTCTACTCCTACCGCGATCGCCTGCATTACGCAGACGGAGACGGCTCCTGCATGGTGGTCATCGCCACCGACGCTCCTCTGTCGGCCCGTAACCTAAAGCGGCTGGCCCGCCGGGCGATGCTCGGACTTGCCAGGACCGGTTCCTTCTCATCGAACGGCAGCGGCGACTATGTCATCGCTTTCTCCACAGCCCAGTCGTTGCGTCAACCTTACTTGCCGAAGGAAAAGGTGCGCAATGTCGACCTGCTGTACAACGACCACATGTCCCCACTCTTCCTGGCGGTCGTAGAAGCCACCCAGGAAGCCGTCTACAATTCGCTGCTGCGCGCCACCACCGTTGTCGGCCGCGCGGGCCATCGTGTCGAGGCCATCCCTATCGAGCGGGTGGTACAGATCTGTCGCAAGTACAACGTTCTGAACTGGGGCAAATTGCTTCCAGCGTGGAAGGAATGAGGTGATACCGTTGCAGGAACTGGGAAAGCTCTTTCTTATCGTCGGGCTGCTCTTCCTGCTCGTTGGCGGTGCGATTCTGCTCGCCGCCAAGATTCCGTTCCTGGGACGTCTGCCCGGCGACATCGTCATCCAGCGCCGGAATTTTACGTTCTACTTTCCACTGACGACCAGCATCCTCTTGAGCATCCTCCTGACGTTGTTGTTCTATTTGTTCGGAAAGAAATAGTCTCATGCACATCCGCACACCACTGTGGGTCGCGGCCGTTTCCGCTGTGTTGTCGTTGTCGATGGCACCTGCCGCCGCCCAGGCACCGCGGGTCATTGACGTGATCACCGTCGATGGTGTAATCAATCCGGTTTCGGCGAATTTCATCACCGACGCCATCGATCGGGCGGAAAAGGAGCGGGCCGAGGCGCTCATCATCCGCCTGGACACACCGGGTGGCCTGATGCAATCGATGCGTCAGATCACCAAGGCCATGCTGAACACCAGCGTGCCGGTTGTCGTCTATGTGGCGCCGCCGGGGGCTCGGGCCGCCTCGGCGGGGGTGTTTATCACCTACGCCGCTCATCTTGCGGCCATGGCGCCCAGCACCAACATCGGAGCGGCTCATCCGGTGAGCATCGGCGGTGGAGGCGCCGGCGACACCACTTCCGTGATGAGTGAGAAGATCACCAACGACGCGGTGGCGCAGATCAAAGGGCTGGCCGAGCGTCGTGGCCGCAACGCCAAGTGGGCCGAAGAGGCGGTGCGGCGCAGCGTCTCCATCACCGCGTCCGAGGCCTTGAAGCTCAACGTCATCAACTTCATCTCGCCAAACCTCGACACCCTGCTGGCGCAGTTGGATGGCGTCACAGTGGAAGTGGCCGCGGGTCAGCGGACCTTGCACACGCTCGGTGCTACGGTGCGCGAGCTTGAGATGAGCTGGCGTGAAAGACTGCTGGACAAGATCGCCGACCCGAACATCGCCTACATCCTGCTCCTCATCGGCATCTACGGGCTCTTTTTCGAGCTTTGGAATCCCGGCACGATCTTCCCAGGTGTGGTTGGAGCACTTTCGCTCGTGCTTGCATTCTTTGCCATGCAGGTCCTGCCGGTCAATTGGGCTGGAGTTCTGTTGATCATCATTGCCGTCATCCTTTTCATCCTCGAGGTCAAGATCACCAGCTACGGGCTTCTGACCATCGGTGGGGTTGTTTCGATGCTGGTGGGCTCGCTCATGCTTTTTCACGGCCCCGAAGGTCCTCTTGAGCCGGTTCTGCGGGTGTCTCGGCCTCTTATTCTGAGCGCTGTCGCTACGACTGCCGCCGTGTTTGTGCTGGTAATGGGGCTGGTCGTCAAGGCCCACCGAGCCAAGGTGACGACAGGGAAAGAGGGTTTGGTGGGCGAAATCGGTGTGGCTCGCACCGACATCGCTCCGGAGGGAGACATCAACGTGCACGGCGAGATCTGGCACGCGACTTCGGACGAGCCCATCGCTGCCGGCCACAAGGTGAGGGTGGTCGCCGTCGAAGGCCTGTCGGTTCGAGTGGAGCCTGTGGCGCCGAGAAGTTCCACTTCGCAGTCTGAGTAACACCCAAGCCCATGCCGGGGTCGGCCCAGGTGCGGCCACACTCCCGCAGAGTGGGCCGATCGACGAAGTAGGAGCAGCCGGTCGATCTTCATCACGGGGGTCACGAATCGGGAGGGAATTGCAATGGAAATCATCATCATCGTCGGCACCATTATCCTATTCCTGCTCATCAGCTCGGTGCGGATTCTGCGGGAATATGAGCGCGCTGTGATCTTCCGTCTGGGGCGAATGACGCAAGCCCTCTACGGCGGCAACGGTCCGGGACTGATCATCCTGGCGCCCATCGTCGATCGCATGGTGCGCGTTAGTCTGCGTACCGTGGCGATGGACGTGCCGCCGCAGGATGTCATCACCAAAGACAATGTCTCAGTCAAAGTGAACGCGGTGCTCTACTTCCGCGTGCTCGACCCGAACAAGGCTGTGATCGAGGTCGAGGACTACTTGTACGCCACCTCTCAGTTGTCGCAGACGACGCTGCGTAGCGTACTCGGCCAGGCCGAACTGGATGAGCTACTTTCTGAGCGCGAGAAGATCAATGCGGAGTTGCAGACAATTATCGACGCACACACCGACCCGTGGGGGATCAAAGTCTCGATGGTGGAGGTGAAGCATGTCGACTTGCCCACCGAGATGCAGCGGGCGATGGCGCGGCAGGCCGAGGCAGAACGTGAGCGGCGGGCCAAGGTCATCCATGCCGAGGGCGAATTCCAGGCCTCGAAGCGTCTCGCCGACGCCGCCAGCGTCATCGCCAAACACCCGATCGCCCTGCAGCTCCGTTTCCTGCAGACCCTGACCGAGGTCGCCTCGGAGAACAACTCGACCACCATCTTTCCGGTACCCATCGATCTGTTCCAAGCATTTCTCCAAAAAGGCGGCGACGAAAAGTCTTGACGGAGGCCGATTCCGCCGCTGGTGAGCACCGGCGCAGGCGGATCTTACCAAGGGATCCATGCGCGACCATCGGCGCATCTCCGCGGGCATCGGTGGGACCGCGTTCCAGTTCGATGGCGCTGGGTCGATAGTTTCGGGAGGGAAGCATGACGGCGCGTAGGAAAGATATTCTCTCAGCTGGTTTTGCGGCGTTCACGCTGTTCTGGCTGCTGATTTCGGCGACCGTGGGATGGAGCCGTCCGGGCGAGCGAGTCGTGGCACTGCGGGCCGGCCGCATGCTAGACGTGAAGAGCGGCAAGATAGTGCGTGACGCCGTGATTCTGGTCCGCGGCAACCGCATCGAGGCCGTAGGGACCCAGGTGAAAGTCCCGGCCGGCGCGAAGGTGATCGATCTGAGCAACTACACTGTGCTGCCCGGGTTGATCGACAGCCACACGCACGTGTGCCTGCAGCCCGACTACGGGACGCACAACCCCATTCTGTACAAATCGATTCCATATCGCACCGTGGAAGCTGTAAGGGCAGTGAAGGCCACCCTGGAGGCCGGCTTCACCACCATCCGCGATGTCGACTCCGAAGGTGCTGAGTGGGCCGATGTCGCGGTGCGCGACGCGATTCGCGACGGCCTGATCCCAGGCCCGAGGATGCAAGTGGCGAACATGGCGATCAGCATCACCGCCGGCCACATGAATCAGACCGGGCTGGCGCCGCAGATCGAGGTACCGCAATTCGCCGCCCTCGCCGATACGCCCGAGCAGCTGGTGTATCAGGTGAGGCGACAGATCAAGTATGGAGCCGATTGGATCAAGCTCTACGTCACCGGCAGAACCAGCCAGATCGATCTCAGGACCATGGAGCCGCTCAACCAGTACAGCTACGACGACATCAAGCTCGTGGTCGATGAGGCGGCCCGCTTTGGCAAGCCGGTCGCAGTGCACGCGTATGGCGGGCAGGCTGCCAAGGATGCGGTCCGCGCTGGCGCGCGTTCGGTGGAGCACGGCTTCTTGATGGACGACGAGACCCTCGACCTGATGGTGCAGCGCGGCACGTATTGGGTGCCGACCCTTTCGCCATACATTCCCGACCAGCCTCGCGAAAAGTGGAGCAAGTTGTCTCGAGCGATTGTGGCGTCGCACGAACGGGTGTTTCAGCACGCCCTGGAGAAGGGGGTGAAGATCGCTTTCGGCACCGACGCCGGGGCGTTCCCGCACGGCGACAATGCCCGCGAATTCGTGACGATGGTATCGTACGGCATGAAGCCGCTCGCCGCCATCCGCTCCGCAACCATGGTGGCGGCCGAACTGATGGGCCTCGAGCGGGACATCGGCTCGATCACGACCGGCAAGTATGCCGACATCATTGCCGTTTCAGGGAATCCGCTGCAGGATATCTCCGCCCTGCGCCATGTGCGTTTTGTAATGAAGGGCGGGAAGATCGTGAAGCAGCCGTGACCTGGCTGTTGTCACCGAGAGCGCCTGTGTCTCTGGATCGCCGACTGCATGCCCTTTTTGATCGCTACGCGGGCATCATCCCTCAATACCCGGACTTCCTGGACAGCCTCCGGCGGCCGGTGCCCACGCACCTGCGCGTCAACACACTCAAGGTCGAGCCCGAGAGGTTGCGGCAACGGCTCGAGGCCCAAGGAATCGCGGTCACCATCGAGCCGGCGAACCCCACCGTGTTCCGTGTCGACGGCCTGGCGAATCCCGGAGTGCTGTTGGACTATCAGCTCGGCCTCTATCACGTCCAGGGGCTGACCTCGACCTTTCCCCCTCTGGTTCTCGACCCTCAGCCCGGTGATCGCGTCCTCGATCTGTGCGCGTCGCCGGGAAGCAAGACCACGCAGCTTTCGGCGCAGATGAAGGCTCGTGGGCTGTTGATCGCCAATGATGTGGACATTGACAGGATCAAAATCCTCAAGCGCAATGTCGACCGGCTGGGCGCCATCAATGTGACGACGACGGTTTACCTGGGGCAGAGATTCCCCGACGGTGTGCTTTTCGACCGCATCCTCGTCGATGCGCCATGCTCGGGTCTGGGCACGTACCGGGTGGGGTGGCCGGAGCCCTACGGCCGCGAGCTGCGCACGGTGCGACGCCTGGCGGCTCTTCAGGAGAAGCTGCTCTTGCGTGCCTATGATCTTCTCCGTCCCGGAAGTGTTTTGGTTTACTCGACTTGTACGTTCGCGCCGGAAGAGAACGAGGCCGTCATCGATGCGCTGCTGCGGCAGCGTCCCGACGCACGTTTGCTGCCTGTCGGGCTGAGTGCGCCCCACGTGCCGGGCCTGACGGAGTGGCGGGGAACATCGTTTCACGAGTCACTGGCACGAACAGTGCGCATCTATCCGCACATGCTCAACAGTTGGGGCTTCTATATTGCCAGAATTACGAAGGCTTGACGATGCCGGGCGGAAAGCAGCGCTCGACTACCTGGAAAAAAGGTTCGGGATTGCGCCCGAAGTCTTTGAGTCGGTAGACCTTCTGGAACGAGGCATCCATATTTGGGCCGTGGCCGCCAGCCCCGCCTTCTCGGCGGTCATGGGCTGGAGGGTTGAAACGCCCGGCATTCGGTTGTTGCGGCGGACGAACTTCGGCTTCAAACCGACCACCTTCGGCATGCAGGTGTTTGGCCGGCATGCCTCACGCAACGTGGTGCGACTTCCGTGGGAACAGGCGCACCGATTCGCAAAAGGGGAAGCCATCCATGGTTCGTTTGCTCTCGAACCCGGCTACGTGATCGTTCAAGTGGATGAGTTTGTGCTGGGGTGCGGCCTCTACAAACCAGACGGACGCCTGATGTCGCAGATGCCGAAGTATATCTGGGCCGAAGT
>CAZGRP010000007.1:115655-123151 GCA_964527995.1 uncultured Cytophagia bacterium | reverse complement strand
GTGGGGTGTCGTTCAGCGATTTCGGTGTGGTTCAGTGTTGAAAAATCCACCATGTGAGAAACGGCGGCGATAGAAACAGCCCTTTGCAAAGAGCCCCAGGGGCTTCAGACATCCTGGCAGCGCAGCGAGCGGCTGGCGAACAAGAGGGGGAGGGCGGTCCAGGCGAGCAAGGCCAGGGTGAGGGAGAGGGCGGCACCCAGATAGCCGCCGAGGAAGCGCACCAGGGCGGCGCCGGCCGGGCCGAAGACCGCCGAGCCGTTGACCGTCATCAAGCCCGAGATGCGGACCATGTCCACCGGATTGCCGAACACCGAAAGGAAGAGGAGCCAGCGCGCGGTCTTGCCGGCGATCACACCGGCACCCCCCATCACCAACAGGTCGTAAAGAATGACGAAGAAGAACCACACAAACAGCACCACCCCGAAGGACTTGCTCTTGCGCCGGAGGAGGATGGTGACCAGGATGGCCACCCCGAGAAAGATCAGGGCCAGCACCAGTGACAGGCCGACAAAGGCGAAATAGCGCAAGGTGCCGGCCAGGCCCGTGCGCAACCCGATGAGGACGCCGGCCAGGCCGAAACCGATGAGGGTGGAGAGAAGCAGCGAGCCAAAGAGTCCGGCGGTCTTGCCGAGCAGCACTTCGAGCCGCGAAACCGGCTGGGCGAAGAGCAGCTCGGCAAACTCCCGGTTGCCGGTGAAGCTCATGGTGCCCATCACCAGGGCGACAAGGGGGATGATGTAGAGCACCAGGTTCAACAAACTGGCTACGGTGCGCGAGAAGTCCTCCATGCGGGCGTAGCCGAGCGTGCGCAGGCCGAAGTAGGAGATGGCCAGCACCAGTAGCCCGAAGACGAAGGCAAAGGTGATCGTCCACTTGTTACGGATGTTGACGAGCAGCTCGTGCTCTGCGATTGTGGTGACAGTCTTGAGGCTCATCGTGTTCTCGCTTTCGTTCGGTGTTCAGAAGCGTCCATCACGGAGGCAGCACGGAAGCCCACGGACTCGAATTCTGGAAACACCGAAGCACACCGATTTTCAATATCTAATTTCCACTACTCGACAAGGATCCGTCCTTCACAAGCCGCTCGCGGACATACCGCATGTAGATCTCCTGCAGGCTCATCGGCTCGGTGGCGAAAAAGTCGACTCCGGCGCCGGCGCCGTCGATGGCTTCCAGGATGCGCAGGCGACGATCGGGAGAGGCATGCATCAGCAAGACATCGCCGTCCAGCTCGACATCGGTAGCCCCGGCAGCGATGGCCACCTGCACCAGATCCGGCTTCGGATTGCGCAGCACCAGGCGCAGGCGGGCGTTCTCCGCACGGTGGCGCTGCAAGGTGTCCACCGACTCCAGCGCCACCATTTTGCCCTCCACCAGGATGGCGACGCGATCGGCCAGGTACTCCACGTCGCTGAGGACGTGGGTGGAGAAAAGGATGGTCTTGCCCTCATCCCGGAGCTTCAGAATCAGATCGCGGAAGGCCACCCCGCCCTCAGGGTCGAGGCTGACGGTGGGCTCGTCGAGAACCAGTACCGGTGCGTCCGGCAGATAGGCGACCGCCAGCCCGAGGCGCTGATGCATGCCGCCGGAGAACTCGGCGATGCGCTTGCCGGCGAAGCCGTTGAAGCCCGTCATCTCCAGCACATCGCGGACGCGGCCGGCACCGATGCCGCGCAGCCGGGCGTAGAAGTGCAGCACCTCCTCGGCCGTGAGCTGCTCGTGGAAACGCACCCGCTGCGGCACATAGCTCATCCGCTTCCTGGCCCGCTTGGGGTGCTTCCAGACGTCGATGCCGTCGACTTCGATCTTGCCGGAGGTGGGCTTCACCAGACCGACGATGGCCTTGAGCGTCGTTGATTTGCCGCTGCCGTTGGGGCCGAGCAGGGCAAAGACCTGGCCCTCGCGGACCTCGAACGACAGGTCATCGACCGCCAGGAACCCGTTGTAGCGTTTACTGAAGTTCTGCACCCGTATCATCGCCGCTGGCCCCTCCACAGGAGTAACGTCGGGATCAGCCCCAGCAGGGCCGACGCGCCGGCTGCAGCGAACCTGCCGGACGCCGGCCGGCGGCGGGTCGCAGCCAGCAGGAGTGGCGGCTCCACCGGCACGGGTCGCATCAGCGGGGCTGGATCGACCTGTTCGGGGACGTCGAGAAGCGGCATCAGGCGCTCGGTGGCCTCGATGGCCTGCGCCGCCGGACTGAACAAGTAGAGCGTGAATTCCGGCACGGCGACGGTCAGGTAGTCGAAAACGTTGCGGATGTGATAGGGTTGATCGCCGATGCCGTCGCCGTCCCAGTCATACCCCCGGTAGCCGCTCCAGTAGTTTCCCTCACCCTGATAGCTCCAGGCGTTCCCCTCCGGCCTTCCGCCCAGCCGGATCTCGGTCAAATTGTCGACGAAGTCGTTGTGCCAGAATACGTTGGCGGAAGCCGTGGGGAAGAGTCGAATGGCGACATCGTTCTTCGAAATCCAGTTGGCGTGGAAACGGCAGCCGCTGGCGACGTCGGCGACGATGCCGATGGTGTTGTCGACCACCCAGTTGCCGTCGGCATGGACGCCATCCACCGACTGCAGCAGGATTCCGAAGGCGCGGTGGCCGCGGTTGTGGATGAAGCCGTTGCCGCGAAAGGTGATGCGTTTGGAGTACATCAGCGCCGCCCCGGCGACGTTGTCGGTGAACAGGTTGTCTCGAAAGCTGTTGCTGTCGGAATACATGTAGTGCAGGCCGTAGCGCAGATCGCTGATGCGGTTGGCGATGACCTGGTTGAGGTTGGCGAAGGAGAAGTAGATGCCGTCGCGTGCAGCGCGAATCGTGTTGCCTTTGAGGAGATTGCGGCGAGAGTTCCACAGGTGGATGCCGTTCCCGCGATCCTCCTCGATGAGGCGGCTGCGGCCCAGAATCACGTTGTCGGACACAACGTTGTCGTCGGCCTTGAGCAGATAAATGCCGAAGGTATTGTCGCGGATGCGGTTTCCGGCGATGCAGTTGTGGCTGGACAGTACCTTGATACCGGAATCCTCGTCCATGAGGCGGGGGCCGCTGCCCTCGATGATGAACCCGGTGATCGTGCACGAATCGGCGGCGATGGTGACGACGCTGCCGGTGCCGGGTCCCTGCAGAAGCGGAAAGTTCTCCCCAAGGAGGGCGACGGGCTTGTTCAGCACCAGCGAGCCGCGGTAGGTGCCGGGTGGGACGCGGATCGTGTCGCCGGGCGTGGCTGCATCGATCCTTGCCTGCAGCGGCGACGGCAGCACTCCGGCGGCAACAGCGCCGGTTACCGGCCGGATCAGTGCAGCAGCCAGCAGAAGAAGGATCGCGCGTTTCGCTGCGTTCCAGCGCATCACGCCTGACCGGCCCCCTGGGCTGCCAATGCGGGCTTCAGGCTCATGTAGATGGCGATCGCCATGAACAGCCCGAACAGCAGCAGCGCATAGGTACCCAACCCGGGATAGCTATAGACGTCGAACTGGGCCAGCTTGGTGTGACCGAGCATGCCGGGAGTGAAGGGCTGAATCTTGACGGCTGCCTTCGGGTTGAGATTATGCCCGTAAGTGTACAGCTTGTAGTAGAAACTCCACAAGGCGAACAGCCCGAAGTACGTGAACATTGCCAGGATGTCCACCGCGAACGAGATCTTCCCCAGAACGACGGCGCGCAACGACAGGATGAAGAAGATGCCGATGACGAACGGAATCCACTTGAACTCGGTGAAATCCTCCTCAGCCAGCGGCCTCATGCCGATGTAGTGGTTCAGCGTGTTGATCTCCTGAATGTCGGCCCCATTGCGGCCTCCCTCGAGCTTGTGCGAGTAGATATAGAGACGCAATCCCTCGGTGTACTGTATCGAGTAGAGCGTCATCTTCCAGAGTGGGAAGAGGTAGGCCGGAATCAGGAAGAGCACACCGATGAGGATCAAGACGCGACTGCGCAGTCTGAGTGGTTCATCCAGGATCCGGTTGATTCGATCGAGAAAGTGTTCCATCAATTCAACTCCAGGTATTCTGCCGGCGACGCGGGCCGGTGCGGTAACCAGCGTCGATGGCCGGAAGGGCCGGACATCCTGCGCCACCGCCACAAAGGTCGGCCCGGCAGCCCGATTGTCCGCGAGCTGCCGGACCGAAAGGATGACAAGCGACAGCCTCAGCCGCCGCTGCTGTCTGCTTCAGACCGCCTTTCCGGCGGCGTCATGAGATAGAGAACCACCGACAAGCCTCTTCGAGGCCGTCATCTCGGTTTCACCAGCAGGTAGCCCTGCATCTCCTGGTGCAGTGCCGAGCAGAAGTTGGTGCAGTAATAGGGGTAGACGCCGGCCTTCTTGGCGATGAACTCCACGGTCTTGGTTTCCCCGGGATCGACGACGATGTTGAGGTTGTATTCGTTGATGGCAAAGCCGTGCAGCTCATCGGTGGTCTGCTCGATGTTGGTCAGGTGAATGATCACCTTGTCTCCCTCGCGCACGCTGATCTTTGACGGCTGGAAGTTGCTGCGCACGGCCGTCATCCACACCTCGACAGTGTTGCCCTTGCGCTCCTGCCGTGCCTGGGAAACGTCCCAGATGGCATTGGGATCCTTGTTGTCCTCTTTCGTGTAGATCTCGATGGGATCGAGCTTGTCCGCCTTGATGATCTGGGCGTAGTGCGGCTCGGGCTCGGTGAAGGCATCGTAGAGCAGCTTCATCTTCTCGCCGCTGATGTCGATGAGCTGCGACGATTCCGGCTGCGACGGGCCGACTTTGAGATGGCGGCCGTGAGAGAGCTTGTTCAGCGACACCAGGAAGTTGCCGTCCGGCGAGCGGGAGTCGCCTTCGGCGGCAGCCAGGTGGCCGGGGTTGATCGACACAGGAATCTTGTCGACGACCTCCCATGTGCCGATCTTCCACTTGGCGATGGCACTTTCGATGAACAGCGTGGTGTAGGCATTGCCTCGGTTGTCGAACTGGGTGTGAAGCGGCCCCAGCCCTACTTTGACCTCGGCCTCACGAACCGCCTCGTAGTTGACCACAGGAATTCCGTCTTCTTCGCCCTGGAAGTTCTTCTGCTCGATGGCGGTGAGGAACTTCTCGAAGTTGAATACCGTCGTGGTCGGCGACAGCTTGCCGTTGCCCACCAGCCACTTGCCGTCCGGGCTGACATCCACACCGTGCGGACTCTTGGCGCAGGGGATGAGGTAGACGATGCCCGGTACCTCTGCAGGAATGATGACCTTGGCACCGCCGATCATCTTGTACTTGCCGTCCTTGATGGCCTTTTCAGCGGCTCGCCAGTTGACAGCCACCAGGTAGTCTTTGTCCTTCTGAGAGGCCGTGACTTCCAGCTTGCCGGTTGCACGCTCGGAGTTGTAGGTCGACCAGAAGGCCCAGCCTTCGCTGAGGCCCTTGCCGGCGTCGCCGAGATCATAGTCGAAAGGAGGCATGAGGATCTCCCAACCGAGGCTCATCTCGCCGGTGTCTTTGTCGATCTTGATGCCCGCGACGATTCCCTTGTACTTCGTGGCATAATCCTCCAGAGGCTCGTACTTGCCCTTGGGGAGAGGAATCGAAAAGCGGGTGGCGATGGTCATGTACTCGGTGTTGGGAGTCACGAAGGAGGCGCAATGGTTTCCGGAAACGTTGGGGATCGGCCCCAGAATCTGTTTGGTTTTGAAATCGCGCAGATCGATCCGCGCCACGCGGTTGTTGGCGTTGTCGTTGACAAACAGCCAGCGGCCGTCGTATTCGCCGTTGGTTTCGCTCAACGACGGATGGTGCACGTCACCCCAGGTGTAGTCACCGAGCATTTTCTTGGACGCCACGTCGTAGCCATAACCGGTGGCGGGGTAGGGACTGAACACCGGGATGGTGACCAGATGACGCATGCTGGGAATGCCGTAGACATACACGTTGCCCGAGTGCCCGCCTGACGAGAACATGTAGTACTTGTCCAGGTCACCGGGCGGAACGTAGGTCTTGACCGCGGCGTCGACGACGTCGGAGCGCTGGGCGGCCCCGCGGCCCCGCCGTCCTTCCTGCTCACCGCCGCATCCGGAAAGGACCCATGCAGCAGTACTCAACGTCAGCACGAACGCGGCCACTTTGAGGAACTTTTGGGGTCTCATCGTGCCTTCTCCTCCAAGTTAGTTTGTCTATATATGTTGGTTGCCCACTTCCATGTTTGGCAAGAACAGATTACTTCTTTGCACCCTGCTGTCCGGATTGGCTTTGCTCCCTATACTTCCGGTAAGCATCTCGTAAAAGGCCGACGACTTTCTGCTTCTCTTCGTCGCTCAGGAAGATCTGCTGGCTGAGCACGACCTGCATGGTCCCGGTGGGGTTGGCCAGGAAGTCGTCGAGCGTGCGGCCGAAGCGGCTCTGCACGTCGACCCAGGCCTGAGCCAGGTCAGGCCCGATGTCGGTCGGCGAATCCACGCCCAGGGTGGAGACGTCGTGGCAGACGAAGCAGCCCTTTTGCACGAAGAAGGAGCCCGGTCCCTGGCTCATGCGGCGCTCGCGCTCCAGCTCCTCGGGGGTGGGCTTCTCCTTCAATTCGACACCGGGGAGGTATTCGACCGGCAGGTTGGTCTTTTTCCAGCTCATCACCAGCAGGGCCAGAGCCTGGGCGTCGCGGCTGCCGAAGCCGAAATTGGGCATCACTGTTTCGGGGACGAACGACTTCGGGTTCTTGAAGTGGTTCACGTGCCAGGCGAATTGAGATTTGAACCCGGACATGCGCGAGTAGTCGTGCTGCTCGGGTAGCTTGTCACCCACGTAGGTGAGGTCGGGCCCGATGTTGCCGCCGCGGCCGTTGATCTTGTGGCAGGCGCGGCAACCCTTTTTGCGTACCAGTTCCTTGGCCCGGTTGATGTAGTCCGCCCCGGGCGTGCTTCGCTCATAGCGGTGACAGATGTTGCAGTTCATCTGGATCATGGCGTTGCGGTCGGAGAGCAGGTAGAACTCACCCACTTCGCTGCCGAGCACCGGTGTCTCCCAGTCCTTGATGAAGCCATGGGCCTCACGCCGGGTTGTGGCGTAAGGCTGGCCGTTGTGGCAGGTCGTACAGCCGAATTTCTGCAGTGGGTGTTTCTCGAGGATGGCGGCCGGGTGGGTGGTGAAGGGCTGTGGCGCGTTCTCCAGTCCCTTCCACTCGACGCCGAGGTGGCAGGTGACACAGCGGTCGGCGCGGTCGAGTTCCTTGATCCAGATCTGGCGGATGCCACCCTGCACTGTGGCGGCCCGGTCCTTGCCGAGACGCTCGGCGACGACCTTCTTGAATTCAGCCTGGTACGATTTCCATTCGGGCGTCCCCTGAGCCCAGAAGACGTAGACGGTGAGCGCCAGGAAGATGACGCTGAAGACCCAGAGGAAAAAGCGGTCTTTGCGTGCCGATTCGTACTCCTGGATCGGTTCTGACATGCTCTTGCCTCACTGCTTGCTTGAGAGGGCGCCGGTGCCGTTCCGGCGCCTGGCTTTGCTGTGGTTTGATTCGTGGCCGGGCACCGACGCCGTCGCCGGTGGCAGG
>CAZGRP010000007.1:0-115555 GCA_964527995.1 uncultured Cytophagia bacterium | reverse complement strand
GGCTTTGCTGTGGTTTGATTCGTGGCCGGGCACCGACGCCGTCGCCGGTGGCAGGCCCGGCGCGCGAGCAGGCGCGACAGATGCTCGAGCCGGCTCGGCCGGCATCGCTAATACTTCACCGGGAACTCCGGCCACTTCTGCCACGGCCAGTAGAAGTCCCAGTATGGACCGCGCATGAACGTGCCGATGATCATCAGGACCGCCACGGCCAGGACGATCACCCCAAAGACAAGGTTCTGGCGGCGGCGTTCACTGGCGAACCAGACCCCCACGGCGTAGATGGAGCTTTTGTCGAGATATGGCCAGATCGCCAGAAGAACGACGAGCACGCCGGGGATCAGGATACCACCGATCAGGGCGCCGTTGACCGTGAACTGGCCGATGTGGATGGTGGTGTCGCTGACAAGCTCCTGCAGCCAGAGGAAGTACCACGGTGCCTTGGCAGGATTCGGAGTCACACGCGGGTTCGCCTGAACTTCGAGCGGCGCGTGAAAGAAGACCGCCAGCAGACTGGCCACCACCAGCGTGGCAAGCATCACCTGCAGCAGCCGGCGCAGCAGGTGCGGCGACGAGTTCACCGTGTAGCGGTCGTCCACGATCATGCTGTTCTCGACATGGACGGTGCGGCCGTTGGTCAGTCCGAGAAGGGCATAGGTTTTGGTCCGCACCGGCGCCACCTTCTCCTTCTTCAGCTTCAGGGCCTCGCGGTCGACGCAGGCCAGACCGCCATCCTTTCTGATTCTCCACATGTGGTAGACAAACCCGAGGAGCAGAGCCACCGGCAGGAAGAAGGTGTGGAGTACGTAGAATCGGATGAGGGTGTTCTGGCCGATTTCGTGGCCGCCGAGCAGGACGAAGCGGATCGATTTTCCGACGATGGGGGCAGCCTCGGCGATGTTGGTGCCGACGGTGATGGCCCAGTACGCCAGTTGATCCCACGGCAGCAGGTAGCCGGTGAACGACAGAAAGAGGGTGGCCAGGAGCAGCGCCACCCCCACGAGCCAATTCAGCGGGCGATTGGACCCCACGGCGCTGCCGTTCTTGTAGGCGCCGGTGAAGAAGGCGCGCAGCATGTGCAGGAAAACCGTGAACACCATCAGGTGCGCGGCGATACGGTGCAGCGAGCGCAGAAACCACCCGAAGGAGACGGCGTACTCGAGATCCTTGACGGTTTGGTAAGCTCTCTCCACCGACGGGACGTAGAGGAACATCAGGACGACGCCGGTGACGGTGAGGATCACGAAGAGGGTGGCTGAGATGGTGCCGAGCCAGAAGGAGTAGTTCCACGACAGGCTGGCTTTGGACACCTTGGCCGGGAACCAGTGCAGCCACAGATTACGGACGACAGCGTCGCCGGCCTCTCGCTGCGTCTCGGGACGGTAGGTCCAGGTGAGTTGTCGAACAATTGGTTTGGTCGTTTCTGGCGTCTCCATGGCACTCATCCTTCCGGAGATGGTTGTCGTCACACGCTCAGCCGAAAGTCACGAGGGACCGGCTTGGAAAGGTCGACCACGAGCTGCCCGTCTTCGGGCGCAACCTCGACCTTGAAGGTATCGAGTGGGCGTGGCGCCGGCCCGGCGTAGTTGGTGCCATCGCCGTAGAACTTCGAGCCATGGCACGGGCAGTGGAATTCGTACTCGAAGGTCTTGAGCTGTCCGCCGATCTTGACCGTCTTGGGCTTCGCCAGCTTGACGTACTTGACGGTGCAACCCAGGTGAGTGCAGATGGCCGAGATCGAATGGAAAGTGCCCTTCTCCTTGAACACAAAGACGCGTTGGGCGTCGTAGAAATGTTCTCCCTCTGAAAGCTCCGACGGCCTGCCGATCTTGAAACGCCTGGGAACTTCATAAAGAACGTTGGGAACCAGCGAGCGCAGATAGGCAAAGGCCTGGCCTGCCAGACCGAGCAGCAGGGAGCCGACCGCCACCCTGCCCAGAAAAGACCTGCGGCTTTGCGAAGTTTGCCCGGTTGTGGTCTGATTCTTATCCATGGCTACACCTCCAGGGTCTGTTTCCGTTGTACTTCTTCCCAATCCGGTCGCGCCGGAGCCAGAGGCAAGGACACCGGCAGCCGATGCCTATCGCTCCTCATAGTAGAAGACCTCCATGCTCATGGCATCGGTGGGGCAGCGAATGGCGCACAGGCCACAGCGAATGCATGCCTCGTCGTCTTTGAGCATGGCCGAAACGGGTGCGAAAGGATCGGCGTCGTACTGCTCGAGCAGACGCTGGCGGGTCTGATCGTCGAGATCCAGCTCCTCCAGCGGCACCAGCTTGAGGCAGTACTCCGGACAGACATCGACGCAGCGGTTGCAGAGGACGCACTTGTCGGCGTCGTAGATGGTCTGAATATGGCAAACCAGGCAGCGCTCCGCCTGCCTGCGGGCTTCGTCCTCGTCGTAGCCGACCTCCACCTCGGAGATGCCGGTGCGTCGCTCCAGGGGAATCGTCGGCGGCGTCTGGCGATCGCACTTCTCGTAGTCGGGGAACATGCGATACTGCCGCGTCGGGATCTTCTCCACCCGGAAATGGATAGCGGGCTCAGAGACCTCCTGGCGTAGATAGCTGTCGATGGACAAGGCAGCGCGTTTGCCGTTGGCGATGGCATCGATGAGCACGCGCGGCCCGAAGGCAACGTCGCCGCCGGCGTACACACCCGGGGCGGTGGTGGCCAGGGTTTCGGGGTCGACTTTGATGGTTCCGCCGCGGGTAAGCTCTACGCCGTCTTCGGGCGTCAGGAAGGAGAGATCGGCCTGCTGGCCGATCGCCAGGATGATGGAGTCGGTCTCCAGAATGTCGGTCGACTGGGGGTCGTACTGCGGGTTGAAGCGACCGTTCTCGTCGAACACACGGGTGACGCGCATCAGCTCGATGGCCTTGACACGGCCGTTGCCGACGAAGCGTTTGGGGCCCCAGCGCGGGTGGAAGAGGATGCCTTCCTTTTTCGCTTCTTCGAACTCCTCCTTGCCTTGCTGCGACTGCATCACCGGCATCTCTTCGAAGGACTCGAGGCTCACCATGTGGACCTCGGCAGCACCGCCGCGGAGCGCCAGGCGGGCGGCATCGAAGGCAGCCGCCATGCTGGATTCCTCGAACTGCTCTTCGGCGACACCCTCGGGCTCGGGCAGGCCGCGCAGCGCGGTGCGTGCCGCGTCGATGGCCACAAAGCCGCCGCCGATCACGACCACGCGTTTGCCGAGGTCGACCTTGTAGCCGTTGTTGATGTTGAGCAGGTAGTCGACGGCCTTGATCACGCCATCGAGATCGGCACCCTCGACGCTCAGGTCCCGCCCTTTCTGGACGCCGACGCCGAGAAAGAAGGCCTCATATCCCTGCTGGCGCAACTGCCGCAGCCCGAACTCCGGTGTCAGGGGTGTGTTCAGCTTGAGTTCGACCCCGAGATCGATGATCTTCTCGACCTCCTTCTCGATAACGCTGCGCGGCAGGCGGTATTCGGGAATGCCGTGCCGCATCATGCCGCCGGCCAGTCCGGAGGCCTCGAAAACAGTGACGCGGTAGCCCATCAGCGCCAGGTCGTGGGCACAGGACAGTCCCGCCGGCCCGGCTCCGATGATGGCGACCTTCTGGCCCCGGGCTACGCCCTTTCGGGTCTGGATGAACACGGGCAGGTGCCATGACAGCTTGTTTCCCGACTCCACCGGGTCGCCGGACTGCAGTTTGAGCTGCGTGTCTGGATTGAGGGACTCGGCTCCATAGCGCTCGGTGACGAAGCGCTTGAGAGCCCGTATGGCGATCGGCGCATCGATGCTGCCGCGGCGGCAGGCATCCTCGCAAGGCGCGGCGCAGACGCGGCCGCAAACCGATGCGAAGGGATTCGGCGATCGCGCCACAAGGTAGGCTTCCTCGTAGTTCCCTTGAGCGATCAGTTGAACGTAGCGCCCGGCGTCGGTGCTGATGGGGCAGCCGGACTGGCACTTGACCTGGTCCTTCCAGTAGTCAGCATCGGGGATTCTGACCTGATAGCGTGGGTGGGACATGGGGTTCTCTTTTCGTCAGTCCAGGAAAACGTGCGTTGGCATGATCAGCGCAGGTCTCACTGCCCTGTTTGCAGCTTATCCGGCTTTTTGTTGTTACGCCTGGCCAGGTCGGCGATACTTTTGCTCGCCAGGACCTGGACAATCTGGTCGCGGATGATGCCCCACTCCTCGTGCACGGGGCAGCCATTCGGTTCGATGCATTCGGGCAGCCCGATCAGGCAGTCCTGCATGAAACCAAGACCATCAATGGCTTCGACGATCTGCAGCGGTGTGATTTGATCGGCGGGGCGGGCGAGTTCGAAGCCACCGTTCGGTCCTTTGTAGGAATGCAGCAATCCGGAGCGCGACAGGATCTGCATAATCTTGGCCAGGAACTGCATGGGAATGCTCAACTTCTCCGAGATTTCCTTGATACGTGTGTGCTGGCCGGCTGGCTGCTGGGCCAGGAAAATCACTGCGCGCAAACCGTATTCACAAGAGCGACTGAAAAGAACAGACATCCACACTCCGGATACTGAGGAGAAACGGACCTTTTTATCCTGAATTGTCGCTCCTAAATATATTCGTTCCGTGCTTTTTGTCAAGTACAAAATAATGATAAAGATTTGAAGGTTTTTTAATCCCCGGAAGCCTGGAGAGCCCCCGGGCGCGGCGCCACCCGACTGGTGCCAGCCGCCGGCAACAGGACGAGTGCCAGGGACAGGGCTTCCCACCGGCGGGTCTTCAGAAACTGTATTTGACTTCCAGGAACGCTCGCGAGAATCTCTTGCTGCGCCCGAAGACACTGCCTGCCGGGCCGCCGAAAATGGCAGCGCCGGCATAGAGGTTGATGCCATCCGTAAACTCGTATTTTACGATCGGCAGGACAAAGTAGTCGTCATGAGCCAGGTTCAGGACCGAAATGAGCTGGAAGCTCCACGTGCCGCCGCCCTTGTATTGCAGCCGCGCTGACAGGGAATGGCTGACTCGCTCAGAAAGGTGAGCTGCCGGGATGCCGATTCGCTGCCACCGGCGCAACTCCGTCGCCCGGGAGTATCGGAACAGGATGTCCTGCACGAACTGAGCGTTCAGGGTGAGGTCGCTTGCGGCGGCGAACTCGAGGCCCAACACATACTGCAGGTGCGGGTTCTTGATGAAGATGTTCTCGCCTCCAGGGTCGGCGGTGCGGAAGTAGCCGGCCTCGCCCTTGACGGTCCATCGCCCGAAGCTGCGGGCGAAGTCGGCGCCGAGAACCCGCTGCCGGTGGAACTGCTGCTGGATCCGCACGGCCTCAGGGCGTCCCTGGGCTCCGGTGACGGGGCGCATGTGGACGGCAGGAAAGAGGTCGTAGCCCTGCCAATAGCTGGCGGAAAAGTCGAACCCCGAAGCATATCCGGAGATGCGCAGGCCGAACTGCCAGTTGCGCAGCCGGCTGTCCGGCAGTCCGGGCGGTTGCAGGTCGACCGGCAGGGCGCCGAGAGAGGGGCCAAACCGCATCTCCACCCGGTTCGGCTTGAAAAGCGGTACGAGCACGGCTTCGATGGTCCAGTTCCCCGGGTAGGCATCGAGCTTCACGGCACCGACCGGCAGCCTGTAGTCCTCGATTTCGGCCGTGATGTTCTGGAAGTCCCAGGGTGTGATGTTGTCGGTGGGATTGATCCAGTCGGTGCGTCCCCAAAAGATGAACTGCTTGCCGAGACGGAGGTCGGCGACAGGCCAGTGGAGATCCAGGTAGGCCTCTACCGGGTAGATCTCGGTGATGCGCGAGCGTGGTTCGCCCGCGAGACCGGTGGCATTGTTTTCCTCGAGGTTGAAGTCGAACGCGGCGTAGAAGTCGGCGCGCTCCTGCAGCGACCGCGACAGCGCCAGTTGCAGTCTCGTGCCGTAGCGATCGAGAAGGTAAGGCGAGTTCAGGTTCGGATGGGCAAAGAACTTCAGGTATCCGCTGAGGCGGGGTTCCTGGGCTGGCGCCGGCGATGCGGTAAGAATCCACCACAGCAAGAGGACCGGCACAAGTTTCTGTTTCCGTAAATAGTTGAGCATGGCAGGATAGCTGAGGTGACCGCCGGCAAGAGGGCGGCGGCCACCTCGCGGAGATCACCCACCCGAATGCCAGCGTTCCAGGTATCGCTGCGTGAACAAGCGTTTCGGCAGGTGCTGGTTCACTTCGATGTTCTCGAAGATCATCTCGCTGGTGCGGTGATCCTGGACGTTGCGCATCACCAGATCCGTCTGAAACCAGACGCCGGCGATTTTTTCCAGCCGGGGCACCGTCAACACCTTCCAGAGTTTGCCGCGGCGATCATAGTATTCGGTCTTGATGACGGTGAGATTGTCCTTGCGAACCCAGTGTATGAGTTGGCTGTAGCCGATGTCTCTCTGCAGTTGCGGTGTGGCTGGTTTGGCGACGATCCTGTAGCAGGGCACCCCATCGAGTGTGTCTTCTGTGGCGTTCAGGTAAAGCCAGTCATCGAGCTTGGGCTTGCCGATGTCGTAGTAGGAAAAATCGCTGCCCATGAAGTTGCCTCCCTTGCCGCTGGAGGAGATCCGCTTGGTTCGCCGCAGCGCCGGCAGGAAGACGTAGCGGTCGTCGTCGCGGCGGGAGTGCTCGATCACCAGGAACCCGGTGCCGGCGACGTCGGCAGGGGAGACGAAGCGCATCAACAGATCGCTCTCGTTTTCGGTTCTCTTTCTTGAGTGGAGCTTGATTTTGCGCACCCTTCTGGCTCCGCGAGCGTTGGTCACAACCAGAGTGACATCGGCCTGCATGTCGTTCCATGTGCTTCCCTGGAGCACTTTTTCCATGATCTTTCGGCCGTCG
The DNA here is from genome assembly GCA_964527995.1 of uncultured Cytophagia bacterium. Taxonomy (GTDB): domain Bacteria; phylum Zhuqueibacterota; class Zhuqueibacteria; order Oceanimicrobiales; family CAZGRP01; genus CAZGRP01. Next base: position 108,758 of record CAZGRP010000007.1, on the reverse strand, counting down.
AGGCGCTGAGCGCCGGCCTGCGCGGCCATGGCGAGAGCCGGTATCACCGCCATCCACAGGATGAGCCAGCGGGAGAGATTTTTCCGAGACATGACATCGCTCCGTTCTTGCTGGTGCCTGCCGTCGAAATCCCTCATCGTTCTACCTCCCTTGTCGAAGAGTCCTCGCGCCGGTGCCAAGTCTCAGTCGGCGAAATGGGGTGTGCCTTGTGGAAAGGCCGGCGTATCCTCGTGGCGGCCGCCGCGGCCCGTGCGAGCCAGGACACGGGGCCGGAAGGTGGCGAAGAGCACGGGCAGGATGGTGAGGGCGCCGAAGGCGGTGGTCAGCATGGTCAGGGCCAGCAACAGCCCCATGGAGCGCACGCCCTTGAACGAGGACAAGATGATCAATCCGAAGCCTGCGGCCACGGTGAGCGAGTTGAACAGAATGGCTACGCCGGCGCTTGCCATGGTGGCCGGCACCGCCGCCTCGAAGTCATCGCCGCTGCGCACGCGCATGCGGTAGCGATGGATGAAGTGGATGGCGTAGTCAACGCCGACGCCGATGGCCAGGCTTGAAGTCACCATGGTTTCGATATCGAGGGGGATACGGAACCACCCCATCACGGCGAAGTTGAGGAACATGCCGAAAAAGAGGGGCAGGGTGTTGTAGACGCCGAGCAAAGGCGATCGGAACATCAGGGTGGCGAGAAACCACACGAGCACGAGGGAGGTGAGGATGCTCCAGAACTGGCCGCGCACCACCATGTCGCGCACGACCAGCACCAGTTTGGCCATGCCGGTGACATCGGCGCGAAGGTCGCCGAAATGCTTCTGGATGTAGTCGTGCAGGTCGCGGTCGACCCGGCGCAGCACGGAGCCGCGGTCGCTGTCGATGAAGACGGTGATCTTGGCATTTTCGTAGTCGTAGTCAACAAACTGGGCAAACTCCTCCGGGCGAGTGGACATCTCATAAAGCTGCAGGTACTGCGCGATCAGGTGTTCGCCAGAGACTTCGAATGTGCGCGTGACCGGCACTTCGCGGCCGTTCCGCTTTTCATAGAACACCCCGGTTTCTTTTTCCACCGGCGCCGGAATGCGGTCGTAGGCCGGATCGCCGCCGTGCATCACCCGGTTCATGAGCCTGACAAAGTCGGCGAGGGACAGGGTGCTGCCGACATGGGGCAGCGACTCGGCGAATCTCTCCAGGGAATCCATCTTCGCCAGAACGACCGGGGTCTTGATGGCGCCCGGGGCATTGCCTTCGACGACAATCTGGAAAGTCTGGGTACCGGCAAAGTGACGGTCCACGTATTCGATGGCCTGCCGTACGGGGTGGTTTCTGGGAAACTGGCCCGCCGCACTGGACTCGACATAGAGTCGAGGGAAGCCGAGAAAGGATATCAACACAACGCCACCGATGCCGGCCAGCACCACCCGGCGATGCTCCATCAGGGCGGTGCCATAGCGGTGCATCCACCGGCTGAGAGGAAACTCTCCTCGCAGGCCGCCGCGCCGGGTGCGGATTTTCAACAGGCAGAGGACGGCTGGCACGAAGGTCAGTGACCAGATCAAGGCCACAAGGACTCCGAAAGCGCTGAAGATGCCAAGCTGCATGAGCGATTCCATGTGGCTGGTGTTCAACGCCAGGAATCCGGCCATGGTTGTCAGCGAGGTCATCACAAGCGGGGCAGCGAGCTCGGCCATCGTGGTGTAGACAAGGTCTCTGCGGTCGGTGTTGTCGGGAGCACGCTGGTAGTAATGCGTGAGGATATGGATACTGTCGGCGATGCCGATCGCTATGAGCAGAATGGGTAGCATCTCGGTGGAGTGCGACAGGGGAACTCCGACACTGGCCATGAAGCCGAGCGTCCAAAGGACACTGCTGAGGACGACGACGGTCGGGATGAGAACGCCGCGCAGGCTTCGGAAAATCAGCAGCAACAGCAAGATGATCAGGGCAATGCCGGCATTGAAGAAGATGCGCATGTCCCGGGCCACACCTTCGCTCAGGTAGTAGTTGACTACCGGTGTACCTGCCGCGAACAGGTTGACCGGGTACTCTCTCTTGAAGCTCTCCAGGAACTGCAATAGACGGCCGGCGAACTTTTTGGCATCGATATCATTGTGGAGGAAGAGGAGGATGCCGGCTGCCCTGCGATCACGGCTGACAAGGTTGCGGACGAAGATGGGGTTGGAGTAAAGTCGAGTCTGGAAAAGCTGCACGTCGCGATCGGTGCTCGGCGGAGCGAGAAGTGCCTCCTTGACCTCCATACCCTGGTCGCTGCTGCGGATGATCTTGACGTTCGTCGGGCTGATGACGCTGTAGAGTTCGGGGAAGGCTTCCAGTTGCTGGGTGAGCTCGTCGAGCACGCGCAGCGAGGGTACGGAGAAGAGAGAATCGCTTTCGTAGATGACCATGATGAAGTCTTTGGAGGGGAAGATCTCCGCCATGCGATCGTAGAGCCGCTTGGCTGGGATGGACTGAGGCAACGACTTGGTGATGTCGGTTTCGACTCGCAGCCGCCGCATCTGGTATCCGAACAGCAGAGTCACCACCAGCAGCCCGAGAATGGTCGACCATGGATGGTCGATCACCCACTTCAGGAATCGTCTCATGGTCAGGTTATGCCCCGTCTCCAATCAGGTTCTCGACGAGGCGCATGAACAGGTTCGCTTCACTGCGCAGGCTGTCGGGAGAGTATCCCTGCACGAGCTTGACACTGGCCCCGATGAGGAAGGTCCGAAGCAGCCTTACAAGGTCGTCGCTCGAGACACCGATGCGGACATCCTGGAAGAGACGGCGCAGGTGCTCCTCCAGTGGCCGGCGCAGCGATTCCGCTTCCTCCTCCCACTGGCGGTCGGGCTGCAGCACCAGGGGAGAGCTCCGGCCGATGGGGAAGAAGAGGCGCAACAGCTCCGGCCGCAGGGTGAAGTAGTCGAGGTAGAAGAACATCAGCGAATGCAGTGCATCCTGCGGCCGCCGGGCTTCCTTGACCTTCTCTGCGGCCTGATGGTAGAAAGAAGCCGTCTCGCGACGGATCAGATAACGGAAGAGCGCCTCTTTGGTGGGGAAGTAGTAGTAGAGGGTGGCTTTACCCAGGCGCGCTCTGGCGGCGATGTCATTCATGTTGCAATCGGAATAGCCCTTCTCGGAAAAGATGTCCAGGGCCGCCTTCGCGATGCTTTCGATGCGGTGCTGCTTCTCCTCCAGGCGTCGCTGCACGAGTGTCATGATTGATCGCCTGTAGACCGATTGGTTGGTTTTCGACTCATTGGTCGAAATATAACCAATGAGTCGACTCATGTCAAGAGGAAATTGTCCGTGCAATGCGAAGCAGCGGGGGATCGGAGGGAGGAGCGGGAAGGGAAAGGGTGGAGCTGTGCCTGTCTGCCGGGCTGTTGGGCTGGCGAGGGAACCTTTGGAAGGTCTGAAATCTTCCAAAGGTTCCTGCTCCTTGCATCAGCCCTCGGCTTCCTCCGCGAGCAGTAAGAAGTCGTTGGCCCTTGGGAGGGGCCGCGTGCCGCTCTAGGCCACGGCCTGGCGTGTCGGCTCGTCCATGGAAGCGGGCAGGAGGAGGCGGCCCTCCAACCGGCGGCGTTTTCTCTTGCTCAGGATGTCTCTGTAGCCGGCCACCAGTCGCCAGGCAACGTAGAGGTGAGAGAGCAGGCCGACGATCAACAGCGCCTCGAAAGGGCGATTCACGACTGCTCCGGCCAGGAGGAGGAACAGGCGGGCGTCTCGTTTGCGAAGCTTGCCGAGCCCGGTCTCCCGAAGGTCCTGGCGGAACCGAATGGAATACTCTTTAATGGTGTAGCTGCTCATCAGGAACCCGACGGCGGCGGCGATGCCGGCGATCCATGGCAGGGCGCCGGGATGGCTCTGCCAGTATGCGTAGGTGATGCCGGTGGCGATGGCGGCATCGGCGTAGCGGTCGAGCACGGTGTCGAGCCAGGCGCCGTATGGGCTTCTCTCGAAGTTGAGTCGGGCGACCTCGCCATCGCAACCGTCCACCACAGATGCGATCTGAACCAAGAGACCTGCGAGCAGGGTATAGGCGTAGCCGGCCAGTGCGAAAAGGAGCCCCCCGGCGACAGCGAGCAGGAAGCTGACGATGGTGATGGCATTCGGTGGCACCCTCCATTCGGCCAGCTTGCCCGAGATCCGCCGGGAGAGCAGGCGATTGAGCCGTGCCGAGAACCAGCCATCCTCGGAGGGCTTCGACAGCCCGACAAGAAGACGCTGGCGTGCCTGGAGCAGGTTCTCCGGTGTGTCCACGTCGTGCCAGAAGAGGCCATCGGCCGGCACCCAGCGCATTCTGCCGCTTTCGATCAGCTTGCGCACTCCACCGCTGAGGGTGAAATCACCCTCTTGCTGGGCTTCCCGCAGGGCGTTGAAGAGGACCGGCTGGCAGAGGAAGAGCCCGGTGTCGACACCGTTGGAAGGAAACACGCGCTTTCCGATCGAGCGGATGCGGCCGTTTTCGATGTAGACCTTGGTGGCTTCGTGAACGTCGAGGCTCTCGTCCATCTCGCGGTCGACGGCCAGCAGGCATTCGCCGTAGTCCAGTTGGACGCTCAGCAGTCGCTCCAGAATAACGGGGTCGAAGACATGATCACACATCAACAAAAGGAACGGTTCGGACAGATACGGCTCGCATGCCAGCGCCGAGGTGCCGTTGCCAAGTTGCCATGATGGATTCTCGACCACCTGGATCGTGATGTCCGGGTATCTCTGTTCGAGCGTCTTGGCGTAGCCGGTCACTCTCTGTTTCTGATGTCCCACCACAACTAAGAAGTCGGTGACGCCTGCCTCGCGGCAGGAGAGGATCGTTCGTTCAAGCAGGCTTCTCCCCAGGAGCCGGATGAGGGGTTTCGGAGTGCCGCCATTGGCATACCGCATGCGATTTCCGGCTCCCGCACTCAAGATCACAGCCGTTGGTTTCCGTTTCTTTTGAATCATCACTTTCGCACCTCGCTTAGTTCATCATCATCTACCATCTTCATTCGCGGTGTCGATCCACGGGCCGTCATGCACGCAGGCGAAAACATCGGCAATACTGAAGTGGCCGTCCGGTTTGGGCCGAAAACGGCCGTTGCTTCGCCCGGCATCCTTCGTGGGAGGCGAGCGAAACCAGCCGGCAAGCCGTGCAGATGCGCGGCGAACTGCAGGGAGGAAGGGAGAGTCATGGCTCCGGCGGACGAACGCGCTGGCGCCGGCCGGCACCGCGGCATCCGCTTGTGTTCAGAGCCTCAAATCTCTCCTCACAGAATTCGGCCTGGCGGCCGGATCGGGTCAAAGGTGAGCGCGTGGTGGCGGTTGTCGGCGGACAGGATCAGAGGAGAAGTCGACCTCCATCGACGCGAAGCACGTCGCCGGTCACGAAGTCGCTGCCCTCGATCAAGAAAAGAACGGCGGCGACGACATCTTCCGGTGTGCCGACTTTCTTCAGGAGACTCAGTTCTATCAGTTTTTCCGCTTCCTCGGCGGCCTCATGCCGGAGGAGCACCGTCCCTGGCGCCACAGCGTTGATCGTCACTTCTGGCGCCAGGGCCTTGGCCATACCGGTCGTCATTGCAATGAGGCCGGCCTTGGAAATGCTGTAAGGGATATAGCCAGGCCAGGGGTCGAGTCCGGCGACATCAGCGATATTGACAATCTTGCCGGAACCCTGGTGTTTCATGGCGACCCCTGCGGCTTGAGCACAAAAGAACGCACCGCGCAGGTTGAGATTCAACAATCTGTCCCAATCATCACGCGTCACCTGACCCAGCGGCGTCCGAGAGTAGATCGCCGCATTGTTGATGAGAACGTCGATGCGCCCAAAGATCCTCACGACTTCGGCGACCAGGTTCTCAGCCTGTTCGGGCTGAGATAGATCGGCTTGCACGATCTCGGCCTCGACGCCGAACTCTCTGGTCTTGGCTGCCGTGTCCTCGGCGCCGGTTGCGTCTTGATGGAAATGGACCGCAATGCTCGACCCGCGGCGGGCAAGGCCGAGGGCGATGGCGCGGCCGAGCCGGCGCCCTGCCCCCGTGACCAAGGAAACTCTGCCCTGAAGCTCCACGTCGACCTTTCCATTTCCAGTACGGGACCGGCGCCAGCGGAGCCGGGAGCGGCTCGACGGCGTTTATGCCCCTTCTTGCACCATTTTTCTGATTTCCTCGACAACCCCTGGATTCGCCAGGGTGGTGACGTCGCCGATGTCGGAGCGGTTCGAGATCGCCGCCAGCACACGGCGCATGATCTTCCCAGACCGGGTCTTCGGCATGTCGGGAACCACGTAGACATGTTTCGGCCGGGCGATCTTGCCGATGGCGCTCTCGATAGATTTCGATACGGCCTCCTCGACTTCCTTGCTCGGCTCGTAGCCGGGCTTCAGAGACACGTAGACATCGGGAACGCGCCCCTTGAGTTCATCGGCCACCGGCACCACCGAGGCTTCTGCGACTTCATCGACGAGCAGGCACGCCGACTCGATCTCCTTGGTGCCGAGCCGATGTCCGGAGACATTGATCACGTCATCGATGCGGCCCAGGATTCGGAAATAACCGTCTTTTGCGAGCACGGCGGCGTCACCGGCGAAGTACGGCCAGTCACGCCAGTCCTTGCTGTCTTTGTTCTTGCAGTACTTGGAGTAGTATTGGGCGACATAACGATCGCGGTCACCCCAGATAGTCTGGAAGGCGCCGGGCCAGGGATTCCTGATGCAGATGTTGCCAGCCTTGCCCGATCCCGCCGGGATCTCGTTTCCCTCTTCATCATAGATCACCGGGTGGATGCCGGGCATCCCCGGACCGGCACTGCCTGGCTTCATCGGTTGGAGTGCCGGCAATGTGCTGCACAGAAAACCACCTGTTTCGGTCTGCCACCAGGTGTCGACGATCACGGCCTCGCCCTTGCCCACGACCTCGTAGTACCACCTCCAAACCTCCGGCTCGATCGGCTCGCCGACTGTGGTCATGTGCTTGAAGTGGTAGTCGTACTTCTTTGGCTCGTCGGGGCCGGCTTTTCGCAGCATGCGGATGGTGGTCGGCGCCGTGTGAAAGATGTTGACATCGAGTCGCTCGGCGATCCGCCATGCCCGTCCGGCGTCAGGGTAGGTGGGGACACCCTCGTACATGACGGAAGTCGCCGCCAGCGCCAGAGGGCCGTAGACGATGTAGGAGTGGCCTGTGATCCAACCGATGTCGGCCATGCACCAGTACACGTCCTCGGGATGGATGTCCTGGATGTACTTTGAAGTACCCGTGACATAGGCGAGGTAGCCGCCGGTGCTGTGCTGACACCCTTTGGGCTTGCCGGTGGTGCCGCTGGTGTACATGATGAAGAGAGGAGCTTCGGCCGGCATCGGCACGGGATCCACGCGCCGGCCGCGGAAGTCCTTGAGCAGTTCATCCATGAAGAAGTCGCGGCCTTCGACCATCGGGGTCTTGGAGACATACTTTCCTGGATGGCGTCTCCAGACCAGAACCTTGTCCACGGGCTGGCCTTCCTTCTCGGCCACTTCCACGGCGATGTCGGCGTTCCGCTTATGATCGAGCAGGTTCCCTGCTCTGTAATAGCCATCGATCGTGATCAGGACATGGCTGCCTGAATCGGCGATCCTCTCGCCGCAGGCCTTGCCACTGAACCCTCCGTAGACCTCGGAGTGAATCACCCCGAGCCGGGCGCATGCCAGCATGGTGATGGGAAGTTCGGGCACCATCGGCATGTGCAGCGTCACTCGATCCCCGGCCTTGAGCCCGGCAAAGTCTCTGAGGAGCGCGGCCAGTTCGTTGACCCTGACGTAGAGCTCCTGGTAGGTGAGGATCAAATGGGGTTCGTCTTCGGGTTCGGGAACATATATGATTGCGGCCTTATTCTTGTACTTGGGCAGATGCCGGTCGACGCAGTTGTAGCAGGCATTTATTTTTCCGCCCACAAACCATTTCCAGCACGGGGCGTCGCTGGTATCGAGCGTGGTGTGCCAATACTGGTACCAGTCGAGCATGTCCGCGTATTCTTTGAAGCACTCTGGAAAATGCTCCAGGCTGAAGCGTTCGTGGATGTTCGGGTCGGTCAAGTTGGCCTGGGCGATGAACTGGGCCGACGGGTATACATAGTCCTCTTCCTGCCAATGAACAGCAATTTCAGCTTCGCTGAGTTCCAATGATTGTTGTTTGCTCATGTGGTCACCTCCCGTACTGTGCTTGGCTGTCCGGTTGCGCTTCGTAAGGATAGCTTGGCCCTTCGGCCGCTGCCAACAGGGCCTATTTGAACCCACAGGGAACAGTTCATGAAAGGGCGAGTGAGACAACCGGCAGGGACGCAGACGGCGGCTGTGCACGTGCTCTGCCGCCACCCTGCCCGGGCCCGCGGATCAGGTCAAGCCCTTTGTTTTCAGGCTGCGGCCGAGAGCATATTCCGTTTCGAGGACCTTTCCACGCAGGCGGTCTGTGACACCGCGGCGGTCGTCAAGTAGGATATGGGTGACGACTCGTTGGGAAAACCTCTTGACTTCTTGATGGCAGCGGCGGATGACCGTCATGATTTCTTCCCACTCGCCCTCAAGAAGGGTGGACATCGATGTGAATTGATAATCCAGCTCGCTATCGTCAACAATGCGAAGAACCTTGGCCACCAGCTCCTTCGTTTCCTCGCCAGTGCCAACAGGAATGATCGTCAGCTGCGCAAGCATGCGTGTGCTCTTCGATGGTTAAGTTTAAGTGAAGAATTCATTTGGGTTTAGCTGTGAAGAAATCAGGTGTGTTCCAATATACTAAAAATCCGTAAAATGTCAAGTACAAAATAGCGCGGTCAACGTCCGCGCCGTTGGGAGGCTGCGGAACAGCGCCGCAGAATGGGGAAAATCGAGTTGACAATTCCGCGGTGAATGGGTATATTCTGTTGCTTTGGGGCTAGGTATACAGCCGTGCGGGGTGATCCTGCGTGGCTGTTCGGGGGAGGAAATCCCGCCTAATCTTTGCTAGCGAGAGGTTGCTTCCGGCTTGAGCCGATCCAAGCGAGGTCAATTCCGCCGCTACTGGCGTGTGTCTCGATCACCCCTTCACTCCTGGTTTTTCCTGGCGCCCCTGTTGATAGGGTACGAGCTCTTTTCGGCCTTCCTCGGTGACTCGTTCGGGTCTGTGCGGAACGGAGTGGAGTTGGTTTTCAAACGCCCCTTCCTCGCTCTGGGCATCAACGGCGGCGTCGGAATTGTGTCTGTCTTCGTGGTTGGGCTCGTCTTGCTCGCCTGGGCCGTAAGAAGGCGTGGTGGGGATCGGCTGCGCTGGCGATGGTTCCTGTGGATGTTTCTCGAAAGCGTGGTCTATGCTCTCGTCATCGGCATCGTGGTGGGGCGAGCCACGCAGACCTTTGTGCAAATCGCGGGCCCGCTCGCCGAGTCGCACCTCGGTTCTCGATTCGCGCTGGCCCTGGGTGCGGGAGCCTACGAAGAAGTCCTGTTTCGAGCCTTCTTTCTTGGCGGGACGCTTTGGCTCTTGAAAAAGCCGCTGGCCCTTCCCAGTACCACCGCTGTCGTGGCGGCGCTGCTATTGTCGGCGGTTCTGTTTTCCGCAGCCCACTACATCGGAGCGGCGGGAGACTCCTTTACCATGGCTTCCTTCTTGTTTCGCGTGTTTGCAGGAGTGGCGTTCGGCGTTGTCTACGTTCTGCGCGGCGTCGGCATCGCCGCCTACAGTCACTCCTTGTACAATGTGTTTCTCATCCTGCACGGGTAGGGGAGCAACCAGCGGGCCGCGGGTCGAGTAAGTAGGGTTGGGGCGCGCTGCGGACCTGGGTTGCCGGCACGAAGGCTGGTTCGGAGAGAATGCCTACGTTGGTCAACAAAAAATGTCCACGCTGCGGGTATGAGTTTACGGAATACTTGAACCCGATACCCACAGTGGACATCATCATCGAGATAGGCCGAGGCCAGGAGGCCCCACGGGTCGTCTTTATCGAGCGGCGAAACGAGCCCAAGGGTTGGGCTTTGCCCGGTGGGTTCGTGGACTATGGCGAGACCGTTGAGCAGGCTGCGATTCGTGAAGCGCGCGAAGAAACATCGCTCGATGTCGAGCTGACCGGACTTGTGGGTGTCTATTCGGATCCTGAGCGCGATCCAAGACAGCATACCATCTCGACGGTGTTCGTTGCCCGGGCGCAGGCAGAACCCGTGGCCGGTGACGATGCGCGCAGTGTCAGGGTTGCCGATCCACGGCACCCGCCGCGACCTCTGGCCTTCGATCACGAGCGAATCGTGCGCGACTATCTGGATCGATTCGGGCGGTGATGGGGAGACATGAGCAGACGGTTTCGTAATCTTCTCCGGCTTTTTGCCGTCCTGGTCGTTCTCGGGGCTACAGCCGCGGGTGTGATCGCCTGGATCTTGTGGCTGCCGGTCGTGCCGGAAACGCCGGCATCGCGCGTCCTCAAGATCCCTTCCGGGTCCAGCTTCCAGGCGATTGTGGACTCGCTTGCGGCGGCAGGTGTGATCCGCAACCGGAGCAGATTCGTGTGGGCGGCACGCCTGGAAGGCAGCCGCACTCGCCTGAAGTCCGGAATGTTTCGCGTCCCGGCCAAAGCATCCAATGCCGAGATTCTCGACATGCTGGTCCGCGGACGCGTGACCACAGAAAAGATCACGATTCCCGAGGGCAGCACGGCGCGCCATATTGCCGGCCTGCTGCAACGAACGCTCGAGGTCGACTCCGCAGCCTTCATGGCCCACGTGCAGGACTCGTCGTTTGCCCACAGTCTGGGAATCGCTGCTCCCGGGCTGGAAGGATATCTTTTCCCCGACACCTACCGGCTGACCTGGGGCATGACTCCAGCGCAGGTCATCCGGATCCTGGTTGGTCAGTTCCAGAAGGTTTTTGCGGACTCGCTGCGCCGACGCGCTGCGGAGCTCGGAATGAGTGTCCATGAAGTTGTGACCCTTGCCTCCATCATCGAGGGCGAGGCCATGGTCGATGAAGAGCGGCCTCTGATTTCGGCAGTGTACCACAACCGTCTCAAGGCCGGGTGGCTTCTGCAGGCCGATCCGACCATCCAGTACCTCATTGTGGATGGGCCGCGGCGTCTGTTGCGGCGCGACCTGCAAATCGACTCACCCTACAACACCTACAAGTATCCGGGCCTGCCACCCGGTCCGGTCAACAATCCGGGGCTCAAGTCACTGCTGGCAGCCCTCTACCCGGCCGACGTGGACTATCTCTATTTTGTGGCGAGTGGAAACGGCACACACACTTTCAGCAGGACGATGAGGGAACACCTGATGGCCAAACGCAAGCTGGATCGTCTGCGGCGACAGTTGCGCCGAAAACAGCGAGAGGGGGGAGATGGCAGGTAGAAAACGCGTGCCACCGCGATTGTCTTCATTGCTGGAGGGCCTGAACGACGAACAGCGTGAAGCCGTGAGCTGTCTGGACGGTCCGGTTCTGGTGATCGCCGGAGCTGGCAGCGGCAAGACCCGCGTTCTCACCCATCGCACTGCCTACTTGATCGAGTCTGGGAAAGCTGCTCCCTGGCAGATTCTGGCTGTGACTTTCACCAACAAGGCCGCCGGCGAAATGCGCGAGCGCATCGAGCGGCTTGTGGGCTCGCGGCATGTCGGCCTGTGGGTAGGCACCTTTCATTCGGTTTGTGCTCGCATCCTGCGCCAGGAGGCGGACCGAATCGGATTTGCCCGAAACTTTGTGATCTACGATGCCGAAGACCAACTGGCCTTCATCCGAAACACCATGACCGAGCTCGGCATCTCGACCACGCAATTCAATCCCAAGGCGGTTCGGGCGCGCATCAGCGGAGCGAAAAATGCCTATGTGTCGGCCGAGGAGTACGGCCGCAGTGCGGGTGACTTTTTCGAAGAAAAGGTGGCGCAGATCTTCACGGCCTACCAGCGGCGCCTGCGGGAGAACAACGCCATGGACTTCGACGACCTGCTGGTCAAGCCGATCCAACTGTTCGAACAATACCCCCAGGTTCTGGCCGCGTACCAGGATCGCTTCCGTTACATTCTGGTCGATGAGTACCAGGACACCAACCGGGCCCAGTATCTCCTTCTGAAACTCCTGGCCCAGCGCCATCGCAACATCTGCGTCGTCGGCGACGATGACCAGTCGATCTACGCCTGGCGGGGCGCCGACCTGCGCAACATCCTCGATTTCGAAAAAGACTACCCGGACTGCAAGATCTTTCGTCTCGAGCAGAACTATCGCTCGACGCGGTTCATTCTCGACGCGGCGCACTCGGTGGTGTCCAACAACCAGGGCAGGAGGGAGAAGCGGCTATGGACGGTCAAGGAGTCGGGTGAAAAGGTGACGGTGTTGGAGGTGGGCAACGATTTCGACGAGGCCGAGGCTGTGGTGGTGAAGATCCGCGAGCAGTTCGCCCGCCACAAGCGCAATTTCCGCGACTTTGCCGTGCTCTACCGCACCAACGCCCAGTCGCGCCTGCTTGAAGATGCCCTGCGCCGGCACGGCATCGCCTACGTGATCGTCGGCGGGTTGCGTTTCTACGAGCGTAAAGAGATCAAGGATGTGCTGGCCTATCTACGGCTCGTCTCGAACCCAAGCGACAGCATCAGCCTGCTGCGGGTGATCAACTACCCGCCGCGAGGGATCGGCCCGACGACCATCGGCCGATTGAACGACTTCGCCTTCCGGCATGGGATTCCGCTCTTCGAGGCACTGGGACGAGTCGGCGAAATCGACGGCGTGTCCGATCGCATCCGCGAACGGGTGCTCGAGTTCCACAACTTGATCGCCAAGTACGCCAGCCTGAAAGGGGAGTTGTCCGCGGCAGAGCTGGCGAACGCTCTGGTCGACGAGATCGGGATTCTGCGGACGTTCAAAGAGGTCGGCACTGAGGAATCGCTCAACCGGGCCGAAAACGTGCGCGAGCTGCTGCGCGCGCTGTCCGAACCGACACCCGAGGGCGAGGTACGTACTCTGGAGCGGTTTCTTGAAGAGGTCACCCTGGTGACAGACATCGACACCTGGGACGACCGCGCCAACGCCGTCACTCTGATGACACTCCATGCCGCCAAAGGGCTCGAGTTCCCGGTCGTTTTCATCACCGGCCTGGAGGAGGGCCTGTTCCCGCTTTCGCGCACGTTTTCCGATCCACAGGAGTTGGAAGAGGAGCGGCGGCTGTTCTATGTAGGTGCGACCCGGGCCAAGGAGAAGCTCTACCTGTGTTGGGCGCGCCAGCGCCGCCGATTCGGCGAGAATCATCTGGCCGGCATGCCGTCGCGCTTTCTGCAGGAACTCGACCGCAACAGCGTCGAGGAGGAGAGTCTCTATCGATCGCGACCCCCGTACCGGCCGCGTCGCTCCAGAGATTTCGCCACGGATAGTGTGGTGGAACCAATGCCGGCCTACGAGGATTTTTCGCAGGAGGTACTCGAGCTTCGGGTCGGCTCCAGAGTGCGCCACCCGAAGTTCGGCACCGGCACCGTGATCTCGCGCGACGGCCACGGCGAGAATCTGAAGGTGACGGTGGACTTTCATGAGGCCGGACAAAGAAGACTGATGGTGAAATATGCCAATCTCGAGCTGGTGGCCTAGCAAGGAGGCCGGCCGCCCCTCCGCGACAAGCGCTGTCTGGGTGATGCTGGGCGTGCTCCTGCTGTTGTTGCCTCTGCGGGCTCGCGGGCAGTCGGCCACGCCGGAAGAAGAGCTGAAATTCGCCCAAAAGCTATTCGGCGATGGTCTGTATTCGATCGCGGCCGTGCAATACCGAACGTTCGCGCAGCGCTTCCCGCGCGACCCGCGCGCTCCGGAAGCCCTGTTCCGTGCCTCCGAAGCAATGATCGCCGCAGGCTCCTACAAAGACGCCGTGCAGGTGTTGAGGGACCTTCAACTCACCTACCCGAAATCGAACTGGAACGACCAGGCTTTACTGCGGCTGTCGCATAGCTATCTCGCCCTCCAGGACACTTCAGCGGCTGTCGCGGCGCTGGAGCGACTTGCCTATCTCTACCCGAGCAGCCCTCTTGTGCCGGAAGCGCTGCTGCGCTCCGCCGAGCTCTACATCCGTATGGGAAAACCGGGGCTGGCTCGCCGGCGCCTTGGTGATCTGATCGACAATTACCCTGAGCGGCCGGAGAAGGCGCTGGCCTACTTGCGCCTTGGGCAGGCACTGCTGGCCCAGGATGACCTGCGCACCGCACTGGTGCAGTTTCAAAAGGCGATCGATGCCAGTGCCCAGCCGGAGGTCACTGCCGAGGCCTTGTGGTTCAAGGGCAAGGTGTACGAGGGGTTGGGGCAGACGGCCGAGGCGGAGGCAGCCTATCAATCAGTGATCGAGAAGTTTCCCGCCGGCAGGCCCGCCATCCGAGCCAGAGTCTCTCTCGGGGACCTGGCGAGGCAGCGCGGGGACTACGATGCTGCTTTGACCTACTTTACCGAGGTGAGGGCCGACTCCCTGGCGCCTGCCGAGGCGATGGATGTCCTCCTGCGGCTGGGTCGACTTCAAATGGAAAAGGGCTCCTACGCCGCGGCTTTGGAAACCTTTCGGCGCGGGCTGTCGCGCAAGCCTACGGGGCTGGCACGTTGTCGGCTGGCCTTCGAAGCCGCCGCGGCGGCCGAAAAACTGGCAGACCCCGGCACAGCTTTAAAGATTTACCAGCAGGTGGTGGATGACACCACCCTGGGCGCCTCTCTGGCCAACTGGCAGGCCCAGGCCTGGATCGAAATCGCTCGTCTCCAGGCTGCGGCCGGGCAGGCTCGCCCAGCTCTGGCAGCGCTCGCTCGCGTCGTACAGGACTTCCCCAAGAGTGCCGCGGCGGAGGAGGCTCGCTTCCAGCGCGCAAAAATCCTGGCGGAAGGCCTCCAGGACTATCCCGAGGCCATCCGTGTGCTCGGCAGGTTCATCGACGACTATCCGACCAGCCGCAACGTGGACGACGCGCGCTACTTGCTGGCGGAAAGCTACGAGAGGCAGGGTCAATACGACATGGCTCTGGCCGAGTATCGCCGCTACTTGCGCTCGTATCCCGCAGGCGATCGCATCGATCAGGCGCGCGAGCGCGTCCGCATCCTTGAACGGGTGGTCGCGGACCGCTGGCAATCGCGCCTGGCTGACGTGCTGGGCACGCTGCCCCAGGTCGCGAGCGGCGGCGACGGCCAGGAGTTGTCGTATCAGCTCGGACGGTTTTTCTACGAGCTGCGAGACTTTGCTCACGCCATCCAGTATTTCAGAAGCGCCCTCTCCGCCGGCTATGATGTTCCCCGCGGGCCGGAAGCCCTCTACTACCTGGGTCGCAGTTACTACGGCCTGGCCCAAAAGCGCATCCTGTTCGGAGATGGGGCGAATGCGGCTGCTCTGGTCGATAGCGCCAGGGTCGCTCTTGCCTATGTCAAAGACCACTTTTCGGATACAGATTCGGCTGCCGAAGCAGCTTATCTGCTGCTCGACTGGGATTTGCGCCAAAAACGCGATCCTGCTTCCCGCCGCGCTCTGCTGCAAGGAGCACTTGACGAATGGAGGGCCCGATACTCTGCCAACCCTCACCTGTTCGACATCGCACAGATGCTGGCCGATGACCTGGTGGCTCATGCCGAGCCGGGCGATACCTTGGCCTGGCAGCAAGCGATCGAGCTTTACGGCATGGTGAAAACCGGTGGCAAGGGGGGAGATCTGCTCGACGCCGCCACCATCGGCGAGGCAAAGGCCTATCTGCTTGCGGGGGACACGGCTCAGGCTGTGGTGAGACTCGATTCGCTCATCGCCCGCCGCGACCGTTCGCCGGTCGGGCCGGAAGCCCTGATGCTGCGCGCCCGCGTTGCGATTCGACGCGGGAAGCCGAAGGTGGCGCTGGCACTGTACGAAGAGATCGAGAAAAGGTTCTTCTACAGTCCTCTTGCCGACAGCGCCAGAACGAAAAAGGCGTCTCTGCTCCTCAGATTGCAGCGCTACAGCGAGGTCACGGCACTGGCGCCACGCTTTCTTTCGGATAGCACGCCTGATCGGTTGCATCGGAAGCCTGATGCCGACCTCCTTCTTACTTTCGCCGCCGCTTACGACAGCCTGGGACAGGGTGCGCGTGCAACCACCCTCTATTTGCGCTACCTGCGTGAGTTTCCATCTGACCCGCGGCGGAATCGGGTCCTCCTCACTCTCGGAAAGCTGGCGCGGAAGAGGAATGCCTGGAAACTGGCAAAGTCGTATTACAATGAGCTGCTGCGTGTTGCGCCCGGAACCGAGGAAGCTCTACAGGCGGAGTTTGCCATCGCTGACATCGCCTATCAGCGGAAGGAGTACCGGCAGGCGCGCACCCTCTACCTCGAGCTGATGAAGAAAGCCGGGGAAGATCGTTTGCGCGAACGCGCGGCGGCGAGGGCCATCCTGTGCCTGTACCGTCTGGGAGAGGTGAGCGCAGCGGACGGCGAAGCCAGGAGCTACAAGAGCCGGTTCCCCAACACCCGAGAACAGCAGGCTGAGTTCCTCTACGAGAAGGGGGAGTACTACATTCGGCAGAAGAATTTCGTACGCGCAGAGAAGGTGTTCAAATCTCTGAGCAAGAGGTACAAGGGCACTGAGCACGCCGCTCTTGGAGAGCTTGGCCTCGGTCGCATCTACATCATCACGACGAAAACGGACGCGGCTCTTGACGTTCTCACAAAACTGGTGGAAAGATACCCCGACACGCGGGCGGCCGCGCTGGCTCTGCTCAATCTGGGAGACTTCTACCGCTTGAACGGGCAGATCGACAACGCGATCTCCTCTCTCAAGCGCGTCGTCAACCACCCCAAGGCGGGGGATGCCGCCGACACGGCCACGCGCTACCTCATCCAGCTCTATGACCAGGTGAATCTAAACGACCAGGCTCTGGCCCTGGCACGGAAGTATCTCGAGGATCATCCGGATGACCCGAAATCCGAGAACTTGCAGATCAAGATCGGCACGCTGCTGATGGAGCAAAAGGATTACGAGGCCGCTTTGCGTCACTTCCGTCGCCTCAAAAACCTGGTTCGAGGGGAGGTCGAGACCGAGGTGCAATACTACATCGGTGAGGCGCTGATGAATCTGGGGCGCTACGACGATGCGGTGTTGGAGTACTTGAAGGTCGAGTACCTCTCACCGCCGAGCAAGCTTCCCTGGAAGGTTACGGCGCTCTATCAAGCCGGAATCGCCCTTACGCGGTTGAAGAGATTCGATCGCGCCAAGGAGATTTTCCATCGCATCGTGCTGTCGCAGGGTGCCAGCAGCGACTTCGGGCGGATCGCCCAGGCCAGAATCGAAGAAATTGACCGCAAGCTCATGAGTGAGGCCGGCGCACCGAAATAGCTCTCGATTACCCAGCGAGACGCCTACCGACCCCTGTCCCGCCGCTGATTCCGCCGACCGCCGCCTTCTCTGGTTCGGACATTGACCTGAATCTCCTCTTTCCGGCGCAACGGGCTTCCTGCGCAAAGCCCTCCAAGACTCTTCGAAACGATCTGGGAAGGAATTTCGTGATCGGGAGTATAATCATTGCATCCCTAAGAACGCGGTCCGCTGCTCGTGCTTCTCGAACAGCCTTCAACGGGGAAGAGTGGCACCCCCCAGCGCTGAACAAGCAAGGGAGAGGACGACATGAAAACTAGACGTGTCCTAGTCGGGCTCGCTGCACTGGTAGGTGCGGCTGCCCTTCCTGTCCTGGTTTACGGGCAAGGGCTCATCCTACCGGCTCCGGTGCGCGGCGGCGATCTCGTCGCCGGAGTGCAGCGACCGAACCTGAAACAGCAGCGTGTGCAGGTTGAAATCAACGAGCAGGTGGCCCAGGTTCAGGTGTCGCAGACGTTCGTCAATCCGAATTCTTTCTCGGTCGAAGGAGTCTACTATTTCCCGTTGCCGCACGGGGCGCAGGTCTCGAGCTTCGCGATGTTTGTCGACGGCAAGAAACTGGAAGGGGAAATGCTGAGCGCCGCCGACGCTCGCAAGATCTATGACGACATCGTCCGCCGCCACCGGGATCCTGCCCTCCTGGAGTACGTCGACTATCAACTTTTCCGCGCCAACATCTTCCCGATGCCGGCGCACGGTGAAAGGAAGATCGAACTTTCGTACGAACAGATTCTGCAGGCAGAATCGGGCACGGTGCAATTCATTTACCCCCTGCGAGGAGAGATGGGTCGCCGCGGACCGGTGCCGGCTGCGGCGGAGCGAGCGACCGTGGAGAGGCAAGAGAAGGCACAGCCGCGGCAGGTGATCGACATCGAGCTGCGTGCCTCCTTGCCGCTGCAAAACCTCTACTCCCCGAGCCACAAGGTGGAAGTCCGACGCGAAGGAGACCGCGCCGCTCGTGTTTCCTTCGAAGGTGATTCCGGCGGCCGTGATTTTGTGCTCGTCTACAGCTTTTCAGACCGTGACTTTGGGCTGAGTCTGATGACGCACCGGCCGTCTGCGGCCCGGCCTGGCTTTTTCATGCTGCTGCTTTCGCCGCGAGTCGAGCTGCCCAAATCGCGCGTGCTTCCGAAGGACGTGATCTTCGTGCTCGACACCTCCGGCAGCATGCAAGGGGAGAAGATGCGTCAGGCTCGAGAAGCGCTGCGGTTCTGCGTCGAGCATCTCGCCGCAGACGACCGTTTCAATCTGGTCACCTTCAGCAGCGAGGTGCACCTCTTTCGCGACGGTCTGGTTCCCAGCAAGAGGTTTCGCAAGCAGGCCATCGACTTCATCGACAAAATCAAGGCCAGGGGCGGCACCAACATCAACGACGCCCTTCTCAGGGCTTTGTCGATGGTGCCGCAGCGGCAGCGGCCCACGAGCATCATCTTTCTCACCGACGGCCTGCCTACTGTGGGTGTGACACGGGTGGAAGAGATCCTTTCCAACGTCCGCCGGGCCAATCCTTCGCTGCGCATCTTTCCTTTCGGCGTGGGCTACGATGTCAACACGCGCCTGCTGGACGCGTTGGCCGAGAGTACGCACGGCAGTTCCGACTATATCGCGCCCGAAGAGAACATCGAGGAACGCGTCTCGGAGTTCTTCGAGAAGATCAGCCGGCCTGTTCTCGCCGATCTCGAGCTCGACTTCGGCGACCTCGAAGTTGAGGAGTTCTATCCGCGGCAGCCGGTGGATCTGTTCATCGGCAGCCAGGTGACTGTGGTCGGTCGCTATCGCAAGGCCGGCAGGGGAGAGGTGAAGCTGAGCGGCGCAGTGAGCGGAAAGCGGCAGACGTTCCGCTACGACGTCGTTTTCCCCAAGCAGCGGGAGGACAACGACTTCCTGCCGCGACTGTGGGCAGCGAGGAAAATCGGCTACCTTGTGGATCAGATTCGGCTTCACGGTGAAAGCTCGGAACTGAAAAAAGAGATCATCGAGCTCAGCAAGACCTACGGGGTGATGTCGCCCTATACATCCTACCTGGTTCAGGAAGACGAGAGGGGCATCCAGACTACCGGCGTAACGCCGGTCTTCCAGCCTTTCGCGCCGTCGAGGTCGGTGCCGCAAGGGGAGCTGTTGCTCATGGATTCGGAGTCGGCGCCGGACGTCGGTGCCGGCGCCGTCGCTTTCAGCAAAGCCGTACGCAGGCTCAAGAACGCAGAGGTGGTGTTTTCGGGGCCGCCGGCGACAGGTTTCCGGGAGGTTGGTGGCCGGATGTTTCGGAAAAACAGCGACGGCGTCTGGGTGGATACGGCCTACGATAGCACGCGCAAGGTGCTCGATTTGCGCGCCGGCAGCGGCGCCATCGTCACGTTGCTGACGACCTACCCGAAGGCCGGGCCGTTCCTGGCCTTGGGTAAACGAGTCATCTTCAAGCTCGGCGAGATCTTCATCAAGGTTGGTGACAGCGGCCGGGATCGCATCTCCTCAGCAGAGTTGCGCCGCCTTGTCTCCGCAGGCTTGTAGTCAGGCGACTCGTTGTCGAACTCCGGTGCAGGTCGATGACTGGCGATTCGAGGCCCGGCATGCGATGAGCTTTACAGGCCGCGATGTTGTGATCGCGGCCTTTCTTATTGCAATTATCCCGGCGTTTTGTTAATCTTGCTGAGAGTTCAAGCAGAGGAATCGAATGGCTGAATCCACATTCAAGCAAGCTGTCGAGCGCTGCGTACGCCAGGCGCTCGATGAGGATCTCGGCGCCTCAGGGGACGTAACCAGCAGACTATCGATCCCGGCTGACTCCTGGGGGGTGGCTCGAATCCGGGCCAAGGCGGCCGGAGTGATCGCCGGGCTACCGGTGGCGGAGGCAGTGTTTGCGGCGGTGGACGCGACCGTGCGATTTGACTCCATCGTGGAGGAGGGCGCACGCGTTGCGCCCGGTGTGACCGTAGTTCGTGTGGAGGGCCCGACGCGGGCGCTCCTGGCGGCAGAACGCACTGCGCTCAATTTCCTGCAGAGATTATCCGGAATCGCCACCCTGACCCGAGAATTCGTCGACAGAGTGGAAGGGACCGGCGCTACGATCCTGGACACACGGAAAACCACCCCTGGACTCCGGGTGTTGGAGAAATACGCGGTGCGCGTCGGGGGAGGCCAGAACCATCGCTTCGGGCTTTACGACATGATTCTCCTCAAAGAGAACCACATCGCCGCCGCAGGCGGTCTGAAGGCTGCAGTAGCACGCTGCCGGCGCGGACTGCGGCTGGAAGGGATGCATGTGCTGATCGAGGTGGAAGTGAAATCGCTGACGGAACTGGAGCAGGCGTTGGAGCTGCCTGTAGATCGCATCCTCCTCGACAACATGACGCCGGCCGAGCTTCGTGAGGCCGTGCAAAGGGCAGCGGGTCGGAAACCACTGGAGGCGTCGGGCGGGGTGCGACTCGAAAACGTTCGGGCCATTGCGGAGACAGGTGTGCAGTATGTCTCCGTCGGGCTGCTGACTCACTCTGCTCCTGCCCTGGATCTGTCGATGCTGATCGAATCGTAAGCCATTATTGCAAGGCATGCCCGTTTTGGTTATATTGAAATCGACGCCGTTGCGGCGCGGCAGGATGCTGTCTGAAGGCCGCGCGCAGGCCTGTCGGAGCAGGCACGCAGGTGTGAGCACGCATCACGCGGGTGAAGCACAATGGAGGAGCGGGTGCAACCACGTCGCGACCGCTACGATGTCGTCGTCATCGGTGCCGGAATCGGGGGACTGACGGCCGCCGCTCTCCTGGCCAAACAGGGGATGGATGTTCTGGTGCTCGATCGTCGTCCGGTGCCAGGCGGAGTGTGCCACAGCTTCGAGAAAGACGGATTCACTTTCGACGTCGGCCCTCACCTTCTCAGCAATTGCGGACCAACCGGCATCGTGCACAGGACGCTGAGGGAACTGGGCGTGGACAACCTGGTGCAGTTTCTGCGCATCGACCCGCTGGCCAGGGTGATGTTCCCGGGTGTGGAGATCACCCTGCTGCCGAGCTATGAGGCTTTTGTCGACGAGCTGGCGCGATATTTCCCCGCCCGGAGAAAGCAGCTTTTGATGCTCTTCCGCGAGATGAATGAAGTCTATGAAGAGGTGGACAGCTTGCCCTCCGATTTCGGCCTGTGGGATTTCCTGAAGGTGCCGGTGACGCATCCCATCTTTATGAAGTATCCGAAGAGAACCTGTGCCGAGATGATGGAAGACTTCCTGGCGGAGCCGAAGCTCAGGTCCATCGTTTCTGCGCTCTGGGTCTACTTCGGGCTGCCGCCGTCGAGACTGTCGGCCGTGTTCTGGTCGGTGGTGATGATGGCCTACTTCCGCGAGGGCGGGTTCTATCCCAGAGGCGGCCTGCGTTCCCTTGCGGCCGCCATGCTGGCAGCCTTGAACAAGCATGGCGGCGAGTTTCTCGGAAACGCGGAAGTCACCAGGATCCTGCTTCAGGGTGATGAGGCCGTCGGGGTGGAATTTGGAGACGTCAGCCAGCGATGGGGACCGCGGGGAGAGCTGCTCCACCCGCAGGCACCCGTGCAAGAAACCTTCAGGGTTTCGGCGGGAGCCGTCATTTGCAACGCTGATGCCCGACGCACGTTGCTCGATGGTGTCGGAGAGGCGCATCTGCCGCGCAAGTATGTCAGGAGGCTGCTCACCTACGAGCCATCGTTGTCTGTTGTCAAAGTGGGCATCGCTGCGAAGATCGACCTGGAAGGATCTCCCTTCGTTGCTCACGACACCGTGTTGCACCAGGACTACGACTCCGATGTGGTCTATGAACGCATGCGCACCGGGCTGCCGCACGGACCGTGTGATGTGTCCATCCCGACCCTCACCGACTCATCTCTTGCTCCGGAGGGCTATCACTGCATCTACCTGTGGAACTACGCGCCTTACGACAGCAGCAGCGACTGGAAATCGGAAGGCGCGCGGCTTGCCGACGCCTTTGTTGCCTGGGCGGAGGAGCATGGCCTGCCGGGGCTTTCGAGTGCGATTGTGAGCCGCGAAGTGATGACGCCTCAGACGCTCAGTGAGTATTCTCTCAGCACCCAGGGTGCGCCTTATGGCTGGGCCTTTGCGCCGTCACAGATGGGTTTCAAGCGGCTACAACCGCGGACGCCGATTCGAAATCTGTATCTGGCCGGACATTGGACAACGCCGGGAGCCGGCATTGCCGGCGTGGTGATGTCGGGGCGAAACACCGCCAGCATCATCGCCCAGCAGCGTCACGGAATTGCCATCTGGCGTAAGAGCGCCTGATCAGGCCCAGCAAGCGATGGAGGCGGAGACATGCCGGACAAGAAATTGTGGCGTCTTTGGTTGCAAGAGATACGGGCGCCGTTCTTCTCCGCGACCGTTGTGCCGATTTTGCTGGGGAGTGTGATCGCCTGGTCGCACGGTACGCCCTTTGAGTGGGGCTATTTCATGTTGACTTTGGCTGGGGGACTGCTGCTGCATGCAGGCGCCAACGTTGCCAATGACTATTTCGACCACCTCTCCGGTGCGGACGATCAGAATTTCGAATACGTCCGTCCCTACACCGGCGGCAGCAGGATGATCCAGAAAGGGCTCATGTCCCCCCGCCAGGTACTGATAGGGGCGGTTTGCTTCTTTCTGGGCGGCATCGCCATTGGGTTGTTTCTTGTCGCCACCAGAGGCACCGCGATCCTCTACCTTGGTCTGGTGGGTGTGTTTTCTGCCTTCTTCTATACGGCACCTCCATTTCGCCTGGTCTCGACCGGGTTCGGCGAGCTGGTAATCGGTCTCAATTTTGGTGTTCTGATGACGCTCGGTGCCTATTTTGTGCAGGCCAGGCATTTTGCCCTCGAGCCACTGGTTGCTTCTCTGCCGGTGTCGTTCCTGATTGCCGGCGTGCTCTACATCAATGAGTTTCAAGACTACGGAGCGGATAGGGCGGCCGGCAAGACGCACCTGGTCGTGCGGTTGGGCAAGAGGAGAGCGGCTCGCGGCTACGTGGCGCTGACTTTCGCCACCTATGCATCCATTCTTGTGGGCGTTGCCGGGCGGTTTCTCTCGCCCTTCACACTGATCGGTCTTGTCACCCTGCCGATCGCCGTGAAAGGTGCGCGCACAGCCTTGCGCTACTATGATGACTACCTGAAGCTGACACCAGCCAATGTCGCCACAATCATGACCCACATGTTCACCGGCATTCTGATGACCGTGGGGTACCTTCTCGACGGGCTTATTTCTTGATGGGTGAGAACAGATTGGACCGAACGACCGAGCCCCTGCCAGCCACGGGTGGGTCTGATGAGCAGGTTGGGCAAATCGAAGAACCTGCCGCACAGGCGGCGGTTCTGCCTGGTCCTGACGAGAAGCCGGTCTTTGTGCGGGCGATGTTTTCGCGTATCGCACACCGCTACGACCTGATGAACCGGGTGATGACCTTTGGGCTGGACCTGCACTGGCGGCGCGTTGCTGGCAGGAAGCTGAGGGCCGCTGACGGTACCTGGCTGTTGGATGTGGCGACCGGCACAGGTGATTTTGCGGTGGTGTTGAGAAGGCTCTATCCAAACTGTCGTGTAGCTGGTCTGGATTTCTCTGAAGGAATGCTTGAAGTGGCGGTGGCCAAGCTTGCGATCGATCCTGCAATCGTTTTGCTGCGGGCCGATGGTTACCAAGTGCCGGCTCGCGACGCCACCTTCGACGGCGCGGTGTCCGCCTTCGCGTTGCGCAATGTCCCCGACATCCCAGGGTTTCTGGCCGAAATGGCGCGAGTCGTGCGCCCAGGCCGCGTCGTGGTGATCCTGGAGATAGCGCGGCCGACGCTTCCGGGATTCCGTCGGCTCTATCAATTCTACTTCGGCCGGCTGGTGCCGCGCATCGGTGGCTGGCTCAGTGGGGATCCTGCTGCCTATCGATACCTTCCGGCTTCGGTGCAGCAATTCGCGACGCCGGCTGAACTGGCACAGATGTTCGAGTCGATTGGCTTGCAGTCCGTCGGCGTTCAGCGACTTGGCCTGGGGGCGATTGTGGTGGTCTGGGGAACGAAACCGCTGTGAGGTGGAGAGATGGTGACGTATCCAGTGCCTCTGGTGCCCGGTCCGACCACCGTCCCGGAATCGGTAAGGGCCGCGTACCAGGTCGATTATGGCTCCAGCGATCTGGAACCTGAGTTCTTCCGGCTCTACGCTGCCACCGTACGGCGGCTGCAGGAGATCGTTGCCACCCGGAACAAGATCGCCATCATGACGGGCGAGGCGATGGTGGTGCTGTGGGGAGCTCTCAAGAGTTGCTTGAAGCCAGGAGACCGCGTGCTTTGTGTTGCCACCGGCGTATTTGGCTACGGCATCGCCGAGATGGCGCGCAGCGTCGGCGCCGAAGTACGCGTCGTGGGCTTCGAGTACCACGAGATCGCCGACACCGGCAGGGTAGAGGAGGCCGTGCGGGCTTTCCGGCCGAAGATGCTTACCCTGGTGCACTGTGAAACGCCGTCCGGCACGCTCAACCCGGCGAAGGAGATCGGCGAGCTGGTGCGTGCGTATGAAGTGCCGCTGTACTACGTCGATGCTGTAGCCAGTGCCGGCGGTGCCCCTCTGGAGGTGGACGCGTGGCACATCGATCTGTGCCTCCTGGGAACGCAGAAATGTCTCTCGGCGCCGCCCGATTTAGGGATGGTTTGTGTCAGCGATCGAGCCTGGGAGATCATCCGCGAGGTCGGCTACCAGGGGTACGACGCCTTGCAGCCATGGTACGACGCCGCCGACAGGCAGTGGTTCCCTTACACTCTGTCGTGGCCGAGCATCGCGGCGTTGTCGACAAGTTGCCAGAGCCTGCTTGACGAGGGAGTGGCGAATGTGCACCGGCGCCATGCCGAGGCTGCAGCGCTCTGCCGGCAACGCATCGTGCAAATGGGCCTGGAGTTGTTCGCTGCCCCGGCTGCTTGCTCTCCCACAGTGACACCGGTGAAGGTGCCGGACTTCGCCGGCTGGCACGAGCTGGACGAAGCTCTTCGCAAGCGTGGCGTCGTCTTCGGCGGCTCCTTGGAGAAACTCGCGGGCAAGGTTTTCCGCATCGGTCACATGGGCTCTCAAGCACACACGGAGCTGGTTTCCGCAGCGATGGACGCGCTCGATGAGGTCGTGCGCGAACTACGAAGGTAATGCCATGACCAATGTCGATGTCCTCAAGATTGACCACATCGGAATCGCCGTGCGTGACCTGGAGGCGGCGGTTCAGACCTACAGCAGGCTCTTCGGCGTCCGTCCTCATCACCGGGAGACCCTGGCATCCCAGGAAGTCGAGGTGGCGTCGTTCAGGGTGGGGGAGAGCACCATCGAACTCCTGGAGGGCACCAGCTCGTCGTCGGCCATCAGCAGATTCGTCGCCCGCCGTGGCGAGGGGCTGCACCATGTCTGCTTCGGTGTCGACGATCTTGATTCGGCCGTCAAGAACCTCAAAGAACACGGGTTCCAAGTTGTTGACGTTCCCAGGGAGGGAGTAGGTGGCACCCGGATCGCATTTGTTCATCCCGGTAGTGCCCATGGCGTGCTCGTGGAGCTGGTCGAACATGTCTCCGGGTCTGGCGCAGGGGAACCACGACACACACGTTGAGCGTTTCCTTGGTGAAGCGTGAGTTTCAGCCCGAGGTACGAGCCGTTGTCGTTCGGTATGAGAAAGAATCTACCCAAAACCCTTCAGGACAAACTCGAGGCTCTGCCGACCAAGCCGGGGGTCTATCTCTTCAAGGACGCCCAGGGCAAGGTAATTTACATCGGCAAGGCCAAGGTGCTGCGGAACCGCGTCCGTTCCTATTTTCAGAACGGTCGCCTCGAGGGGCCCAAGCTCGCGCGCTTGCGTTCGCGGATTGCCGACCTCGAGACCATTGTCACCGACTCTGAGATTGAAGCACTGATCCTCGAAGCCAACCTGGTCAAGGAGTACCGCCCCAGGTACAACATCAACCTGAAGGACGACAAGAGTTATCCCTACATCCGCGTGACCAACGAGCGTTTCCCGCGCATCTTTCCCACACGCAGGATTGTCAAGGATGGATCGCGCTACTTTGGACCGTACACCGATGTCGGCGCCATGCGCGAACTTCTCAAGACGATTCATCGAATCTTCCCACTGCGAACGTGCAACTACGATCTCACCGAAGAAGCGGTTGCCAAGAGGAAGTACAAGCTATGCCTGGACTACTACATCAAGAAGTGTGACGGCCCGTGTGAAGGGCTTATCAGCGAGGAAGACTACAATCGAATTGTCGAGCAAGTGGTCAACTTCATCAACGGCAAGGACCGCCAGGTCGTGCACGAGCTGCGCGCACGAATGGAGCATCTGGCGAATCTTCGTCGCTTCGAGGAGGCGGCGCGCATCCGCGACCAGATTCAGTCGATCGAACAGTTCCAGTACAAGCAGAAGGTGGTCACGGATGAGCCGATCGATCGCGACATCGTCGTCTTGGCCGTCGAGGATGACGACGCTTGCGGTGTTGTGTTCAAGGTTCGGGACGGCAAGATTCTGGGGCGGCAGCATTTCTACTTGAAGGGCGTTGAGCACGAGCCCTATGAGAACGTCGTTTCCTCCTTTGTGAAGCAATTCTACTTGAAATCTGATTTCGTGCCCGAGGAGATCTACCTGTCCGGAGACATCGAGGACAAGGCGGAGATCGAGGCATGGCTCAGTGAACGGCGGGGCGGCAAGGTTCGGCTCGTCATCCCGAAACGCGGTGAGAAGGCCAACCTGGTGGAGATGGCTCTGAAGAACGCCAGGCTGTTGCTGCAGGAGTTGAAGCTGCAGAAGATGCAGGCGAAGGACTTCGTTCCTCATTCCGTGCGTGCCCTGCAGCGCGACCTCCGCCTGAAGAAGCCGCCGCGCGTCATCGAAGCCTTCGACATTTCAAACATACAGGGAACAGACCCGGTGGCATCGATGGTGATGTTCGTGGACGGGCAGCCGAAGAAAAGTGGATATCGCAAATTCAAGATTCGAACCAAGTCATCCCCAGACGACTTTGCCATGATGGCTGAAGCGGTCGAGCGCCGATATTCTCGACTTTTGAAAGAAGGTGGGCCGCTGCCCGATCTGATTCTCGTAGACGGCGGAAAAGGGCAACTCTCGACCACGGTGAGGGTGCTGGAGAAGCTGGGTATCCGGGATCTGCCGGTTGCGGCTTTGGCGAAACGCCTGGATGAGGTTTTTGTGCCGGGATCACCCGATCCGCAGAACATACCGAAGACTTCCTCCGGTCTGAAGCTGTTGCAACGCTTGCGCGACGAATCGCATCGATTTGCAAACACTTTTCACCAGCAGTTGCGGCGCAAGCGCACGACCCAGTCCGTACTCGATCTCATCCCTGGCGTCGGCCCGGCAAGGCGGAGAGCCTTGATCAAGTATTTCGGCTCTGTGTCGGCGATCAAGGAGGCGACTCTCGATGAGATCGCCAGTGTGGAAGGCATCCCAGAGTCGCTGGCCGAACAGATCTGGAAGTTCTTCCACGCTTCCTCCAGCTCGAAATCGGCCATCGCCTCCGGACGGACGCAGTCATGAAGTACGTGCCATTGAAAAGGCGTTCTGTTGTCCCCGCCCGCCGCGGCGCATCGAAATCCTCTGCAGCGCTGACAATCCACTTGCTCGTAAAGAGCCGCCTTCTGCCGGCTCTTTGCGGCTTCCTGGCGGTGGTCGGCCTGTACACCGGCTCGCTGGCGCAAGATAACGCTTCTTCAGCGGTTCCCGACTGGGCGCGAGACCCGACGACGCTGGTGTTTCCCGCTTTTCTTCACACGATGGGGATCCGCAAGGCCACCGAGACTCAACTGCGAATATACACCAAGAACAGGGTTCGCGTGAAGGATCCGCAGGGCATCGTGGCCACGCGTTTGAATAGCTGGGACGACCCGAAGAGCACCAAAGACGACGACGAAGTGACCGTGTACGGCGTCAACTCCGGGTATAACATGATCATTTACAACACTTCGATGACGTCACTCGGCTTCTATGGAATAGGCGAAAAGGGGGAGAAGAAGCTGCGGCTGCCGAGAGGTATCACGGCCAATCCGCGCGGGGACGTCTATGTTGCCGATACCGGGAATGACCGCATTGTGCGCATGTTCAACCCGAAGAAGAGGCTGAGGTTTGTCTCAGCCATCGGCAAGCGCGGCACCGGGCCGGGCGAGTTTCTCCAGCCTGAGGATGTGGCTCTCGACTCGAAGGGGCGGGTCTACGTCGCAGACACCGGAAACAACCGAATACAGGTCTTTGACAGGCAGGATCAGCTCGCGGAGATTCTCGGCACCGCTGGCAAAGCGGACGGCCAGTTGTGGCATCCGTCGGCGATCGCCGTTACCGATGCTGGAGACCGTTGGTCCTACTATAAAGACGAATTCATCGTCGTGGTCGATCTGGATCGCACTCGGATACAGAAGTTCTGGCCAGACGGCTCGCTGGCACGGGCGGTGCGTGCCTCTGACTTCGGGGTGAGCAACGCCAGACTCGCCTATATCGCCATCGACTACTACAGCAATATCTGGGTGACGGACCAGGCCAATCACAGGATCTATAAGTTCGACCGCAAGCTGAACTATCTGGCGAGCTTTGGGAGCTACGGAACAGGGGACAAGGAGTTTGTGGAGCCACGGGGGATCACCATCTACAAACGCTTCGGGCAGGTTCTCATCGATGAGCGTAACTCGGTTCAATACTACTGGATCGGTACAGACATTCGCGATGTCGACGCCTCGGTTGATTCGTCGAGGAGCGTGATTTCAGTGAGCTATTTCCTCACCGAACCTTCCTACGTAACGCTACGACTTCGCAGAAAGGGTGGCAAAGAGATCAAGGTGCTGAACAGGGCCTGGAGGCCTTCCGGGCCGACCACTGACCTGATCGATGCCCGAGGCCGTGTCCTGCCGCGGCGGCGCAGCGCCGCGGTCAGCGGTGCTCGCCTGCGGAACTCTGACGTGGAAAAAATCAAGCCCGGCCAGTACACGCTTCGCTTTCGCATCGAACCCACCTATTCTTCCTACCACTACTTCCGCAAGGACATCGAGATCAGCCTTTCGGTTCCGTGAGCGGAGTGTCGCACTTGTGTGACACCCTAAGTCGCAGGAAAACCGTGCCGCAGGTGAATCAGCTCGACGCAGGTGACTCATGTTGTAACACTTCGGCGACACTGTTTTACCCGGCGTCTCGTGCGTAGGACGCCTTGCGGCCGCAAGCAAGTTGTTGTAAAGTAAGGCCGTAGCGGCATCCTGGTGTTGGCTGGGCATGCGAGCCGCGACGAAAGGGGCCATATCGGCATGGGGTTTGCCTTAACGTCGTAGTGAAAAGGGGTCGAAGTTGGCGCTCAAGGAGTTCGCAGCCATGCGTGCCATACACCTGCTGAGACGAATTCCCTTGCCGCTGGTAGCCGCGGCCGGGTTGAGCCTGTTCGCTATGCTTGCTATCGGCGGATCATCCACAGATAATGCTTATCGAGCGTCGAAGGATGTGGTGCTGCCGCCAATCTATATCTCTGCCACACCGGATCGCCGCGATACGGGGATCTTGCAGCCGGCGGTGGCGGTGCGTACCATCGCCAGTCAGGTCGACAGTGGCTGGAGAAAAGGTCACTGGAGCCGCGACAAGGGGCCGGTGCAGCAAGGAGAATCCTGAAGCCACCGCACAACCTCACACCCCACACTTCTGAGCAGCGGCCCGCAGAGCGGGCCGTTTTTTTTGGCAGCTGAGGCGCGGCAGTGCAACAGCAGTGTCTCTCCTGCATGTTCAAGTGAGCATCGGCGAATTCCGATAGTGATACCAGATTGCTGCGCGGACCCGTGAGGGCAGGGGGGAGATGCGCCTCGGCAGCTGATGTCAGGAAGGTTACAACCACGGGCTTGATTTTCGGACAATTTTTTAGTACTTTACAGCGCTTTACAAGGACCGGCCGGATCCCCGCTGTGACGAGGGTCCAACAAGGTAAGGCAGCCGGGTTTAGGGGAGAGGTTATACAGCGCTCATATAGGGATATCCGGTAGCGGCATGCAGGGCGTTATCCTCCACAAACAGGTCTCAGCCACCCTCTCGCTCTCATCCATTCCGGATCTCAACGGCAGACTCGGTGTTCATCCGAGCCGCGTACACCTCGAGAGAGACGTTTCCGAGTTCCTGCGTGAAAAGTACTCCGGAAGTTGCGGCACTCTGGAAATCTCTTTCCAGAACGACACGGTTAATCTTCGCTGGCTACCGGATCGGGTGGATGCCGATGCTGAATCTCTGCACAGAGAAGCGGTCGCCCTTGCTCGCAAGAAAAACTACAGGGATGCCGTCAACCGCTGGGTGAGGGCAATTGCCCTGAATCCGGACGACCCAGATTACTATTTCAATCTCGGCATTGCGTTTTTCGAACTGAAGAACTACCAGGAGTCGATCGAGAACCTGGAAAAAGCCGTTCAGATTTGTCCGATATACGCCAAGGCCCACCTTATTCTCGGAACCGTCTACCTGAAGACACGCAAGTTTCAAGAGGGGGAACGTCATCTGCGCGAGAGCGTGGCTTTTTCTCCTGGAAACGCTTTGGCCCACTTGAATCTCGGCGCGATCTACAGCATCCTGAAGAAGTACGACAAGGGCATCGAAATGTTCGAGCGCGCTCTCGATCTCAATCCTGCCGAAATACGCGCCGCCTTTGGCCTGGCAAAGATCTACTCGCTCACGGGAGATGCCGAGCGTGCCAGCAGGTACTTCCGCAAGGTCATCGAGATGGACAAGAGCGGCACCTTCGCCATCCATGCCAAACGGGGCCTGGCGGCTCTGGCGAGGCACGCGGATGCCACGCCTGCTGCTGACGTGAACCAAGCTGACCTGGATGCTCTCTATTCTCAGGGATATCGTGCCTTCCTGTTTTCCGATTATCTGGCGGCGGCCTCTTACTACAGGAAATACCTGAAGGCAAGTCCGCAGGACGACTACGTCTGGAGTGCACTCGGCGAGGCCGAGCTGCGCAGCGCGAACATTGATGCGGCCGTCGCTGCTTTCAGACAGGCGGCGAGGCTGGATCCGAGAAAAGGGCTCTACTTCAAACAGTTGGGAATTGCGCTTGATTATGCCGGGCGCACGAAGGAGGCGATCGTCTGTTTTCGCAAGGCCGAAAGCCTTGGCAAATCAGACAGCACGACGCACGCTCTCTTGGGGAAGAATCTTTTCGAGGAAGGACAACATGAGCAGGCCGTCCGAGAGCTCGAGGAGTCGCTACGGCTGAACCGGACGAATCTGTTGGCCAAATACTATCTGGCCCTGACGTTGCAGAAGCTGGGGGAAATTGATCTGGCCAGGTCGCATCTTCGAGACGTGGCGTCTGTTTCGGTGAATTCGCCGTTGAAGCGCGAAGCTGAGCGGCTTATCAAGGACTGGCCCGATTAGATTTGGGGCTATGGGGCCCGTGAATGTCGCACGGGGGTTAATCTCATAAGGTATGTTATGTAAACCTACCACAGAGCCACGCACTTTCATGTAACCACATTCACCAGCTTACTACGCACGACGATCACACGTCGGGGCTCCTTCCCTCCCAGAAATTTCTGCACCCGTTCCCTGGCAAGGATGATCTCCTTCAGCTCATTCTCCGGAAGACCCACCGGCAGCAGAACTTTGTCGCGCACTTTCCCGTTGATTTGGACAACGACCTCAGTGACCTCCTCGGCCGCGGCTGCCGCATCGTGCTGCGGCCAGGCCGCGCGAAACACCGATTCCGTTGTGCCCCCACAAAGTCTCCAGCACTCCTCGCCGAGATGCGGTGCCAGCGGCGCAATCAGCCGGGCGACAGTGCGCAGAACGTGAGCCTTGACATCGTCTGAGGCTGCTTGCTCCGCATCGTAGACATTGAGCAGTTCCATGAGAGACGCGATGGCGGTGTTGAACTCCATACGCTGAAAGTCGTGCGTGACAGCCTCGATGGTTTGATGCAGTTTTCGATAGAGGGCCCGATCCGGCTCACCCAGGTCTCCAAGGGCCAGGCTGTCGACGTTAGCGCGAACGTCCGACCACGGGAAATCGCGAAAGGCCGTGTACACCCGATTGACGAAGCGCTGTGCGCCGCGTATGCCGTTCTCGCTCCAGCGTATCTCCTTGTCGGATGGAGCCGCAAACAGCATCGCCAATCTTGGCACATCCACGCCATATCGATCCATCAGGTCGGAGGGTGACACCACGTTCCCCTTCGATTTGGACATGACCTCGCCGTGCTCGTCCAGGACCATGCCGTGGTTGAACAGCTTGACAACGGGCTCGTCCACCTGCACGAATCCGAGATCATAGAGAATCTTGGTGAGAAAACGGAAATAGAGCAGATGGCCGGTGGCATGCTCCACGCCGCCGATGTAGAGCCGAATCGGCATCCATTTCTCCGCCTTTTCCCGGCGGAAGGGCAGTTGATCATTCCTTGGATCAAGGTAGCGCAGATGATACCATGACGAATCCACGAAGGTGTCCATGGTGTCGCAGTCGCGTTCGGCCGGCCCCTGACACTGAGGGCAGGTCGTCTTCACGAACTCCTGCACGTCTGCCAGGGGCGATCTGCCCTTGGGAATAAAGTCCAAGATACCGTCTGGAAGGCGGACGGGAAGCTCGTCCTCGGGAACCGGCACCACGCCACAGCTTGGGCAGTGTATCATTGGAATGGGCGTGCCCCAGTAGCGCTGCCGCGAAACGAGCCAGTCGCGCAGGCGATAGGTGACCTTGAACTCCCCGAAGCCTCGCTCCTCTGCGTATTGGGTAACGGCCTTTATCCCATCTTCGGAGTCGAGGCCGTCGAAGGGTCCGGAGTTCACCATGACTCCCGGCTCCTCGTAGGCGCCTTCCATCTCCTCCTCGTGCAGCTCCTGGCCGGCTGGCTGGATGACGACCTTGATGGGGATACCGTACTTCCTGGCGAATTCGAAGTCACGCTGATCGTGAGCTGGGACACCCATGACGATCCCGGTTCCATATCCAGCAAGCACGTAGTCGGCAACCCATAGCTGCACGCGCTCTCCTGAGAACGGGTTATGGGCGTACCGGCCTGTGAAGACGCCGTCCTTCTCCCGCGCCGCCGAAGCCCGCTCAATTTCCGGCCTGCGCAATGCCTGTTCGATGTAGTCGAGGACCGCTTTCTCCTCGGGTCGTCCTCGGACAAGCTCTCGGGCAAGCGGATGCTCGGGTGAGATAGCCATAAAGGTGACGCCGTAGACTGTGTCGGGGCGTGTGGTAAAAACCCGAAAAGAGGTCTCCTCCCCCTCCACCCCGAATTCGAGCTCGGCGCCTTCGCTTCGTCCGATCCAATTGCGTTGCATGATCCGGACGTTCTCCGGCCACTGATCCAGCCGGTCGAGGCCTTCAAGGAGGCGTTCAGCGTACGCGGTGATCTTGAAGAACCACTGGGTGAGCTGCCTCTTCGTGACCTCACTGTGACAGCGCCAGCATCTGCCAGTCTCAACCTGCTCATTGGCCAGCACGGTCTTGCAGCTCGGGCACCAGTTGACGAGTGACTCAGCCTGGTAGGCCAGCCCTTTCTTGAAAAGCTGGATAAAAATCCATTGGTTCCACTTGTAGTAATCGGGCAGGCAGGTAATGATCTCGCGGTCCCAGTCGTAGCTCAGCCCCATGCGCTGAAGGGTGCTTCTGGAGGTCTGGATGTTATTCAGGGTCCATTCGCGCGGATGGATGCCGCGCCTGATTGCTGCCTCTTCGGCAGGAAGTCCAAAGGCATCCCAGCCGAAAGGATGCAGCACCTGATACCCTTGCATCATCCGGAATCGCGTGACGACATCTCCAATGCAGTAGTTTCGGAAGTGGCCCATGTGAATGTCGCCGGAAGGGTAAGCGAACATTTCGAGGATATACTCTCTGGGTTCGGCATCCTCATCAGCCCGGAAGAGGCCGAGCTTTTGCCACCGATCTCGCCATTTGGGCTCGATGTCTGCAAACGGGTAGGTTTTCATTCTCTCAACACGTAGGAGGTCCACAAATAAAGAATGCCTGTTCACGAAGCAGCGGCCGGCTCCTGCGCGAGTGTTTGCGCAGAAGCCGATCCCAGAGAGCTTTGGAACAGGCAACCAGAACGAGTCGGGGTGAGAGGATTCGAACCTCCGACCTCTTCGTCCCGAACGAAGCGCGCTAACCGGACTGCGCTACACCCCGATCAAATCAGATACTTAATGACCACGAAACCACCGATCAACAAAACGGTGAAGGCAATGGACAGGCGATTAAAATACCGGTCGATAAAATCCCGAATGGGAGCCCCGAACCTCCAAATCAGCGCGGCGACCACAAAGAAGCGCAATGAACGGCCGATGATGGAGGCAGCTAAGAACTCCTGAAAATTAAACCTGAACACGCCGGACGAGATCGTGAAGATCTTGTACGGGATGGGCGTGATGGCTGCCACCAGCACCCCCCAGAAGCCGTACAGATCGTACTTCGTTTTGATCTGCGCCATCAGCGCCTGACCGTGATAAAACTCGACGATCGGTCGCCCAACCCCTTCGTACGCGAAGTAGCCGAGGCTGTAGCCGACGACACCACCGATCAGCGATCCGAGCGTGCAGATCAGTGCGTAGCGGAAAGCCCGGGCCGGAATACTGATCGCCAGCGCGATCAGAAGCACGTCCGGAGGGACGGGGAAAAAAGACGATTCGGCGAAAGCCAGGGCGAACAGCGCCACCGTGCCATATGGTGTCTCCGCCCAGTGCAGCACCCAGTCGTAGAGGCGCCGTACGATGTTCGCCGGCCGTTCGGACCGCTCAGGAAGGTTCTTGATGCCGTCCACGGCATCCATGCTGTCCATCTGTTGTTGCAAAGCCCGAACCTAGTTCGATAAGAGTTTGGTCCAGTAGAGCCAGACAAACCTGAGTGCGTCCGAAGACCGGATATGGCTTTCCTCGCCAGCGTAGATCGTCGGGATTGTCACAGAACCAATGCGAAATCCTGCTGCTGCCGCGAGCAGGAGCAATTCCGTTTCAAGCTCGTAGCGAACGCTACGCATGCGGACAGCTTCTAAAACCCCGGCTTTGATCAGCCGGAATCCGGATTGGCTGTCCGGAATTCTCTGGCCCGTAAAGCCCGAAACGATTAGAGAGTTGAGCATATTGCTCAACCGCCTGCCGATCGGCATTTGTCCCCCCCGCCTGCGGGCGCCGATGACGATGTCCCAACCACCCTCAATCATTGTCGACCAAAGCGCTGGCAGGTGCTCTGGATCGTGTTGCCCATCAGCGTCCAGGGTGATGACAAAGCTTGCTTTCTGAGCAAGTGCGGCTTCAAAACCGGCTCGCAGTGCCATGCCCTTGCCACGGTTCACCGGGTGCCGGATGACCTCGCAACCAACATTCGCGGCAATCCTGCCGGTGCCATCGCGGGAACCGTCGTCGACCACAATGATGCACGAAGGGGGAACAAAACGCTGTAACTTTGAAAGAACTTCTGGAAGCCTGCTCTCGACGTTGAACGCGGGAACGACCGCCCGCGTCCTCGTGATTACGCCACCGAATGTCTTCAATCTCAAGACCCGGAACGCACAAATATAAAAAATCGACGCTGTAAAAGCAAGGGAAAAACCCTATAGAATTCAGGAGGTTGGCCCCGTGAACTTGCGCATTGTGATTTCAGTACCGGACTCGTTGAAGCTCACCTCGTCCATGACTCCATAGATGATTGCCAGTCCCCTGCCGTGGCCCTTGGTCGAGTCCGTCTGCGGGGCCCAGTCGGCGTAATTGAACCCCCTCCCCTCGTCACGCACACTCACCTCAACAACCGGAGGCTGCCACGAGATTCGCAGGTGCATCTTCCGGTTGCCGTATTTCGGCTCCGCCAGTCGTTCCCTGCGAAGTCGGTCGTAAGCCTCCCATCCCCCACCCTCGGCCGATTTGACGTCGCTGCTCAGCTCGAGATTGCCGTGTTCGTGGGCGTTCGACAGCGCCTCTTCGAACGCCAGGGTAACGCTGGTCACCTCCACCTGGGTGAAGCCGTTGAGCCCGATCAGCAAATCCTCGAAATAGTAACGCAGAGAGCGCAGGTCTAGCTGTGATGTGCGGTAGGTCAGCTGTAGCGTGAAGCCTTCCGCCAAACGCAATGCGTCGTATCGCTGCAGTTTTCGGGCGTGCCTTTCGAGGATTCGGGCAATCGATTCGGCGAGCTCCTCGAAATGAATCGGCTTGGTTACGAAGTCTTCGGCCCCCTCCTTCAGGGCCTGCACGGCGTTCTCAACCGTCGCATATCCCGTCATGACGATAACGGGAAGATTCTCCCCCATCTTGCGCAGGCGGTGGAGGAAGTCGAGTCCGTGCATTCCAGGCATGCTCAGATCCGTGATCACCAGATCGTAGCCGCCCTGCTGCGATACGAGGCGGAGGCCTGTCTCGCCGTCCCCGGCGGTCTCGACCTCAAAGCCCTTGAACCCCAGGTAGGACGCAAGGGCTTCGCGCACGCTTCTTTCGTCTTCGACGATCAAGAGTTTACCGGGCATTGCAGGGAGACCAGATTGAAATAGCCAAACACAAAAAAGAGACCCAGGGAGGATCCCAGGGTCTCGTCGTCGGGGCGACTGGATTTGAACCAGCGACCTCTTGCACCCCAAGCAAGCGCGCTAACCGGGCTGCGCCACGCCCCGATGTTGTGGCTCTCGCTGATCGAGAATTTCGAGGATTTCTTTTAGACCCTTTTTGACTTCCTGAAGAAGATCCTCGGCGTGAAGGACTTCCAACGAGGGACGAAGCTGCTGTCCGTCCGCCTTGCGAAGCTGCCTCAGCCGCCGCCGGGCTCCTTCAATCGTATACTTCTCTGTGTAGAGCAAACGCTTGATGAGGAAGATGAGTTCGATATCACTCTTTCGGTAGGTGCGGTTCCCGGCCCGGTTTTTCGCGGGACGAAGCTCCGCGAATTCAGTCTCCCAATACCTCAGCACATACGGCTTCAGCGAGGTGATTCGGCTGACCTCGCTGATCGAATAGTACAGTTTCTTTATCGGAACTTCTTTCATTCGCTCCGATGTCCGCACGTGCACAGAACAGGGTGGGCGAACTCAATCGGCCTCAAGTAGTTATCGAACACTACGTTAGCAAAAAAATCGAAAAATAGCAAGCTCTTTTTAGCGCCGCAACAGAGACTTCGCCCACCAGGTGCCTTGCGCGCACTGGTGAATGAGGCGCTGCTTCCAGCACTCGGCTGGCGAAAACCGGGCTGAACCCACCTTCCGCCTGAAACTTCCGAGGTGGTCAAAGAGATAGACGCCCCAGCGCGGGACCAGGAATCCAGGAGCCTCTGCCAGCGGCGTGGGCCGGCCATCGAGCGTGCAGGCGCACTGGTACCCGGCCTTGACAGCCAGGCGGATCGTTGCCCTGTCATATCGGCCGAAGGGAAAAGACAGCGAAGTGACAGCCGTGTTCAGTTCCTGTTCAAGGAGGAGTTTGGAGTCACGAAGCTCTTGCCATGCAGTGTGTGGCGGCAGAGCGGTCAGATCGGGGTGCGTCATCGTGTGAGACCCTATCTCCCACCCTGCTTGAACCAGCTCTCTTAATTTCGCCCAGCTCAGGTGACGGCATCGCATCCCGGGCAGGCGGACATCCCAGCCGTTTTCCTGACCGACATAACCGGCGATGACGAAGAGCGTGGCAACGAAACCATGGCGGCGCAACACCGGAAAGGCGTGTTTGGCAACCGAGATGTACGCGTCGTCAAAGGTCAGGACTACGGCGCGCGATGTCGGCGGCGGGTGGCCAGCGCGGAGGTCGCGCAGGGTCAGCGAAACATATCCATCGTCCGCCAGATACTGGATCTGCCGTTCGAAAGCTCGTTGGCTCACCCATGTGATCGAGGCCTGCGGGCCCGTTCCCACCTGATGATAGGCCAGCACCGGGACTGCCATAGGCGAGTCAACTGAAGACTTTGTCGAGCGGTGTGTATGGCAGTCCGAACGCCTCGGCGACCGCTCTGTGGGTGACCTGGCCATCGACAATGTTGGCCCCCTTGGCGATGTCGCTGTTCTTGCGAAACACTTCGGGCACGCCGGCATCAGCGATCTGAATCGCATAAGGCAGAGTCGAGTTGGTCAGGGCTACGGTCGACGTCAGCGGCACGGCGCCTGGCATGTTGGCGACGCCGTAGTGGATGACGCCATCCACGGTGAAGGTCGGCTGCTGGTGCGTGGTCGGCCTGCTGGTTTCAACGCAACCGCCCTGATCGACGGCCACATCCACGATGACGGCGCCCTTTTTCATGAGCTTCAGCATATCGCGAGTGACCAGCTTTGGCGCCCTCGCTCCTGGAATGAGCACGGCACCAATGATCAGGTCGGCGTCGCCGATAGCCTTGCGAATGTTAGCGGGATTGGAGACAACCGTGATCACATTCTTCGGCATCACATCGTCCAGGTATCGAAGCCGTTCAAGGTTGACGTCAAGGATCGTCACCTGCGCTCCGAGGCCCGAGGCGATTTTGGCGGCGTTGCTGCCGACCACACCGCCTCCGAGAATGGTCACGCGGGCGGGTTCTACACCTGGCACGCCTCCGAGCAGAATTCCAACACCACCATACATCTTTTCGAGCCAGCGGGCGCCCTCCTGGATCGACATGCGGCCGGCGACCTCACTCATCGGCACAAGAAGCGGCAGGGACCCGTCCGGACGTTGTACGGTCTCGTAGGCGATGGCAGTGCAGCCCGACTTGATGACGGCCTCGGTGAGCTGTCGCGAGGCTGCGAAATGAAAGTATGTGAAAACAATCTGACCGCGACGAAGGAGCGGATATTCCTCGGGCAGCGGCTCCTTCACCTTCATAATCATGTCAGCCTCGGCGTAAATGCTGGCGGCATCCTCAACGATCTGCGCCCCTGCCTGGGCATAGTCTTCATCCTTGAAACCGCTCCCCTGCCCCGCGTGCGCCTGCACCAGGACCTTGTGACCGTGCAATTCCAGCAGCTCCGCTCCAGCGGGTATCAATGCCACTCGGTTTTCGTAGGGCTTGATTTCTTTCGGTATGCCGATAACCATTGTCACCCTCCGTCGTTCTTGGGTTTCAAGATAGTCGTCTGCAGGCGCTCGGGCAAAAAGAGCTCGTTCGCGACCTGATAAATGTCGGCGGCACGGACCGCATCGATCTTCTCGATGATGTCGTCGAGCGTGTAGTAGGACCTCACGTAGAGCTCCATTTTCGCCAACCGATTCATTCGGCCGCTGGTGCTTTCAAGCCCGAGCATCAAGTTCCCCTTTAGCTGGGACTTCGTGCGGGCAAGCTCCTCGGCAGGCACCTCAGTGTGACGGAGCGTCTCAAGTTCCTTCACAATCAGCTCCAGGCAGGCGTCGACTTTATCTTTGTCGGTACCTACGTAGATGCCGAAGACGCCGGTGTCGAGCAAGAAGTCGAGGAAGGAATAGACGGTGTAGGCCAGCCCGTACGTCTCGCGGATCGTCTGGAACAGTCTCGAGCTCATGCCCCCACCCAGGAGCGTGTTGAGGGCGAGCAGCGCGAATTTTCTCGGATCGCGGTATGGGTAGGAAGTGGTTCCCACGCACAGGTGCGCCTGAAGTATACTCGCCTCCTCGAGGTGGTTCCGCGTACCCGGAGTCGGGGTAGAAAGAGGCCGCTTGCCGCCGACCTGCGGCAGTGGCTCAAGGGCGGGCTGGACCAGACGGACGAGTTCCTGGTGCTTCACATTGCCGCTGGCGGCGACGACGATCCGATCCAGCGTATAGTTCCGCTTCATGTAGCGTACCAGGTCGTCCCGGGTCAGCGCGGCAACGCTCTCGCGCGTACCCAAGGTGGAGAAGCCCAGGGGGTGATCGGGAAACAGGTCCTTGAGGAACTGCTCGTGGACCAATTCCTCCGGGGTGTCTTCGAGGTTGTTGATTTCTTCGAGGACGACCCCTTTTTCTTTATGAATCTCCTCCTCGTCAAAAAGAGGGCCGGTCACCAGGTCGGCCAGCACGTCCACGGCGCGGGCCAGGTCCTCGTCGAGGAGATGGGCGTAGAAGCAGGTGACCTCCTTGCTGGTGAAGGCATTGAGATAGCCGCCCACCGATTCGATGCACTCGGCAATCTCTCGCGCACTTCGCTTGCGCGTGCCCTTGAAGACCATGTGCTCGACGAAATGCGAGATACCATTGTTGGCGGGGGTTTCATCACGGGTGCCGGTGGCCACCCAGATGCCGAGTGCCACAGAACGGACGTGAGGGGTTCGCTCGGTGACGATGCGAAGACCGTTTGAGAGTACCGTTTTCTTGTACTCGCTGGCAGACAAGGCCTACCTGCGCTCCTTGCTGAAGCGCGTCGGACGAGCGCGCCGCTGCTGGTCTTGTTCGATTTCTTCCGGGGTGCGCTCAATCAGCGCCTTGCGGCTCAGATCCAGTTTGCCTTGCTCATCGATCTTCAGGAGCTTGACCGTCACTTCATCCCCCACACGCA
This sequence comes from uncultured Cytophagia bacterium, assembly GCA_964527995.1. GTDB lineage: Bacteria > Zhuqueibacterota > Zhuqueibacteria > Oceanimicrobiales > CAZGRP01 > CAZGRP01. Next base: position 68,086 of record CAZGRP010000007.1, on the reverse strand, counting down.
GCACATCTTCGACCTTGCCGATGCGTCGGTGAGCGATTTCGGAGATGTGCAGAAGCCCCTCTTTGCCAGGCAGGATCTCGACGAAGGCACCGAAGTTTGTGATCTTTTTCACCCGGCCGGTGTAGACCTTGCCGACTTCGGGCTGCTGCGTCAAGCCCTCGATGATCTCGCGGGCCTTTTCTGCGGCTGACTCATCGACGGACGCAATCCGCACGGTGCCGTCGTCTTCGATGTCAATCGTAGCACCCGTACGTTCGATGATGTCTCGAATCATGCGGCCTCCGGGGCCGATGACGGCGCCAATCGATTCCACAGGAACCTTGAAGGAGATGATGCGCGGGGCGTAGGGGGACAGGTGCGGCCGCGGTTCCGGCAGTGCCTGATCCATCACGTCAAGAATGAACAGGCGGGCCTGATTGGCACGCTCCAGGGCCTCCTGCATGACCTCGGCCGAGATGCCCGCTATCTTGATGTCCATCTGGAAAGCGGTGATCCCTTGCCGCGTGCCGGCCACCTTGAAGTCCATGTCGCCAAGGTGATCTTCGTCTCCGAGGATGTCGGTGAGCACGATGAACCGGTCTCCCTCTTTGATCAGGCCCATGGCGATGCCGGCGACAGAGGTTTTCACCGGCACCCCGGCGTCCATCAGAGACAGTGAGCCGGCGCAAACGGTGGCCATCGAGGAGGAGCCGTTGGACTCGAGGATGTCGGACACAACCCGGATGGTGTACGGAAAGATCGTCTCGCTCGGGATGATCGGCTTCAAGGCGCGCTCAGCCAGGCGGCCGTGGCCGATTTCTCTGCGGCCGGGTCCGCGCAGCGGGCGAATCTCCCCGACGCTGAATGGCGGGAAGTTGTAGTGCAACATGTAGCTCTTCCAGAACTCACCCTCGAGCTCATCCATTTTCTGCTCATCCATCTTGGTCCCAAGGGTGGTGGCTGCAAGAGCCTGTGTTTGCCCGCGGGTGAACAGAGCCGAGCCGTGAGCGCGCGGCAGCACGCCAACCTCGACTGTGATCGGACGAATCTCGTCAATGCCTCGGCCGTCCAGGCGCCTGCCCTCCTCGGCAATCATCGAGCGCACCAGCTCTTTGTCGATGTCGTGGATCACGGAGCCGAGGAAGGAAATCTCCTCCGGGTACTTTTCTTCGAGCTCCGCGACCAGTTCGTCGACGATCTCATCGAGCCGGTCGCGGCGGGCCTGTTTATCCGCCAGATTCACTGCCTCGCGAACCTTATCCGTGGCCAGCCGGCGTACCTCCGCCTCGAATTCCTCCGACGGTCGGACAGGCGTGTACTCCATCTTGGGCTTCCCGACTTCCTCCATCAGCTCGCGCTGCATACGCAGGAACGGCTGCGCGTTCTCATGCCCGAAGGCCAGCGCGGCAGCCATGTCGGCCTCGCTGATCTCGAGCGACTCGCCCTCAACCATGACGATCGAGTCCTCTGAGGCAGCGATCACCAGATCGATATCGCTTCGTTCCCTTTGCTCGAAGGTGGGGTTGACAACCCATTGGCCCTCAACGCGGCCGACACGCAGTCCCGCAATCGGGCCATCGAAGGGTAACTCCGACAGGCAGAGCGCCGCCGACGCCCCGGTGATGCCCATGATGTCGGGATCATTCTCTTTATCCGCAGACAGCACCGCGATCATCACCTGGACCTCGTTCTGAAAATCTTTGGGGAAACGTGGTCTCAGTGATCGATCCGTAATGCGCGCGCTGATGATCTCGTTTTCGCTCGGCCGACCCTCTCGCTTGAAAAAACCGCCGGGGATTTTCCCGGCGGCGTAGGCCTTTTCGCGATAGTCGACGGTCAGTGGGAAGAAACCCAGTCCCAGAGAGGGTTCCTTGGCGCCGACAGCCGTTGCCAGGATGATCGTATCACCGAAGCGCACCCAGACCGCTCCGTTCGCCTGGCGTGCGACGCGTCCTGTTTCGATGGAGAAGGTCCTTCCTCCGACATCAATTTCCCTTTTGTTTACCATCAGTCTCTTGCTCCTCCGCTGAGGTCTTCGGCTCGGCGAGGTCCTCGAGCTTCACGGTCAACTTGTCGGCGATGTCGTCCTTCAGCAGCAGGATTGCCTTTCGACCTGCGCGCAAGGCGTAGACCTGCCCCTTGTTCTTTTTTCCCAGGGACAGATCGGCCAGGACTTCATCGTCTTTCTTGACAACCGCTCGGATCTGAGGTTCCTTTAACCCAAACCTTCGTTCATTCGATAATGTGAAAGGTGCGAAGCTCTGAACCTTTGCTGAGTTCAGTGCGGAAAAAATGGAAGCGATTTTCCAGCTCTTGGCGAGCCGCTGCTCGGGCTCAACAATCTTCCAGGTGTTGGTCGTGTCTTTCACCGCTACCAGCCGCCTGTCTTTGTACGTCAACTCCAGGCGATTGGCATCGGTGGTCGTGAAGGTAACCACGTCCTTGCTTCGCAATTCGTCGGCGGTGACGTTGAGCTGCTTCACTGTGGTGGAATCGATCAGGAACACCGGCTTGCGGCCTTCGTCCTTGGCATAGTACTTCCCGTCTTTGGTTCTCTTACCGATGAGAAGCGTCTTCTTTGCATCGTTGGGTACTAGATAGACGGAAAACGTCGCCAACGGCCGCTTGAGACCGTACTTTCCAAGATTCGTCGGGTCCTCATCGACAAATTTCCTGGCCCGCGTGTTACGGACTTTGTTCAGGATTTTGTTGATGCTGGACGTTTCGGCCTCGTCCTCGAGCGGCTCAACCAGTCGCCATTTTCCCCCGCTCTTCTCGGCCATGAAACGCCGGCCCTTGTAACGAAGCTCCATCTTGCTCACATCGCCAGTCTGATACGTCAGAGCATCCTTGTTGCGGATATCCATGAGCTTCTTTTCCGCGTTGTATTTGATGCTCGTAGACGTGAGAATCACCTCCGGCGATGTGGCCAGACGGGCGTAAGCGTAGGTGCCGGTGGCATTCTTGTTCCCGACGTACAGCGTATCATATCGGCCGCTGTGTTTGAAGATCACAGTAGCTGCCGGGGGATCTAAGCCATAAGGCGTATAGTCCGCCGGGTTTTCGGCGATGATTCGCTCGCGACGCGCGGTAGTCAGGCTGTTGATGATGCCGCTGACCGACCACTTTTGGGTCTTGGCATGAATCGGTTCCGTGATCACCCATTCGTCGCCCTGCTTCTCCAGGCGGATACCCTTTGGCTGCAACAGAATCTGGGTGATCGAATCCTTCTCCACCGAGGCGAAAAGAAGTTGCGACTTGCGCTCGGCTTCTTTCCGCTGCTCGCCACCTTTGATTTCATAGAAGTACACGTACGCGAAGAGAACCCCGAAGATGGCCGCCAGGACCAGTGTATTTCTAAACTTCATGCCCTCTCCCTCTCCTCTGCGAGACGTTCAACGACGCTTTACATACACGGTCACCGCCATGCCCAGGACAAGAGTCGGGAGGACGATGACGCTGAAGATGAAGATGAGCCTGGATTGGGCCTCGGTGAGTACCAGCCGCCGATCCGCCGGGTTTTTCGGCCGGATCGACACCAGGTCTTCTTCCTCTGCCAGCCAACTGATGGCGTTCATGAAGAGATCGCCGTTGGCCTGGAAGTTGAAGAAATTGTTGCTGGCGAAGTCCGAGTCGCCGAACACCACCAGGCGGGCATTCTTGCTCTTGCCGTTCGAGTGGTCGGAGTTCTCGCTCTGGCCATCGGTCGGGCTGATGGTCTTCGTCGCTACAGCCGCTATCACGATCGGGCCGCGGATGTCTTCGCCCGCATTGAACTCGATGCGCTCGCGACGCTGAAATTTGGCAACGCCGTTTTTTTCGGCCCAGCTTCGCGGCGTTGTCTTGGCAAGAGCTTGCACAGTGAGGCCGTTGCTGTTGTCGTTGTGAATCTTGATGGCTGTCGCCAGCGGGTAGGCCGTCATCACGTTGCCGAAACGTTCCGTGATGGGATGGCTACCGTATTCGGCGACGATCGGCATTTGTGCCCCGGCACCAAAGATGCGACCAATGCCCGACACATCTACGACCAGGTCGCCAGTGACCTCGATTCCCCACTGGGAGAAAAAGTCGGACAGACCGGAGTTATAGCCAGGGTCCAGCAGGGCGAGCACCTTGCCGCCCTTGTCCACGAACGACTCGATCATCTTGATCTCGTTGGGCAGCAGCGGCTTTTGCGGTCCGGCGATCACCAAGACATCTCCCTCCTTGGGAAATGCGGTGGTGTCGGCCAGGAAGACCTTTTCGACATCGTAGTTCTCTTTCTCGATGGCTTGTTTGGCGGTTGAGAAGCCATCTCGCTCCGTGTTGTCGATGTCCTTCTCGCCGTGCCCCGTGAGGAACAGGATTTTCTTCTTGCGCTCACGCGTCACTTTGATGATGGCATTTGTGAGGTCGCCCTCGGTCGAGGTGGTGATCCGCTCCGTGCGGCCATGGTATTCGATGATAGTGGTCTTGTATGCTGTGACGCCGTAGTTGCGGGCCACGGCCGGCTTCTTGTCGGGATCGACGAATTCGAACTTCACCTTGGGCGAAACGCTGGCATACTCGGTCAAGAGATCCCGCATCTGGCCTTCGGTGTTGTCCTTGTAGAAGGCCGTTATGTTCAGATCATCCTCCAGGCTTCGCAAGATCTTCCTGGTCTGGTCGGAGAGGCTGAATTGCTTGTTCTCGGTCGTGTCGAGACGCACGGAATGCCGGGCAGCGATCATGTTGACCATGATAAGGATGCCCGCCACAATCACCACGATCACCGCAGCATTGGTTCCGAAGCGAGTAGAACGCGCTCCGAGCCAGCGCTTCAACTCCTGGAAGCTTACGACGGCCTGTGCCAGCAGCAAAACGAGACCTGCGATGAGCAGTATCGTTGGAACGATTGTCAGTTGCGAAATCGCATAGTAGGCGACGACGCCGGCGAAGAGCAGGGTCGCGCCGGGTATCCACAAGAACAGCAGCAGCTTTTTCATTCGCTACCCCTCCAACGCGCAGATTCAACCGTGACGTAGGTCAGGGTTAAGCCCATGACGATAAAGCTGAGGTAGAAGATGACATGTTTGAGATCGAGCACCCCTTTGGCGAAGTCTTCGAAGTGGTCGATGAGGGAAAGCCCCGAAATGACCTTGGAGACGCCAGGGCTCAAATAGTTCCCGAGCCATCCGATTGCCCAGAAGAACAGGATGAAGGCGACGGTCTCCACCGCAGCGACGATCTGGTTCTCGGTGGTCGCCGAGAAGAAGACACCGAAGGAAACATAGGTGGCTCCGATCAGGAACAGGCCGAGAAAGCCGACGAGCAGAGGCGGCAACTCGGGGTTGCCGTAGTAGAACAGAATCGAGAACAACACGAACCCCAACGCCAGCATAGCCACAAACACGGTCAACGCTGCGGAAAACTTCGCCAGAATCACCTGCCACTCAGTGACCGGGGAGGTCTTCAGCAGTTCGATTGTTCCCGAGCGCTTTTCCTCTGCGTACAGCCTCATCGTCACCAACGGCAGCCAGAAAAGCGCAAACAGGCTCATGGTGTGGAGCAACGGCCGCAGTGCCATCATGTTGATGTTCAGGTTCGGCGCGTTCCCCTGGAACCGGAATGCCTGTTGAGTGGCGAACTGGCTCATTCGGGCGAACTCACCGACGTAGAGATAGAAGAACACGCCCGTGATCAGGATGAAGAGGAAAATGACCACGTAGGCGATCGGTGACACGAAGTAGGATTTGACCTCCTTTTGAAAGATCGCAAGATAGTTTCTCACGACTCTACACCTCCTCCTCTTCCGTTGTCAACTGCAGGAAGACGTCCTCGAGACTTACGCCGACGGGCCGCAACTCGTAGAGGCCCCAACCGCTCGTGACGATGGTATGCGACAAGTCCTTGCGAACATCCTTGTCGGCGGCGCTTTCGACCATGAAGACGGCCCGACCGTTGCTGGTTGACTCGACGCTCACCTTGGCGACGCCGTCGATTGCCGAAAGTTTGGCCTGCACCTCATCTTTGGGTCCCTCCACTTCCACCGACAGGCGCTGGGAACCTCTGAGTCGGGCGGTAAGCTCTTCGGGCGTATCCTCGGCCACCACTTTCCCCTTGTTGATGATGACCACCCGCTCGCACGTCATACTCACCTCCGGCAGGATGTGCGTGCTCAGGATGATCGTGTGGTCACCGCCGAGGCTCTTGATCAGCTTTCGGACATCGATGATCTGCTTCGGGTCGAGACCGATGGTCGGCTCATCCAGAATCAGGATGTCCGGATCATGGATCATCGCCTGAGCCAGGCCGACGCGCTGTTTCAAGCCCTTGGAGAGATGATGGATGAGCTGGTCGGCGCGGTCACGGATGTGCACCTTCTCCATCGTCTCCTCGACACGTCGTTCCCGCATCTCCGGATCGACCTGCTTGATCTTTGCCACGAAGTCTAGATATTCGCGCACGGTCATATCCTGGTAGAGGGGCGGATGCTCAGGAAGATAGCCGATCCTCTTCTTGACCTCGAGTGGGTCTTCAAAGACGTCGAAGCCGGCAACCTTGACAGTTCCTCGGGTCGCAGGCATATAGCCGGTGATGATGCGCATGGTGGTGGTCTTACCAGCACCGTTGGGACCCAGAAACCCAAGGATCTCGCCTTTGCGCACCTCGAAGGTTACATCCTGCACCGCAGGCGTGTTGCCGTAGTAGCGGGTCAAATGCTGAACCTGAATCACTTCGCTCTCCTCCTTCTGCAATACCACTTACCGGCGGATACCCAGGTCCTTGATGATCTGGCGGTACCGATGGATGTCGGTCTTGATCAGGTAGTTCAGGAGTCGTCGTCTCTTGCCGACCATCTGCAGCAGCCCCCGGCGTGAGTGATGGTCCTTGGGATGCTCCTGAAAATGGGCAGCCAGATCGTTGATGCGCTGCGTCAACAGAGCAATCTGCACTTCTGGCCTGCCCGAATCGTTCGATCCGCTGCCGAATTTCTGGATGATTTCAGCCTTTTGTTCCTTTGTGAGTGGCATCTCGTTAACCTCCCGTCTGAACTTCTCTCAATACATTCAGCGTCTTGATCCGATCTTCCTGCAACTGTTCCTGCAACCGTTCCGGTGTGGCAAAGCGTTGTTCATCCCGAATTCGATCGATGAACTCGATGCGCAGCGTCATCCCATAGATTTCGCGATTGAAATCGTGCAGGTGCACCTCGATGGTACGCTGGCGGCCCCCGAAAGTGGGGCGCTCACCGATGTTCAACATGCCGCTGTGCTGCCGGCCGTCGAGGTGAACGAAGACCGCATAAACCCCATCTCGGGGAATCAATTTGTGCGGTGAAAGAGGCTGGAGGTTCGCAGTAGGAAAATCGAGCTGCCGCCCGCGGCCGTCGCCAGGCACCACGCGGACCGCGATCTGATAGGGACGGCCGAGCAGCTTGGCAGCCTCACGGACATGCCCTTCCTGCAGAAGTCGGCGGACCTTGCTGCTGCTCACCACCACTCCCTCCGCCGCAAAGGAGGGCACCTCTACGACGTCGAATTCGAGGTCCTTTTGTAGCTGTCGCAGTGTGTGGACATCACCCTCGCGGTTCTTACCGAAGCCGTGGTCATGGCCGATCACGAAGACGCGAAAGCCGACCCTGCGCCAGAGGATATCGCGGACAAATTCTATCGAGCTTGTTTTGGAAAACGCCACCGTAAAGGGTATGATTACGAGGCGGTCGATGCCGAGATCGCGCAGGATGTCAATTTTTTCTTCGGGGGTGGTCAGGATCTTCAGGGGGGGCTGGTCTGCACGCTGCAACACCAGGCGCGGATGGGGCTCGAAGGTGACAACGGTCGACGGCCCCGAGACACGCTTCGCCTGGCGCTTTAGTTCTTCTAGAATAAACTGGTGGCCGCGATGAACACCGTCAAATGTGCCCACGGTAAGAGCAGAGCCGACCTCCTGCTGAACGTCATCCAAGTTCCAATAGACTTCCATCGCTACGATGCGAGAACAGCCTCCTCAAGTTCCGCCAGTCGCAAGGCGTCTTCAACGCGATAGGGCCCGACTGCGGTGCGCTCGAGCGCCCGCAGGTAGGCCACTGTACCCAATCGTTCACCTATGTCTCGTGCCAGGGCCCGGATATAGGTCCCTTTGCCGCAGCGCACGCGTATGACGATCTCCGGCAGCGTGACATCCAACACGTCGATGGCGTAGATCTCGACCGGGCGCGGCGCAGGCGAAACCGCCTCACCCTTGCGCGCCAGCTCGTAAAGTCTTCTGCCGCCCACCTTCAAGGCGGAGTATGCGGGAGGAGCCTGAAGGATCGCACCCACAAACTCCCCCACGGTCTGACGTATTTCCTCGAAGGTGACGGAAGGCACCGGCTTTTGCTCGACAACGGTGCCGGTGACATCGAGTGTGTCCGTCATCTTGCCCAACTCCATCACTCCGACGTACTCTTTCTCCAGCGCCATCAGCGTGGAAACCTTCTTTGTGGCTTTGCCGGTGCAGACCAGAAGAACGCCTGTTGCAAAGGGGTCCAGGGTGCCAGCGTGTCCCACTTTCTTCACGCCCAGCAGGTGGCGCACCTTTTTCACTACGTCAAAGGAGGTCCACCCCCGCGGCTTGAAGACATTCAAAATTTCTCCGCCCTCGAAGTCATATCCGCTGAGGTCGACTGTCTGCCGATCTGCCGTCATCCCGTCAGGTCAGTTCTTCTTGATTCGCTGCAGAAGCTGGTTGATCTTGTCGACGTAGTCCAGCGTGTCGTCAAAGAAAAAGGTGAGGTGTGGAGCGTACTTGAGATCGGTGCGACCTCTCAGCCGTTGTTCGATGAAGTGACTGGCCCGACCCAGTCCGCTGAGGCTCGCCTCCCGAGCTTCGCTATTGCCCATCACGCTGACGTAGACTCTGGCGGAGCGGAGATCCTCGGCCACTTTCACCGAGGTGACGGTGACGAGCCGGATCGCCGGGTCCTTCAGTTCGTAAAGAATGATATGGCTGATTTCCTCGCGCAAGAGTTCGGCGACGCGTCGCGATCGCTTCGGTATCATGGTCAATACAGATCAATTACATGGTCGACAACTTCAGCCCGGCCGTCGGCGGCGATAAGCTGGATGATTTTGGCAAAGGTCTGGTCGATGAAACGACGATCGTTGGAGACCACGGACAGGCCCAGCGTGACACGCTGCCACTTGTCGTTGTCGTCCACCTCGGAAATAGAAACGTTGAACTTGTTCCGGACTTTGGTCTTGATACTGTTGAGGACGAAACGCTTCGATTTCAAAGAACCACTGTCCGGGATAAATAGTTCCACGCGACAGACGCCGACCAGCATTTCTCAGATCAGATCCTTTTGCGGGCGCCTCACGAGTCCAGCGTGCGCCTCGTTTCCACTCGTTTGTACGTCTCGATGACGTCGCCGACTTTGACATCATCGAAACCTTCAAGGCCGATGCCGCACTCGAAACCAGCCACCACTTCTTTCACGTCTTCCTTGAAGCGGCGGAGAGAAGCGATTTTCCCCTCGTAGATCAGACGGTCTTCACGGTACAGCTTCGCCAGGTCATTGCGACCGATCTTGCCGGACTGCACGTAGCAGCCGGCGACCACCCCCACTTTGGGCACGCGGAAGATCTGCCGCACCTCGGCCGTGCCCATCAACTCTTCTGTCACTTCAGGCTCGAGAAGTCCCTCGAGGGCCGCTTTCACCTCGTTCACAGCGTCGTAGATGACCTTGTAGAGACGGATGTCGACGTTCTCATGCGATGCCACCTCGCGGGCTTCCAGGGTCGGGCGAACATTGAAGCCGATGATGATCGCCTGGGAGGCCGAGGCCAGAAGGACATCGGACTCCGAGATGCCTCCCACGCCCTTGTAGATGACGTTCACTGCCACCTCGTCGGTGGAAAGCTGCATCAGGGCATCGCTGAGCGCCTCGACCGAGCCGCCCACATCGGCTTTGATGATGACATTCAGTTCCTTGACTGCGCCTTCCTGGATTTGCTTGGAGATTTGGTCGAGGGTGATGTGCCGGACGCGGCGGAAGTCCTGCTCGCGCCGAATTTGCTGGCGTTTGGAAGCGATCTCTCGGGCGAGTTTTTCATCCGGCATGACGGCGAAGGCCTCCCCGACCTCAGGAACCCCCTCGAATCCCAGCACCTGGACAGGCGTACTCGGCCCGGCCTCCTCCACCTGCTGGCCGCGCTCGTCGTACATGGCGCGGACCTTTCCGGCAAACGAGCCGGCAACGAATGGATCGCCGACACGCAGCGTGCCCGACTCAACCAGCACGGTGGCGACCGGTCCCTTGCCGCGATCTAGCCTGGCTTCGATAACGACTCCGCGAGCCTTCTTGTCCGGGTTGGCCTTGAGTTCGAGGACGTCCGCTTCCAGCAAGACGGCTTCGAGGAGCTTGTCAATGTTCTGCCCGGTCTTGGCCGAGATCTCCACACTTTGGACTTTGCCGCCCCAATCTTCGACAAGAACACCGTGGTCGGCCAGCTGTTGGCGGATGCGATCCGGATTGGCCGAGGGCTTGTCGATCTTGTTGATCGCGACGACGATGGGAACGCCGGCAGCCCTGGCATGGCTGATCGCCTCCACGGTCTGTGGCTGGACACCGTCGTCGGCCGCAACCACGAGAATCACGATGTCGGTCACTTGAGCACCGCGGGCACGCATGGCGGTGAAAGCCTCGTGGCCCGGCGTGTCGAGGAAAGTGATGCGACGGCCGTCTACTTCGACTTCATAGGCGCCAATGTGCTGAGTGATGCCTCCCGCCTCGCCGCCGACGATGTTGCTCCTGCGGAGATAGTCGAGCAGTGAAGTTTTTCCGTGGTCGACGTGCCCCATGATGGTCACCACCGGGGGCCGAGGCTTGAGCTTGCTTTCATCCTCCTCTTCCTCTTCCTCCATCTCTTCGAGAAGATCGACGCCGTACTCCTCTTCGACCTCCACATCAAACCCGAACTCATCGGCCACGGTGACGATTGTGTCCATGTCAAGGCGCTGATTGATGGAGACCATCATGCCGAGCTGCATGCATTTGCGGATCACCTCGGTGGCCTCCACCCCCATCAGGTCAGCGAGCTCGGCGGCGGAGATGAACTCCGTCACCCGAATAACGTTCTCCTGCTCTTCCACTTCGGTGACCCCCTGCTCGCGCGGTCGGCGACGTCGACGTTTGGGTCGGCCGGTCTCGCCCATCGAGGCCAGCGTCTGGCGAATGGACTCCTGGATCTCTTCCTCGCTGATCTGGCGCCGTTTCCTCTTCTTGCGTCTCTTCTTGGTGGTGGGTTGTGGAGGCGTCGGTGTCGGCGCGGCTTCGCCTGCAGCTTTCTTTTTCCTCCTGCGCCGCTTCTTCTTCTCCGGTTCCGTTGTGGTGGTGGCCGCCTCAGCCGTTGCTCCGTCGCTGGTGTCAGCCGCTTCAACAGGTGCCTCCTCCCTCTCCTCCTCCGCCGGCGCGGCGGGTGTGGGCTGCTCCGACTCGCGGCGCCGTTCATCGGCCTTCAGCAGCTCCACGATGGCTTCGCGCCGCTCTTCGGCAGTGGTCTTTGCTGTCTTCTTACCCGGCTCTGGCTTGGGACTCGGCGCTTCTTTGGTTTCGGCAACCTCCGCAACTCCCTCTTCCGCCACCGGAGCTTCGACCTCGGGTACCTCCGGCACCTCGGGCTGAGGCGGTGCAGCCACCTCGACTTCCACGGTCTCGACAGGCGGAGCCGGTGGTGCTTCGGCGGCCTTCTTGCGCAGCGCTCTTTCACGAATGCGCTCAGCAGCACCCTCGGCAGCCACACGCAGCCGTTCTTCGAGTTCCTGCCTCGCCTTGGCGCGCTTGGCTTCTTCCTCGGCTTTCTTCTCTTTCAGGCGACGTCGGAACTCGTAGTCGGCATCCACAACCGCGGGTTCTTTTTGGTACTTCTTGACGAGCTCGTCATACATCTCGTCGGTGACGGTGCTCATCAAGGTCCGTACGTTCTTGTAGTCCAACTTGTTCAGGTAGCTGATGACGGCTTCGGTGGACAAGTTGAACTCTTTTGCGACCTGAAAGACTGTTCTCTTACGAGCCAAAACCCATCACTCCGTTGCGCTTCTTTCTTCGATCTCGTCCTTTAAGGTGGCGAGAATTCTCTCGGCTGTCTTGGTGCCGATTCCGGGTATCTCAAGTAGACCCTCGACCCCGGCATCGAGAACGCGGCGAACCGTGTCGTAGCCGGCCGCCACCAGCTTGGCACGCGTCTTGTCGGTGAGGACGTTGATCGTCTCGAGCGGTACCTCCTTGGCGCGGGCCTCGGCCATCATCGCCCGGTATTCGCTCTCCTTGATCGTCTCGATGTTGAAGCCGGTCAGCTTCGAAGCCAGTCTGCGGTTCTGGCCGCCCCGACCGATGGCCAGCGAAATCTGGTCATCGGGAAGGATGGCCACGGCACGCAGGTTATCCTGGTCGATGATGACCCGGGTCGGCCTGGCCGGACTCAAGGCTCGACTGATGAAGATGTCGGGCTCGCTGCTCCAGGGGATCACATCGATTTTCTCGTTGTTCAGCTCTTTGCTGATCGCCTGGATACGTACCCCCTTCATGCCCACGCATGCCCCAACGGCGTCGATACGCTTGTCGTTGGAGATGACGGCGATCTTGGTGCGGTCGCCGGGCTCTCGGGCGATGGCCCTGATTTCGATGATGCCGTCGTAAATCTCCGGCACCTCCAGCTCGAACAACCGGATCAGGAAGTTGGGGTCGGCCCGCGACACGATGATCTCAGGCCCGCGACTGGTGCGGCGCACCTCCTTGACGATGGCGCGCACGTTGTCGCCGCGACGGTAGCGTTCCGTGTAGATTTGCTCCTCTTTCGGCAGAATCACCTCGGTACGGTCGATGTTCAGATAGATATCGCCGCGGTTGATCTGGCGGACGTCACCGATGATGATCTCGCCGACTCTTTTCTGGAATTCCTCGTAGATGATCTCTTTCTCGGCGTCGCGGACCTTCTGGTTCAAGTTCTGTTTCGCGGAAATGATCAGCCGCCGGCCAAAGGTTTCGGGCCGGATGATCTCGATGAAGTCATCCCCAACTTCCAGATCAGGCTCCACCTTCCGCGCCGATTCCAGGTCGATCTCAGCCACCTCGTCGGTGACCTCCTCGACGATCTTGCGGGTATGGTAGACCTCGATTTCACCCTTGTCCATGTTCACGAAAATATCGAAGTTGTCGGTGGTGCCGTACTTCTTCTTGATCATGGACAGGATGATGCTCTCCAGAATCTCAGTGAGGAGCTCCCGGTCGATGTTTTTTTCTCTTACGATTTGACTAAATGCTTCAGCAATCTCACTCTTCATCACCTAAACGCAACCTCCTCGCGCATGCGGTGTTTCTGGCCTTCCAGCTCACCACTGCAGGACGAGCTTGGCAAGCCGAATGGTCTCGATGGGCACCTCAACCGTGCCCTCGTCGCAGTGGAGTTGCACTCCCTGTGGGCCAACAGCCACAATAGTGCCCTCAATGCGAACCCGGGTGCCGCCCTGCTCGTAATCGACACGAACGCCGCGTCCAACGTTTCGTTCGAAATCGCGCACCGTTCTCAGAGGACGATGCACACCGGGAGAAGAGACCTCCAGACGGTATCTCCCTGGAATCGGGTCCTCGATGTCCAGCACATCTCCGATTTCTCGGCTGAGCCGGACGCAGCGGTCAAGACTGATGCCGCCGACTTCATCGACAAAGATCTTCACTACCTGGTTGCCAACGTGTCCTTTGATTTCCAAGTCAACCAGGTCAACACCTTCCCGCTGCAGGATCGGTTCGATCAGGGATCGAACCCTCTGTTCCAAGGATTCCATGGCCTTTCTTCAGCCCAATAAAAAAGTGGGTCCAAGAACCCACTTTCCACGTCTAAAAATATAAGAATTCCGCTTCTGCCATGCAAGTAATTTTTACGAAAATTGCAACTTAGGACAGATTACTTGTTTGCCTGAAGCTCCGCAAGTCGTATTTGCGCTTCACTCACCAGCACCGACTTCGGGTACTTCTCGGTGATCATTTGATAGACTCGCTTTGCATCTTCCAGGTTTCCGGCAAGCGCGTAGTTGCGTCCTGCATCCATCAGGTATTGCGGCGCCGCGAAGTGTTTGGGATACTTCTTCACTGTCTCCTCGTACACTTTGGCCGCCTCCAGGTATTCGCCTTTCTGCTCCAGACAAGCCGCAACACCGGCCTTTGCCGCCGCTTTGAGCAACTCGTCCTTGCCCTTGCGCTCATAGGCTTCGAAATAGCGTTGAGCTGCGTCGTAATCGCCGGTGTTGAAGTAGGCGTTGGCGAGGTAGTAGAGACCGGTCGTGCCGCTCCGTGTCGAACCGTGGCGGGTGACGAGGTCCTCGAGGACCGTGATCGCCTGCTTGTATTGACCCTGGTCATAGGCGATTCGAGCCTTGGTCAGCTCGACAGATGCTTCGCCCTCGGCTTTTCGCTGCTTCTGACTCCAGAGAGTACCGGCTAAGAGAATCAGGATGACCACAACCGCCCCGGCAAGAACTTGCATCGCATGGCGATTGACCCAGTCGTTCACCTTGAAATAGTAGGTGACGAGCTTATCTTCTTTGATCTGACGCCGTGTCAGGCGCTTTCTTGGTTTCAGCATCGTTCGCTTTCAGCCCTCCTCGAAACCGCTTGGCAAAAAGAGGCCCATCCTGACGGATGGGCTGTGAACGTGCCCCTAGCAGGACTCGAACCTGCGACACACGGGTTAGGAACCCGCTGCTCTGTCCTTTCTGAGCTATAGGGGCGACAGAGAATCCCCAGGCCTACGATCATGCCCAAAAATCGCTCCAAAGATACGCAACCTGCATTCCAATGTCAAGAATATTTGCAGCCGCCGGATGTTATTCACATTGCCAAAGCAGGGACGGGAGCGGTTTGGAAGACCGGCCTACAGGGATGGCGCTGCCACCGCGACGGGTTGTTCGCTGTGGGCTTCAGGAGTGCGGTTGGATGTCCGCGTTTTCACCGATCGAGACCAACGGCAGGGCACGCGCCACAGCCAGCCAGCTGAGGGCGAAGACGGCGGCGAATCCGGCGGTGATTCCGACTTCCAGCAGGCCCAGCGGGATCCCTTTGCCCTGCCAGACGCTGGGGGCGATGGCGACAAAGCGCTCGAGCCACATGGCTGCCAGAATCAGCGTACCCATGATCAATGCAGCGGCGGGCTTCTTCTTGACAGCGCGGCTCAGAAGTACAGCCAGCGGCAGCAGGTAACCGACACCAACGACGCCCCAGCTCAGCACGGCCCAAGGCATCTGTGCCATCCGCAGGGCCATGTAGCCGATCTCTTCGCTGATATTGCCATACCAGATCACCAGGTAGCGTGTCCAGAAGAAACCGCCGGTGAGCAGACAGAAGCCGAACAGGAGCTTACCTAGATCGTGGAACATGGCGCTCGAGGTGTGGTCGCGAAGGCCAAGCAGCCGCCGGCCCACGACCATGGCCACACCGAGACCTGCCAGGGCCAGATAGAAACTGCTGACGGAGTAGAACCAGCCGAAAAGGGTGCTGTACCAGTGGGGGTCGGCGGACATGACCATGTCGAAGCCGATGAAGCTGTACAGCACAACGAAGGCTACCAGGAGTAGAGGAGTAAGCCAGCCCAGAACCCGGCCGCTGCGGGCAGACTCCACCGCAGCTCCCTGCCAACCTCGGGTCAATCGCGAAACCAGGCCTGGCAACGCGCCCTTGGCCGAGTACCTCTCGGCGTACCGGCCGAGGTCGACCCGCTGCGAGTGGTAGACATAGAAGGCGCTGAGGGCCAGTAAAGCAACGAAAATAGCGGCATCTCGACCGAAAAGAAAAGGCGGGCTCAGCCACAGCTCCTTGCCCGGAAAAACCTCGTTGGCCCAGGGATAGACATGCCGGTATCCCAAGAGCAGGCCAAGAAAAAGCAGCAAGGAAACGGGCAGGAATCCGATCATCGATTCGGCCAGCCGCCGCACCGGCTCACCCCAACCGCCGTTCGCCTGGCGATAAGCGGCGGAGAAAATGATCCCGCCCTGCGCCAGGGAAGACCAGAAGAGGAAGTTCACCACATATGCCAGCCATACCCGCGATGCCTTGCCATCCAGTATCCCCCACAGCAGGGACAGCAGGCCAAGCGCTGCCAACAACCAGAGCACGACCTTCAATCGTGGTGGCAGCGTTCTCGGAAGCACCGGCAGGGCCGCTTTTTCTGTGGTAGTGGGACGGCTCATTTTCGCTGTAGAGTCCGCAAGTAGTTGACAATGTGCCACCGTTCCGTCGGTGTGGTCATTTCGTAGTAGGGCGGCATGGTCAGGAAACCGTTCCTGATCACCGAGTAGATCATGCCATCCGAGAGTCTGCGATACTGTTCCTGGGTGAGATCGGGCGGTTGGGAGAACTTGGCGGCAACCGGCCCATCTCCCTTGGCAATGACTCCGTGGCACGGCGTACAGTAGATTTCAAAGAGGATCTTCCCTTTCTCCAGAGAAGCGACGGTCGGCTCGATTGGATTCTTCAGCAGAAGAGCGTCGCGGTCGTGGCCGAGCGAGGGCATGCTGCCGTCCACGGGCACCGTGCCCGGAACAGATGGTCGCGGCGCCTCCTGCGACCGGATGGACGGCTGGCGTCGCATGTCGGTACGGATGTCCCATTCCTGGCCGGGCACGTCGGAGCCACAGGCCGAGAACAGGCCGACCACCGCCATGCCAGCAGCAATGAAGGCCAAGGCAAGAAACAAAGCCCGGTGGTTGCGATCATCTGGGCTAGACGGCATTCTCATCGGTCATCTCGCAGTGCGAATCTCAATGGCTCCATTCGATTTCAGCGTTGCCTGCACCTCTTCCGCCTTGCTCTCCTCGCAGCCGACCGCCAGGCCATAGTGGTCGCCCGAGAAGCGCGGGTCGTACAGCGGATCGCGGCGGAAACGCGGCAGGCGAGCGAACAGGAGTAAACCCGCAACCGTTGCCAGCGCCCCGAAGAGAATGGTGAGAATGTAGGCAACGATCAGGAACGGCGGCAACGAGACGATCGGTTTGCCGCCGACGATCAGCGGGTAGTGCAAAGCCGCTCCGATGGTCAGCGCCCAACCCGCTGCCAGTCCAGTGAGCCCCCCGACCAGGCTAAAAATGCGCACCGGGCTCGGAGGCTGGCCCAGCGCTTCCTCGATCGCATGTCCCGGAACCGGGGAAAAGGCCTCGAGATCGCTGTAGCCGGCGGCCTTTGCCGCCTCGATGGCGGCTACCAGCGAGTGTTGCTCGCGAAAAACACCGAGGATACGTAAGCGGTCTGCTCGTCCGGCTCCCATTTCAACTCTCAATGTGCAGGCAACTGTTCTTTGACCTCCCACATCGACACTACCGGCAGCACCTTTGCGAAGATCAAGAAGAGAAAGAAAAACCAGGCGAAACTGCCAGTGGTGATGCCGACCTCTACCCAGGTCGGCTTGTACAGACCCCAGGCGAATGGGTCGAAGTCATGGGCCAGAGAGGTGACGATGATCACGAAGCGTTCCAGCCACATACCAATCATGACGGCCACGGCCACGGCCATCAGCCACGATATCCGGGCACGAACCTTGGGAAAGATGAAAAAGAGCGGCACGGCCACGTTGAGAACGAACAACGACCAGGTCATCCAGGCGTACGGTCCCGTCAGTCGGAAAAGAAACGTGCCCTTCTCGTACGGGTTGCCGCTGTACCAGGCCAGAAAAATCTCGATGGCATACGCGTAGCCGACCAGCATCGCCGTCAGCACCATCAGCTTGGCGAGATTACCCAGATGCTGGTCGGTCACATAAGCCTTCAGGTTGAACATGCGCCGCATCGGGATCAGGATCAGGATCACCATGGCCAGCCCGGAGTGGATGGCGCCGGCCACGAAATAGGGCGCGAAAATCGTACTGTGCCAGCCCGGCAGGATGCTCATGGCGAAATCCCAAGACACGATGCTGTGCACGGAAATGACCAGCGGCGTGGCCAGCCCGGCGAGGAAGATGTAGGCGCTGGTGTAGTGGCGCCACTGTCGATCCGAACCTCGCCAGCCTTGCGCCAGGAAACCGTAAACTTTCCTTCGCCATCCACGAATGCGGTCGCGCACCACGGCCAGATCCGGGACCATGCCGGTGAGGAAGAACAGCAGACTCACCGTCAGATAGGTCGAGATCGCCAGCACGTCCCAGACCAGCGGTGACCGGAAGTTGGGAAAGAGGCCCCCCATCTGCGGATAAGGCAGAGCCCAGAATACCACCCACGGCCGTCCGACGTGGATGATGGGGAAAAGTCCGGCCGTCATCAGCCCGAAAACCGTCACCGCTTCGGCACTACGGTAGACCGACGCCCGCCAGCGTACTCGGAAAAGGAACAGGATGGCCGAGATCAGCGTGCCAGAGTGCGCAATACCGACCCAGAAGACGAAGTTCGTGATGTAGACCGCCCAACCGACGGGGTGACTGATCCCTGCCACGCCCATTCCGTGACGGATCTGGTAGCCCCACGAATAGGCGCCCCATAGAATCAGCAGGAAGAGCGAGCCAAGGACGAGATAGTAGCGACGCTTTGCCGGCCGCATGCTTTGCAGCAGATCGACGTCAACTTGCGCGTAACGAAGCTGGTAACTTTCGGTCATGCTGGGACCTTCTCGTTATCGCGGATCACCTTTTTCAGGTAAGCAATCGCCGGCCGGGTGTTCAACTCCTCGAGCACCCGGTAGGACCGCCGGCTGTTCGCCTTCCGCACCTTCGAGACTCTGCTGTCCGGGTCCTTGAGATCGCCAAAGACGATGGCCTCGCTGGGGCAGGCCTGAGCACAGGCCGGAACGATGTCGCCGTCCCGCAACGGCCGTTCCTGTTCCCGGGCGTGGTTCTTGCCTTCGACGATGCGCTGGATGCAGAAGGTGCACTTTTCCATGACACCCTTCGAGCGCACCGTAACGTCCGGGTTCAGTTGCCAATTGAGTGGGTCGGGCCATTCGTGAGGCAGCCAGTTGAACCGGCGCACCTTGTAGGGGCAGTTGTTGGAGCAGTAGCGGGTGCCGATGCAGCGGTTGTAGACCTGCGCGTCGAGGCCTTCGGGAGTGTGGTAGGCAGCATAGACAGGGCACACCGTCTCACAGGGAGCATTGTCGCATTGCTGGCACAGCATCGGCAAGAAGCGAACGGGTCCTCTCTTACCCTCCTTCTGGTAATAGCGCTCGATGCGGATCCAGGCCATTTCACGACCCTGAGCGACGAGCTCTTTGCCCACCACAGCGAGGTTGTTCTCGGCATAGCAGGCGGTCACGCAGGCGCTGCATCCCGTGCACTTGTTGAGGTCGATGGC
The DNA here is from genome assembly GCA_964527995.1 of uncultured Cytophagia bacterium. GTDB lineage: Bacteria > Zhuqueibacterota > Zhuqueibacteria > Oceanimicrobiales > CAZGRP01 > CAZGRP01. The sequence goes on along the minus strand of CAZGRP010000007.1, from coordinate 48,841 downwards.
CATCCCCCAGCGATGTTCAGGGTGCTCGTGCTGCGGGTACATGCTGAGTTCTTCATGATGCTCCTCGGCACCACCCTGTTGGAGCTCGGCCAGGGTCACCACCTGGAGCAGCTCTCTGCCATGCTGGGTATCGCTGCCAGCCACCGTAACCAGATGGCCGCGCCGGCCGACGGGGTTGAGTTTCACTTCGAGGTCAGCCCATCCCATGCCGCCTGTGGCCCGCACCGGCTGCGGGTGAAGCAGCGGATAGATGCTGACACCGCGGCCGGTAGCGTAACGTCCGAAGTGGCTGTGCCCCTGCCCTGCAGCGACAGCGACCACTCCGGGCTGCACCCCATCGTCCACGTAGGCCGGCACCTCGACCGACGCTTGATTGGACAACAACCGGACCATCTCGCCGTGGCGCAGCTTGAGCCGCGCGGCATCGTCGGGATGGACCTGAACCCAACTGTCCCAAACAAGCTGTGTCATCGGGTCAGGCACCTCTTGCAACCAGGGTCGATTGGCACCTCGGCCGTCGTAGAAGTGCGGCGAGGGATAGGCCACCAGTCTGAAACCGTCGCGCCTCTCTGGCGTCTGCTGCAACAGGTTGCGGAAGTGTCGCCGGCCAAGTCCTGAAGCAAGTCGGATTCGGGGTTCGGGTTCCTCGACCCAAACACCGCCCCGTCGCAGAGCCTCGAACCAGAACACCTCGAAGTCTTGCTTCGGGGCAACACGCTTGTGTAACTCCCTCCAACGCCGGCGGACGTAGTCGTAGAAGGTCGTATCGGAGAACTTCCTCGCGACCTTGCCGCCAACCCGGGAGGCCACGGAAAGCAGCAGGTCGCCGAGCATGCGGGTGTCGAAAACAGGCTGCATCACGGGTTGCATCAGGCCGTAGACGCCGCGCCGGGGCTCGTAATCTCCCCAGCTCTCGGCAGGAGTGTGCACGGGCAGAACCAGATGTGCCCGTTGGGCGGTTTCATCGAAATAGCTGGTGCACGCGACCACCAGCCCGACTTTTTCGAGGGCCTCGGCGAACCCAGCGTTGGCTGGCACCGTGTAGGCTGGATTGCTTTCAGCGACAAGAAGAGCCTCCACTTCTCCCTCGTTCATGCGACGGATCAACCGTACCATGTCCGCATAGGTGCCTGTCGAACTCAGGCTGAGAGCAGATCCGAATTTGACGGTCCGGCCGATGTTGCCACAGATATAATTCAGTAGCCCCACAGCGGCGACGCTGGCAGGGCCCGAGTTCGTTTCGCAGGTGGCGCCGCCGGCGACGGCCAATCCGGGGGAGGCTGCGGCAAACTCTCTGGCGACGGCGCGCAGTTTCTGCGCCCCGATTCCGACCGCATTCTGCACGGCCTCGGGCGAAGCGTCCGAGACGATCGTTCGGATTCTGCGCAGTTCATCCTGAGGAATGCGTGATGACAGGCCTTCCGTGACGATGACGTGGACAAGCGCCAGAGCCACGGTGCCGAGGTGCTCTGGTCCTACGGCCAGCCATTCGTCGGCATTGGCGGCAGTGAGCGAGCGACGGGGGCCGAAGTAGATAAAACCCGCCATGTCGTGCCCCTCCAGCGAACGCGCCAGAGAGAAGCCCCGAGCGTATTCCACGGGAGAGAGCCAGGTCTCCAGGAAATCAGCACCGAAGGACAGAATCATCCTGGCTTTGGAAAAGTCGTAGGTCGGGATTTCATCCCGGCCGAACACCAGTTGATGGCCTCGGCGCAGGCCTTCGTAGGCAACCGCTTCGTAACGCAGGCGCCTCCTGGAACCGAATCCTGCAAGCCAATCATCGATAAGACGATCCAGGCTGCCTGTGAGATGTGGCGTGAGCCAGGTAATGGTGCGGCCGCGGCCGCGCTCAGCGATCCCCTGCAACTTTTCTGCTAGCCACGCCTCCGCCTCGTCCCAGGTGAGTTTCTGCCAGTCTCCGGACTCCATCCGGCGCATCGGCTGCTGGATGCGGTCAGGATTGTAGAGGCCCTGGAGGGCGGCCTGTCCCCTCGAGCACAGCCGCCCGGCGTTCACCGGATGCTGCGGGCTTCCCTCCACTTTGACCGCTCTGCCCTCTCGAACCCGTACGTGCACCCCACAGCCCGCCGGGCACTCGCGGCAGACGCTGGCATACCAGACTGCTTTGCCCGGGACGATGTCGTCGGCTGGAATGACGTACGGTATGATGAACTTGGGCGGCTTCCTGGTGCAGCCTGCAAGCGCGGCAGCGACGCCCGTGGTGCCGGCGATTCTAAGGAAATCTCTGCGCTTTATCTCCATGGCCTCTCGACCCGATTAGCGATGACAGACGTAGCAGTCAATACTTGCTTTGTTCTTACGATGGCAGCGCACGCAGTAGTCCATCGTGTCGAGCTTGTTCACCATGAGCACCCTGTCCATGGTCTCGACCGGCCCGTGGCACTGCTGACATTTGATTCCCCTGGCGATGTGGGGGTAATGATTGAAATAGACGAAGTCAGGCAAATCCACGACGCGCATCCACCGGATCGGTTTTCGAGCCTGGAACGCTTCCCGAATCTTCACGACTTCGGGTTTGTTCACCGCGACCAGTTTGTGGCACCCGATGCAGAGCTGAACTGAAGGGACTCCGGCTGCGGCGCCCGGCCTGCGAACACCATCGTGGCAGTACTGGCAGTTGATTTGATATTGGCCGGCGTGAATGCGATGGCTGAATGCGATCGGCTGGCGCGGCTCGACAGGACGACTGCTGCATCCGGCGGTCAGAGCCAGCACCACGCCGAGCATGGCGCCGAATCCCAGCCATTCGAGCGCCTGACGCCCGGCGGCCGACTCCATCCGGGTTTTGCTCGAATCACTTCCCAACCGATCCGTAGAATGCCGGGACCTCACTTCGCCTCCCGGGCTTGGGTCAGTTCCTGTGCGGTCCACGGGCCGTGTCCTTTGTGCGTTTCCCGGATTTGTTTCACCAGGTCGGCGGAAACCGCTGGTGCATTGTTCCCCCACGAGGAGCGTACGTAGGACAGGACAGCGGCGACCTCCTCATCGCTCAGCTTGTCTCCCTGTGGAGGCATTTTGTTCTGGAACATTCTGCCGGTTACTTTGATGGGGCCCTGGAGTCCGAAAAGAACGATGCGGGCCGCTGTCTCTGGATCGGACACAACCCAATCGGACCCTGCAAGGGGTGGATAGCGGTTGCCGACGCCTTTGCCGTCCGGCTGATGGCAGACCTGGCAAACGTTGACATAGATGAGATCGCCGCGCACCTCCTTCTTGACCTTGATTTCCGCCGCGGTCACCCCCGCCGGTTGCTGTAGTTCATGAGCGACGGGTCGAAAGGAGCCACCGTAGCGCCCCAGGTAGAACCCGCCGAAGAACAGCAGCAGCACTCCGATCGCCCACACCCACCACGGGGTAGGCTCCAGACCCTCCTCGGGTTCCTGGCGCTCCCGCGAGAGGATGGTGGCGTGAATCTCTTCAAGGTCCTTCTCCTCCCCTCGATCGCCGAAAGGAGGTGGCGGTTGTTGCGATGGCAGATTACTTCTCTCCATCCTGAGTATCTTGCCTGGCTTTCTTTTGAGTTAGCGGGTATGTGTGGTCGAGGCCCAGCAAGTACTGCACAAGCGCCAGCGCCTCGGGTTTGGCCACGACCACCCTGCCAGCCGGGGCAAATGGCGGCGGGACGTCGATCACCCTTTCGTCGGGACCGGCTGTCTGTTTCTCCTCGAACAGCCACGGATACGGTGGCATCAGAGAGTCTTTCACCAGTGCCCGAGGGTTGTAGAGGTGCAACAGATGCCAGTCCTCACTCGGCTGCCGGGCACCGATGTTGAACAGATCCGGACCGGTCCGCATCGTACCGAGAAGGTGCGGCTTGTCATACACGTAATCGGCCGGCACTGAGGGCCGCCCCCAGAAGCGCTGTTGATCCGCGCCGAATCCTTCGGGCCGGGTCTGTTGGCTATGGCAGTAGACACAGCCCTCGCGGATGTAGATCTGCCGCCCGAACAACTGCTCGGCAGTGTAGGCCTGCAGCTCCTCTGCCGGTTCGAGCCTGGCCAGTTGCAGATCGGGAACGCCGATGAGGACCGCCCAGCCAAGGAATAGCGTAGCCAGTACACCCAGGAAAAAGGTGAACGTGCGGATGAACATCATGCCGGAAGCTCCTCCTCGGACCGAACCCAAGGCGGTGCGAATCGCCTGGGGCCAGCCCGGTAGATCGTCAGGCCGAAGTGGTAGGCGAAGACAAAATGGCCGAGCATCATCAGCGTGCCTGCCAGCGATCGCAAGCCCAGATAGGGCTTTGTGACGTTGACCGAGGCGATGAAGGGCTTGGCCGGATCGGTCATGTAGAGGCCCTGCAGCAGGCCGCCGATCGTCAACGACACAACGTAGATGGTGACACCAACGGCCACCAGCCAGAAGTGTAGCTTGATGAGCTTTGGATAGGGCCACTCCCACTTCGCCACTCGTGGCAGCACATAATAAAACGCACCGAACAGCGACATGGTGACAAAGGCATAGAGCCCAACGTGGGCGTGGGCGATGGTCCACTGGGTGAAGTGGGTGATCTCGTTGACGGTTCGCAGCGCTTGAAACGATCCCTGCAAGCTGACGGCCGTGTAGCTCATGGCGCCGAAGACGACGAACCGCAGCGTCGGACTATACCGCAACATCCGAAAATGCCCGATCATCGTCAGGTGGTGATTCACAGCGACCGCCAGCACCGGCAACACCATCATGATGCTGGCAACGATGGAAACAGTGATCAGCCACGTCGGCAGGGGACCGCCGATCAGGTGGTGAATGCCGTTCCAGTTGTAAAACAACGCGAAGGACCAGAAACCCAGTAAGCCCAGGTAGTAGCTATGGATCGGCCGTCCCAGCACTTTCGGAATGAAATAGTAGGCGATGGCCAGGCCGATGGGGGTGAACCAGACAGTCAGGGCGTTGTGCCCGTACCACCAATTCATGGCCGCCTCCATCACCCCTGAGTACGGCCGGATGTTGGCAACGGTGTAGAGAATCGGGAACCAGAGCAATGCCGCCAGGGTGTACCACAGGCTGACGTAGAGATGCTCGACTTTGCGAAAATGGAAGGTTCGCGCCACCGACAGCGCGAAGAGCACGAACGCCAGACCGATCAGGGCGGCTGAGAAGCGCGGGAATTCAAGCCATTCCAATCCTGTGCTGTAGCCGGCCAGAAGTGAGATCGTCCCGGCCGCGACGCCCAGGTTCCAGATCAACGCGGAGAGCCAAAGCAACGACGGCCACTGCACGCGGACGCGGCATAGCCTCGCCGTCATCCACACCAGAATGCCCGCTCCCGCCATCGACGCCCAGCCGTACACCATGGTGTTCAGGTGTGCCGGGCGGATCCGTCCGAAGGTGAGAGCGGGAACGCTGCCTAGCCAGTCGGGAAGATTGAATTTGATCGAAGCAGCCAGCCCGAAGAAGGTGCCCGCCAGCAGCCAGAGCACAGCCGAAAGCAGAAAAAGGACCACCGGCCCCGCGGCAGAATCGTCGATCTCGGCCCGCGACACTGCCGAGGGGCCGGCTTCTGCCATGCCCGCCCGTTCTGGAGCGGCCGTAAGGTCGAAAGAGTCCTTAGCCATCTGCTCCATCGCGGAAGATCATGTCCTGGGGTTCACCAATCCGGTCCTCTTCGTCGAACACCGCATACGCTCCACGATTCAGGTGAGCGACGCTGAACTGGCCGGTGCGCACAGCCCACACAAAGGCACTCAAAGCCAGAGCCGCGGCAAAGATGGCTACGCCGATCAGCACGATTGCGACCAGGGGAATAGCCACTGGGGTATCCCGGATGTTAGAAAGTCAACAGAAATGGAGAAGGCACTGGGGGCAGAAGTCGTCCGATGGGGTCAAACCACGATGGCAGCGAAGCCATCTCGAAGCGAAATCCGCGGACGGAATGGCCCTCCCTTTCTCTCAAGTCCAAACCAGAGCGAAGATACAAATCCACCAGGATTTTGTCAAGGGGAAGTGAAGGAATTTCCCTCGGATCACAAGGCAGCTCGGCTCTCATAGCGGAAACGAGCGCAGTCCCGCGGCAAAATGGCATGTTCGGCTGGCCTGTTACGAGGCGAGTGGCTAGGCGAAGGAAAGGCGCTTTTCTTCAGAACCAGAACCGGAAAGACTGCGTGGGTAGGCTTTCTTCTTGCTGTTGAATGGAAAGGAGGCGGCGACCGGACTCGAACCGGTGAATAGGGGTTTTGCAGACCCCCGCCTTAGCCACTTGGCTACGCCGCCTGAAGGGGACGCCAAAAAAAGATCAGAGCGCCAACTCTGATCTTCGCTGAGAGCGGGAGACGGGATTTGAACCCGCGACCCCCACCTTGGCAAGGTGGTGTTCTACCACTGAACTACTCCCGCAATTCCGACATTTGACGGTATGAATATAAGAACAACGGGAGGTTTACGCAAGCACTTTTTTAGCGCTGCTCTTCGTCTTGATGCCGCAATCGGTCAAGGATCTCCCGTCGGCGTCGGCGAACCACATTGTACCGACTGCGACCGAATCTGTACATCGCAAGCATCACGAGCAAAAGAGCGGCGATGACGGCGATCTTGAACATGCAGATATTCCTTCTCGGCTGTCCGTTGCCCGGCCCTTTCCAGGCGGACGACCCGGACGAGCCCTTGGCAACTTCAATGATCTCTAGGAGCGCGCATGAAAGCGATTGAATACCGCGAGATAGTGATTACCTGCGAAGCCTGCGGGAGCGTGAAGCGGTATCCCGTGGAATCGGAAGAGGACTGTGACCGCATTTTCGAGAACTTCGAATGCGAAAACAAATGCGGCAGAAACCTCTATAGCTTCATCACAGTCGGAACCTTGAAGGTAGTCGAGCCGGAAGAGCAGGCCGCCTAACAAAAAGCCCGACGTTGACGCCGGGCTTTTTAGTGTTGGCACGGTCACTGGTGGAGCCGATGGGACTTGAACCCACGACCTCCTGAATGCCATTCAGGCGCTCTCCCAAAGCTGAGCTACGGCCCCATCCAAACGATGGCAATTTAGCAATTCAGGTTTCGAAATGCAAGAGCTTTTTCAGAAGAACAAGCTACGCTTCGGGAAGAGGCCGAATACTCCGCCCGTGTGCAGGAATAGCACGTTCTCCCCCGCCTTGAAACGACCGCGACGAATCTGGTCTGCCAGACCGTACATCGCCTTGCCCGTGTAGACCGGGTCGAGGATGATCCCTTCCAGGCGTGCCGTTTTCTTGATGATCTCGATCTCTTCCTGACGACTCAGCCCGTACCCTTTGCCGACATACCCGTCGATAATGTGGATATCGCTCTTTTCGATGGGCAGATCAAGGCTGAAGCGCTCCTGTGCCTGGCAGACGATCCCCCAAATCCGGTTGACGAAGTAGGCCTCGCTATCGCAGACGTTGAACCCGCAGATTTCACAGGGTAGATCGTAAAGGTGCTTTCCGAGCAGGAGTCCCGCCTGGGTGCCGCCCGAGCCGACAGCCAGCACAAGATGATGGACACGGAGCTTCAACTCTCGCAACTGCGCCGACAACTCTTCTGCGGCCCTCACATACCCGAGACAGCCGAGCGCGTTCGAAGCGCCCTCGGGAATGATGTAGGGTTTTCGGCCGGCCTGTCGCAGTTGGTCCGCAACCTCCTGCATGATCTCATCGACACGCTCGTATTCCTGCGAGGTGATGAAGGTCACTTCGGCGCCGACCAGTCGGTCGAGAAAGAGATTCCCGTCCAGGTCACCGGCGCCCCCATCCCGCAGAACCAGGTGCGCCTTCAGACCCAGTCTGGCGGCCGCGGCGGCGGTCGCGCGGGCATGATTCGACTGGGCGCCACCGCAGGTGATCACCGTGTCGCAGCCGTGCTCGAGTGCTTCGGCCATCACGAACTCCAGCTTCCGCACCTTGTTGCCGGTCAGCTCCAGGCCGGTGAGATCGTCCCGTTTGATGTAGATCTCTGGGCCTTCAAATGATTTCGTCAGATGTGGGAGGTGTTCAATGGGAGTCGGAACCCGTGCCAGTTGCACCGATTTCGGGAAACGGTCCTTGCTCATCATCGCCTCCAGATGTACAACGCGCGCGGATTTTTTCCGCCGCATTGTCCCTTTTCAAGAAGATGCCCGGGGAGCTCCCAGGCCTGGGTCACGGCGGGTCTGCCATGAGGTCCTCGCCGAGGAGCTCTTTCAGCCGCAGTGCATTCTTGACTGCATAGCCGTAAGCGTCATTGTTGAAATAGATGTAGACGTCCTTCCCTTCGGTCACCCATCCCTGGATCCGGCGAGCATCGCGTCTCAGGTAGGAGTCCGGATAATCAGAGGCGTACAGGCTGCCGGGGCCGTGCCGCCGCAGGAACACGAAGTCGGCGGTCACCGGACCTTCGATGGTCAACCCCGGCCAGTCAGCCAAAGCCAGCGATACGTTATACCTCCTGAGAACCTCGAAACACTCCTCCACATTCCACGACTCGTGGCGAACCTCCAGCGCTGATCGCAGGCCCGGCACGATCTCCTGTGTGGAGACGAAGTCGAAGAGAGCCTCCAGTCGATCCGGGTTGAATTTCCAGTATGGCGGCAGTTGAAAGAGTACGATGCCGAGTTTCTCACGCAGGCCACTGGCGTTTTCCAGAAAGTTGCGAACGTGCTCCTGTGGATCGGCCAGTTTCTTCATGTGAGTGATGAAGCGGCTCGCCTTCACGGCGAAGGTAAAGTTGGGGGGAGTCGATGCGTGCCAGTCTTCGAACACTCGGCGAGCCGGCAGATGATAGAACGTGTTGTTGATCTCCACCGTGTCGAAATGCCGGGCAAAATAGGCGAGCCACTCACCCTGTTTCATGCCCCGGGGGTAAAACACACCGTCAGACCAGTGTTTGTAGTTCCAGCCGCTCGTCCCGACGAAAGTGCGCGCCGTCATCGGTCAGACTCCGCTTTGAGTCAATTGCATGAACCGCAGTGCGTCCTCTTTCATCGTGTTGTTGTTGAAAAGCAGGTAGCTCGGCTTCCTCCCGGCCCATTCCTTCAGCCTGCGCAAATCCTCGTCGGTAAACCGGTAGGCATAGCCCGTGATCCCATGCAGCCTGAAGTATTGGAAGTCGCCAAACAAAGGCTCGTTCTTGAAGGGATCGACACAGTGGATGAGGTCAAGCTCCTCACAAAGACGCACGATAACCTCTGCCGGCCAGTTCCCTCGTGGTTCCCAGGCGAAGCGAAAGCGATCTCGATCGATGCGTCCGAAGAACGCTCGCATGTTGGCGATGTTTTCGTCGGTGGGACGGAACCTCGCCGGGCATTGGAAGACCACCACCGTCGCACCCAGTGTGCGCGCGAACATGGCCGTCTGCGACCAGGCTTCGAGTACCTCCTCGGTCGGCCGAAAACAGCCGTACCGATCGTACTCGTGGGGCTCAATCTTCCGGCCGAGCCGACGGTAGGTAGGACTGGTCGGCTCATGGGTGATCAACTGCCAGGCTTTCATCGTGAATTCAAATCCGGCGGGCGCGGCCGCACGCCATTTCTCAGCCGTGACCAGCCTGGGGAGCTGGTAAAATGTGCCCTGAATCTCGATCAGCTTGAAGAGCTTGAAGTACTGGTGCTGAGAGACGACAAAGCCGCAGCAGCCCACCTTGATGTCAGCCTTTTCTTGCATGCTGCACAGAAGTCGACCGATTTTGCGTCCGTATCGGAGAGAATCTTGAGCAATGCATGACGCAACGCGCGTCCCGGCACTCCACCAGCCCCAGAACGCGCCTTAGTCTTCCTGTTCCATCTTCAAAACCTGGAACGTGGCACTCCGAGACCTTGTCTGGCCGGAGATCTTATCGGTCACCCGAACGAGAAGTTCGTACTCGCCGGCCGCAAGGCTGGAGATGTCCACGTCGAAGGTCTCTTTGGACGTTCTACCTGCTGAGTGCAAATCGAAGCTGAGGGCGATCCTTTCTTTCCGGGTTTTCTTGCGCCCTCGCAGTCTGGCGACGCGCAGCGCCAACGAAAAATGCGCAATCCCCTGTGGGTCCGTAACCAGGTGGTAAATCTCGAGATAAGTTTTCAAAGTGCGCGGCTTGTAGATCTGATTCGTCGGCACCACCGGGAAGGGAAAACTTTCTCCCAATGACGCATCGATGGCGCGTACGCCGATGACAAGATCGCTGAGTTCGAGCTGATCCGGCTCGGAAGACAATACGCTGTCCACTTGAATCAGAGCCTTGCCGATGCCGAGAAGGTTGGCGTAGGTCCTGGGGGCCAGGCCACCACCGCTCCCGGTGCGAACCGAACGGAAAGCCTCGGCAATAAAAACCAGGCTTTCTTCCGTCCGGCGGTGTGGAAACAGGAACACGGACGCAGAGCCATCCCGCAGGCTCAGGGAATTGGTCAGCCGCCGCAGCGGCTGACCGTCTTTTCCGCGCAAAATCAGGTTGTGCGTGAGCTCGTAAGGCGGCGGGGTCAGAACCGCTCGGGCGTTGCGCGACTTTCGTCTGCCCTCGAGACTGGTGATGGCAACAAAGGCGATGGTTGGCGCATTCGACGCATTCAAAATCCGAACGGCCTGTAACGTCATATCCATCGGGAACAGACTCTTTTCGAACGTGGACCTGGCGTTCGGCTCCAGGCTCCTGGTTTCTTTGGCGCGCTGCCTGTCGAGAGCCTGGAATTGACCCCGGAGGTTGCGGAAGCTGGAGATGCTCAGACCGAAGTTCCCGAGACGCTCGAAACCCGTCCAGGCAGTATTGAGTTCCTGCAGGCGTTCGATGAAATAGCCATGGTAGTGGGTCAACTCACCGTAGTAGACCGTCTCCAACACTGCTCCGGGCAGCAGTCCCGCCGTGTAGCGCGTGCTGGTCCGGCGGAAGGCTCGGTCAGGGATCAACTCCTCCACGCCTTCGACCATGCGAAACTTCCCTTTCCCTCCCTCGTTGCCGAACAGATAGAACAATGGGTTGTCGGGCCGAAAAGTTGTATAGACCCAAATCTCGTACTCCGGCGTGTTGTTGTAGCGGTCGAGTTCCTGAATGACGCGCTGCTCCTCCACCCTGCTGAGACGACTGGATTGCCCCAAGAGATTGGTCCACCGCCGGAAGGCGAAACGATTGATACCCAGGCGTCCCCGGCCGCTCCGGTCGGGCTTGCCGAAACGAACGTAGATCAAGCCCCGGTCGTCGGTGCCGTAGACGGTGCGCCGGTTCCTGCGAAAATGGCGTCTGGCATAGGCGATGCGCTGCCAGTGCTCCAACAATCGCTCGTTGGTAGGTGTGGAAGGCGCTGGATCTCTCTCTTCCCAAAACTGCTTGATATTCTGGTTGAGCAATGGATCTCCGCGGGCAAGGAGCTCCTGCCATTCTCTTCGCTCCTCGGCGGTTAAAAGGGGGCTGATTCTGTCCACCTCCTCGCCGACAACCTGCCGGTAACGACTCATGTCGTAATGAGAGAAACCCCAAAAATAGAGCTCGCTGGCCATCGGGTACAGGGCTGTCGCTTCTTTTTCTGTGGCCAGCTCGATGTAGGCGATGCCGATTCTTGGATCTGATAGGCCCTCGGACTCCAATGCCTGCTTCGCCTCAAGCCACAGGTTCAAGGCCTGCCGCCAGTTCCCTGCCTGGGCTTCCTGGAGCCCACGCTGGTACAGATCGAAATCGGATGCATGGGCACGGCCCGATGCGCCGGTGTTGCCCTGCTGCATCCCGACGCCTGCGGTTGCTGGCAGAAGCACCCAGGCAGCAATGACAAGGGGCTCAATAAGGAGGAATCGCAGCCTGTGGCACTTTTGAGATTGAGGCTCCCGCATTGAACGGCCCTTCATGCGGCCTTGCCGCCGATGCGTTTTCCCCCGAGCGCAGAGCGACTGAAAAAGAAAAAGCCCCGCATGTGGAGGAGGCCATAGGGCCTGCTTCCTCGGGGCGGGGATTTTTCGCTGCAACGACACATTGTTCTCAAGAAGCCATCATGTGGTGCGCCAGGCAGGACTCGAACCTGCAACCTCTGGCTCCGGAGGCCAGCGCTCTATCCACTTGAGCTACTGGCGCATCTGCATGCGTGCAGCCTTGATCGTGTTGTGAAGAAGCATGGCGATGGTCATCGGCCCTACACCCCCGGGCACCGGAGAGATCGCCGCTGCTTTGGCAGAAACGCTGTCGAACTCTACATCGCCTACGAGTCGATACCCCTTCTCAGTTCCAGGATCTTCCACACGATTCACGCCGACGTCGATGACAACCACGCCGTCGGAGACCATATCGCCGGTGAGCATCTCCGGCCGGCCGATAGCGGCGATGACGATGTCCGCCTGCCGCGTGATGCTGGCCAGATTGGGCGTGCGCGAATGGCACACGGTAACGGTGGCATCAGCACCCGGTTTTTTCTGCATGAGCAGGATCGCCAGCGGCATGCCGACAATCAGGCTGCGACCGAGAATCACAACCCGCTTGCCTTCGGGAGAGTGTCCACTGCGCAACAGCATCTGCTGCACGCCTGCCGGCGTAGCGGGTATGAACGTCTCCTCGCCGATCACCAGCTTGCCGCGGCTCAGGGGATGAAACCCATCCACGTCCTTGTCCGGGTGGACCGAACGCAGTACCTCGCCTTCGGAGACGTGTTCGGGCAGCGGAAGCTGAACAAGGATGCCGTGAACCGATGGATCGACATTGAAGCCATGAATGATTTCAAGGAGCTTGGCCTGCGACACAGTCGCCGGCAGTCGAACCGTCTCAGACTCCAGCCCCAACTCCAAGCAGGCCTTTGTCTTCATGCGCACATATACCGATGACGCCGGGTCGTCGCCCACGAGCACGACTTTCAGATTTGGCACCACACCCCGGCCCTTCAACTCCTCGACCTGCTGGCGCAGCTCGCTGCGGATCTCCTGTGCGATTCTCCTGCCATCAATGATCTCGGCCGACATGCACGCCTCTTAAGGAAGCTGAAGCCTTTGTACTTCGGTGGCGTGCCCGGACTCCGGGTCGATAGAAACAACGAGCCCACAGAAGTGAAGGTTCTCTGAGGCAGCCTCGTAGCGTCTTGGCGTCTGCTGAACGAATCGCTGGATGGCCACCTCCTTTCGTAGGCCGATTACGGAGTCGTAGGGGCCCGTCATTCCGACGTCGGTGATGTAGGCTGTCCCCTGCGGCAGAATACGCTCATCGGCAGTTTGGACGTGCGTATGCGTGCCGATGACGGCGCTGACCTTGCCGTCGAGATACCAGCCCATAGCCATTTTCTCGGCCGTTGCTTCGGCGTGAAAATCGACAATGATGATTTTTGTCTGCTCCTTGAGCCGCTTCACCTCGTGCCATGCCGTCCGAAAGGGGCAGTCGATGGGCTGCATATAAGTGCGGCCCTGAACGTTGATGATGCCGATTGCAGGCCCGTCCGGAATCTGGAAGAGCACGGAGCCGGTGCCGTAGTTGCCGCGCGGGTAATTGTGGGGGCGCAGGATGCGCTTCCCTTCATTCAGCATCTTGAAGATATCCCGGTTGTCCCAGATGTGGTTACCGCTGGTGATGAGGTCGATGCCGATGGAGAAATACTGCCGGGCAATCTTCTCCGTCAAACCCTTGCCGTTGGCCCCGTTCTCTCCATTCGCGATGCACAGGTCAATTCGGTGTTTTTCCTTGAGGCTTGGCAGCAGCCGGGTGGTGATTTCCAGTCCTGGCTTGCCGACGATGTCAGCAACAAAGAGTACGTTGATCGACTGTCTGGACAACGGCCTTTTTCAACCGGGTTGTGTGAGCGACGACTCCAATATACCAATTCTGCCCGAAAAATCAACTGAAAAATAGGCCGTCAACGACAGGTACAGCCCAAGAATGCGCACAGCTCAGCGACCAAGGTCCGTGCCCGGCCCCGGGTCAGCGAGCCAGGTCCACGGCCCGGTATTCGCGGATCACGGTGACTCGGATTTGGCCCGGGTATTCCATGCTTTCCTGAATCCTGCCGGCGATTTCGTCGGCAAGGCGCTGCGAGCGAGCGTCGTCCACTTCCTCATGCTCAACGATCACCCGTATCTCTCGCCCTGCCTGCAAAGCGTAGCATCGGCTCACCCCTGGGAACGACAGGCAGATCGATTCGAGCTTGTTCATGCGCTGGAAGTACTGCTCGAGCATCTCGCGGCGCGCGCCAGGACGCGACACCGAGACCGAATTGGCCGCATCCACCAGAACGGTCACAGGATGGATGACCTCAATTTTTTCCAAACGGTTCTGGTAAGCAATGGCGTTGACGACGACCTTCCCCTCGCCATAGCGCTTGGCCACCTCAGAGCCGATTTCGGCCGGCGGCCCGTCGATGTAGCCGTCCACTGCCTTGCCGATGTCGTGCAACAAACCCGCGCGCCGTGCCAGGTTCGAATCCAGTCCAACCTGCGCCGCCATCATTCCCGCCAGACTGGCCACTTCTTTGCAGTGCTGGAGTAGATTTTGACCGTAGCTCGTCTTGAAGTGCAGCTTCCCGAGGAGACGGAGAAGTTCGATGTGGATGCCGTGCAGCCCGACCTCGAGCATGGCCTCCTCGCCGAACTGAACCATTTTTTCTTCCATCTCCTCGCGGGTCTTTTCGACTACCTCTTCGATGCGACCCGGGTGAATGCGGCCGTCGTAGATGAGCTTTTCGAGCGAGATGCGCGCCACCTCCCGCCGAACCGGGTCGAATCCCGACAGAACTACCATCTCAGGTGTGTCATCGATCAAGACTTCGATGCCGGTGACTTGCTCGAACGTCCGAATGTTTCTCCCCTCGCGCCCGATGATACGCCCCTTCATGTCGTCGCTCGGCAGCTTGACGATGGACACGGTGGTTTCGACGACGTGGTCGACGGCGCTACGCTGAATGGCTTGCAGAACGATCTCCCTTGCCTCGCGCTCAGCCGTCTGGCGGGCACGCTCGCGGATCTCGCGGATCTGCTCAGCTGCCTCGCTGCGGGCTCGCTCCAGCAGGTTCTCCAGCTGGATGCGCTTGGCCTCTTCGTTGGACAGGCCGGATATCTTTTCCAGCCGGCGATTCTCCTCGTCGACCATCTGCTCGAGTTCGGCCTCACGGGCCCTTAGAGCCCGATTCCGGTTCTGCAAGTCCTGATCGATTGCCTGCAGCTCGCGCTCCTTGGCGGACAACAGCTCGGCCTTGCGCTCGAGGTTGAATTCCCGCGATCGCAGATCTTTTTCCGACTGCTGGAGGTCATCACGCCGTCTGTTGGCCTCCTGTTCCACCTGCCGTCGCAGACGGAACACCTCCTCCTCGGCCTCGAGGAGCCGCTCTTTCTTGATCGTGTCGGCTTCGGTCCTGGCCTCCTCGATGATCTGTTTAGCGTAGGATTCTGCTCTTGCAATCGTGTCGTGACCGATGCGTTGCCTGAGAAACCACCCGAGTGCGACACCCGCGGCGGCGGCAACGACGAGTGCGATGATCCACATGGCCGTCATCGGTCCTCCCGGTGATCTATTTGAACCATATTCACAAACAAAAAATCCTCATTGAGTCGCTGGGCGTATGAAGGTCGCGCATAGTTCTTGCCACCTGGCCCACTTCAGTCCATCCCGGCCAGCCTGACCGCAAGACCTTCTCGGCTTCCCAGAAAATCAACGAGGATTGTAATCGGCAGAGCGAATCTTCTCAGGAGCCGTCCTGGAGACCGAGCTCCAATCGCTTTGACAGTTCAGCGATTCGGGCCTTCAACTCGGCCGCCTGGGCACGCTCCTGGAAAAGCTCATCGGTGATGTTCAGCGCGGCAAGTATCGCCACCTTCAAAGATGTCTTGGCCGAAGTGCTCTGATCCACCTCGCGCATCTTGTGATCGACGTACTCGGCGACGCGGCGAACGTACTCGACGTTCGTGCCGGCACCGCTCTTTATGGGGTATTCTGTGCCAAAAATATTGACTTTGAGCACATGTCCCTCATCGTTCATCGGGATCTGCCCTGTCAGCTTGCGGTCGCTTGGTTGCACCGGGGACGAACTCAGCCCACAGTGAGATGCGAGAGCCTTGGACTAGAGGCTGAGGTCGAGCTCCTCCAGCTTCGATAGCATGTTCTCGACCTTCAACTTGATCTTCTCTTCCCTCTCTTTGAAATTCTGTGAAGCTTCCTGCACGCGTCGAAGAGTTTCATATTCTTGACGCAGAAGCTCGATGGTACGTTCTTGTTCTTCGGTCCGAGCCCGCAGGTTCTGGTTTTCTTCCTTGAGGGCCAGGTTTTCGGCCCTCAGCCGATGGATGACCTGCACCGTGTCGTTGACCTTTTGTTCGAGTATTTCGAGCTGCTGAAAACTCATCGACTCTTCTCCTGTGGCTTCCTATCGCAGGGTGGCACCGAATTGCTCCTTCAGGTCGGTTAAGATCTGCGAGATGAGTCGGTCCACCTCCTCCTCAGTTAGAGTGCGCTCGTTGGAGGCGAAGCGCAGCGAGAAAGAAACACTCTTTTTCCCGGCGGGAACTTGCTCGCCGGTGTAAACGTCGAAAATCTCCACTGTCCGCAGCAGATCGCCGCCAGACCGGCGCACAATCGCCATCAGTTCTCCAGCCGGCACATGGCCTTCGACCACGACAGAGAGGTCACGCTCCACTGCAGGGAAACGAGGCACAGGCCGATATGCCTGCTGCCGAGGTATCTGTTGCAACAACTCCGTCAGATCGAGCTCGAATGCGAACACGGGCTGCTGCAGATCCCAGGCGTCGAGTACCTCAGCGCCGATGCGGCCGAGGTAGCCCAGGTCTTTACCTGCGACGATGATCCGCAACGTCTGGCTGTCGGTGGCTGATGACTCGCCGGGAACCAGAGTCACCTCCGGCACGGACAAGTGCTCCAGGAAAGCATTAACCAGGCCTTTGAGATCGTAGAAATCATATTCCCGGTCCTGGGAGGTCCAGTTCTTGGCGACCGCCTTGCCGGTGACGACGCCGGCCAGATGCGTGCGCTCGGCGACGGCAGCAGCATCATCGCGGCGCCAAAAGACGTTGCCGATCTCGAACAGGCGCAGATTCGGCCGCTTCCGATTGACGTTCCACTGCACAACGTTCAGAAGCCCGGGGATCAGGCTTGGCCGCAACGTGGACAACTCCTCGCTGAGCGGATTGGCCAGGCGCACCTTGACCCGTTCGGGATCGAAAAGCTTTGCCACACGCTCGTGGACCATGCTGTATGTCAGCACTTCATAGAAGCCGAGCCCCACCAGACTGTTGCGCACCAACTCGATCCTTCTTTCTCGAAGATTGCGTGGCCGGTCCAGCTCAAGCACGTCCTTCGTTTTCTCGGGGATGTTTTCGTAGCCGTGGATGCGAGCCACTTCTTCGATGAGGTCCACCTCGCGCGTGATGTCGGGCCGGAAGGTAGGCACCGTCACATCGAGGGGCGTACCCTCGGCCACGCTGAATCCAAGACGCGATAGAATATCGATGACCTCCTGGCGCGCCACCGTCGTTCCCAGGAGCAGGTTCACTCTGTCCACCCGCAACTGAACCCGTGCCGGTGGGATGACCTTCGGATAAACATCGATGAAACCCTGAGCAACGTCTCCGCCTGCGATCTCCTGGATGAGCTGGGCAGCCCGATGCAGGGCATAGTCCACGGCGTTGGGGTCCGTGCCGCGCTCAAAACGCCGTGATGCCTCGGTATTGAGGCCGAGTTTCTTTGCGGTCCTGCGGATGCTGGTGGAGTCGAAATAGGCACTCTCGAGGAGGACCTCCTGCGTGGTGGCGCTCACTTCTGAGTCGAGCCCTCCCATCACGCCGCCGATGGCGACGGGATGCTCCGCATCGCAAATCATCAGCACATCGCTGTCCAGCACGTGCTCCCTCTCGTCCAGAGTCACGAACCGTTCGCCCTCCGCAGCCCGCCTCACAATAATGCGGCCGCCAGCCAGGCGAGTGAAGTCGAAGGCGTGCAGGGGCTGGCCGGTCTCCAGCATCACGTAGTTGGTGACATCGACGATATTGTTGATGGCGCGCACGCCGGCGGCCTCAAGTCGCTGGACCAGCCACCATGGCGACGGCCCCACCCTCACGCCGCGCACGATACGCGCCGTGTACCGCGGGCAGAGGTCGGCGTCGACGATCTCCACCGCCGCCAGTCCACGAACCGGCGGCCCGGTCTCCTGCAGTCGGATGTCAGGCTTTCGTAACGTGGTTCGGGCGAGCACGGAGACCTCGCGCGCCACGCCGATCAGGCCGAGGCAGTCGGGTCGGTTGGGGGTGACGTTGATCTCGATGACAACGTCCTCTTCACCCAGAATCTCAGCCGCAGGAGTTCCGGGCTCGACACCGCCGTTCAGCACCATGATCGTATCCGCGCGGCTGCTGATGCCGAGTTCGGCCTCGGAGCAGATCATTCCTTCGGAGACGACACCGCGGATGTCACGGCGGACGATTTTGCGATCCCCCGAGAGGACAGCGCCCTCCAGTGCCACCGGCACAAGCTGGCCCGAAGCCACGTTGGGTGCACCGCAGACGATGCGCAGACGGCGACGGCCGACGTCGACCTCGCAGACGGTAAGCTGATCGGCTTTGTCGTGGCGGTGAACCTCGAGGATCCGCCCAATGACCACGCGGTCGAGACGGCGACGGTACTCTTCGACGCCTTCCACCTCCAGGCCCGCCATGGTGAGGGCGGATGCCAGCTCCTTGGGCGAAAAGTGGAACTCAGTGTATTCCTTGAGCCAGTGGTAGACGACTTTCATGCCAGACAGTGTCAGAACTGTTCGAGGAATCGAACGTCATTGTCGTAAAACGTCCGGATGTCTTCGATCTGATATTTCAGCATCGCCAGACGTTCCACCCCCATGCCAAAAGCATACCCGGTATATCGCTCGGCATCGTAGTTGACGAAGCCGAACACTGCCGGATCGACCATGCCCGCACCGGAGATTTCGAGCCAGCCCGTCCCCTTGCAAACGCGGCATCCTTTGCCATCGCAAATCACGCACGAGAAGTCGTATTCGGCACTCGGTTCCGTGAATGGGAAAAAGCTGGGCCGGAACCTGATTCGCACATCCTTGTCAAAAAGCTTTCTGGCGAAGGCGCGGATGACGCCTTTCAGGTCGGCAAAGGAGACCCCCTCGTCTACCACGAGGCCTTCCACCTGGTGGAATGTAGGGGAATGCGTGGCATCCGGGGTGTCGTTGCGGAAGCAGCGTCCCGGAGCGATCATCCGGATGGGCGGCTGGCGCGACTCCATCGTCCTCACCTGCACCGGCGAGGTGTGTGTGCGCAAAAGAAAGGTGCCGTCGATATAGAACGTGTCTTGCAGGTCTCTCGACGGGTGGTCGGCTGGGATGTTGAGGGCCTCGAAGTTGTAGTAGTCGGTTTCAACCTCGGGACCCGTCTCGATCTCGAAGCCCATGCCCGTGAAGATTTCCTTGATCTCATCGAGGACCTGGAGCAAGGGGTGCTTTCTGCCCAACTGGTAGGGGCGACCCGGCAGAGTGAGGTCGATCCGCTCTTCCTCAGCCGTCGAAGTTTGAAGCCGTTGCTCCAGGTCGCTGAGGACCGCCTGAACGTGCTGTTTGAGGGTGTTCAGTCGGCCGCCGACGCGCGGTCGTTCTTCGGGCGCAATCTGCCCCAACTGGCGAAACTGCTGGGCCAGGATCCCTTTGCGCCCAAGATACTTGATCCGGAGAGCTTCGAGACTGGAGGGGTCGACAACTGCGGCCGCCTCTTTGTCGAACTCAGCTTGAAGCGAGTCGAGCGCTTGGTCGATGGTTTCGGCGCCGCTGGCCATCTCCTACTGCTGCGCGGCTTGAACCAGAGACTTGAATGCCTCCGGGTCACGGACCGCCAGGTCTGCGAGCACCTTGCGATTCAGCTCGATGTTGTTTCGCTTCAGCCCGCTCATCAACTGCGAATACGTGATCCCGTTCAGGCGTGCAGCGGCATTGATGCGGGCGATCCAGAGGCGGCGAAAGTCACGCTTGCGTAGCTTGCGGCCGACGTAGGCGTACGCCATGGCACGATCGACCGCTTCCTTGGCGGTGCGGTAGAGCCGGTGCCGGCCGCCCCAGTACCCTTTGGCGTTCTTCAGAATCTTCTTGCGCTTCCGATGCGAAGGAACGCTGTATGTTGCTCTAGGCATAGCCCCTCCTGATAAAACGTGTTCTCAGAGCCCGTCCCCCTGTTCCTGACCGCGGGCCCAGGCTGATTTCTGGTCACATGCCGAGCAGCCGACGAACCTGGCGCTCGTTGGTGGAATCGATCAACGTGGGACGGCGAAGATGGCGCTTGCGCTTCCTGGATTTTTTCGTCAGAATGTGGCTCTTGCCCATCTTCCACCGCTTGAACTTTCCGGTAGCTGTGCGATGGAACCGCTTGGCAGCGGCACGGTTGGTTTTCACTTTTGGCATCGTTCACTCCTTGTGACGACAGCAGCACACCCGGTTTTTGGGCGTCACTTCTTTGCCAGGTGCATCACCATGAGCCGTCCCTCCATCTGCGGCTCACGCTCCACTTTGGCGATGTCCTGAAGCTCCTCTTTCACGCGGTCGAGAAGCTTGGTGCCAAACTCCCGGTGTGCCATCTCACGGCCACGAAAACGCACTGTCACCTTGACGCGATTGCCCTCTTCAAGGAATTTCCGCGCGTGTTTCACCTTGAACATCAAGTCGTGCTCATCGATCTTAGGCCGAAACCGGATCTCCTTGATCTGGACCGTGTGTTGGCGTTTCCGACTGGCCTTCTCCTTCTTGCTCTGGTCGTACTTGTACTTCCCGTAGTCCATGATCCGGCAGACAGGGGGCTGTACCTCCGGCGCCACCTCCACCAGATCAAGACCTCGCTCACTGGCGATCCGCAGCGCTTCGTCGATAGCGACGATCCCGAGCTGAGTGCCGGTTTCGTCAATCAAGCGGACGCGTGGAGCCCGAATCCGCTCGTTGATGGCGACGGTTTTTCTTTTGCTAATGTTTGCTCTCCCTTTTCGGCGTTAGTCCAGGAATTTGTCCTTGATCTCCTGTTGGATTCGATCCACGAAAGCTTCCAAGGTGGAAGCACCAAGATCGCCTCTTTTCCTCCTCCTGATCGACACTTCGCCGTTTTCTACTTCTCGCGCCCCGATAACCAACATGTACGGGATCTTCTGCGTTTCTGCTTCACGGATCTTGTAGCCAACCTTCTCATTACGGTCATCAAGCTCCACCCGGAGGCCGCGGTCACGGAGGCGCTCGTAGATCTGTTTCGCGTAGCTCACCTGTTGGACCGTGATCGGCAGAACCCGAACCTGCACAGGGGCTAGCCAGACCGGGAAAGCACCGCCGTAGTGTTCGATGAGATTGCCGACAAAGCGTTCGATCGAGCCGACAATGGCACGGTGGATCATCACCGGTCGATGGCGCTGTCCATCCGTGCCGACATACTCGAGATCGAACCGCTCCGGCATGGAGAAGTCGAGCTGAATCGTGCCGCATTGCCACGAGCGTTTGAGAACATCCCGCACGTGGAAGTCAATTTTCGGTCCGTAAAAGGCCCCTTCACCCGGGTTGAGCGTATAAGCCGTCCCGACCGACTTCAAGGCTCCTTCCAGCGCGGCCTCGGCTTGTTGCCACATCTCATCGGTGCCGATCGACTTCTCCGGCCGCGTCGACAACTCGATCCGATAGTCTTCAAAGCCAAAGTCATGGTAGACTTCTTCAACGAACTTCATCAGGCGGACGACTTCGCCTTCAATCTGCTCGGGCGTACAAAAGATGTGGGCATCATCCTGAGTGAATTGCCTCACCCGGAAGAGCCCGGCCAGAACCCCTGAGCGTTCGTGCCGGTGAACGACACCGAATTCCGCCAGACGCAGAGGCAGCTCGCGATAGCTCCGCAGGGTGTTCGAGAACACCAGGCAGGCACCGGGACAATTCATCGGCTTGATCGCCAGCGAGTCTTCGTCCACGTGAACGAAGTACATGTTGTCCTTGTAGTTGTCCCAGTGGCCGCTGCGATGCCACAGCTCCTCGCTCAACAGTTGCGGAGTCTTGATCTCGCCATAGCCATTGGCCAGCAGTTTGTCGCGGATATACAGCTCGATCTCCCGGTAGAGCACCATACCCTTGGGGTGCCAGAAGACGAAGCCCGGTCCCTCTCGATGGAAGCTGAAGAGATCCAGCTCTTTGCCAAGCTTGCGATGGTCGCGCTTCTTGGCCTCTTCCAGCAGGTGGAGGTATTCGTCGAGCTGCTCTTTTCGCGGGAAAGAGACGCCATAGATGCGCTGCAGCATCTTGTTATGCTCGTCGCCGCGCCAGTAGGCTCCGGCGACGTTCAGCAGCTTGAAGTGGCGCGCACGCCCGGTGGAAGGGATATGCGGCCCGCGGCAAAGATCGACAAAGTCACCCTCGACATAGATACTTGGCCTGTCATCCTCCAACTCGCGCAGCATCTCGAGCTTGTACCGATCCCTGCGTTTCTTGAACAGCTCGATAGCTTCCTCCTTGCTGAGCTCCTGGCGCTTGAAAGGCTGATCGGCCGCGACGATCTCTTTCATCCGCTTCTCGATGCGGGCAAGGTCCTCGGGAGTGAGTGCCTTGTCCACATCCACGTCGTAATAGAAGCCGGTCTCGATGGGTGGCCCAACCCCGAATTGCGCCTCCGGAAAGAGGTCCTTGATAGCGTGGGCCATGATGTGGGCGGTGCTGTGCCAGAGATGTTCGAGACCCTCGGGGTCGTCGTAGGTGATGATGCTGAACGTAGCATCCTCGCTGATCGGCTGGTCAAGGTCGATGTAGCGCCCATTGACCTTGGCGACCAACGCCTTCTTGCGAAGGCTTTGACTGCCGATGTCCTCGATGATGTCCCAGGGGCGCACGCCTATCGGGTACTCTTTGACGCTGCCATCGGGAAAGGTAATTTTGATCTTCTCTGCCATTCGGGTCAGTCACGATCTGGAAAAGGCCCTCAGTTCGGGCCTTCTGCTCTTCCTACTCGATGCTGGTGGGCGCTACTGGAGTTGAACCAGTGACCTCTTGCATGTCAAGCAAGCGCTCTAACCAAGCTGAGCTAAGCGCCCATGGTACAAAAAAAGCGTGCCATAAAACGAATGGTCACGCCTGTGGACATTGGCTTATGGCACCATCTAGTTCCTACTTGTCCCTCATAAGTTCGTCATCATCGTTTCAGCCCACAAAACACCTCAAAAGTAATCGCTTTTGCCTAAAAAGTCAAGCACTTTTTAGGTAAGTATCTCTAATTACTTAGCTCCTCAAAAACCTGCTCGTCGGCGTGGTAGGAGCTTCGCACCAGCGGTCCGGATTCGACGTAGCGAAATCCCATGGCCAGGCCTTCCTTGCGCAGCAGCCGAAATTCCTCGGGGGGGACGTAGCGAGCTACGGGCAGGTGCTGTCGCGTCGGTTGCAGATACTGCCCCAACGTCAGGATATCGACTCGCACGCCGCGAAGGTCGTGCATGACTTTGCGGACTTCGTCGAGCGTCTCTCCCAGACCCAGCATGAGACCCGTCTTGGTGACCAGACCGTGCCGTTTGGCTCGGTCCAGGAGCTCGAGACTCCAATGATACCGGCCCTGTGGTCGTACGGTGCGATAAAGCCGCGGTACCGTTTCGGTGTTGTGGTTGAGAATATCCGGGCGGGCGTCGACCACCCGCTTCAAGGCGTCATACGATCCTTTGAAGTCGGGGATCAGGACCTCGATACGACAGCCGGGAGCTCGCCTGCGGATCTGGCGGATTGTTTCTGCGAAGATTCCGGCGCCGCCATCCGCAAGTTCATCGCGGTTGACCGAGGTGATGACGGCGTGCCGCAGGTTCAGTTTGGCGACAGCATCGGCAACGCGACACGGCTCGTCGAGGTCCAGGCCCTGAGGGCGCCCGGTTTTCACAGCGCAGAAGCCGCAACTCCGCGTGCAGATATCGCCGAGGATCATGAAGGTGGCTGTCCGCCGGCCCCAGCACTCACCCGTGTTCGGGCAGCGAGCCTCCTGGCACACGGTATGAAGCTGATGCGCTTCGATGAGCGCCCGAACCTCTTGATAACCAGCACCTTGTGGCAGGCGCACTTTGAGCCATTCAGGGCGTCGGCGAACCCGCTTCTCCGCCAGCGTGGGATCGATCTCTATTCTCCACACAACGCGTGTCCTTTTTGTCGAAGAGCAGACTAGATTGTCTGACCCGTGTCAAAATTCTCCAGGTAGTACTTGACGCGCTCCAGGAACAGCCCGCCGTAAGCTCCATCGATGATGCGGTGGTCATAAGACAGCGACAGGTAGACCATGTCGCGAATCGCAATGGCGTCGTTGATGACTACCGGTCGTTTCTGAATTGCGCCGACACCAAGGATGGCGACCTGGGGCTGGTTGATGATGGGGAACCCGTATAGATTGCCGAAAATGCCCGGGTTGGTCACCGAGAATGTGCCATCCTGCACTTCTTCAGGCTTGAGTTTCTTGGTGCGGGCCCGGGTCGCCAGATCGTAGATTGCCCGCGCCAACCCAACGAGATTCTTCTCGTCGGCGTTTTTCACCACGGGCACGATCAGTCCGTGTTCCAGAGCCACCGCAACGCCGATGTTGATGTATTTCTTCCGGAGGATTTTGTCTCCCTCCAAAGAGCTATTGATGAGGGGATAGTCGCGAATCGCCTTCACCACCGCGTCGACGATGAAAGGTGTGAACGTCAACTTAAAGCCCTCGCGTCGCTGGAACGCATCCTTGTGCTTGTCGCGGTAGCGAGCCACTGCAGTCATGTCCGCCTCAGAAACCGAGTAGACGTGTGGCGACGTGTGCACGCTGCGGACCATGTGCTCGGCGATCGCCTTGCGGATATGGTCCATGGGGATGACCTCCACGCGGTCGTCGGCATAGGTCGGTTCGACTGCAAGCGCGGGGGCCGGGCCAGGGGGCGGCGCCACCTCCACCCTCGGTCGCTCTTTTCTCTGCCGAAGGTAGGCGAGCACGTCCCGCTTAGTCACGCGACCGCGGAGACCGCTGCCCCGGATGCTTTCCAACTCTTCGAGGGTAATGCCTTCGACCTTGGCGATGTTTCGCACCAGCGGGGAAAAGAACCGTTTGCCATCGCGGCTGGTACGCGGAATTTCCCCCACGGCGACCTGCGCAGCTTCGTAGGCCGGGGTGGCTGCGGCCGCGGTGGTTTCTCCAACAGGCCGAACTCTTTCGGAGGACGGTTCTGCAACCGAAGCGGCAACCTCGGCTTCCGCCCTGGATTCCGCAGGAGGCTCGGGGGCACCGGTTCCCACTTCCGATTCTTCGGTCTCCAGCACGGCGATGACCGTGCCCACATTGACGGTTTGGCCCTCGGGGACGAGAATTTTTTCCAGCACGCCGGCCGTCGGCGATGGGATCTCGGAGTCCACCTTGTCCGTGCTGATCTCGAGGATGGTTTCGTCTTTCTCGACTTTTTCGCCTTCTTTCTTCAGCCACTTGACGATGGTGCCCTCGGCCAGGCTCTCACCCATCTGTGGCATCACCATTTCAACCTTCATGCAAGCCAGTCTCCTTGCTAATTTGCCAGCCCCCGATAACAACGTTTTGGGGGGCACCAGTAATCCAACCACCTCGCCCCGAAAAGATCGTGTGCATCAAAATAGCATTCATGGCCGAAATAGTCAACCGTTTCTGCCGAAGATGCTGCACGCCGACCCTTCACCCCCCTGTGACGAGCCGCTCATATTCTTCTCGATCGAAGCCGAAGATCCGGCGCCCGTCGACTACGAGGACCGGTCTGCGCAGCAGGTTGGGATCCTCCAGGATGAGGCGAATGGCTTCCTCTCGATCGGGTGGCTGCTGTTTGAAATTACGCTCTCGATAAAGCCGATTCCGTGGATTGAGGAAAACAGGCACATCCACCCCCTGCAGCAGCTGCCTCAACTCTTTTTCGCTGAACGGTTCCTTGTCGTACATGCGGACGTCGAGTTCAGCCCCCTTTTCGAGCAAGAAACTTCTTGCCTTACGACATGTCGTTCACGTGCTCTTGCAGTAGAAAGCGAGTTTCCTGTCACTCATGCGTCTTTGCCCTCCCAGTGATTACAGCTTCAGGCACACCCCCAGGCCATCCCGAAGCGGAATGATCGTGGACCAGAGGCCGGGCTCGGAGAAGATCCGCCGGGTGAATTCACGCACGCCGACGGTGTCTTCATCGTCGGCCTCGCTGAACACTTTTCCATGCCAGAGCAGGTTGTCGCTGACAAAAAAACCTCCGGGCTTGATTCTGGGAACGACAAGGTCAAACACCTGTGGATACTGGTGCTTGTCAACGTCGTTGAAGACGAAGTCGAAAGAACCCTCAGACTCGGCGAAGATCCTCACAGCGTCTCCGACGCGGAAATCGACCTTCTGCGCCAAACCGCCGCGTTCGAGAAACTCGACTCCCAGGTCCACATTGTTGCGCGACGCCTCGGTGCAGATGAGAGTGCCGTCCTCCGGCAGTGCCATGGCGATCCAGAAGGCGGAGTAGCCAAAACCAGAGCCAAGCTCGAAAACGCGCTTGGCCTGAATCGCCCGTACCAACTGGTAGAGAAAACGGCCAACAAGGGGCCCGACGATGGGGAAGTCGCGTTCGCGCGCAAAGGACTCCATCTCTGCCAGAATCGGATGAGGCGGCGGCGAAATCTTGGATAGGTAGTTCTCAAATTCAGGTTGCAGAGCGTGCATCCTACTGCTCCAGGCGCTTCGTTATGGAGGTAAAGACCTAAAAGACATGCAGGCAGTGGGCAGCCGTGGTTTCGATACCCTCCACACGCAGGACACCGCCGGGCCTGTCCATCTCCTCAAGTTGCTGCAATGCAAGCCGCAAGCGTTCGCGTTGAAACCGCGAGCTGCTGGCGGGACCGAGGGTGTGCCCGCAGGCGGCGTTGCTGAGCACGGTGCGCGGCGGCTGGATGGCCCGCACCGGCCGTTCCAGGTTGGCCAGCATCACCGTCGGGATGCCGGCGGCCTCGATCTCCCGGGCGACCAGGCCGAGGGTTTGATGGCAAAAGATGCAAGCCGGCACCAGGACGACCGCGTCGACGTACTGCCGGCGTAGGTGAGCGATGATTTCTGGAGCCGTCTGGCGCACCAAAGCCTTGCTGTCGAGCACGTAGCCCATCATGCCGATGTGCTGACGAGGCATTTCCGCCACCACTCCCTCGGCGATCAGTTCACGCAGTCGGTCGACTGGATAGACCACATTCTTGTCCCGGTCCACCTGGCTGCGGTCGTACTGCACCGCCGACAGCAGCATGTCGTTGGCCGACAGTTCACTGGGCAGCAGCCGGATGCTCCAGTCTCCCAGAAGCGCCTTCATGTCGAACGGCCGATCGCCTGGCGGGTAGAGCCCTGCAGAGGTGATCAGAGCGATGTTGGCCCGTGGCAACGGCAGTCGCATGGGGGCCCAGGGGGGCTCTCCCCTTTTCACGAACGGGAAATGGCGGATGCCAAACTCCACCAGTCCCGGAGTCACGTGTTGCAGGTATCGCCCCGCGAAAACGGCGAGCCCTTTGAGTCGGTTGGGCAACACGGCTCATTCCGACTCCGCCGGCCGCGGTTGGGATTTGAGGTGGAGAACCAGCTCCTTCATCGTCTGGGCGATCGCTTCATGCGCCTTCATGCCACGCCAGACAGCCACGAGCAACACCAGGTAGCCGACAACGATGGCCCCCATCGTCAACAGCCAAAAGATGAAAAAGAAACCGCCAACCAACCCGACACCCGAGTCAAACGGCTGCATAATGCATCCCTCCTAATCGACACGCCGCTTTGGCAACAGCACCTTGGCCCCGCGGATCTTTCGCTCCTTCAGTTCGACGAGAGCCTGGTTGGCCTCTTCCAGCGTGTATTCCTGCACTTCAGGCTTGATCGGAATCTGAGCTGCTGTCTCCAAGAATTCACTGACGTCCCGCCGGGTGACATTGGCAACGCTTTTGATCTCCTTCTCCAGCCAGAGATGAGACGGGTAGTCCAGCCGGAGTAGATACTGCTTGTCGACTTCCTCCTTGCGGATGGCGTTGATGACCAGCCTGCCACCCGGCTCCAGATTCTTCAGAGCCTCGACCACGGGCTTCCACACCGGCGTGGTATCGATGATGGCGGCCAACTTCTCCGGCGACTCCTCTTCGGTGTCCCCTGCCCAGGCCGCACCCAACTCCCTGGCGAATTCTCTCTCCTTCTCGCTTCTGGCAAAGACGAAAACCTTGGAATTGGGGTACTGGTACCTCGCCAGCTTCAGCACCAGGTGCCCGGAAGCACCAAATCCGGTCAGGCCCAGGTTTTGTCCATCTCTCATCCCAGTTAGCCTGAGAGAGCGGTAGCCGATGGCCCCGGCACACAGAAGTGGGGCGGCCTCCACGTCGGAGAAGGTGTCGGGGATTCTGTAGGCGAAGTCTTCGGGAGCCGCCATGTACTCCGCATACCCACCATTGGCGTCCCTTCCCGTCGCCCTGAAATCCGCGCACAGATTCTCGTCGCCCCGCAGGCAGAACTTGCATTTCCCACAGGCGGAATAGATCCACGCAACCCCTACCCTTTCCCCTGGTGCGTAACGCCCCGCCTTGGGACCCAGCTCTTCAACCCGGCCGACCACCTGGTGGCCCAAGATCACCGGCAGGCGAGGTGGAGGCGTCCTGCCCTCGATCTCGTCCAGCTCGGTATGGCAGACCCCACAGGCCGTCACGCGTATCAGGATCTCCTTTTCTCCCGGCTCGGGAACCGGTAGCTCCGCGAGTTGGAGCGGGGTGTTGTTCTCTTCGAGGCTACAGAGCCTGTTCAGTACCATCGCCTTCATTCTGGCTCGGCCTCCTCTATGTCAAGAAGTATACGAGCAGAAACACGAGACCTGCGAAGATCATTGTCGGGCCCGAGAAGGGACGCGGCCCGGTGAGCGGCCAGTAGAGATTGACATCCCTCAATCCCGCCCGGCGTAGCTCATCCTGCCTTTGCGCCAGGTAGCGATCGAAGTAGGTCACAAAGACGCCGAACGGCAAGAGGAAAAGTCCCATCATCAGATACAAAACTTTCATCAGCGACGACTCCATCGAGCTTTCGGCAAGAAGTCGTTTAGCTTCTCGCCGTGGTTCCCTGGGCTTTAGAGTCGAGCCATGGGATACTCCTGCAAATCCACGCGGATGTATCGCGCCAGAAACGGATGCACCTTCTCGACTTCCCGGAAGAGCTGCTGGGCGATCCGGCGGTATGAAACATGCCCTTCCTTGGAAGAGCGCAGCGAGATCAGATGATGCAGCTCGCGCAGATTGCAGGTCAAGAGTAGCCTGCGGCGGAACGCCAGCGGCAGCACGTACTCGGCCTCATGCGGTAGTGCCTCGGCCATGCGCTCGTATAAACCCATTGCCATCTCCATGGCCTGGTCGTAGACGTGCTGGTGCCCGAACCGCACGACCTCTTCCGGAGTACTGTAGCCGTACGTCGTCGACAGCGGCTGGACGATCTGGGTGGCTATGCGGTGACGCTGGATGTCGCGATAGGCACCGAAGTCGATGAGCACGTCGAACGTGTAGGTAAGCGTCTCGAGCGCTCGCAGCGGTTGATCGTGCGGACCTCGGCGCCGCAGGTAGTCGTCGATGACCCTCTCCTGCTCCTGTCGCGACATCTGTTGGACACGGGCCCGGACGGCTTCATACCCATGCCGGCTGAACCCGAAGAGAATGGCGGCCACCAGCCTTGCCTCGGCGTCGTGAGGGTAGTCGACCAGCCTTACGTGGTTCTCCTCGGCCTGTCTCTGCGGCGCCGGCAGGAGTTCCCGGGCCAACCTCTCGAACTGCTGGCGCGTCTCGGCGATGTAGGGGTTGTAGTCGGCGTATTTGATCAGCGTCGGGATCACCGTATGCGCTTCAGATTTCACCAGTGCAGCAAGGTCGCGGACCTCACGCAGAGGGCTCGAAAACATCTTGGTCAGAAGATGTTCGAGTGCCCGGCCGTTGATGGTCATTCCCAGGTTGGTGCGCGTGGCCGCTGGCAACAGGTAGCGAAGGATATCACACGCCTTCGCCCGGACCGCGGCCCGGTATCGTTCCCCGCTCATCTCCGCACGGCGCGGCATGGCGGTGCGGATCTGCTCGGTGACGGCCTCCATCAAGCTCAGGTACGTCCGAAACAGGTGGCGCAGGACCTGGTCGTACTCGGCCGCAAAGGCGGAATCCCTGATCTCGGCAGGCGTGTAGAAGTGGTCCTCGTCAAAGACGACATAGCGCGTCGACTTTTCGGTGAACGACGCCAGTCGCATGTCCTCCACCGCTTTGCTGGCAAGAATGGAGACCTCTTCGATGGCGATGTGGGCAACAGCGTGTTCGGCTACCGAGGCGTGCCCATAGCCGACCACCCACTTCTCGTGAAATTTCCTGGCCTTCTCCCTCGCTGCGGCCAGTTCTTGGCCTTCCGGCTCGGTCCACTGCCTTCCGCTCTCCAGGTCGACATCCTTATTCTGGATCAGTCTCAGCAGGTTACGTCTCAGCGAGTCGCTGCTGCGGCTGTAGTAGGCGAACAGAACGGCGATCACTTCCTCGGGCAGATTGCGGAGGATGAACACGGGCCGCTCGATGTTCGAGACGTACGGCCGCAGGAGAGCGATTTCCGCGTCTGTGAACGATTCCTGCATGTCAGTCGAGCGCTTCAGCGGTCAGTTCAGCGATGTCGCGCACGTCCACGTCTTCCTCTTTCCCCTTGGCTTTGCGGGCGTCGTCGAGCATGATGTTGCAGAATGGACAGGCTACGGCCGCCATCTGGGCGCCGGTCTTCTCGATATCGCCGAACCGCAGGAGATTGACACGTTTCTGCGGGTCTTCGTCCATCCACATCATGCCGCCACCCGCGCCGCAGCACAGACCCTTCTGGCGCGACCGTTTCATTTCCACCACATCGCTGGCGGCCACAGCCCGCACCGCAGATCGGGGTGCGTCGTAGACGCCGTTGTGTCGGCCCAGGTAGCA
Organism: uncultured Cytophagia bacterium; assembly: GCA_964527995.1. Lineage (GTDB taxonomy): Bacteria > Zhuqueibacterota > Zhuqueibacteria > Oceanimicrobiales > CAZGRP01 > CAZGRP01. The sequence goes on along the minus strand of CAZGRP010000007.1, from coordinate 18,045 downwards.
GGCATCGTGGTAAGTGACCCTTCGCTTGAGGTTCTTCTTCAGCTGAATCTTTCCCTGGTCAATGAGATCTTCGATGAGTTCCGAGTGATGGACGACTTCGTAGTGCCCGCCAAAATCGCTGTACTCGTTCTTGAGTGTATTGTAGCAGTGCGGGCAGGCAGTGACGATGCGGTTGAAGCGATACTTGTTCAGGGTTTCGATGTTTTTTTCTGCCATCATTTGAAACAGGTATTCCTGGCCGAGACGTCGAGCCGAGTCGCCGGTGCAGTTCTCCTCCATCCCGAGAATGGCAAAGTCGATTCCAGCCGCCCGCATGATCTTGACCAGGGAACGAGCGACGTTTTGATTACGGGCATCGAACGCTGCGGCACAACCGACCCAATAGAGGTAGTCGACCTCCTTTTTGTCGGCCATCAGAGGAACGTCGAGGCCCTCCGCCCACTTTAAGCGGTTCTGCTGAGCCATGCCCCACGGGTTGCCGACGTTCTCCATGTTTTCCAGGGTCTTGGCAACCTCGGGTGACACCTTTCCCAGGTCCATGGTCAGATAGCGGCGCATGTCGATGATGTCGTCCACATGCTCGATGAACACAGGACAGTGCTCGACGCACGCCAGGCAGGTGGTGCAGCCCCACAGGACTTCTTCCTTGATCACCTCGCCGACCAATTCCGGACGGCCATCGTCCTTCCCCTGCAGAATCTGCGGGCCGACCTTGTTGAGGTGCTGCTTCAGATCATGGACGAGCAACGCAGGATTGAGCAGCTTGCCCGAGTTGTACGCCGGGCAGTTGTCCTGGCATCGACCGCATTCGGTGCAGGCGTAGAGGTCGAGGAGCTGAGGCCAGGTGAAGTCCTCCACCTTGCCGACGCCGATGCGGACATCGTCGGCGTCGAAATCGATCGCGTCAAAGTCGATCTTCTTCAGGCGTCCCCGTGGCCGGCCCAAACGACGCAGGAGGATGTTCGGGAAAGCGCCGACGATGTGAACGTGTTTCGAATGCGGGATGTAGGCGAGGAAGATCAAAATCACCAGATTGTGCACCCACCAGAAGAACTGCCGGCCGAAGGGCACCGCTCCCCCCGGAGTGCCACCGACGAACCCGGCAAAGAGCTTGGATACCGGTACGAAGCCCTCCGGACCCCTACCCATGTTGATGTCATAGCCGTTCGTGAAGAACATGGCCAACATCAGCGCCAGGATAAAGCCGAGAATGAGGGTAGCGTCGAAACGGGCTTCGAAGTCTTTGCGGAGCCGGGGTGGCTGGACGATAAAACGGCGAATCAGGGCGATGATCACAGCGACGATGACGGCCAAGCCGAAAAAATCGAACAATGTGCCGAAGACCGCGCCCACCGCTGGCCCCACGATTCCTGCCCAGCGGAAGCCGGGAGCGTAGCCTTGGGCGAACATCTCCAGGCTGGCAAAGCCGAGCACATTGAAACCCCAAAAGATGAAAAAGTGGCCCCATCCCGACGGCTCGCGCACGACGTTGCGCTGCCCAAAAAAGTAGATCAGCACCTGCTCCACCCGCTTGCCCCAGTCGGCTATCGGCTCGTATGAGGCCTGGCCGGCACGGATGTAGAGATACTTGCGCACCACGCTCCAGATGAAGAACGCCACCGCAGCAACAATCAAAACGGTCAGAATGATCTCACTGAGGGTCATCGCTCCGCACCTTCGTTTAGCCCGTGGTCAAAAAAAGAGCGCCAGCCTCGAAGCAAGGCCAGCGCCGCTCACTCTGTGCATGGATGAAGCGCATGAAATCTCGAACGCCTCGCAATCCGCAGTCAACCGTTCATCCTTTCTGGCCCACCCGGCTCGACGTCGCCAGCAAATCGGCCTTTTAGCGGTCGATTTCCCCGAGAACGATATCCAGGCTGCCGATGATGGCCACCAGGTCGGCCACCATGTAGCCGCGCGAGATTTCATCGATGACACTGATGTTCGAGAAGGACGGCGACCGGCCCTTCACACGCCAGGGGACGTCGCTGCCGTCGCTTCGCACGTAAAATCCGAGTTCGCCGCGAGCTGATTCGGTGCGCACGTAGATGTCACTGCCGGCCTTGGGACGCAAGCGCCGCGGTATGGCGTCGTGCACGCCACCCTCGCTCGGCATCTGGTCGAGGGCCTGGCGGATGATCTTCATCGATTCGATCATCTCCCAGATGCGCACCATGTAGCGGTCGAACGCCGATCCGATCGGGCCGTACTCCCCTTTGCCAACAGCAATGTCGAAGTCGAAACGATCGTAGACTGAGTACGGATCGTGCTTGCGCAGGTCCCAGGCGACTCCTGAGCCACGCAGCACCGGACCGGTGCAGCCGTAGTTGATCGCCACGTCGCCGGGCAAAATGCCGATCTTTGCCGTGCGTTCGATGAAAATGTGATTTTCAGACAGCAGCTTGTTAAACTCGACCACCTTGGGGCCGAAGTAGTCGACGAACTCACGCGCCTGCTCACACCAGCCATCGGGAATTTCCCGTGCCAGTCCCCCCACCCACATGTAGTTGTACAGCAGCCGGGCACCGGATGCCCACTCGAACAAGTCGAGAATCTTCTCGCGATCACGGAAAGCCCAGAGGAAGGGGGTGAATGCACCGACATCGAGGCCGTAGGTGCCGATGGCGACAAGGTGGCTGGCGATGCGGTTCAGCTCGAGAAAGATGACGCGCAGGTACTCGACGCGCTCCGGCACCTCGATGCCAAGCAGTCGCTCAACCGCCAGCACGTAGCCGTACGCCTGATTCATCGAGGAAAGATAGTCCATCCGGTCGACGAAGGGCACGACCTCGCCGTACGGAATCGACTCGGCGTGCTTTTCGAAGCAGCGATGCAGATAGCCGATGTGGGGCGTGACCTTGGTGATGACCTCGCCATCGAGTTCGACTTCCAGACGCAGCACGCCGTGCGTGCTCGGGTGCTGGGGCCCCATGTTGACGACCATGCGGTCGCCCTCGAACGATTCTACCTGCAGGTAAGGGCTGATTCGAACGCTGCGATCGCCGCTGGAAACGACCGTGACGCTTTCGTCCTCGAAGGTGTGGCGCTTTCCGCTGAATAGTCTGAAGCTCATCAGGGGTCCTCTTCTAGCTTGCCGCCTCTTTGACTTCGGCGCCGCGCTTGCGTCTCGCCTCGCGGCCAGCACCTGCCTCGGCTTTGGCGGCCCGAGCGGCGGCTTTCGCTTTCTGCGCTTCTGCTTCCCGCAACGCCTCGTCGACCAGCATCTTTTGCGCCAGTACCGGTGAGTACTTGGAGAAATGATAGATGCCGTGATCACGGTTGTAGACCGAGGTCTCGTAGTTGGTGGTCATGTAGAGGCACTCGGTTGGGCAGACCGTGGTGCACAGGTCGCAGTAGCAGCATTTGAACATATCGATGTCGAACCGCACCACATGCTGGCGAATGGGATTCCCCGAAGACGCCTTGCCAAGATCCTCATCGGGACCGGCCTTCACCGTGTCGATGTAGATGCAGTCCACCGGGCAGATACGGGCGCATTTGTAGCAGCCGATACAGTCGTCGACATTGTTGAAGAGCTGGGCGCGCGCGTTGATCGGCAGCTCCCAGCGCTGATCCGGGTACTGCAGGGTGACCGAGGGCTGAAACAGATGCTTGAAGGTTTGCATCATTCCGACAAGAATAGTGAAGACAGCACGATAAATCTGGTGGAAGTACTCGGCCATGGGCTACTCCTCAGGGTTGTTCGCTTGCTGTATCCGGCCCACCCTGCTTGACGGTGATATCACCATTGCCAGGAACATCTTTTTCGAACTTGAAAACGAAGTGCCCGCGGTCCGGGTTCTTTGCAAAGGTTTCGAACTTCTCCCAGTCCTCCTGATACGGAACACGGATACCGTGGTAGAACTCCTGGACGACATAGTCTTTGCGCAGCGGCCAGCCCTGCCAGTCGTCCGGGCAAAGAATACGTCGCGGATCCGGGTGGCCTTCGAAGACGATTCCGAACATATCGAAGCATTCGCGTTCATGCCAGTCGGCCGTGCGCCACACCGACTCCACTGAGGGCAACTTCGGATCGTCCCGGGGCACGTCGACTTTCAAGCAGAACTTATGCAGGTATTTCATCGAGTTCAGATGATAGACGACGCCGAGATTCTCGGTGGGTCCGTAATCTACCCCGCTCAAACACATCAGGTGGTCGAAATAAAGATCCGGGTCATTCCGCAAATAGAGGGCAACGTCCTTGATGGCGTCTGCGGCAACCTTGACGAACGGATCGAAAGCCTCGCCGTCATATTCAAGAATCTTATCCGTGAACTTCTCTTTCAGGCGCTGGTAGATCTCTTCGGCAGTCATACGCCTCATCCTTCCAGTTTGCGCTTGATATGGCTTTCGTGTCGGATTTTTTCCTGAAGCTTGAGAATTCCATCAATCAGCGCTTCCGGTCTGGGAGGGCATCCCGGCACGTAGACATCCACCGGCACGATCTGATCGACACCCTTGAGAACGTGGTAGCCATGCTCCCAGTAGGGTCCACCACAGGTAGCACAGCTCCCCATGGAGATGACGTACTTGGGTTCCGGCATCTGATCGTACAGCCGCTTGATGCGTTCGGCCATTTTGATGGTCACGGTGCCGGCGACGATCATCAGATCGGCCTGGCGAGGTGTGGCCCGGAAGAAGGTACCGAAACGGTCCAGATCGTAACGTGAGGCGCCCGCGGCCATCATCTCGATCGCACAACAGGCCAGGCCGAACTGCAGTCCCCACAGTGAGGAGCGCCTGGCCCAACTGAGAACCCGATCCGTCGATGTCATGAGGATGTTGTCGCCGAATGCTCTCTTGCGGAGGATGGGCTCTTCTTCTTCGACAAACTTCAGATGTGTCACAGGATCGCGCAGCAGCATCAGCCGGTCTCCCTAATGGTTTTCCGCCCTGCTGAATATAGCAATAAAACGACGAAAGATCAATCTCCACTCACACGACGCGGTCGTCCGGCAGGATCTCCACCGACGTCATGGTCGCTGGGCGATAACGCTCCTTGAGCGGCTTCAGGCTGAGCATGGTCTCCTTGTCGAGGATCATGCTGTTGCGGGTATAGGCCGAGAACTCCAGGATGCCCGTATCCATGCGGATAGCGTCTTCGGGGCAGGCCTCGACGCAGAAGCCACAGAAGATGCACTTCCCCAGGTCGATGTCGAACCGTTCCGGCACTTTCTCGATATTCGGGTCCGGCTTCTCCGTTGCGATGATGTAAATACACTCCGCCGGGCAAACCGTCTCGCACATCATGCAGGCAACGCACCGCGGAGAGCCGTCCTCGCGCTGCGTCAGCCGGTGCATCGTCCGCAACCGTGGAAAAAGAGGCCGTCGGTCTTCGGGGTACTGGTAGGTGACCGCACCGCGCCACAGCGTCTTCACGCCCATGAGGCGCAGCGTGTGGGTAAACAGGTTCCGGAAAAAATGCCGGGACGTCACTGCGAGGCCGACAAGGATTCCGGGAATATAGGTCCGCTCCCACCCGGTGAGCGGCTTGTAGTTGTCATGAACATTCATCTCGACTCATCCGACAAGAAGAACAATCACGCCAGTGATCAGAATGTTGGCCAATGACAGCGGCAGCAGCATCTTCCAGCCCAGCCGCATCACCTGGTCGTAGCGGAACCTCGGCAGCGTCCAGCGAATGGTCATCAGCAGCCAGAGGAAGAAGACGACCTTTAGCGTGAAGGCAGCCATGCTCACGATCGCACCGATCCAGTTCGGCAGGGTTGCAACCGATATCCACGGAACTTGCCAGCCGCCGAAGAACAGCGTAACCAGGATCGACGAAATCAAGAGCGTTTCGAGAAAATCCGTCAGAAAGTACATGCCGAACTTGATGCCACTGTACTCGACGAAGTAGCCAATGATCTCCGACTCGCCTTCGGGCATGTCGAACGGAATGCGCTTGGTCTCGGCGACGCCGGCCGTCAGGAAAAGCAGAAAGCCGAGGGGCTGCAGGATGAAGCCCCATTTCGGGATCTGCATCCCCCAAAGTGACCAGTACTGCCCCTGGAAGCGCACGATTTCCTGGAGATCGACGGTCTGATAGATCATCAGGGCGCCGATGATGGTGGCACCGAAGGTCACCTCGTAGGAGATCATTTGCGCCGATGCGCGCAGCCCTCCGAGGAATCCGAAGTTGTTCTCGGACGACCATGCCCCGAGCACCACACCGTAGACGGCCATCGACATCACGGCGAAGAGGTACAAGATGCCGACGTTGAGTGGTGCCACCTGCAGATTGATTACACGATCGCCGACGGTGACCCAACTCCCGAACGGGATCACTGCAAAGCCGACCAGGGCGAACAGCATTGAGATGCTCGGACCGAGGTTGAACAGGATCCGATCCGCCACTGCCGGCCGGTAGTCTTCTTTCACGAACATCTTGACAGAGTCGGCGATCATGTGGAACATGCCCAGCATGCGCATGCCGAAGATGGTGGCTCGGTTGGCACCGATACGGTCGTGCATCAACGCGCTCTGCTTGCGCTCGACCCAGGTCAGCATACCGGCAAAGGTCAACGCGAAGCCGAGAATGAGGAAGAACTTGACCAGAATCGCCAGGATCATTACGCTACCTTCGCTTGCCTTGAATTGCTGTGAGTCCGGCCGCTGCCCAGCATAGCCCCGTGATCGCCGAGCGCCTCGTAGCGAAGCCCTGAGAAGGCCGGGATGTTGTCCGCCAAATCCAGAAACACGTCCTCGGGCTGGAAGTAGACGAGGGTCTTGCCAAGCATTTTCGACAGCCGCCGCACGATGTACCAGTCGGGCTTGGCCTCGCCCAGAGGGTCAACCGCCTTGTTCACTTTCTGCACCCGGCCGGCAAAATTGGTGAAGGTGCCGTCGAGTTCGACAAAGGCCGCGGCGGGCAGGACCACCTGCGCCCGGCGAGCCGTATCGTTCAGTGTGATCCCCTGAAAGATGAGCGTCTCCACCTTGGCCAGCGCCTCATCGACTTCTTCGGGCTCGAAGCCGGTGGCCAGGTCGTGATAGAAAACCAGAAGAAGCTTGAGGTTTCCGGCTTTCGCATCGGCCAGCAGGTCGGCGGCGGTCAGGCTGGTGCCGAGGATCTCTTGCGCTCCCCGTGTATTCGGATTCTTGTCCGCCTTGATCAAGAAGTCATCTTCGTAGCCCGGAGTTCTTGGATCAAGCCGAAAGGCAACCTTGGGGAGCCCCAGATGATCGATGAAGAGGCGGCGGGCGGCAAACAGCGCCTCGTTGGTCATCTGAGGTGAAAGCAACACGCCGATCTTCTCGCTCCCCTCCGTCTTACGGACCGACTCGATCTGGTCGCAGACCTCAAGGAGCGCCACATCCCAGCTTGTTTCCTCGAGCTCCCCAGCGCGCAAGAGCAGCGGCGCACTGATGCGATCTTCAGAGTCGACATAGGTGAAGCCGTACCGCCCCTCGTCGCACATCCACCATTGGTTGACATCAGGATTGTAGCGCGGTTTGAGGCGCGAAACTCGAGCCCCACCGGCTTTGTAGGGTCGCTCCGGGTTGTAGTGCACGTAAATGTTGCAACCGTTGGCACAACCCGGACAGATCGACTTGACTTCACGCAGGTACCAGACGCGGGTGCGGAAGCGAAAATGCCGATCCGTCAGTGCTCCCACGGGACAGATGTCCACGACGCAGCCGCTGTACTTGTTGTCCAGCTGGCGGCCCGGCATGGGCAGCAATTCGGAATGGTCGCCGCGGTTGAAAATACCCAACTCGTGGGTCTCGGTAACATCGTCGCAGAAGCGCACGCAGCGGCTGCACAGAATGCAGCGCTCCGAGTCGAGGACAACATGTGGGCCGATGGGCATGGCCTTGTGTTTTTTCACCTTGTCCTCGTACATCCGACTCTGGTACTGGCCGTGGAGCATGTAGTAGTTCTGCAACCAGCACTCCCCGGCCTGATCGCATACCGGGCAGTCAAGCGGATGGTTGATGAGCAGGAATTCGAGCACTGCCTTGCGTGCTTCGCGCGCCATGTCGCTGTTCGTGTGCACTACCATGCCATCCCGGACCTCAGTGTAGCAGGCCACCAGCGGCTTCGGCGCCCGTTCCACTTCAACAAGGCAGATGCGGCATTGGCCGACGATTTTCAGCCCTGGATGGTAGCAGTAGCGCGGCAGGTCGATGCCGATCATATCGGCAGCCTGGAGAATGGTTGTCCCAGGCTCCACTGTCACTTCATTGCCATCGATCGTGAAGGTAGGCATTGCTTCGTCTTCCCTGTTATCTTTATGCGGCCACAGCGCGGCGCTTCAATTCGGTCATGCTATGTCCCTCTCGTGCGTAGAAATCGAATTCTTCGCGAAATTTCTTGATGAAACTCTGGATCGGCAACGCCGCCGCATCTCCAAGCGGACAGATCGTGTTGCCGAGGATGCCCTTGGCGATGGAGAGAAGGTTGTCGACGTCATCCGGGCGACCGTGCCCCGAGACGATGCGCTGGAGGACTCGCTCAGCCCAGCCGGTCCCTTCACGGCACGGTGTGCACTGGCCGCACGACTCATGGTGATAAAAACGAGACAGCACCAGCAGCGCCTTTACCATGCACGTATCCTCATCCATCACGATGACGCCCGCCGAGCCCAGCATCGAGCCAATCTTCTGCAACGAGTCAAAATCCATCGGCACGTCGAGTTCATCGGGACGCAACACCGGTGCTGATGAGCCTCCCGGGATCGCAGCCTTCAGCTTCTTGCCATGCCAGACGCCGCCAGCGTGTTCGTAGATGATTTCACGCAACGGGGTGCCCAGTGGCAATTCGTAGATGCCCGGCTTGTTGACGTGCCCGCTGACGCTGAACAGCCGCATACCGCCGCTGCGCTCGGTGCCGAGACTGGCGAACCACTGGCCGCCGTTGTTGATGATCGAAGGCACGTAGGAGAGCGTCTCGACGTTGTTGACGATGGTGGGGCTCCGCAAGAACCCTTCGATCGCCGGGAACGGAGGCTTCATCCGCGGCCATCCCTTTTTGCCCTCCAGCGACTCGAGCAGCGCAGTCTCCTCGCCGCAAATGTACGCACCGGCACCCGGATGGACCACGATGTCCAGTTCATACCCGCTGCCGAATATGTTCTTGCCGAGAAAACCCTTCTGCCTGGCCTCCGCCACCGCCCGCTGCAGGGATTCCGCTGGGCGTACATACTCGCCGCGAATATAGACAAAGGCCCTATGCGCCCCGATGGCGTAGCAGGCGATCATCATGCCTTCGAGCAGCACGTGCGGTGTGCGGGTGATGATGTACTTGTCTTTGAACGTGCCCGGCTCGCTCTCGTCGGCGTTGGCCACGAGATACTTGGGCCTGTCCGAGTCCTTCGGGATGAATTGCCACTTCCTTCCCGTTGGAAACCCGGCTCCACCCAAACCGCGGAGGTTCGAGGCACTGACCTCGGCGATCACCTCGTCGGGCGTCATGTTGAGGGCCTTGCGGATTGCCTCGTAGCCTCCCACCTTCAGGTATGTGTCGATCTGATGGCAATCGGGTGTCTGAATCAGCTTTGTGAGAATGGCTTCAGACATAGGTCAGTCGAGCTCCTCGAGCAATTTGTCCACGGCTGCCGGCGTCAGGTTGCCGTAGTAGTCCTTGTCAACTTGCATCATCGGCGCGATTTCGCAGGCGCCCAGGCATTCGACCGTGCTCAGGGTGAACCTGCCGTCTTCAGTAGTCTCGCCGACTTCGATCCCAAGCCGCTGCTTCAAGTGCTCCAGAATGTTCTCGTGGCCGCGCAAGTAGCAGGCGATGTTGCGGCACACCTGGATATGGTGCCGGCCCAGGGGCTTGGTCGGAATCAAAGTGTAGAACGACAGCACCTCGTGCACTTTGATCACCGGCACGTCGAGCAGTTCGGCGACGTATTCGGCTACCTCCTGCCCGACGTATCCGAACTCGTCGGCTGCCAGATGAAGCACTGGCAGCATCGCCGGCCGCTTTTCCGGGTAGCTCGCAAGGATCTCGGACAGCTTCTTCTTGCCCTCTTCCGAAAACTCCACACTCATCGATCCAGCTCTCCAGCGATCATGTTGATGGAACCAAAGGTCGGGATGATATCGGCAACCATGTCTCCTTCGATGAGGCGATGAAATCCGCCCATCAACGGGAAACAGGGCGGGCGCACGCGCACTCGATACGGCTTATCGGATCCGTCGCTGATGACGTAGAAGCCCAGCTCGCCGTTCGCGCCTTCTACCGGAAAATACGCCTCACCCTTCGGGGGGCGGATGCCATACCCCTCCATGATGAGCATAAAGTGATTCATCAGGCCCTCGATGCTGCCGTAGGTCTGTTCTTTTTCCGGAAGAACGACACCCGGGTTGTTCACATAGACCTTGTCGTGAAAGGGCCGGGTAGAGCCCCAAAGGGTGGGATCGGGTATGGCACGCTCGGCCAGCAGGCCGCCGGTGATGCCGAATTTGCCTCGATCGGCAAATACTTCGGCGGGGATTTCTTTGCCTTCGTGGTCGACATTCACGCTGCCCTCGGGCATCGCCTGCAACGCCTGTTCAATGATGCGGATGCTCTGCTGCATCTCCTCCATACGCACCAGATAGCGATCCAGGTTGTCGCCGGTCCGCCCTATCGGGATATCGAAGTCGAGTCGGTCGTAGACCAGATACGGCGTCTTCTTGCGGACGTCGAATTCGACGCCGCAGGCGCGCAGCAACGGTCCGGTGAAGCCGTAAGCGATGGCCTCTTCGGCCGAGATGGCGCCGACCCCCTGCATGCGGTCCACGAAGATGCGGTTGCGAGTCAGCAGCTTATCGACTTCGACGATCTCTTTGCGCACTTTCTTGAGGGCAAGCCGGCAGCGGTCGGGGAAATCTTCGGTGATGTCCGCCTTCACCCCACCGATACGGCCGAAGGAGATGGTGATTCGTCCACCGCTGACTTCTTCGATCAAGTCGTAGATGTACTCACGAGCCTTCATGAAATAGATGAAGGCCGTCATCGCACCCAGCTCCATCGCCGCCGCACCGATGCAGGTCAAATGATCGGCGATGCGTGCCAGCTCGCACATGATCACCCGGACGTACTTGCAGCGTTCGGTGATGTCGATGCCGAGCAGCCGCTCCACCGCCAGGGCATAGCCGACATTGTTGATGGCGGCCGACACATAGTTCAAGCGATCCGTGTAGGGGAAGACACCGTTGTAGTAGATGTTCTCCGCATGTTTTTCGAAAGCCCGATGCAGATACCCGATGCCGACATCGGCCGCGACCACACGCTCGCCGTCCAACTCGAGGATGATCTTGATCACCCCGTGCATGGCGGGATGGGACGGACCCATATTCAGAAACATGTGCCGGACCTTCAAACCGGACTCGTCGATGTACTCCTTTTCCACAAGGGCACGCCCCAGAGGCTTGAGTTCGGTGGCGAACTCCACCTTGTTGGTGTCCTGGCGCAGGAGAGGCTGCCGCCGGTTGATCGGGTAGTCTTTCCGCAGCGGATGGCCCTTAAACTGGTCGTACATGAGGAGGCGCCGGAGATCGGGGTGGCCCTTGAAGCGGATGCCGAACATGTCCCAGACTTCGCGCTCGTACCAGTTGGCGCCCGGCCAGAGCTCCGTAACGCTGTCGATCTGAGCGTCGCGCTCGTCAACCGGAGCCTTCACCCGCAGCCGCCGGTTGAAAGGCAATGAGTAGAGCTGGTAGACAACCTCGAAGCGAGGCTCATTTCGCAGGAGCAGGTAGTCGACCCCTGCAAGGTCCATCAGCAGATTGAAACGCAGCTCCGGATCGTCTCTCAGGAAGAGCAAAATCTCTTTGATGCGCTCCTTGCGGACCACTGCAATAGGCGCATCGCGATAGGTGTACAGCTCGAGCACGTCGTCCGGAAAGCGCTCTTGTATTTTTTGGAACAGGAACGAGTCGTTGTTCATGTCTGCCATGCTTTCATTCACGATAGCCGCACTTCTCTTTTCGATCGTCGCACCGGCGAGCCCAGAAGCCTTGCAGTCTGATCCGCGGGCGTGGAGGCCAGGCGGCATGACCGCACTCGGGCCCGGTGCCGGAGCCGGCATAAGAGACGTGGATGTCCTGGCACCGGCTCAATATACTTGTTTTTGCTTCTGGATTTTGTCCTGCAGCATCATGAGCCCGTGCAGCACCGTCTCCGGCCGCGGCGGACAACCCGGAATGTAGACGTCGACCGGGACGATGGTGTCGATGCCGGGCACCGTGGAGTAGTCGTCATAAAACCCACCGGTGCAGGTGCAGACACCGAAGGCGACGACCCACTTTGGCTCGCACATCTGGTCGTACACGTGGCGCATGATGGGGGCGATCTTCTGACTTATGGTGCCGACCACAAACAGCAGGTCGGACTGACGCGGTGAGAATCGCGGGAAGGCCGCGCCAAAACGGTCCAGATCGTAGTGACTGGACGCGGTCGCCATGTACTCCATCCCGCAGCAGGCGGTCACAAACGGGTATGGAAAAATCGAATACTTCCGAACCCATCCAATCGCTTCGTCCAGCCGGGTGACGAGAAAATTCTCACCACCGGCTGCGCCAAGAAAATCTCTCAGTCCCATTCCAGCGCTCCTCTTCTCCATGCATATGCCAGACCCATGGCGAGCACGAGGATGAATAAACCCATCTCCACCAGGCCGAACAGCCCCAGTTTGCGAAAGACGACGGCCCACGGAAACAGGAAGATGATCTCGATATCAAACAGCACGAACAGAATCGCAACCGAGTAGAACTTGATGGAAAATCTCTCGGTCGGCAAGGCCAGCGGGTTATTTCCGCATTCGAAGATTTTCGATTTCTCAGGATTCGGTCGCTTCGGTCCCAGCCACGTGCCGAGCCCGAGGAATGCCGCAACCACCGCCCCCGCTCCGATGAACATCACCAGGACGCCTGTAAGCTGTTCCATTGCTTCCTTCCCTTCGGTTCAGACCGGCACTAATATGCAATTAAGGCACGCAAAGTGTCAAGTATCTTCTCGCTATTTGGCAAAAAAAAGTCTTCCAGGGGCGGACTGTACGGCACCGGGGCGTCGATGGCGGCCACCCGCATCACCGGCGCATCGAGGAACTCGAACGCTTCCTGGGAGATCACCGCCGCGATCTCACCCCCGATGCCACCGGTGAGGGTGTCCTCATGGGTGATGAGCACGCGATTGGTCTTCTTCACGCTCTTCAAGATGGCCTCACGGTCGAAGGGCAGAAGGCTGCGCAGGTCGATCACTTCGACCTCCACGCCCTCCGTGGCCAGCCGTTCGGCGGCCTCCAGGCTACGATGGACCATGGAGCCGTACGCGATCACCGTGGCTGCAGAGCCCTGGCGCACCAGCCGGGCTTTTCCGATGGGAACCGTGTAGTCGCCATCGGGCACCTCCCCCTTCACGAAGCGATAGAGCCCCTTGTGCTCCATGTAGAGCACAGGATTGTTGTCGCGGATCGCTGCCTTGATCAGCCCCTTGGCATCGTGTGGAGTTGCCGGCGCCACTACCTTCAAGCCGGGCACTCGAAAGAACCAGGCCTCCGGATTCTGCGAGTGAAAAGGACCCGCTCGCAGTCCCCCTCCCGACGGACAGCGAATCACCATCGGCACGGCGGCGCGCCAGCGATAATAGCATTTGGCGGCCATGTTCACCACCTGGTTGAAGCCGCAAGCGATGAAATCGGAGAACTGCATCTCCACCACGGGTCGCATGCCCATAAGCGCCGCTCCGATGGCAGCGCCGATGAAGCCGGACTCAGCCACCGGCGTATCGATCACCCTCTCTTCCCCGAACTCCTCGACAAACCCTTTCGTCACCTTGAAGGCGCCGCCATATACACCGATGTCCTCGCCCAGGCAGAAGACGTCGGGATCGCGGCGCATCTCCTCGCGCAGGCCAGTGCTGATGGCCTCGATGTAAGTCATGATGCTCATGGTGCGTAGACGCCCTGTTTCGCTTCCTCAGGTTCCGGCAGAGGGCTCTGTTCCGCGAAACGTTGCGCCTCGTCGATCTCGCTGACGACCCGCTGGCGCATTGCTTCCATAGCAGATTTCCCGATGACTCCGTTTTTCAGGAGGAATCTCTCAAAACGTAAAATCGGATCTCGCTGTGCCCACTTCTCGAGGAGTTCCTTTGGCACATACCAGGCGTCGTCGTGCTCAGCATGCCCTCGCATTCGAAATGTCTTGGCTTCGATGAGTGTAGGGCCTTTTCCCCTCCGGGCGCGGTCGGCCGCCCGCTTCGTGGCTTCGTAGACGGCGAGCACATCGTTGCCGTCCACGATTTCCCCGGGAATGCCATAAGCCTCGGCCTTCTTCACAAAGTCCTTGAGAAGCGACTGCCTACACGTCGGCGTCGAGTAGGCATAGCCGTTGTTCTCAAGGATCACGATAAGCGGCAAATGCTGCACCGCGGCGAAGTTGAGGCCCTCGTGGAAGTCGCCCATGCTCGATCCGCCGTCACCGATCCAGGTCAACGCCACGTTCTTCTGTCCGCGCATCTTGAACGCCAGCGCGGCTCCCGCGCAGACCGGTAGCAGCGCGCCAAGCATGCTGATCGGTGCGAAGATCCCGAGCTCGAGAACGCCGAAATGGGAGTTGCCATCCTTACCACGAGTGGGGCCTGTCGTCCGCCCCATGTAATTGGCCAGGAATTGTGCCGGCGTGACACCCCGCACCAGAATGGCCCCGGCATTGCGGATCATCGGGCCGATAACGTCGCCATCTTCCAGTGCATAGGCAGAGCCGACGGCGGTGGCCTCCTGACCCCGGCTCACAAAAGCGCCGCCCTGGAATTTTCCTTGCCGGTACAGGGTCGTGATCCGTTCGTCCAGAGCCCGCGTCAGCAGCATGTAGTAGTAGATCTCCTCCAGGTGTGTCGGGCTCAGAGGCAGCAGGTCTTTCTTCTGTTTTGTTGCCGTCACAGCCATGAGTTTCCTACTCCGCAGTGAGGAGCTGCATGAAATCTCCGATGTAGTCGAATTCATCGACGCTGAACACGGCGTCCTTAATGCGCTCCCGGCGCACGTCCGAAATCAGATCTTGGGTGAGAGACTCGAATTTGCCATCCAGATCTTCCCTCGTCATCGGATTGCGAGGGTCGCCCTTCGGGTAGTCTACCTGGGCAGAGTAGCTTTGACCATCCATGGTGCGGATGGTCACCCGTGATGGCTGCTTCTCGGGGAACACCCGTTCGAATTTCTTGCTCGCCTTGCCGCGAATTTTTGGCAGGACCGCCTGGATCTCCGGATCGCGGATGCGCTCGTCTCTGAACTGGGCGGTCGTCACCCTTCGGTCCACGATGGCGGCTGCGATGCAGTAGGGCAGGCTATGATCAGCTGTTTCTCTTGACGTCGGGTGGTATTTCTCAGGATCGAACAGGATGTCGACAGCGCGCGCGATCGTGGTTACAACGACTTCTTGGATATCGGCAGGCTTGATGTCGTGTTTGGTCACGAGCTCCAGAGTCGCGGTGATATGGGAGTGTGTAAGTGCCTCCGTGGGAAAAGCCTTCATGCTTGTTTCGAGAATCTTGAACCGCTGGCCCAGGCCATCAAAAAGAGCCGACTCATCCCAAGCAGGGCCCAGTGTCTGCATCAGCCCCTCCTTGCCCTCGAAGATGGCCTCCGTGCCGGTATACCCCTTTTGAGCCATCAGCGCTGCCAGCACGCCGCTCTGGGCCGCCAGAGGATCCACGGTGTTCTTCATCATGGTGAGCTGTCCCGCAGTCACTGCGCCCAGAGTGCAGTTGTGGCAGCCGGAGATACCGATGGCGTGAACCAGTTGATCCTCCTCCAGGTCGAGCAGGTAGCCGGCGACCAGGGGAGAAACAAACTGGGTCAGGGTGGCATGATGCCACTTGCGTTCTCTGATGCCGGGTTTGGCGAACTCGCAGAGGCGGCACTCGAATTCATAGGCCAGCACGATTGCGGCAATCACATCCCGGGCAGACTTCCGCTGGCGCTCACCCACGGCCAGAGCCACCGGGATGAGATCGCTGGGGTGGCTGGGGTCTTCCCTCCAGTAGATATCGTTGAAGTCCAGCGCCCGGACCATCAGGCTGTTCGCGAACGTGGCGTGGATGGCAGGCAGGGTATCTCCGCTGCCGATAATGGTCGATTCCGCCTTCCCACCCTGACTTTTGTACAGCTCCAGGATGATCGCAGCATCGGAGGTGCGGTATCCACCGAAGGCGCAGCCGACCGTGTCGTACAAGAAACGCTTGACCGCATCAACCACCTCCGTCGGCAGATCTTCGAACCTGAGACCTCGGGCGAATTGCGCCATGCGACGGGAAATGCTAGTTTTTGGGCTCTTGGGCATGGGTCGTATCAATCGTTGCTCGTTCGTACGCTAAAAATCCGGTGCCTGGCGGCGTGCCACAGCCTGCTACAGCTTGCGCGCCACCTCCCTGGCCACGTCGAGTGTCGTTGAGCTCCCTCCCATGTCGTAGGTACGCACCTTCCCCTCGCGGATCACGGTGGCAACGGCGTTTTCCAGACGAGCGGCTTTGTCGTTCTCGCCGAGCCAGTCGAGCATCAACTTGACTGTGAGCAGCATCGCCGTGGGGTTCACCTTGTACTGTCCGGCATACTTGGGCGCCGAACCATGTGTGGGTTCGAACACGGCGTAGTCATCGCCGATATTGCCACTGGGCGCGAAACCCAACCCACCCACGAGCTGGGCGCAGAGATCCGAAATGATGTCGCCGAACATGTTCGATGAGACCAGCACGCCGTAGTTCTGCGGGTTTTTGATCAACCACATGCACATGGCGTCGATGTTGGTTTCCCATAGCTCGATCTCGGGGAAGTCCTGAGCCACGCGGCGGGCAGCACGCACCATCATGCCGCTGGTTTCGCGGATGACGTTCGGCTTCTCGACCAGGGTGACCGACTTATAGCCGTATTTTCTGGCATACTCGAAGGCCTGCCGTGAGATGTTCTCACTCGCCTTCCTGGTGGTGATCCGCAGAGAAACGGCGATCTCATCGGCGGGAACCTCCGCGAAGCGGCTCATCTTCGCTGAATGGCGCAGCAGCACTTGGCGCACCTCATCCGGCAGCGGGTAGAATTCCACGCCTGAGTACAAGTCCTCGGTATTCTCCCGGAATACCACCAGATTGATATCATCCCGGTAATTGAGCGGGTTTCCGGGGTAGGCCTTGCAGGGGCGAAGATTGGTGTGGAGATTGAATTCCTGCCGCAGCCGGACGATCGGGCTGCTGTAGACATATCCCTTGCCTCGGAGTTCAGGCGACAGTTCGGCCTCGGCTTCGTCCTTCGGCTTCGAGGTAATCGCACCGAAAAGAGCACAGTCTGTTTCTCTCAGAACTTCCAGCGTCCGATCGGGCAGCGGGTTCCCCTCTTTCACCCAGAACTCCCAGCCGATGTCTCCATGAACGTACTCGGCATCGAGCTGGATCGCATCGAGGACGATGCGGGCCGCCTCCATCACGTCCTTGCCCACTCCGTCACCTGGAAGCCAGGCAATTCTGTACTTCGCCATCTAAGCGCTCTCCCTTTTCTTGTCCGTGCCAAGAAGCTTGCGCGTGTGCTCGAGCAGGCCGCCGTCCCTGAAAATCGCCATAATCTCCGGGGCAAGCGGTGGAAAAGAGAATGTACCAGCGGCACAGCGCAGCTCCCCCCTTTCCAGGTCGATCTCGATGACCTCCCTGTCCTGAATCTTGTCCACCGCCTCCGGCGCGACGATGACGGGTATGCCGACGTTGATGCAGTTGCGGAAGTAGAGGCGCGAAAAAGACTTGGCCACCACCGCACCGACGCCGGAGTACTTCAAGCATGAGGCGGCTTGCTCACGGGAGCTTCCGCAGCCGAAGTTCTTACCCCCGACGATGATGTCGCCGGGTTGCACCTCTTTGGCGAAATTCGGATCGAGATCCTCCAGCGCGTGCCTGGCGATCTCTTCCGGTTCGGTCACCGTGTAGGTGTATTTTCCAGGGAAGATGACATCGGTGTTGATGTCGTCTCCGTATTTCCAGACTTTGCCTTTGAGGACTGGCATGCTACTTACCCTGCTTTTTCATCATCTCTCGCACATCCGTAATCACCCCTGTGATCGCCGAGGCTGCTGCCA
>CAZGRP010000006.1:124639-127644 GCA_964527995.1 uncultured Cytophagia bacterium | reverse complement strand
TCCTTCGACAAACACTTCCGGCAGTTTGGCTTCACCTGCCTTCCCTGATTCGCGGCCGCCTCACATCGTCTCCAGCACTCCCTGCACGTGCGCTTCTGCATCGATGAGGAAGTTTCCTGATTTCACGATCACCTCGCCTTCCTTCAGCCCTTCCAACACCACATAGTACCTGCCGGCCTTCGGCCCCAGCTTGATCGCCCTGGGCTCGAACCGGCCGTTGCCACGGTCCACGAACACGATCTGCCGCAGCCCTGTGTTCAGCACCGCGCTTGCCGGAATCGCCAGCCCCTCTCCCTGATCCGCCTCGATCTCGACATCGGCGTACATATCGGGCTTCAGCTTGAGATCGGGATTGGGGAAAACCAGGCGGAGTCGGGCCGTTCGGGTTTGATTTTGCAGAGTGGGGTAAACATAGTCTACCTTCCCTCGATATTCGGCGCTGGAATCGTACGGCAGCCGGATGATTGCCTTTTGTCCGACCCGGATCAAAGACAAGTCGTGCTCGTAGATGTCGGCGTGCACCCAGACGGTGGAAAGATCCGCGATCGTGTAGAGGTCGGTGCCGGCTTTGGCGTAGCGCCCCTGGAGCGCATTTTTCTCGAGGACGTATCCAGTGACGGGCGAATAGAAGGTGAGAGTGAGTTTCGGGGCGCCGTCGCGCGCGATCTGTTCGATCTGCCTCTCTGATATCCCCCAAATCAGAAGCCGATTTCGCACTGACTGTCGCAGGCTGTTCCTGCGTGTCCTTCCGTCCGAAGCTGTGTGATCACCCTGGCCGAGTACGCGAACCTCTTCCGAAGCGCCTCGAAGGCTTTGCAGAAGCTCCTCCTGTGTGGAGACGAGTTCGGGACTGTAGATGTCAAAGAGGGGCTCGCCCTTTCTCACGAACTTCCCGGTGTAATCCGCATAGAGCTTTTCGATCCAGCCGGAGAATTTCAGGTTGATTACGGCGACCTTGGTTTCAGCGTACGCCACATGGCCGATGGTGCGGATGGTCTTGGCCGTCGCCATCACCCTGACCGTGTCCCGCTGGACGCCGATCAGTTGTTGCTGGTAGAGCGGAACGTTTACGGTCTGAATCGAAGACGATCTGGTTTGTGAGGGTTGCGCGGTGCCTGTACCCTCAGCAGAGACGAATTTCACCCCTTTGCTGCCGGGCGTAATCTGCCACTGAGAGGAAATGAGAGTCTCCCGATCCTTACTGACCTGGATCGTAACATCCCATGGAAACTTGCCGCCTGCGCCAAGATCGATCTCCGCTCTGTACTCCCCATCCCCGGCGGGGCGAGCCTGCACTTCATCACCCATCGCCGGCATACCTGCCATGGCCGGCATCGAATACCGGATCCGCACGGTGGCTCCCGTCACGGGCGATCCGGAGGCGTCGGTGAAGTTCACTCTGAACATATTGGTGCCGACGGCTGGTGGATCGGGGGTAGTGTGGAAAGAAATGATGTAGTCGCCGACTGTCTGCCCAGGCTGCTTGTTGCTCCCGCAGCCTGCCAAGACGACGCCAACAGCCAACATGCCAATCAGAATTGAAATCGTTCGACCATTGTACTTGCGTTGCATTATGAATCCTCCCGTTTGCAAAAAGAGCTGTCGCAAAAGGCTAGCGCGATGGCGTCTGGCCGAGCATCTTGCAATGATTTCGTGCCTGACAATCGTCGGCGAGGACACCTTCGCACTATGTTTCTTGTGCTATTTGGATAGCGCCAGTCAAACGCGTTGACCACCACCGATCGACACGGATGATCTCGGAAGAGTGAGGTCAAAGGACCCGCATCGTACCGCGTCTGTCGGTCGTAAAGTGCTGTTGAAAACTCCTCACTCTCCGTGATCCTCAGAGCCCTCGCTGTCCTTCCGCGGGTCATGGAAGTTCACCGCCGGCAGCCCGTTCCAGTGCTGCGATTTGCTTCCGGTAGTTGGCAATCTCCCGGGCGTAGGCCAGTCGGAAGTTGAGCAGCAGGCGCTCACTGTCCAGCAACGATAGAAAATCGAGGTTGCCTGTCTGATAGCTGGACAAAGCCGACCGCAGGGCATTTTCTGCGTCCGGAAGCAGTTGCCGGGCATAGAGATCAACCGTCTGTCGTGATGTCTCCACAGCGGCATACAGATCCCGGATTTCGGCGACAATCTCGTTCTTCAGACCGGCGTAGCTCTCGCTGCTGGCCGTGCGTAAGGCCCTGGCCTCCTCCACAGCAGCCCGGCGCTTGCCGAGCCAGATTGGTAGATTGACGCCTACTCGGATCGACCAGGCGTCCTTGCCATTGTCTGGTGCCAGCGTCTTGCCGCTGGGAATCGTGACCAGGGTGCCGCTCAGACGGAAGTCGGGCCAATAGTTGCGCCTGGCCAGCCGCACGCCGTAGTCGAACCTTCGAACGATGGCTTCTGCCGCCTTGAGTTCCTCACGGCTGTCAAGGGCCCTCTGCCGCACCTGCTGCTCGCTGTATCGCAAGCGGATGGTGTCGAGGACGACGACAGGCTCGACGGCTGTATCGGCATGGCGGTTGAGAAGGGCATTCAGGCGGGCAACAGTCCCCTGCCGCAGGCGATGGAACGTGAATCGCCGTGCATCGATGCTGGAGATCTCGACGTCGGCCTTCAACACGTTGGCCTGGATGCCGACTCCGGTGGAGTACTTTCGTTCAGCCACCTGGCGGAATTGATGGAGCAGAGGCTGGTACTCGTCGAGGATGCGCAGTGAGGTGTCGATCCAATAGAGATCGAAATAGGCCTGCTTGACCTTGTAGACGATGTCTCTCCGCGTTGCCTGGTAGTGTTGTCCGGCAGCCGCCGCGTCTTCGCGGGCCATTTTCCCCTTGAGGCGTAGTTTTCCGAAAAAAGGGAAACTCTGTGAGAGCATGAGGACGTTTTCCTGCGGGCCGACACGAGTCTCGATGCTGGAGGCCCAACGAGTGTAGCTGAGAACCGGATCGTCTAAGGAAGAAACCCGCGTCACCCGCTGCTCGGCAGCGCGCCAGCGTCGCTCCGCAGACTTGATC
>CAZGRP010000006.1:120303-124539 GCA_964527995.1 uncultured Cytophagia bacterium | reverse complement strand
AACCCGCGTCACCCGCTGCTCGGCAGCGCGCCAGCGTCGCTCCGCAGACTTGATCATGGGATTCTTTTCCAGTGCTTGTTCTATGAGCTCTTGTAGAACAGCGGACGAATCCCGACCTCCGGGCAGAGGAGCCGAGCCGGTCTGCGCCTGTAGGCCCGACACGCAGAGGAGGCCGACGATCCAAACCATTGACAAGTACTTTGACATACCGTTCCTTCCTTTGTGCAAGGTGTTGATGACTGCGAGATGTCGATCCCGCCGGAACCGACGCTTCAAAGTGCGGGCACCAGCCTGCTTGCCTGGGGCATTGGTCATTGAGTTCGTGGGTGGTTTCGGGCATTGCTCTCAACAGGAGAGCGCACGACCAGACGGACCAGACCTCTGACCGGGCATTCCGGCTTGGGAGATGGATGATGGTTTGGGAAAGAGTGGATCAGATCAGAAAGGTGCAGAGATCCTGGTAGAGACGGCTGGTTGAAACAGAAGGGATCGAGACAGTAGGGGATCGCGGGCTATCGGAAATCGATAGTGTCGCTTGTGAGATGCGTATTGAATGCAGGGCAACGGCGATCGGCCGCTTTTTCTCGGCTGAAATGAGGGTAGTCTGTGTGGGAGTTGAGCTGTCGAGGCCGCGTTCGTTGCTGGAAATGCAGCAGACCATGCGTGAGGGGAAGTCACCCTGACAGCATTGAATCTCCTCGGATTCACAACACGGCAGATCTACAGCGGCATTGAATACCGGTGTAGAATACTGGAACGTGGCGATCGCGATGAGGACTGCGAGTGTCGCGTATAGGGGGTGGTTCTTGAACAGGATCATCGCCGAGCTTCGCTGCTTCGTTGGTTCGGTACCATCACTTGCGCCATACAACACAAGGAAATCGTGAATTGTTCCAGCCAATCGCACCAAGAAGCGAACCTTCTCAGATAGACGAGAAGTCGAAATCCAGCCTCCATGACACGCGAGGACCTTCGGTGGTTCTCGAGAAGGTTCGCTTCTCGGTAGGGGAAAAGGTTAGCCTCTCGGTTTCTCCGGCAGCGTCTCATACATCACCCTTCCGGTCACCGCACCAGAGAGGAAGGTCAGTCCTCCGATGGTGGCGATGGCCGCCGGCAGACTGAAGGCATCAGCAATCGAGCCGGCCAGCAGCGCACCCACGGCATAGCCGCCGTCGCGCCAGAGCCGGTAGACTCCCACGGCCGAAGCCCGCCACTGCGGGTGTGCCACGTCACCCACCGCAGCAAGCAGGGTGGGGTAGACCAGCGCCGTTCCCAGTCCAAGCAGTGCTGCAGCTGCCACCCAGGGCAGAAAGCTGCTTGCGGCGACGATCAGCCAGATGCCCAGGGCCTGAACCCACATCCCGGCGACGATCATCCGCTTGCGACCCAAGCGGTCGCTCAGCGCTCCGGTCCAAAGTTGAAGCAATCCCCAAGTCGCCGGATAAACTGCTGCCAACACACCGATCCGGTCGATGCTCATCCCGGCGGCGGCGAAATAGAGCGGAAACAACCCCCACGCCATGCCGTCGTTGAGGTTGTTGACCATACCGGCCTGGCTGACCGCGAACAGGGCGCGATCCTTCCAACTGGTGATCAGAAGAATTCGGGCCAGAGAAGGGTGATCTCCGCTGCCGGCGATCCGATCACCTCGTTTGGCATCATGCTCCTCTGCCTCCAACAGAGCGTGTCCCCGAGTTTCTCGGATGACAAAGAGTGAGAGCAGCAAACCGATGACGGCGAAACCGATGCCGAGGAAGAACGGTTGTGGCCGCAGCGCATAGACCGAGGCGATGTACCCAGTGACCAGCGCCGAAATCGCCACCGCCAGGTAGCCGGCGAACTCGTTCACTCCCATCGCCAGGCCACGGCGTTGCGGCCCCACGAGATCGATCTTCATAATCACGGTCATCGACCAGCAGAGCCCCTGGTTGATACCGAGCAGGATGTTGGCAAAGATGATCCAACTCCAGTTCGGTGCCCACATCACCAGTAGGGGCACTGGCAGGCCGATGAGCCAGCCGGCTATCAGGATGTGCTTGCGGCCGATCCTGTCGGACAAGCCACCGGCGAAGAAATTGGTGAGCGCCTTCACCAGCCCGAAGCTGACGATGAAGGTCAGGATGGCGCTCTTGGAGGCCAGCCCGAAGTCGTGCTCGGCGATCAGCGGCAGCACCGTTCGTTCGAGGCCGACCATGGCGCCGACAAAGGCGTTCACCACAACCAGCAGCGAGAACTGGCCGAGATTCTGGCGAAGTCCGAGCGTCACTGCTGGCGGAGGGGTGACCGCTGCGATTTCAGTCGCTTCTGCAGGTGTGGTGGCCGAGATTCTGTCTGACATCGTCACCTCACCCGGTAGAGATCGCACAGCGGTTGGGCCCGGCTTCGAGATCGAGCAGGTGCGCCAGCTTCCAGTCGAACTTCCCTTCGTTGATGTTGATCACCGCGGTAAAGTTCGGCGGTTTGGAAGGCAGGCTCGCCACCACCTGGGAGACAAACTCCTCTTCGGGAAGTGTCAGGATAGAAAGTTTGCGTTTCAACTCGGCGATGGTCGCGGCGATGGGGACGCGGTCGAAGCCGATATCTCCACCGTAGTGGCCAGGACAGACCATCACCTGCTGTGGCAGGCGGAGCAGGCGCTGATGCAGGCTGGCGTACAGCAGCCTGGCACCGTCCTCTGCCCCTTCGTCCCCCTTTTCGAGATCGGGCCTGCCGATGCTCTCGGCGAACAGGGTGTCGCCGGTGAGCACGGCCTCGTTGTTGATCAGGTAGCAGGTGCTTTCCGTGGTGTGCCCGGGTGTGGCAATGGCCTCGATGCGGATGTCCGCGATGTTCAGCGTCTCGCCATCGGCCAGCGGTTGGTACGGATAGTTGACGCGAAGGTGTGACTTTTCAGGCAGAACCAGCGCTGCCTCGGTCAACTCCACCAGTGCCCGCCCGCGCGACACATGGTCGGCGTGGATGTGGGTTTCCAGAACGTGGGTGATGTGAAGGTCGTTCTGCCTGGCAAGACCGACGTAGACCTCCGGTTCGAGACTGGGGTCGACGACCACAGCTTCTCCTTTCGAGCCGACCAGGTAGGAGAGACACCCCTTGCCATTGCGTCGAACCTGGAGGAAGGTGGCCTCTGGGGTGGATGGTAGAGGAATCGGGGCCTCGCTCCAGGCCAGGCTCCATTCACGAATGCCACCCTTGAGGCTTGTGGCATCGTAGCCAAGACTCCTGAAAATGGCCGCAGCCGTCAGAGAAGTGTTCCCCGCTGCACAAACCGTCACAATGCGGCTGTCGCGCGGGAGCCCCTGAATTCGGTGTTTTATCGTCTCTACATCGCCGGCTTTGGTGGCATCGTAGATCGGCAGGTTCTTGCTGCCGGCAATGTGCCAGCTTTCAAAATCGACTTCCTCGCGGATGTCGATGACTTGGATGTTTTCCCCTGTTTCCAGGTTCTTTTTGAGATCCTGGACTGTGATTTCGTGCATGATTGGTCCTCCCGAATGATCAGCACACCATTTTCTGCGACGGACCACCGGCCTGCATTCCGGTGGCCGTAGTGATTGAGGAACCTGTGCCCTGCGAACTCGGGCAGAAAGGCAATTAGATTTCTGAAGATTTCTGAGACCCGGCGGTTACACCCATCCGAAGCGGACTGCTGTGCGATTCACACGCCAGGCGAACAGCGCGGCCAGTGCCACCAGCCCCACCGTCAGCAACGGCTTGAACTGTGCGTAGACCTGCAGTCCCAGGATGATGATGGTGATCACGAGAAACAAGCAGACCGAAGCGAGGGTTTTGCGCCGCACTCGATACGGCTTGATCTGAGCGGCGACTCCTTCCGGCACGGGCTCGCCGGGCTTCACATCCGCCAGCCCCGCCTCAATTTTCGGCTGCAGCCCGAAGTGCACATATGAAAGCAGACCCACCAGGGTGAACAGCAGGAGCATCTTGGTCAGGATCACCCAACTGCTCCACAAGGCTGCGATGCCGAGATCCCCCAGGACGAGAAGCAACAGCCCTGTCACCAGAACGGTGGACTGAAAGACAAAGCAGCGCGGCGCTCCGCCCCTGATGATGTTCTCCATGTAGCGGTCAGCGTGGTAGACGATGCCCGGACCGAACTTGCCGCGCTCATTGACCACAATGAGGTTGAACAGTGGTACCGACATGAACACGAAACTCATGACGTGCAGAAACTTGAGTACGTCGTAGAGAACATCCATGACGACCTCCCTCGATTAGGTC
>CAZGRP010000006.1:57181-120203 GCA_964527995.1 uncultured Cytophagia bacterium | reverse complement strand
CAGAAACTTGAGTACGTCGTAGAGAACATCCATGACGACCTCCCTCGATTAGGTCTCAGGAATCAGGAATTAGAAATCAGGAATAAGATTTGACTGCCGGGTTGCCCAATCTTGGGTTCGCTGGCACCAAGAGCCGCAACTGGATAGTAATAAGCTCCCAGCTCACGGAAACGGAACTCTCACTGAATTGGTGAATCAGAAGACCAGGGACCTGGTGGCGTCTTTCACCCACTCGGTCAGTGTTTCCAAATTGCTCCGTTCTACCCCTTCGATAAGCCTGTCGTTCGATACCCCACGGGCATCGCTGCAACTCCCTCAGGCATGGACCTGGCCGCCACGTTTCAGGATTCCCCTGACCATGCGGCCGATATTGTAGTATCCATTTGGTGTCTGCTGATTTCGTACACCGCAAAAGACGGCGTCGCCGAGGAGAAAGACGCGCACGTCCTCGCCACTCTTCGCCAGGGAAAGGGCGAGACGGAGTCCGTTGTAGGACCGCTCCGAGCCGTAGGGCGGATCATTGAGAACCAGTGTTGTCATTGTTCGCTCAGGCTGTTTTCATTTTGACTTTACGCGACGCGAGAGTTACGTTGACTTGGAACCACGGTGATCATTCCAACTCCCGGAGTTGAGCCATGAAACGCATGACGATTGATGAGATCGGGAAAACCTGGTATTCGTATTGTGATCGTCTCTTTCGATCCGGATCGCGGGGAGCGGCACAGAATCAGTGCAGGAACTGGTCGTAGAAAAGATTCAGACGATCGATCAAGCCGTGGAGGACGTCACGGTCATCTGTCACGATCTTCCCGAGGAGACCGGCCTCCTCGGTCTCAACTTCCTCCGCCACTCCGACTTCGAGATCAACTACAGCACCAGCACGCACGCACTGAGCCCTGCCTCCTCATAACTTCTTCCTCCGGGCCCATCAAGGCGCGGTTTCTCTTCATCCTGTGAAGCTGCCGCCTAGAAGCCATACCGAAGCACAAAGTACACGTTGTCATTCTTCTCAAACTGCCCGAAGAAGGTGTCGTCCTTCTTGCCGCCCAGGAGGATGCCGCCGACCGCAATCCAGACCCCGTCGCCCAATTCGTACCGCACCTCAGGGTTGAGGTAGTAGTCCTCGTCGCTCGGGCTGTAGAAGGTGAAGAACGACAATCGCACGGTTTGGTACTTCAGAAACTGAGTCAGGCGCAGGCTCAGCGTGTGACGCACTTCCTTCCGCCGGGGAAACCCTACCGGCAGAGTCTGGAGGTAGCGGGAGTAGTCTCGCACCCGCTCCGCGTAGTACTGCAAACCCGCGGTAAGATTCTCACCAAAGGCACGCTGATAGCCGACGAGCAAGCGGAGTTGCGAGTTTTCGATGCCGGGGTTGGTCCCTTCGGGGTCGTCTCGGGAGTCGTAGTAGCCCCCTTCGAGGCTGAGCACGCCGTTCATGAACGCCCCCTGCAGGCTGGCGCCGTAGACGTTGAGCCGCGGATGGGTGAGGGTCAGCGTCTGTTGAGCCGGGTCGAACAGCATCCCCGGCGGGCTGCCGTAGAACCCCCGATAGGCGTAGAGCGAGAGATCAAAGTTGCCGACGTAGCGGTAGACGCGTCCAGCCAGTTGTACGTTGCCAATGGAGACGTCCGGCAGCCGCTCCCGCCGCGCTGTGACAGCCGGCATCGGGTCGTAGACGATCAGTCGCTGACCGGCGGGCAGCACATCGGGCTGATAGAAAGGGATGGCCACGAACTGCAGCGAGGCAAAGCTGGGGAAGAAATTCACGTTGATGGCGTCGGAGCCGAACTTCAGGTACTGCAGCGGCTTTCCGGAAAGAAAGGCCACCCAGTCCTTCGGGAAGACGTCGTTGATGAACAGCAGGTCGCCGACGCCCCAGGTGATGATCTGCCGCCCAACGCGGACCTCGAATCTGCCAAGGGTCACATCCACGTACGCCTCGCGAAAATCTAAGCTCGTCCGGCGCTCGATGGCATCGTAGTAAAGATCGATCTTGGCCAGCATGCTGGCGGCACTGCTATACCGGGCGATCTCCAACTGCAGGCGTTCGTCTCCCAGAAGAAAATCAGGGAGTCTTCCCCCGGCCGGAGTGCGGGCGTCACCGGCATCAGCAATACGCGCCGAAAAGTTCGCCTGACCGAAACCGTGGAGGGTCACTTGCTGTGCTGTCGCCGCGCCGGCGGACAAAAGGAAAATCACAGAGAACAACGCAGCCTTCATCGAATCCACTCCCTGGGGGCGCTGCGAAGGTAGCGCTCGGAAAAGAGACTCTCTTTCAGACCAACGTTGTATCTCACTTCCGAAAAGGTCACCTCGGTTCGGTGGCCGTTCTGCACGTTGGCCATGGTGCGCTTCATGATCGTTGGGATGCCCTGAATGGTCTCGATCTTGTCCGCCGTGAAAGTTTTGTACAGTTTGCCACGCTTGTCGTAGTACTCCTCCTTCAGCGGCAAGAAGGTTTCCTTGTCGATCCAGGCCACTTTGCGACTGTAGGAGGCGCTTTTGCCATCCTTGGGCACGCTCTCCAGAACATAGACCGTTTTGCCATCCACGGACTCTTCTCCCCTCAGGGTGTAGGTGTCGTCCTCGAGGTCGCGACCGGAAACATCTTCATAACTGAAGTCGGAGCCGACGAAGCTGGAGTTCTTGTCGTCGGCGGCGATACGTTTGACCAGCTTGATGGCCGGCACATAGAGCCAGCGGTCGTCATCTTTGCCCGGGTATTTCCACACCATGAAGGTCAGAGCCCGGACGTCGGCCGGACGGTGGAAGTACATGTAGTATCTTTGCTCACCACGGTTGCCCTTGTTGAGGCGCAGCATCGTGAGTTCGCGGATGCGCTCCTTACCGTTTTTGCTGATGAGCTTCATGAGAACTCTGGCTTTGATATCCTTGCCAGCATAGTAGAAGGCTTGCAGGGTTTTCGCGGCAATCTCCGGCCCAGACGGCGCCTGAGCTTGTGCCAGGCCGAGTGTTGTGAAGAAGGCCAGCAGCGTCGCCGTGCCGGCAAATGCGAAATGTCTTCTTGGTTTCATCGTTTCCTCCGGTTGCTCGCTCACAACTCCTCGCGACTGTGTGCTGCCTCAACCCCTGCCTTTGGCAGAGGACAGGGGTGGCTCCACTGCGGGCCCTTCGGGGCTGCCCGCTGCCAGACTTCGGCTCATTCGGTTCTTCATGACGTGCATCAGGGCCGGCATCACCAGCAGGGTGGTCAGGGCGCTGATACCCATGAGCAGGACGAAGAAGGTCCCGACTGTCACGTACGGCGTCAGGCTGGCAAAAACCAGCGGCAGGAACCCAATGATGATCACCAGCGCGTTGCGGGTGATCGCCCGTCCCGGTTCGCCAAACATGTAGCGGTTGGTCGCTTCCAGATCGCCCAGCTCCCGGAACTTGCGCCGGAAGCGCTGGATGAAATGGATGGCGAAGTCGATGGACAGACCCAGAGCCAACGACGAGATGACGGCCACGGGCATGTCATAGTCTTTGCCGATAAAGCCCAAAAGTCCATAGCTGACGACGATGGCCAAGGTCAGAGGCACCATCGACACCAGGGCGAGCAGCGGCGACCGGAACAGAAGGATCATGAGCAGGAAGACCGTCAGCGCACCTCCCAGCAGGGCATTTCTCATTCCCTTTACCATCAGGTCCTGCCACACTTTGTTGATGTAGGTCAGCCCGGACCACCGCATGCGGATGCCGGCGGGCGGTGGATTGGCGGCCATGTACTGCTGCAGGTCCGCCGCCACCCTCTCCATGACGAGATTGTCGCCCTGTTTGAGCTGCACCCAGATATTGGCATTCTGGTAATCGTTGTCAACGAAGTTGTCCAGATCGTTGGGATCGCCCGACATCAGGAACAGAAACAGGTACTGGCCGATTTCTTCCTGATTGTCGGGTACAAATCCACCAGAGCCGTCGCCGCGCAGCACACCACCGACGCGCTTGATGATGTCCACGACCGACGAGGTTTTGCCTACCTGGGCCTGGGCTTGCAGATGCTGTTGCACCCGGTCGATGTAGGCCACCACGTCTGGCCGCTTCATGTCATCCGGCTGCTGGCCTTCGATGGTCAGATAGGCCATATAGGTTCCACCGAACTTCTGATTCATCACTCGATCGGCCTGGCGGATGGGATGATTCTCTCTGAACCATTTCACCGGATTGTCGTTGACAACAATCTTGCTTATTCCCAGGCCCCCGAGGATGACCAGCACGACGGCGGCAGTGACCACCAGCTTGCTGCGGCGAAAAGCGAACTGGCCCAATCCTGGCAGGAACCGTTCCCACCAGTAGATGTTGTTGGCATTCTTCGCTACCCTGGCCAGCAGCTTCTCTTCCCGAAGAAGCATGATCGAGGCCGGCACCAGAGTGATTGTGAGGAGCCAGGCAGCCATGATGCCGAAGGCGACAAAGCCGCCGAAGACCTGCACCGGCGGGATGGGCGCCAGAGTGAGCGACAGGAAGCCAACGGCCGAAGTGATCGAGGTGTAGAGCATCGGCGTGAACAGTTCGTCGGTCACCTTAAGCAGCGTCTGCCTGCGGTCGCGGAGCCTCGGGTATCGGTCATAGAACTCGCTGAGGATGTGGACCGAGTCCAGGACGGCGATCGGCATCAGGAAGATCGGAATCATGGAGCTCATGATGTGCACGGTGAAGCCGGTGCCGATCAGAGCCCCCATGCCCCAGATGACGCTGAGCATGGCAACCACCATGGGCGAGATGATGAGCGAGATTTTTCGAAACAGCGCTAGCAGCAAGAGAAAAATCACCAGACCTGCCAGAGGAGCCAGGATGGCCATCTGCACAAACATCTCAAAGCCGAAGGTGTCTTCGGCTACTGGCAGTCCGGCAATGTAATACTTCTGCCCCGCGCCCAGTTCTGCCTCTGCGATGGCTTTGAGGCGTTTGGAAATGTCATAGCTCATGTCCTTGCGCTCGATGGGGATGTAGAGCGCCACTGCCTTGCCATCGGTTGAGACGAGCTTTTCGACGAACAGTGGATTCGCATAGACCTGAGCCTTGAGTGCCTGCAATTCATCTGGTGTCTGGGGCACGGTCTCCATGATCTGGCGGATCCGCAACAGACCGTCAGCCGACGTGATATTGTCAGTCGTCGTGAAGCTGATGACGTCCTGGGAAATCACGCCTTCGATCTGAAGGATTCTGTCAGTGATGCGGGCGATTTTGTCCAGAGTCTCGCGGCGGAAGATTCCCGCCTCGTCGGTGATCCCCAGCACCAGCATGTCGCGGATTCCGAATTCCTGTTTGATGCGGTCGTACGCCACTCGATCAGGCTGGTCCGCTTCCAGCATGTTCTCCGGATCGGTATCGATGCGAACCCTGGGAACCTGGAGAAGGAAGATCGCAGTCAGCACCAACGCCAAGGCGATGACGATCTTGGGATGATCCATCGAAAAATAGGTCAACTTTCTGAGCATCAGCATGATTCTCTCTTCACGGTTACGTGTGCGAGGCAAGCGTGGCCTCGTGTTGATGGCATGATGAGCGCCGATGGTGCGCTACCCTCAGCATTGTAGGCCGAAAGCACGGCGGCAGCGGTCCGGCCGCCGGCACGTCGCACCATTACGGTGTGCCATGCAGCCGTGCGCCGCAATACGGGCAAAGGGTCCAGTCGCACTGCACGATCCGGCTGCAGGAAGGGCAGTTGCATTTCAGCTCGGCATGGCACTGGGGACAGCGGATGTACACCTCCTGCACCGGCGCTGAGCAATAGGGGCATACAAGTTCGCCACCAGCCTCGCACGCAGCCCCTGCCCCTGGCTGCCGCCGAGGCGGGCAGCATCGATTTCGATTCATGACTCCTCAGAGAGGTTCGAGCACAAAGACAATGAGATGCCGTCGCTTCGGGAACCACGAGTGGGCTCGCACGGCTCCCGGTTCTGCCGTCCCGGCTCAAGCAACCGCAATGCCAGGATCATTCGCTGTGTATCTAAGCCGTTGATTGCCGACAGGTTATGGGAGATGGTTGGAAAGCTCGAGGAGGATCTTGTCTTACCGAGGTGTCAAAAAAAGTGACGATGGGATCGGGGAAAGAGGGCAGAAGTGGAAAAAAATTTTACAGCGAGATCACATCCTCACGCCGTACTCCTTGAGCTTTCTTTGCAGGGTCTGCCGGGTGATCCCCAGGATCTCCGCAGCCCGAGTGCGGTTGCCGCCGGTTTGTTCCAGCGTCTTTGTGATCAGAGCCTTCTCTACTTCGCGCAGAGAGTAGCCAGCCTGCACTCCGATACCATCCTGCGGAGCGTCATCAACCAGCTCTTTGAGAGCAGCGGGCAGGTCGGCCGGCGTGATGAACTCGGCTCGACACATGATTACGGCTCGTTCGACGGCATTCTCGAGCTCGCGGACATTCCCGGGCCAGTTGTACTTCATGAGGGCATTCATGGCATCGGGCGTAAAGCCGCGAAGCATGCGGCGGTTCTTCTGGGCGTAGGTCTTGAGAAAGCGGTTGGCCAGCAGCGGAATATCCTCTTTTCGTTCCCGAAGCGGTGGCACGCAGATCGGCACGACACTGAGGCGAAAGTAAAGGTCCTTGCGGAAGGTACCGCGCTCGATCTCGGATTCGAGGTTCCTATTGGTCGCAGCTACGATGCGCACATCCACTCGGATCGTTTGCTCGCCTCCGAGCCTCTCGAACTCACCTTCCTGGAGCACCCGCAGGATCTTGGCCTGGGTCGTCAGACTCATGTCGGCGATCTCGTCGAGAAAGAGCGTGCCGCCATGGGCCAGCTCGAACCGTCCGCGCCTGCGCCCCGACGCGCCGGTGAATGCGCCTTTCTCGTGTCCGAACAGCTCACTCTCGAGCAGGTTCTCAGGCAGCGCCGCGCAGTTCACTTTGATGAACGGGCCATCCTTGCGGGGACTGTTGTGGTGGACGGCGTTGGCGATCAACTCCTTGCCCGTGCCGCTCTCGCCGACGATCAGGATCGTGGCCTCGCTTGGGGCTGCAAGCGCCAGCAGTTCGAACACATCGCGCATCGGCTTGCTCCTGCCGACGATGTGGGAGAAATCGAACTGCTCTGCCAGTTGAGCCCTGAGCGTTTGGTTCTCGACTTTCAGGCGAAAATGATCAAGTGCCTTGGCAACGGTGAGGAGCAATTCCTCGGTATCCAGCGGCTTGGTGAGATAGTCGTAGGCGCCGTCTTTGAGTGTCTGCACGGCGCTCTCCACCGAGGCGTAGGCGGTCATCATGATGATGGGGATGGCCGGATTGATCCGCTTGATCTCTTTCAGCGCCTCGACACCACCGACATCACGCATGCGAATGTCCATCAGAACGAGGTCGAAAGGCGTCTTCTGGATGTGTTCGATGGCCGTTGAGCCATCCTCCGCCTCGAATACTTCATACTTCTCGGCGGCCAGGGTGGCTCTCAGCATGGTTCGGTGGCTGGCGTCGTCATCAACGACGAGGATTCTCGGGGAACTCGAAGGCATGGGTGGGATCAGGCCTTTTCAGCAGAGATGGCGAGTACTCAACTCGACAGACAAAACACCCGTGGTAGCCTTTGGAAGAGACAGCTTCTGTGCTTGCTGTCGGCGCTCTCCTGCAAAATAGTCCGTGAGGGTCCGAAATGCAAGGCAAATCTCAACCCTCGGCAGCCGGCCCTGCCTCACCTTGTGGAAGCAGAATCTCGAAGGTCGTTCCTTTGCCGGGCTGGCTTTCGACTCGAATGGTCCCTCCGTGATCTTCGATGATCCGATGCACAATGGCCAGGCCCAGCCCTGTGCCGTTTTTCTTCGTGGTGAAAAAAGGATCGAAGATCTTGGAAATCTCCGATTCGGGAATGCCTCTCCCTGTGTCCGAGACCGACAGAGCGACCAGACCGTTTCGACGCTGGATCCTGAGGGTGAGCTCTCCGCCTGCCTCCATGGCCTCCAGTGAATTCACCAGCAGGTTCATCAGCGCCTGCGTCAGCGAATCGCTGTCCGCCAGGACCTGCGCGGCTCTGCCTGGAGCCTGCCATCCGATATGGATTCCCTTACCTCTGGCGTCCGCTTCGACCAGCCGCACGGCGTGATCCACGATGTCGCGCAGGTCGATGAGCGTTCTTGACAGGTCGTGGGGTCGGGCGAAGTCCAACAAACCCTCCACGACGCGGTTGAGCCGGTCAACCTCCCTGACCATCATCTCCGCGAACGCCGCTTCCTCACTTCCAGGCTCGAACTTGCGCAGAAAGTATTTGGCAAAGCCACGGATCGAGCTGAGAGGATTCCGGACTTCGTGTGCAATGCCCGACGCCATTCGCCCCAGGCTCGCCAGCCTCTCCGACCTTCGCAGCCGCTCTTCGAGTCGGGTCACTTCCGTGAGATCACGGATGAGAACGACTTTGCCGATGACCTCGCCCGCTTCATTGACCAGTCGGCTGGTGGTTGTGCTGAGGGGGACGACGCGGTCGTCGTTGAGATGGCACTGGATGCGACGTTCGTAGAAATCCTTCTCCGGCAGGAAGGTGCGGCTGAGGTCGCATTTCTTCATCACTTCGCTCATCCGCCTGCCGACGACCTCCATGCCCTCCAGCCCAAGGACGCGGCGCGCCAGCGAGTTGATCATCACCACACGCTGTTCACGATCCAGGGTAATCAGGCCGTTCGGCATGCTCTCGACGATGTTCTTGTTGTAGTCCATGGTTCGCCCTGAGTTCTGTCAGGCTGAATCAGCGCCTCCTGCTGCGAAAATCGAACAACAGGTCCTGCCACAGGAACCACGTCCGCCACGAGAGCGGAGGCTCAATGCCGGGTGAGGCTATCGAGATAGTACACGACTGCCCAGGTCTGCTCTGGCGACAGGACGCCACGGTACGAAGGCATCGGCGTGCCTTCCATTCCTGTCTGAATAACGCGGTAGAGGTCTCGCAGCTCCGATCCAACCTTTCTCGGAAGTGAACCAAGATCGGCCGGCTTGACTGGCCGTCCCCAGTCGTCATGAAGCACATCCACCGCGGGGCCGTCGCCGCGACCCTCGGCACCGTGGCACTTGACGCAGCCGGCCCGCACGTACATTCGCCGCCCCCGTTCGACCACGGCCTTACTCGGCTGAGGCCGTGGGGGCATCGGAATCGGTTTGGCAGGAGGCTGCATCGTGAAGACCGGCGCCAACGTTTTCAGGTAATCCACCAGCGCCCGTATTTGTGGCTCGGAAAGATCGTCATGCGCGCGCATCTCCGTCGCCGGCACGCCACTTTGGATTGCGCGAAACAAGTCTTCGTCGGTGGGAGGCTGGCCGTAGGGTGTGGACTTGTACTTGAAGCGGCCGGCCGTGAAGTCGGTCGGCGGCGTGCTCAAGCGCAGGGCTTGCTTGCCACGGCCATCGCCTTTTGCGCCGTGGCAGGCAGCGCAGTGACGCCAGTAAAGTCGCTTCCCGTAAGCAAGGCGCTGCTCCTGCGACATGCTGCTTGGGTCGGCCTTGCCGCATACCGTGAGCAAGAAGAAAAGCGCCACCGGCAGGACACCGGCCACGGTGTGCCAGCCGTGGACCGAAGGATGGTCCGGGCAAAGCCCAACCTTCTCTTCCCCAGCCCTCTGCCTGCGGCGCCTGGACGCTGTCCGCGCGCCGGCCAACTGACCATCCCAACAACGAAGCCGGTGCTCGCCCGTGATGGAATTCCTGTTACTCGTATAAGACATGCAGTTGCACGAGGACAGGGCAACCCGTCCTTCAAATCAGTTGCCGCGGTGCGAACGACTTCGTCCTCACTTTCGTTCCGGAATCCGTGAGGTGTGCATGTGGACGATTCTCCACCCATCTGTGCCCTTGACGAGTACCGCCGTTGCCAGACCTTTGGCGGAAATGGATCGGTTTTCCATGTTCACCGCAATCGTGTATTTGAAGGTTGCGTAGGCCAGGCTCGTGCCCACGGTCGGCTTGATGTCGCTGAACACGTACTCGATTGTTTTGAACTGTTTCAGTTCCGGCCCGAGATGATTGTCACGATAGTCGTCCCAACCTCGGTTGACGTGGCCGCCCTCGAACATGGTGAAATCTGCCGTCGTCACTACATATTGCTCGACTTGCTTCAAGTCCTTTGCTTCAACGGCCGCGGCATAGGATTTCAATACGCTGGTGACGGCCGCTTCCTCCTTTGCACTCTTGTCCTGAGCGAAGGCGCCGACGGCGAACAGCAGTTGAGCGACAGCCACAGCTAGAGGAACCCTTCTCATTGCTTTTCTCCTTTCGTCTTGCCGGTTGCATGCGGAGCCGGCGTGGGAACATCTCGCTTTGAATGCCAGGTGCCCTCAGCCTCTTCCGGGGCCTGAGCGACTCCCTCGGCTTTCTCTACGACAAAAAGCTTGTACACCGTTGAGAGTAGATTCTCCTCGCGAACGATGCGGAACCCCGCCTTGCGCAGGTTGTCGGCTGTCGTCCGGTTGATGTGCACACCGCTGGCGGCAAACACCAGCGGGTCCGCTGCATCGAAGATCGCCGCCAGGGCGCGATTCTGCGGCCGCACATGCTCCAGAAGCAGAAGCTGACCTTCCGGTTTCAGGACTCGGCGGATCTCCTTCATCCCGACGATCGGATCGGGCACCGAGCAAAAGACGAATGTAGCCACGACGCTGTCGAATACGGCGTCACGGAAGGCCAGATGCTGGGCATCCGCCTGGCAAAGGTAGACGCCCTTCGCTTTCGCCGAACTTCTGGCCTTGGACATCATCTTCTCGCTCAAATCGACGCCTACGGCCCAGAGACCGCCTGGATAGAAAGGCAGGTTCTTGCCCGTCCCGACTCCGACCTCCAGAATGCGTGGTCCTTTCACAAGGCTGAACAACCTGCGTCTCCAGCGTCGATAGAAGAGCCACTCCATCGGGAGCTCGGTGAGATTGTAGAAGCGAGCGTTGCGATTGTACTTCTGGCGCTCGACAAGGGCGGCACGGACGAGTGGGTCGGCTACGGCTGCGTTGCTGTCAGAGGAAGCGTGTCGTTCCATTGAAATCCCATGCATAGTTTGTCCAGCGGAATGTTGAGCATCACCGCCGTGGCGGCGACAGGCGCAATCGGCATGCCAGCCCCGGGCGCCCGGTTTCTGCAAAAGAGCGGGACGAGACCGTGGCCGGAGGGATGCATCTTTGCGATCTGAGGCACAGCCCGCTGCGGAATATTGCCCTTGAAACTGTAGAATAACCTACAGTATTCCGCTGGTTAGGCCGTGGAAGGCCGGTTGTCGTACGTAAGGCATGCGTCGCCGCAGATTCAGGAGCCATTTTCACACCGTAAGGCGGTGCGTGGTGGGGGTCAGTCTTGGACAAACGCCGTTCACCCTGCCAAAATCCGACCCGGCAGGGCGCCGGCCGGTAGCAGAAGTGGTGGCCAGCTTCACATGGGGGAGTTTCAGCTTCACGTCGGACTGGAGAGTATTCGTCACCTGGGACCGCTTTAGGGCTGCCTGCCAGCAGTTCCTAGCCCTGCTTAACCACCAGTTTTCATTGCGCGTGCGCGCGCTACAGCCTCTCTGGCACGCTTGTTGTGGGCCGCAGGTTTAGTCTGAACTGTTTCTTCGTCGACGTGTCCGGCCGTTGCGCCTGGAACTGGAGCCCGGTGTGATTCTCAGCGCGAGGAGGTGATGACATGGAGGAAAAAGTCCGAAGAGCACGAAAAAAATCCTTGTTGTGGGCATTCATCGGTGGAGCGTCGCTGCTGGCCGTTTACTTTATCATTGTCTCGGTGGCCAATTCGTTCCATCATGCTGTCCAGGAGTTTACTCAGCTCTGGTACTGGATCGGCGGGTTGGTCGTCGGATTTGCGATCCAGGTCGGGCTCTACATGCACGTCCGCCAGACGCTTCGGATCAAGGAGCAGGCGCGGGGCATCTCTTCGGCGGTGGCCGCAGGAGGTGGCCTGTCGACCGTATCCATGATCGCCTGTTGCGCCCACCATCTGACTGATTTTCTACCGATCTTGGGTCTCTCCGCGGCGGCACTTTTCCTGACAGACTACCAGCTTGCCTTCATGTGGATCGGTATTATTTCCAATGTTATTGGCATCACGTACATGCTGAGCATCATCGCTCGGCACCGTCTTTACTTTGAGCCCAATCGCTGGCTTGCCAGGCTTGCGGCATTGAACTACCGGCGCATCTTTCGGATCGAAATCCCGGCGCTTCTGGGCCTTTTCATTCTTGGTGTCTTCTTTTTGCCAGAGGCACCCGAGGCGTCCTCTGCCAGTGCTGAGCCCGTCGGGCCGGTCGTGCTGGAGACACGAGAGGCGGCTGGCAACGGTATCTGGGTGGATGTCAACGGCCAGTACGACGCGGGGCGCGGTGTCCTTACCTTTGCGATACGATTCACGACGCACTCTGGCAGCCTGGACTTCAAGGTTGACGAGGTGGCAGAGCTGGAGATCAACGGCCAGCGGTTGTCGGTTCCCGTCTCCTGGGTCGGCTCGCCGCCGGGAGGACACCACCGGTCTGGGACGCTGACTTTTGAAGACGTCAGCGGGGAGGTCCGGTCGATCCGGCTGAAACTGGCTGCGCCCGGGCGCCTGGGGGTCCGCGAGTTTGCCTGGGAGCTGTGAGCCTGACTTAGGCTGTGCGGCGCCAGAGGTCGGCCGCCGGCTCTCACTGGCGCAGCGGAACTCGGCTCTCGTCATGGGGGTTTAAAAGTTTCGTTCTTTACCAGCAGGGAGGCGTTGTGTATCCAATACTGATTAAGCTGGGTCCGTTTGCTCTGCATACCTATGGAGTCCTGCATGCACTCGCCTACGGTGCGGCCATCTGGTGGGCCTACCGTGAAGCGGGTCGAGTAGGGATCGACCGGCAACGGATCCTGGACCTTTCCATCGTCATCTTCATCTGGTCGATCATCGGCTCGAGGGTGTTTTCCATTCTCTTCGATGGAAATCTGAGCTGGTACTTGAAGAATCCGCTGGAGATGCTGGCGGTCTGGAAAGGCGGACTGACATTTTACGGCGGCTTCCTGTTTTCTCTCGCCGCCGCTTTGTGGTACGTTCGGAAGCACCACCTGGACGGCTGGAAGCTGGGTGATATCATCGCGCCCGGTCTGGCGATTGGCATCGCCATCGGTCGACTCGGCTGTTTGGCCTCCGGCGACAGCTACGGAAAGCCGACAAGTCTGCCCTGGGGGATCACCTTCTCGGACTCTCACGGCATGGCGCCCACCGGCATCCCTCTGCATCCCACCCAACTCTATGCTGTGCTGGCCGGACTGGTGATTCTGGCCGTCTTGCTGTGGTGGCGAAAGCGCCAGAAGTTCGACGGAGAACTGTTCATCCTGTTTATGGTGCTGTACGCCGTCCTTCGGTCGGTCGTGGAGATCTTTCGTGATGATCCGCGCGGAGTTTACTTTAACGGCCTGATCTCGACCTCTCAGATCGTCAGTGCCGGTGTGGCACTCCTGGCACTTGGCCTCTATCTCTGGCGCCGCAAAGCTCTGCGTCAAACCGGGCTATTGGGAGGCTGATGACAAAACGAGGGAGAACCTATGAGGCTGCAACGACTTTCACCCCTGGCGCTGGTAGCCGTGTTGCTGTTGCTGCAATCATGCTCCAAGAGCGAATCACGTGACCAACCCGGATCGCCTCTGGAGCAGCTCGCCAGGCGCTTCAGCATCATGGTGCCCAGCGAGCAGATACGTGTGCCTGACTTCGAGCTGGAGAACCTGCAGGGCAGGCGCGTGTCGCTGAACGACTTCCGCGGCAAGATCCTGTTGCTCACCTTTTCCACGACATGGTGAAGGTGGTGTCGGAAGGAGGCTCCTTCCCTCGCAAAACTGTCTGAGAAGTACGCCGGCAAGGATCTGGCAGTGGTCGTGATCGACCCGGGTGAGTCTGGGGACAAGGTCCGTCGATTTGCCGACCAGTATGGCTGGGACTTTGACGTTCTCCTGGATACCGACCATCGTGTCTCCCGGCGCTACGGCGTGAACTCGCATCCGCGGAACTATATCATCGACCGGCAGGGCAACCTGATCGGCCTGGCGATCGGCTACCGAGACTGGAGCAGCAAGCTCGCAAGTCAGATCGTCGAAGGACTGCTCGCCAATGGCTCCTGGCAGTATCGAAAAGACCGCAGCGAATAGCTCCATCTGGACAAAACACTTGACACGAACCGCTGATGGGCGTACCTTTCAGCGGTTTTTTTATGTTGACCCTATGGATCGCTGAAAGCCTGTCGTTCGCGCCGGGCGAAAGGCCCAGATGTGGACCTGTGAGCTTGGCGCGGCGCTTCGTGAATTGTGCCGGTAGCCATGGCCATGCCCATACACTCTGATCATATCCGCCCCTCGCTTGCAGCCCTCGGGCTGCTTCTTCCCTGGTTCCTCCTGTCCTCTGATGCCAGAGCGCAGCAAGCGGTTGAGTTTCGCTTCGATCCATCGAGCGCGCAGGTCTCCATTCCGGTGAAAGTCAACGGTACGGGGCCGTACCACTTCCTGCTCGACACCGGCATCCGCGGCGCCATCAGCCAGGAGCTAGCCGATAAGCTCGGCATCTCTGTGGTCAGAAAATCCTTTGCGCACGGCCGCCCGAGAGGCACCATCGGTCTTGGCCGAGGAGGTGTGAACCAGGCTGCGGTGTTCGCCGACGTCGGAACTTT
The DNA here is from genome assembly GCA_964527995.1 of uncultured Cytophagia bacterium. GTDB lineage: Bacteria > Zhuqueibacterota > Zhuqueibacteria > Oceanimicrobiales > CAZGRP01 > CAZGRP01. The sequence goes on along the minus strand of CAZGRP010000006.1, from coordinate 105,633 downwards.
CGAGATCGGCCCGTTCACGTTCGAGCATCCGTGGAACCTGGCGCTCGACCTGGGACACCTGCCCACCCACGCCGACGGTCTGCTGGGCTTCAATATCATGAAAGATCTGGTCACAACGATCGACTATCCTCACGGGCGTGTGCGGTTTGCACGGCGGTTCACGCCTCCTTCTGGCGCGGCAGTCGTCCGGTTCCGCACGGCTGGTTTTCTCCTGCCCGGGCGCTATGTCCGCAAGCGTGAACTGGCTCTGGTTCCGCAATGAGACAGACGAATCCAAAGGAGTGGCGGTCCGATCCATTGCCCGAGTTGTGGGGGAATGGAGGACCGTCTCGTCTTCCTCTGGCGTACGTCCAGCGGGGCAGTGTGCAATATTCTACATGGACCTTGCACAAAGTTGTTCAATCCGCGTTTTGCGTGTGCCGGCGGTCTCGTAACGGCCTGAAATTACGGGGCAAGAACTTCTATTCTACTGGCACAAGGATTGCGTGGCCATTTGCAAATTACCGTGAGAGGCGATGTCGAACGGCGATTCTCCGACCGCATCCGCCAGGCAAGAGTTGCTACAATGAAAATGCACGCCCTTTCGGTGGTTCTCTGTTTGCTTCCTGTTGCAGCCATTGCCGTGCTGCTGGTTATCGGCGTCCACGTGCAGACGGCGCTGGTTGTCGGAGTCCTTCTTCTCTGTCCTGTTCTCCATGTGGTGATGATGCGGCATGGGAGTGGGAAAGGGCTCCCCCATCGGGAGGAGGCGTAGCCAGTTCCGCCGCCACCCGAACGGCCCCGCCTGCTTGCGCGGAGAGCCCGGGAGGCGGCTGCCATGCAGTTGGAACCCAAAACAAATGCGCTGAGAGAATGGACTTAGGATCGATTACCCGCTCGAGCACCCTGCGCTTCCTCCTGGCCGCGACGGTGATGGTTGGCCTCACCGCTGGATGCTCCAAGGAAAAAAGCAATGGGCCGCTTCCCCAACAGATTCAGGGAGTGAAGCTTCAAAGGGAGATCTCAGGGGAGGAGGCTGCAAGGATGATTGCTCGCCTCCACGGCAAGGAAGTGGCTCCGCTGCAAAGCTACATTGGGGCTTACCACGACGGCCCGCGCCACATCATGCTTTATGTCAGCGTGTTCGAATCGGAGGATCAGGCTCAATCGTTGTTGGCGGCGATGTCCAAGCGTATCGGGCAGGGCAGTAGCGGTTTCGGTCATCATGTACGATTCCGCGTCAGGGATCGTGAGATCCATATGGTGCTCGGCCAGGGTCAGGTTCATTACTTCTATGTGAAAGGGCAGTCTGTGTACTGGCTGGGGCTTCCCCCGGACCTGGCGCCGGCCGGTTTGGCCGAGCTTCTCGGCGTTGGAGTCAATGAAATTCCAGCGGCGTCCGGCCCGCCTAGTGAACCCTGAGGGCTGGCGCTGCAGTTTGCGAGGAGTTGCTCATAAGGGGGGTGCGGAGGAAAAGGAATGCGAAAAGCGATCCTTATTGTCGTTGCGCTGATCATCGTCGTCGCCTTCTTTCTGGGGTATTATGCCGACTGGCTCTGGTTCGGCAGCCTCGGATATCAGCAGGTGTTCTTGACCATCTTCTTCACCAAGCTGATCGCGGGGTTTCTGTTCGGCGGTTTGCTGCTCGTCATCGTCGGAGCAAACGTCTACCTTGCCTGGCGTTCGGGGGGGCGACGCGGCCTACCCGCCCAGTCTCCCTTGGCCGGTAGCCCCACCTTCGAGTTGCCCGAGGGGTGGACGCGAACTTCCGCCGGTTCGATGATTGCGCTTCTGGTCCTGGCGGTCGCCGTCATGTCCGGCATTGGGTCCGGCGCCCGCTGGGAAGTCTTTCTGAAGTATTTCCACTACCAGCCGTTTGGACTCTCCGATCCGATCTTCGGCCGCGATGTCGGCTTCTACGTGTTTTCTCTTCCCTTCTTCGAATACATCCAGAACTGGCTCGTCGTCACTGTGGCACTCGCCATCGTTGGTGTTCTAGCGGTCTATGCCATGGACAAAGCGATCGCCTTTGCCGGCCGCATCGCCATGTTACCTCACGTGCGCCGACATCTTTCAGCCCTCGGCGGTGTCCTGCTGCTGGCTCTGAGCTGGGGCTACTGGATCAAGCTCCTCAAGCTGAACTACTCGACTCGAGGTGTCGCCTACGGCGCCAACTTCACCGACGTGCACGTTCAGCTCCCCATTCTCTGGTTCTTCCTTGCTCTGGCACTGGTCCTGGGGCTGGTGTTCCTGGCGAACGCATTCTGGGCGCGGCGCGGTGTGCTTCTGTGGGGATCGCTTGGCTACCTCGGTGTTCTGTTCGTCCTGCTGATCATTCCGTCGGCCTTGATGCAGAAATTTGTCGTCGAGCCCAACGAACTGGCCAAGGAGGACAAGTACATCCGCTACAACATCGATTTCACCCGTAAAGCATATGCTCTGGACCTGGTGCGCGAAAAGGACTTTCCGGCGGAGGATAATCTGTCGCTGGCCGACCTCGACCGCAATCAGATGACGATCCAGAATATTCGCATCTGGGATGAACGTCCTCTTCTACGTACCTACAAGCAGCTCCAGGAAATCCGCCTTTACTATGATTTCAATTCCGTCGATGTGGACCGGTACTGGCTGGACGGCCGATACCGGCAGGTGATGCTTTCGGCGCGCGAACTGGTCGCCGAGCAGATTCCGGGGCAGGTCAACACATGGGTCAACCAGAAGCTGCAGTACACCCATGGATATGGCCTTGCGCTCAGTCCGGTGAATCAAGTCACTACTGAAGGGCTGCCCGAGCTTCTGATCAAGGACGTGCCCCCCACTTCGAGTACCACACTGCGCGTGACCCGGCCGGAAATCTACTTCGGTGAACGCAACGCCAGCTACGTCATCGTCAAAACGGCCACACCGGAGTTCGACTACCCGAAAGGGGATGAGAACCGATATACCAGTTATGCCGGCGCCGGCGGCGTATTGGTGGGCTCGCTTCTCAACCGCCTGACCTTTGCCTGGAAGTTCTTCGACATCAACATCCTGCTGAGCAGCTACATCAAACCCGAGAGTCGCATTCTGCTCAACCGGACCGTGCGCCGGAGAGTGGTAACGCTGGCCCCCTTCCTCACGTACGACAACGACCCTTACCTGGTGATCTCGGATGAAGGACGCCTCTTCTGGATCCAGGATGCCTACACGACCACGAATCGCTACCCCTACTCTCAACCCGTTCGGCAGGGGCGTCTCAACTACATTCGCAACTCCGTCAAGGTCGTCATAGATGCCTACAACGGCTCGGTGGATTTCTATATCGTCGACCCAGAAGACCCCTTGGCGCGCAGCTATGCCGAAATATTCCCGCGGCTGTTCAAGCCGGCCGAACAACTGCCGAGAGACTTGAGAGCGCATCTCCGGTACCCGAAAGGACTGTTCGAGATCCAGACGCAGATGTACAGCAGCTACCATATGACGGATGTCCGCGTCTTCTATAACCAGGAGGACCTGTGGTCCGTCCCAAACGAGCTCTACAGCGACAACCGGCAGCGCATGGAGCCGTACTACATCATCGTCCGGCTGCCGGGAGAGACCCGCGAGGAGTTTCTTCTGATGCTGCCGATGACGCCGTCGAAGAAGGACAACATGATCGCCTGGATGGCGGCACGCTCCGACACCGGGGTGTACGGCCAGCTGTTGGTCTACAAGCTGCCCAAGGAGAAGCTGGTTTTCGGTCCTATGCAGATCGAGGCCAGGGTTGATCAACAGCCGGAGATCTCCAGGGAGCTCACCCTCTGGGGACAACGAGGTTCGAGAGTGATTCGCGGCAACCTGCTGGTGATCCCGGTGGGGCAGTCCTTCATCTATGTCGAGCCTGTCTATCTCGAGGCGCAGCAGGGGCAGGGATTGACTGTGACTTCGGCCACCGCGCAAACTCCAGCGCAGCGGGGACGACTGGGCCGAGCTGCGCCGCTTGCAGGCATCGATCAGGGTTCGGCCTCGCTGCCTGAGTTGAAGATGGTGATTGTTGCCTACAACAACCGTCTGGCCATGCGAGAAAACCTGGGCGAGGCCATCCAGGCGGTGTTTGGAGGGGCACCCAGAGTGACCAGCAAGCTCTTTGCGGGAGCCCCCAAAGTCAGCGTCAGTGCCAGCATGCAGGAGCTGGTGGCCGCTGCTGAGAGGCACTACTCCAATGCCCGCCGCTATCTGAAGCAGGAGGACTGGGCTGGGTTCGGTAAAGAATGGCAGGCGTTGCAGGAAACGTTGCGGAAACTGAACAGGCAGGTCCGCAGGGCGCCGGCTGAAACAAAACCGCAGTGAGGCGGCGGGCGCGGCGATGTGGCCGAATAGAAGCCTGGCAGGGGGTTTGGTAAGAGGATTCGTGTTCTATGTTCAGCAGTCTTATGGTGCAATGGACGCAGACGGAGGTATGATTCCATGGATGCTACGACTCTGATCATCATCTTGGTTGCCGGGGGCGCTATTTTCTATCTCTTCGGTGGCAAGATTCGCCACGCGGCGGTGGCCGAGGGTGAGGCTGAAGGCGGCGGCGGAGCGGGTGGCTGCTGCGGCGGTTCGGGTCACGCGGGCCACCGGTCGGGAAAGAAGAAGTCCGCGGTGGAGGCCTGGGTCGATCCGGTTTGTGGGATGCCTGTCGAGGTCGAGCACGCGGCGGCGATGAAAAGGTACAAGGGGACGATCTTCTACTTCTGCTCGGACAAGTGCAGAGCGGCGTTTGCCAGAAATCCGCGCAAATACGTGAAGAAAGAAGAGCTGCAGCGGCAACCGGTGCAGACTGGCACGGGTGGACATGGATGCTGCGGTTGAGAAGAGGTCGTGAGGTCGGCGGCTCTCAGGCCGCTTTCTTTGAGGTCTGGTGCAGGAACGGCCTGGCAAACAAAGGAGAGAAAAGCGATGTACGGTAGCGTAGACCTACGCTTGAAGTTTCTTCTGGTTGTTTTTGGCGCAGCTCTGCTACTGATGCTGCCGCCGCTGGGGGATGCCGCTGTGAACTCTGGGGCTCAGGCCCAGGAAATCTCGGGAAAGGTACTCAAGGCCCAGCAGCCTGATGTCCAACTCAAAGAAGTCACTCTCGCCATCTCGGGCATGGTCTGACACCACTGCACCGTGAGAGTGCGGTCCGCACTCATGAGTGTGCCAGGAGTGAAATCGGCCACGGTCACCCTCGACGATTCACTGGCGGTCGTGCGATATGCCGGCACCGTGAAAATCGAAGACATGATCAAGGCCGTTGAGGAAGAGGGGTATGGCGCCACGGTAAAGAGCGGCCCGGTGGACGTTACCGCCTCATCCGAAAAGAAACAGGCTTCGGCCACGGCTGCTCCCAAGGCAAAGCCTGCATCGCTGGCCAGCCTGCAGCGGCAACTGACTCGAAAGCCCTACCGCGGGGCCGACAAGCAACTCGAAGTCGAGCTGACCCTGGTTACGCGCGAGTACTTGAAAGCCCTTTATGCCGCTGACCGTAAGGCAGGTCGGACCACCAAGGCGTTCGCTGCCTATGAGAAGACCTATCGGATCGCTGAAGCCATGCCCTTCAGGGTGAAGATGGAGACCCATACTGTTGATACCTCGCCTTTCGACCTGCAGAAGGCGGCGGTGTTGATCGACGACAAAGGCAAGAAAGTCGCCGCCATCGGCTGGCAGGAGCTTCCCAGTCCGGTGCCTGCCATGGCTTCCCATCATCGCCGCGGGATTCTGTTTTTCCCGAAGGTGAAGGCGAAGTCGTTCGAAGTCGTATTGAAAGGCCTCGGCACGGTGAGCGAGCGGCGCTTCAGGTGGGATCTGTCTGCCACAAGCGCGAAGCAGTAGGTCGAGGGTAAATGCATAGCCGGAATCGGGTTCATGGCTCGCAGACAGGGTGGACGATGAGAAAGGGGCTCCGTCTTCTGTTCGTATCGCTGCTCTGGGTCACCATGGGCCAGTCTGCCATCGCCCAAAAGATGCTGGTCTACATGGACCTTCGCCAGACGGATCATCTCAAGGCATACGGACTGGCCTACAAGACCCTGGAGCGTGGAGTGAACGTGGAGTGGTTGCTCAACTACCGCGGCGGTTCCTTTCTCATCGATGACATTCCGGAATTGGAGCGCATGGCCCGGCGGATGGGTGTTGCCTTCGAAGTCGTAGGGGGTGCGGAGATCAGCCAGATCTACGCCACGATCGAGAACAGCAACATGGATGTCGTTCTTCTCGAGAAGGCCCCGCGCATTGCCGTCTATGTGCCGCCATTTCGGGAACCTTGGGATGATGCGGTGTCGCTGGCCCTGGACTACGCTGAGATCCCGTACGACGAGGTGTGGGACAAGGAGGTCCTGGAGGGAGAGCTGGAAAAGTACGACTGGCTGCACCTCCACCACGAGGACTTCACCGGACAGTACGGAAAGTTCTACGCCGCCTACCGGGGGGCAGCCTGGTACCAGCGGCAGGTCGCATACAACGAGAAAACGGCAGCCGAATTAGGGTTCCCCAAGGTTTCCGAAGAGAAGAAGGCGGTGGCGCTGGCGATCCGGGACTATGTGTCGCGGGGCGGATTGCTGTTCGCTGAAGGGTCTGCCAGCGAAACCATCGACATCGCCCTCGCTGCGGTTGGCGTCGACATCGTGGACGTCCCCTTCGACGGCGACCCGCCAGACCCGAATGCGGAAGAGAAACTGGACTTTTCGCGAACGTTCGCGTTCGAAAAGTTCAAGCTCGTGCCGAATCCGATGGTGTACGCCTTCTCTGACATCGACACTTCGCCGGAGAACGGGCTGGATGTCGAGAAGCTGAGGAACAGGTACTTTACACTTTTCGAGTTCGCAGCAAAGTACGACCCGGTGCCAACGATGTTGACCCAGGATCACGTCTCGGTGGTAAAAGAGTTTCTCGGCCAGACCACCGGGTTTCGGCGACAACTCATCAAGCCGTCTGTGACAATTCTGGCCGAAGGGCCGGGTGAAGATCAGGTGAAATACCTGCACGGCAATTACGGCAGGGGCACCTTCACCTTTTTCGGTGGTCATGATCCGGAGGATTTCACTCACTACGTCGGTGACCCGCCGACGAATCTCTATTTGCACAAAAACTCGCCCGGTTACCGCCTGATTTTGAACAATGTTCTCTTTCCGGCGGCCCGGAAGAAAAAGCGGAAAACATAACACAACATCATGGGTTGGAACGCAACGATGGCTGGAAAAGGGATTCGACTACGCGATTGGATAGGCGCAGTGGTCGTAGGATGGAGTCTGATGCTGGGAGAGGTGAGCGCCCAAGCGGCGGAGCCACCTCCCACGTCAGGGAATACGGTCACACTCCTTCTCGGCTTGACTGCGGCATCTTTGATTTTCGTGATTGTTGGAGTATGGATGGTAAGAGGGATCCGCAATCTCTGGGTGAGGACTGCAGCAGGCACCTGGGGCGATCCCACGGACAACGGTTCATCAGGCTACTTTTGTACCCAGTGTGGTGAGCCGATGCCGGCAGGAGACCGCTTCTGTCACATCTGTGGCGCAAAGGTTATGGAACGAACCCAGTGAAAACGCGGGCCGCGGCACGTCGGCCGCGCGGGAGGAAAAACGATGACAGATCTCGGTAGCTTTGCTCTGGTTTTTGCGCTTGCAGTGACGCTCTATGCAGTGGTGGCTGCCTTCCGTGGTGGCTGGAGCCGCCAGATGGATCTCGTTCGTAGCGCAGAAAACAGCGTGCTCGTAATCTTTGCTCTTCTCAGCATTGCTGCGGCTGGGCTGATTTATGCCTTTGTTACACGAGATTTCAGCATCGAGTATGTTGCAAGCTATTCCAGCCGTGACCTGCCACTGTTCTACACCATCTCAGCCTTCTGGGGCGGGCAGAAAGGCAGTCTGCTTTTCTGGTCGTGGATCTTGGGGCTCTTCGGTACCATCGTCGTGCTGCAGAATCGGCACAGGAACCGCGAGCTGATGCCCTATGTCGTCGGCATCATTGGTATCGTGCTGCTGTTTTTCGAGGGGCTTCTGGTCTTCGTCACTCCACCCTTCGAGCATCTCAGCGCCATACCGCCGGACGGCAGAGGCCTCAACCCCCTGCTGCAGAACCCCGGGATGGTGTTTCATCCGACCACGCTCTACCTTGGATATGTGGGATTCACGATTCCGTTTGCCTTCGCCATAGCCGCTCTGATCACAGGACGGCTGGGAGACGAATGGATTCGGACGACGCGTCGATGGACGATTTTCGCCTGGTTTTTTCTGACCTGGGGAAACCTCTTCGGGGCGCAGTGGGCGTACGTCGAGCTCGGCTGGGGTGGCTTTTGGATGTGGGATCCGGTCGAAAGCGCTTCGTTGATGCCCTGGCTTACGGGAACGGCTTTTCTTCACTCGGTGATGATTCAGGAAAAGAAGAACATGCTGAAAGTGTGGAACATGTTCCTGATCATCATCACATTCTCACTCACTTTGTTTGGCACGTTTCTGACCCGCAGCGGGATCATCTCCTCGGTGCACAGCTTCAGTGAGACGGCTCTGGGACCGATCTTTCTGGGCTTCATCGGCGCCGTGGTGATCTTCTCGTTCGGACTGCTGGCCAACCGCATGCATCTGCTGCGCAGCAAGAATGAGCTCGATTCGCTGATTTCGCGTGAGTCGAGCTTCTTGCTGAACAACCTGTTGTTTGTAGGTGCGGCCTTTGCGGTGTTTTGGGGCACGGTGTTCCCGCTGATCTCGGAAGCGGTGCGTGGTGTGAAGATCACTGTCGGGGCACCCTTTTTCAACCAGGTGAACACGCCGATCTTTCTTGGGCTGCTGGCGCTGACGGGGATCTGCCCTCTGATCGCCTGGCGAAAGGCCTCTGCCAAGAACCTTCGGCGAAACTTCCTGCGCCCCGCCACCTTCGGCCTGCTTGTGGCGATTGCTCTGGTGGCGCTGGGCATGCGTGAAATCTACGCGATCATCTCTTTTTCGCTGGCAGGCTTCGTGGTTGCGACGATTGTGTCCGAGTTCTACCGTGGCACCAGAGCCCGGAGGGAAATCTCGGGGCGTGGCTGGTCGGCGGCTTTTCGCAGTCTGGTAGCGCGAAACCGGCGCCGCTATGGCGGCTACATTGTCCATTTTGGTGTCGTGCTGCTTTTCATCGGGGCTACCGGCAAAGCCTTCGTGAAAGAGACTAAGGTGACACTGGCGAAGGGTGAAACGGCTCGGATCGGAGAATACACGCTTACATACCGGGGTAAATCGACCTACCCCAACCGCAACCGCTTTGTGGTTGCCGCACCGCTGGAGGTCACCAAGAACGGCAAGAGTCTCGGCACGTTGATCCCGCAGAAACGGTTCTACAAGACCGCTGAGCAGCCGACCACGGAGGTGGCGATCCGGTCGACCTTGAAGGAAGATCTGTACATCATTCTGGCTGGATACGATGAGGAGAAGGCGAGCTTCAAGTTCATCCTCAATCCGCTGACCGCGTGGCTGTGGATCGGCGGTGTGGTCATGACGCTGGGCACCATCATCGCCATCTGGCCGGACAAAAATGAGCGTCGGAGGGCGGCTTCCCGCTATACCTATGAGAAGGAGGTGAAGTCGTATGCGACAGTGGCGTAACAGCCGGGCCATTTATGTGGTGGCGGTGGTCTTTTTGTTGGCCGCGCTCGGCGGGTCCGCAACAGCGTGGGCCCAGGGACCTGTCGAGGATATTGCCAGCGGCCTGGTTTGCCTCTGTGGTTGTGGCAAGCTGCTGAACGTTTGTGATATGGATACCGCCAAGCAGATGAAGTCGGTGATCGAGGAGAAAGTGGCCGCTGGCTGGGGAAAGAAGCAGATCCTCGACTACATGACGACAACCTACGGCGAGAAGGTTCTTGCCGCCCCGACGAAGAAAGGGTTTAACCTGACGGCATGGATCACACCTTTTGCCCTGATCTTTGCTGGAGCCGGCTTGATCGCGATCGTCGTTCGGGCATGGGTGCGGCGACGGGAAGTCACGCGCGAGGAAGACATGCAAATTGCGGTGTCGGAAGAGTTGGAGTCTCGATATGGTCAGACACTCGAGAAGGAGTTGAAGGAGTTCGAGGGATAAAGTTATGGATATCGTCCTCTATTCTCTGCTTCTACTGGCGGGCCTGGCCTTCATTGGCCAGCCCTTCTACGCGGGTCGCAGGCGGCGCCCCGAGCGACGCTCGTTGGACGCCGACGGCCGGGAACAGCTGCTCATGGAGAAGCAGGCGGTCTATGCGGCCATCAAGGATCTGGATTTCGAGTACAAAACCGGCAAGCTGTCCGACGAAGACTATGCTGCGCTCCGGGAGAGCTATCGGGCGCGTGCGCTCAACATCCTCAAGCAGATCAGTGAGCAAGGCAAACCCGGCGCCAGGACGGATGGCGGTGTTCGCCCCGGGGGCGAGAGCTTGCCGCAGCAAGAAACCCGTCCGGGTTCCGTGGCGGATGCCGTTGGGGAGGAAGTGCACGGCTCTCGCTGCGCTCAATGCGGTGAGGTCAACCGTCGCGGCAGCAAGTTCTGCCGTAGCTGTGGCACGCCCCTGCAAACGGAGTTGTTGTGCGATAGCTGCGGTGCCGTCCGGCATCCCGGAGATCGTTTTTGCCGGGAGTGCGGTCGTTCGTTTGTGGCATGAACTTCCAACGGCTGAGGCAAGGCTATGAAGCGAAAAAGGTTGATCATCGGCCTCGTGGTCGTCGTGGCCACCCTAGCGTTCTTGTTGTATTCCGGGCTGCGCGACACCATGGTCTACTACATGACGCCATCCGAACTGGTCGCCAAGGTGCAGGCCGGAACTCTGACAGAAGAGGATGGCCTGCGGGTAAGCGGACAGGTGATACCAGAGTCGGTACGTTGGGATCCGGAGAAGTTCCGGCTTACGTTTCAAATGACTGACGGGGAAGCGACCTTTGAGGCGATGTATGACAACGTGGCGCCTGACAACTTGCTGAGCGGCGAAGACGTCATCTTGGAAGGCATCTACAAGCCTAACGGTCATTTCATGGCGTCGAAGGTCATGGTGAAATGCCCGTCTAAATACACCATTGGCGATGAACCGGCAGAATCCGAATGAAAAAATGGGGTGGAAAATGAAGCTCAATCGTTCTGTCTATGCGGCAGTTCGCGTTCTCAGTGCGACGGTGTTGCTCTTTTTCATTCAGCCAGCGGCTGCCATGCCTGCAGCCAGCCCGGCGCAGATACGCGTCGCCAAGATGCAGGTGGACCTCTGGCCTGAATACGATGATCCGCGGGTGCTGGTCATCTACAGCGGCGATCTGGAGCCGAACGTCCAAGTTCCGACACAGTTCACCATCGTGATTCCGCGTGGTGCGCAAATCCACATGGCGGGTGCGGTTGCTCCAAACGGCGGCCACATCCATTCGCAGTTTGAAACGAAGCCGAAGGGCGATAATCTGACCGAAGTTTCCTACCAGCTCCAGACCCGCAAGTTCTACATGGAGTTCTACTACGATCCGTTCACGGACGGGGAGAACAGGGAGTTTCGCTATCCGCTTGTGTCGCCCTATCCGATTTCGACCCTGCGCGTCATTGTCCAGCAGCCGCTCAAAGCGCGCAACTTCCATATGACGCCGACGGCGCTGGACGTTGTGCAAGACCAGAAGGGTTTCAACTACTATCGCCTCGTTTTCGATAAAGTGCCCGCGAACGAGGAAAAGGCTGTGACGGTTTCCTATCGCAAGAAGGACAGAAAACCGTCTGTCGCCAAGGCTGGGAGCACGGCGGCTGCCGGCGGCGGGAAGGCGATGCGGAACATCCTGATTATCGGCGGCCTGCTGCTCGTCGGCGTCGTCGGCTATGGCGTGTTCGCAAACTCGAAAAGCAGGAAGCCCGCACCCGTGCGTGCCGGCGCACGGCGAGCTGCCAACAAACCAGCCGCTGCCGCCAGACCGAGGCAACCGGCCAAGCCCGGCGAATACAAGTACTGCACCGAATGTGGTGCCCAAATGAGGCGCAGCGATAACTTCTGCCCGAACTGCGGGACCAAGGCGCCGGTCCTGGACTAGGCCGGGGCGGCCAGCGTCTCGAAGAAAGCCCGGACCAGGGTGGGGGCAAGGGTGAAGACGAAAGAGACGGTACGACAGGGCTGACGATTGTCTCGGGAGTTTCGGTGCCTCGGCCTCGAGCCGGAAGCGGCGTCACAAGTTGGATGATGTCCCGACCATGAACGTCCTGTCTCTGCCAGCGATCCTGTCCCTGACCATCAACTTTTCCGTTGCTCTGACGGTGTTGATGGACAGGCCCAAAGCAACGGCGCATCGACTTTTCTTTCTATTCATTCTTGCCTTCGCCCTCTGGAACCTGGGGGAGATCATCATGATCAACAGCGCCACCTTGACGGCGGCGCGGCTGGGCGCACACCTGGTCTCCCTCGGAACGTTCTTGACTCCGGCTCTTTTTCTGCTTATTACCCACTACTTCCCCGAACGAACTGCAGCTCAGCGCGCTGGCTGGCCTGAGCTTGTCTTTATCCCTGCAGTGCCCTTCCTGCTGCTGCTGTCTACGTATCCGGTTCCGATGATGAGTGTGCTGCGCGTGCCGGCCTTGGGTGGGTTGTACTTCCACGCGCTGCCGAGTCCGCGCCTCTGGGCTTTCGATGCCCTTGTTCTGGTCAGTGGTGTTTACCTGGCCCTGGGGACTCGGAACCTCTTGCGCAGCAGCCGTCAGGCCCGGTCACGCCGCGAGCGCGCGCGGGCGCTGTTGCTGATTGCCGGCTTTCTGACCATCGAGTTCCTCGCCGCAGGAATCAATCTGCTCCGGTCGCTGCTTCTGCCGCAGCGTAGCTTTTTCTTTCTTTCCACTGGGTTGTCGGTCGTTATCAGCGTCTTTTTCGCCGTGGCGATACTGCGGTATCGGCTGGTCAATCTGCAACGACTGTTGCGCCGCGGGTTGGTCTATACGGTCCTCTCCGGGATCGTCCTCAGCGTTTACTTTCTGCTTATCCGGCATGCCGCCACTGCCTTGAGTGCAGCGTTTGGCATCCACTCCGCGCTGCTGGAGGGCGTGTTCGTCTTTCTCCTGGTCGTGCTGATTCGCCCTCTGGACGACAACATTCAGCGGCTCCTGGAGCGGGTCGTGTTCTCGGAGCAGGCGAATCTTCGCCGTTGCATCGGAGATTTCAGCCGTCGGCTTTTTCAATACACCGACCTTGGCGCTCTTCTGACGCGGGTGGAGGGCTTCCTTCGTTCGGTCACCGGCACTTCACGAGTCGGCATCTTTGTGCAGTCGGGAGAGGACGGCCGGGTGCTGTTGCGCTCGGACGGCGGAGAGGCTTTCATCGAGATGCCGGCGATGGGAGCGGTTGTCGACCGCATCACCGAGGTAGGTGGGCCGCTGGAGGTTTCCGAACTGCAGACCGAAGCCCCCGAAGACGAACTCATCGCTTCGCTGGCGGCGATGGGGTACCGTCAGATCCTGCCTTTGTGCGCCGACGGCGGCGTTCTCGGAATGGTGGCTCTCGGCCCCAAGGACGACGGCTCAGATTACACTCTGGACGAGCTGGAGCTTCTTGGCATCCTGGCCAACGAGGTGGGGATGGCACTGTCGCGGAATTTGGCCATCGAGGAGAGTCGTACCCGGGAGGCCAGGCTGCGGCAGGCCGAGCAGTTGGCGGCGTTGGGGCAAATGGTGGCCGGAGTGGCGCACGAAATCCGCAATCCTCTCAACGTGATCTCGTCGTGCGCTCAGATTCTGCGCAAGAAAAAACTCACACCTGAGGAACGGCAGCGGTTGCTTCAATTTGTCACCGACGAGACGGAACATCTGAACGATGTGCTCAGTGATTTCTTGCGGCTGGCAAGACCGCGACAACCTTCGCCGAGATCGGGCAGGGTTGATGAGCTGCTGGCCACGGTGGCCCACGGCGTTGCCACCAAGGCAGAGGCATCCGGCGTCCGGGTAGTCATCCGTGCGGTGGATGCCGAAGTGGTGACGGATTTCCAATTGCTGGAGCAGCTACTTCTGAATCTGGCGATCAATGCAGTCGAGGCCATGCCGACAGGCGGTACCTTGACCCTGGAGGCAAGCCTGAGCCTGCCCGGAAAGCTGATGCTGCGGGTCAGCGACACTGGACCCGGCATTCCGGAGGAAGTGCAGGGGCGAATTCTCGAACCGTTTTTCACCACAAAGGCCGACGGCACCGGCCTCGGCCTGTCCATTGCTCACACACTGGCCGAGACTCTTGGCGGCCGGTTGGAGTTTGACACCGGTTCTGGTGGCACCACATTCAAGGTCCGGGTGCCGATCGAGAGGTGAACGTGTCTTCCGAAAAACCTCACATCCTCATCGTCGATGACGACGCCAGGGCGCGGACGGTCTTGGAGATCGATCTGCGCGACAAGTACAGGGTCCATGTTGCCTCGGGCGGTCGAGAGGCCCTGAGGCTGCTGCAGAGCGAGCCCGTGCGGTTGGTGCTCTCCGATTTGCGCATGGCCGACGGCGACGGCATGTCGCTCCTGCAAGCCGTACAGGAGAAGTGTCCCGAGGTGCCGTTTATCATGATGACGGCGTACGGCACCGTGGAGAACGCAGTCACGGCGATGAAAAGGGGCGCCGTCGACTATATCCTCAAGCCGGTTCGAATCGACGAGATCGAGCTGGCCATCGAGAGAGCGTTGTCGCATGCCAGGCTTCTGCGTGAGAACCGAGAACTGAAAGCTGCGCTGCGCAAGGCAGGCGGCATACCGGAGATCATCACCGCGAGCCCGCTGATGCAGGCAGTGCTCAAGAAAGCACGCCAGGTTGCGCCGACTCAGGCGACCGTGCTGATCACGGGCGAGAGCGGCACCGGCAAGGAATTGATCGCCAGCGCGTTGCATCGCCTGAGTTCCCGCGCCGAACGGCCGCTGGTAGATATCAACTGTGCCGCCATTCCGCGTGAACTGCTGGAGAGCGAGCTGTTCGGTCACGAGAAAGGTGCCTTCACCGGGGCCGTGTCTCAAAGGCGGGGAAAGCTGGAAGATGCCGACGGCGGCACATTGTTCCTTGATGAGATTGCGGAATTGCCGGTGGAGTTGCAGGTGAAGCTGCTTCGGGTTCTGGAGAGCGGCCGGTTTACGCGCGTTGGCGGCAACCGCACGATCGAGGCGGATTTCCGGGTGATTGCAGCCACGAACCGGAACCTGAAGGAGGCGGTCAGTGCGGGCTCTTTTCGCGCGGACCTTTTCTACCGCCTCAACGTGGTCAGCATCGAGCTGCCGCCGCTACGCCAGCGCCCCGAAGATATTCCACTGCTGGTCCGGCATTTCCTCAACAAGCACGCACACGACGTGCCGCAGCCGGTGACCGCGATCGAGCCAGCCGCCGCGGAGTTGCTGCGTTGCTACCACTGGCCAGGCAACGTGCGCGAGCTGGAGAATGCTGTGCTCCAGGCGATGGTGATGAGTGAGGACGGCATCCTGCGAGCCGAGCATCTCCCCGAAGAGATCCGCGCCGCCGGCATGACAACGGCCGCCGATGTGCCGAAGAACAAAGCGGAACTCGCCAGGGCCAAGGCGCGTGCCTGCGAAGAGATCGAACGTCGTTTTCTGGAAGACGCGCTGCGGCGCAACGACGGCAACATCTCCCGCACAGCGCGGGAGACCGGCTTCAGCCGCCGGAACGTGCAGATGATGATGCGCAAGCACGGCCTGGGCGACGTCACACGCTTGACCGGGTGATGGCGATGCAAGTCGTGACCAACGAGGCTTCAGACCACGGTCTCAACGGGTGAAAGCGGCCAACGGGTCACGAAAAGTCGTTCAACACGGGTCTTTATGCGACTGGGTTCGATCGCCGTCTTGACATGGTGCAGTCCCAGCCTGGTGGCGTGGGGCCTGAAGCCTCGCCACACGTCGCGATCGGTTGGCAGCCGTTATCAGTTGGGCGTTCACGCCAACACTGCAAACTCCTCTATAGTTAAGTTAGAGCCCGAGTAAGACATTGAAAACGTCCTATCCCATTTCGCTGCAGTTCGCTACCGTACTGGTGTTGGCCGCCGGGCTGGTTTTGCTGCACTACCGCACCGGCAGTAGTGCCGGCGAGCTGCACAGTCTCTATTTTCATCTGAGTTACTTCCCCATCATCCTGGCCGGGTTTTGGTTCGGCATCTGGGGCGGGCTGCTGAGCGCCGCCGGCTTCGTGTTGGCGTTGCTGCCACAGATCTACGTGGTGCACGGTCTCGGGTTGTTCCAGGCACCGACTCGCTACGTCGAGTTTCTTATCTATCTGGCCGTAGGCGGTGGTGTCGGCTTCCTTTCGTCGGCGCAACAACGAGAGAAGCGCCGGTACCAGGAAACCGCTGAACAGCTTGCCAGATCGTCAGCCCAATTGGAGGAACAGTATTACCAGGTGCGTCGACTGGAAGCCTATGTCGAGAGTGTCCTCAATAGCCTGTCCTCGGGGGTGCTGTCGCTGAGTGGCAGTGGCGAGATCACTTTCGCCAATCTCAGGGCGAATCAGTTGCTGGCAAGCGGTGAACATCTGCGTGGCCGGCAGTTGTCAGACGCCGTTCCTCAGTTTGCCGCAATACTGAGCGACGTGTGCGGTTCGGCGCAGGATGTTTGCGAATGGTCTTTGCCGCAAAGCGATGCGGACCCGGTCCTGCTCGAAATCAACCTGACGCCGCTGGTGGACCACAACGGCGAGGAGACCGGGCAGGTGGTGCTGTTTTCGGACATCACGGAGCGCAAGCGACTGGAGCGAGATCTCGTGGCAGCGGAGCAACTGGCGGCGATCGGGGCCATGGCTGCAGGAATCGCTCACGAAATCAAGAACCCACTTCAGTCCATTCGTGGTACGGCCCAGATTCTCGCTCGAGAACCCGGGCTGTCGGCTCAGAAGCAGGACCTGGCGCAGATGATGATCGAGGAAATTGACCGCCTCAACAGCCTGGTGAACAGTTTTCTTCTCTTCGCCCACCCGAAAGAGCCTACTCGCATCGAAGGAGATCTGAATCACCTCATTGACAAGACCCTTGAACTGGTTCGCCATCAAGGGATACCAAACGGTGCCGTGCGGTTTGTGCCCGCCAGAGACCTGCCCGCAGTGCGCTTCGATCCGGAGCAGATGAAGCAGGTGTTGCTGAACCTGATTGCCAATGCCTTCGAGGCGGGAGGAAACGCCGCACCGGTGCGCCTGGCAACCCGGACCGCAGGCGGTCTGGTCGCCATCGACATCTTTGATCGTGGGCCTGGAATCGCAGACAGCGAGCGCGGCAAGATCTTCGCGCCCTTCTATTCTACCAAGCCCACTGGAACGGGGCTGGGTCTGGCCATCTCCCGCAAGATCGTCGAGGCGCACGGCGGCCGAATCGAGTTTGAGAATCTCGAAGACGGGGGATGTCGCTTCACGGTGACGCTGCCTGCCTCATGACCCGGTTCACGTAACAGGCATGCTTACCGCGGAAGGACGGGCATTCTCACGGCTTCCGTTCGTAGCCAGTTTTTCAGTCCGTCGATGAGCGGTTCCGACGTGGTTGTGCATTTGTGCCCGGCGATTCTTCGCTTCGCTCCACTTCGTTTCGCTTGATCCGCTGCATCCGCCTACAGTAGTTTTTTTCGTAAACGGATTCAGCGGATTGATCGGATAGGGCGTGATTGCCGAGATGACATTTAGAACGCTGCGGTGGATTCTCGGAGCTTCGTCGGCACTACAAGTCGTCTCGCTTGAGAAGAGACCACGCTTGACCTTCGGCCCGGAGGTACCGTGATGGGTAAGTGATCTCCCTTTGGCCCAGCTTTTGCAAGTGGCTTCCGTGCCGTTCCGTGAGAATTCCGTGGTCAACAGACAACTGATGAGAGGCGACGTTCGCGTCGCCCGCCGGAAATCTAACTATGCCTAAGAAAATTGCCGTCGTCGATGACGACAAGAACCTGGCCAAAATGCTGGCCTTCATCCTCGAGGAGCAAGGACACGAGGTGGTCGTCTTTCACGACGCTCCCTCGTGTCAGCGCTTCCTCCATGAACACGACTGCGATCTGGTCATCACTGACTTGCAGATGCCCAACGGGGATGGTATGAAGCTGCTTTCGGAGATCAAGAAGTACCACCCCGACGTGGTTCTGGTGATCATCACCGCTTTCGGGACGGTGGAACGCGCCGTCGAGGCAATGAAGCGTGGGGCGTACGATTTCATCACCAAGCCCATCGACAACGAGGAGCTGGTGATCACGGTCAGCAACGCCCTGCGCTTTGGAGAACTGCTGGCCGAGAACCGCCTCCTGCGCCATGAATTGTCGGAGAAGTACAGCCTCGACCGGCTGGTGGGCAAGAGCCTGGCGATGCAGCAGGTCTACACTTTGGTGCGCAAAGTGGCGAAGAGCGATGCGAATGTGCTGATCACCGGCGAAACCGGCACTGGCAAGGAACTGGTGGCGCGGGCCATCCACTACAGCAGCCCGCGCCGCGGCAAGCCGTTCATTGCCGTAGACTGCAGCACCC
Organism: uncultured Cytophagia bacterium; assembly: GCA_964527995.1. GTDB lineage: Bacteria > Zhuqueibacterota > Zhuqueibacteria > Oceanimicrobiales > CAZGRP01 > CAZGRP01. The sequence continues at coordinate 87,264 of CAZGRP010000006.1, read as the reverse complement.
TTCCAAAGGACCTGGTGGCCAGTGAGCTATTCGGCCACAAGAAGGGCAGCTTTACCGGCGCCTTCCGCGACAAGAAGGGTAAATTCGAGTTGGCCGACGGCGGCACGCTTTTCCTCGATGAGATCGGCGACGTGCCCCTGGAGACCCAGGTGAAGCTGTTGCGCGTCTTGCAAGAGCGCACGATCACGCCGGTCGGAGATGAGCGCGACATCCCAGTGGACGTGCGCATCATTGCGGCGACGAACCGGGACTTGCAGAGCGCCATCGAGGCCGGGGAGTTCCGCCAGGACCTCTACTATCGACTCAATGTTTTTCCGATCGAGCTGCCGCCGCTGCGACAGCGACGCGAGGACATCCCGCTTCTGGTTGAGCACTTTCTCAAGAGGCTTGCGCCAGATCGCCGCGTCAGGGTCACGCCAAAGGCCTTCGAACTGCTGACGCGCTATCATTGGGCCGGCAACGTCCGCGAGTTGGAGAACGTCGTGGAGAGAGCCGTCATCCTCAGCGAAGGTGGCGATATCTACCCGGAGCATTTGCCCGACAGCCTCAATTCCTCCACTCGGCCGAGCAACGGCACTCTGGACATCGAAATTCCGGAGGAAGGGATTTCTCTCGAAGCGCTGGAGAAAGACCTGATTCAGAAAGCGCTGCGGAAGGCCGGCGGCAACCAGACCCGCGCTGCCGAGCTTCTGGGAATCAGCCGGCATACGTTGATCTACCGACTGGAGAAGTACGGTATGACCTCCAAAGTGTGAGATTTCCTTGCATCCAGCGTGGCAAATGCTACGCGGCGTAGCAAATGCCACACGTTTCCAACCTCCTGCCTTTCGTCGACCCCACCTGACTGCCCGATCTTAGCCTCAAAATTCGAAATCCATCCATAGTCCTCGCTGGCATGACATTTGAGTAACAGGGAAGCACTCGCCGGCCACTCGTCGCCCCATCTCATTGAAGATGGGCGCGTCGACTCCCGACACCCGTACTCGACCTGACTCAGAGGTACAAATGATAAGAGTGATCATCTTCCCGTTGCTTTCCGTGCTGACCATGATCTGGGCTGTCCCAGGCCTTCTGGCTCAATCTCCCCCCGCAACCGATGGTGTAAAGGTACTGACTGCCGACGCGGCCGTGGCCATTGCGCTGGAGAACAACCTCGGCCTGAAATCGGCCGAAAGCACGCTCGGAATCGCTCAGGGGCAATTGACCACGGCCGGTCTCTTTCCGTACAATCCAGAATTGTCGCTTCAAGTGTTCAACTCCCGCTCTCGTGGTCTGACGACGGCACGATCGGCGGAGTATTCGTTTGCGTTGTCACAGCGGTTTGAGATTGGCGGCCAGCGCGGCTACCGCAAACAGGTCGCTTCTGCGAACATCGGCAGGGTCAGCGCCGCAATCGGTTTCCAGAAGTGGATTCTGGAGATGGATGTCCGCAGGAGCTTCTACCAGATCGTGCTTCTCCACCAGAAATTCGACCTCGCCGAGCAGGTTCTTGGCCTGACGCGTGATCTGGCCAAGCTGACCGCAGGGAAGTTTCGAGAGGGATACAGTCCCGAGTTCGATGTCAGATTTGCCGAGGTGGAATATCAACGGGCGTTGCGCCAGCGGACGAGGCTGGCCAATCAGCTTGAGATTGCCAAGTACGGCCTGAATACCCTGCTTGGCCGTCCGCCGGAGACCCCCTTCACGGTCGCCGACAGCCTGCGGTTCGAATCTGTGAAGATCAACCTGGAGCGATTGACAGCCGCTGCGTTCGTGCAGCGGCGCGATTTGCGAGGTGTGGAGTTCGAACGTCAGGCTGCAAGCAGTCAGATTTCCCTGGCGCGCGCCCAGCGCCTTCCTGATTTGCAGTTCTCGTTCCTCTACGACCGCGAACAAGACAAGAACAGGATTGGGGGCTTTTTCTCCATCCCGATCAAGCTCTTCAACCGCAACCAGGGACGCATCGCCTTGTCACAGGCGCGGCAGAGGGTTGCGGAGAATCGCAGCGCCTACCTTCGCACGGTGGTCCGGAAAGAGGTGGCCGCGGCGTACACCGAGGTGCTGCTGGCCAAAAAGGAAGTCGAGCTGATGCAACGAGGCATTCTCAAGCCGGTGGCAGAGAACCTGAACCTGGTTCGGCGAGCTTATCAGATCGGTGAAGTGGGAATTCTGTCCGTCATTACCGCCCAGCGCACCTTTGTTGAAACGCAAAACAACTATCTCGATGCGCTGTTCAGCTATCAGGCTGCCCTGATCGAACTGGCACGTGCCGTGGGCATGCCGTTGAAGGATCTCGAATAGGAAGCTGACAAGAGGAGCAGAATCATGGCTAAGAAAGAAAGCAAGCTGACTCGACTCTGGTTTGTGGCTGGGCTGGCGGTTGTGTTGGTTGCGGGCGGATTTGCGATGGGATTCTGGACTGCCGGTTCCAAGGAGGCAAGTGGCGATCTGTTGATGGCCGCCAGTGGTGAGGTCCGTCAGACGCCAGATAACGATCATGGTTCGGAAGAAAGCGCGGATCACGATGCCGAAGAGAATTCGCATCAGAAGGAGGAGGCAGAGGCGCACGACTCGGGGGTGGAAGGAAGCTCCTCGCACGATGACGATTCCGCCGCCGCACCGCACGCAGACGAGGAGGCAGAGTCTGCAGCACATGCCGATGCCGGCTTGTCCATCAGTGACCAGGCCAGGCGCAATATCGGCCTGCGGATGGTGGCCGCCGAGTTCCGTTCCATCGATGAAGTGATTCGAGTCAACGGCATCGTCCGCGCCCATCCCGACTCGGTAGCTCTTGTAAACACCCGGATCCCAGGTCGTGTCAAGACGCTGTACGCAAAGCTAGGCGACTACGTGTCCGCCGGGCAGAAGCTGGCGGAAATCGAGAGCCGTCAGTTTGGCGACCCGATCCCGAGCGTGCTCGTGTATGCACCCTTCTCGGGCAGGGTGGTTCAGCGTGCCACGACCCAGGGCGCTTCGGTCGATCCAAGTGCCCCTCTGTTCAAACTCATGAGCCTGGCGAGTGTGATCGTTGAAGGCGAGGTGTTTGAGTCCTACATCGCGTCGCTTCGACTAGGCCAGCAAGTGCGGGTTCGGCTTCCAGCTTATCCCGAGAAAACCTTCGTCGGCAGGATCGTTTTCATCAGTGACACACTTGACCCCGACAAACGCACCGTCCAAATCTGGGTGCACCTTGACAATACGAAGAGGTATCTGAAGCCGGAGATGTTTGCTGAGCTTTCGATTGTCGTGGCGTCGCGAGCAAAAACACTGGTGGTTCCAAAGCAGGCCGTTATTGAGGATGGTCCTGAAAGTGTCGTTTTTGTCGAGCACGGAGGCCTGTTTCAGAAAACTCCTGTAACCACCGGGATCAAGGATGATGTTTTCATCGAGATTCGGGCCGGACTCGAACCCGGCCAGCAGGTGGTTGTTCGCGGAAATCACGAACTGTTTGCTTTTTCCCGGCGACCTGAGACAAGCGGCGTTCAAGACGAAAGCAAGCCGCACGCACACTGATCCTCCAGGGGTTCGGAACCCGGCTTCCACCATTGGTCTGATGTTCGTTTCGGCCCCGCTCACTTGAAGGAGTCCCGCATGTGGTCGAACATTATTTCATTCTCGCTGAAGAACAAACTTCTGGTGCTCGTTGGAGCGGTGGTCATCTTGTTCGTCGGCTATCGTGTGTTCTCAGAGTTGCCCATCGACGTTTACCCGGACATCAACGACCCGCGCGTCACCATCATGACCGAGGCGCCTGGTTTCGCGCCGGAGGAGGTGGAGACGCTGGTCACCTTTCCCCTGGAGAGTGCGTTTAACGGCGTGCCGAAGGTCAAACGGGTGCGGTCCTCCTCGGGCGTCGGCATCTCGGTGATTTTTGTCGAGTTCGAGTGGGGCACCGATGTCTACCGCGCCCGGCAATTGGTGACCGAGCGCATGCAGGCGGTGGTGCCCAGCCTCCCGGATGGGGTGGAACCTCCCTTCATGGCGCCGATCACGTCTCGGCTGGGTGAGATCGTAGAATACGCCCTTGTGGATGAGTCCGGAAAATACTCCGCGCTCGAATTGCGCGACATCGCCGACTGGATCATCCAATTTCGCCTCAAGGCAGCCGGCGGCATCGCCAACGTCATCAACCAGGGCGGCTTTGTGAAACAGTATCAGGTGTTGGTCGAGCCCGAGCGGCTGCTCGCCTATGACCTCAGCCTGTCTGATGTCCGCGGTGCCCTGGAGAAGGACAATCTGAATACGCCGGGCGGCTTTTTCTTGACGGCCAACGAGGAGTTTCTTATCCGCGGGCTCGGCCGCGTCCGCACGGTGGCGGATATTGAGAACGTCGTCGTTTCTACCCGCTCCGACGGCACACCTATTGTTGTCGGTGACGTGGCTTCAGTGCGCATCGCCGGGCCTGTGGCTCGCCGTGGCGCTGGCACACTCAACGGCATGGAGACCGTTCTCGGAAAAGTCTCCAAGCAGCCGGAGACGAACACGTTTCAACTGACCGAACGGATCATGCGCGTCTTCCAGGAGCTGCAGCGGTCGCTTCCGGAGGGCGTGCGCATCATCCCGGAGTACGTTCAGGCCGATCTGATTGCCCGCGCCGTAAAGACCGTCGAGGAGGCATTTCGTGACGGCGCGATTCTGGTGACAGTGATTCTGGTGATTTTCTTGTTCAACTTCCGCACTTCGTTCATCTCTCTGACCGCCATCCCGTTGTCCCTGATTCTGGCCGTCATTGTGCTCTACTGGTCCGGCCTCACCCTGAATACGATGACCCTGGCGGGCCTGGCAATCTCCGTCGGTATGGTGGTGGACGACGGCATCATCGACGTCGAAAACATCTACCGGCGGTTGCGAGAGTACTTTTCGCGGAAGAAGGCAGGCGAACCGGTCACCGAGACACCGTCGCAGGTGGTTCTGCGTGCGTCGAACGAAATCCGCTCCTCGATCGTTTTTGCCACGATTATCATCGTGCTGGTTTTCCTGCCGCTGTTCACGTTGAGCGGAATCGAAGGCCGGCTGTTCTATCCCCTTGGTCTGGCGGTGGTGGTGGCTATGGCTGCCTCTCTGGTCATTGCGCTGACGATCGTGCCGGTGCTGAGCGACTTGATGCTCACTCGCGGCAGGAAACTGCGCGAGGGCGAGAGCCCTGTGGTGCGGTGGATCAAGTGGGCTTACGGCCCGATCCTGCGACTCGTGATGAGACGGTGGAAGTGGGTGCTGGCGGGGTCGGTGGCGCTCATCATCGGCGCCCTGGCCATGATCCCGTTCATGGGCACCGAATTCCTGCCTATCCTGGACGAAGGTACGTTCGTGGTGAACGCCGTCATGCCGCCGGGAACATCTCTGCAGGAGTCGAAGCGCATCAGCTTCAACATCCAGGATGTGCTGCGATCCATTCCGGAGGTGACCTCGATCAGCAATCGCATCGGCAGAGCCGAGCAAGACGAGCACGCTGAGGGTGTATACTACAACGAGATGCTCGTCAACGTGCTCCCGGTCGAGGAACGCGACCGCGGTCGCGAGGAGTTGCTGGCTGCGATGCGGGAGCGGTTGGCGGATTTCCCCGGCGTTTCCGTAAACATCGGTCAGCCGATCCAACATCGCATCGACCATTTGCTTTCTGGGGTCACGGCGCAGGTGGCGATCAAGATTTTCGGGCAAGACCTCAACGAGTTGCGGCAGAAGGCAATGCAGGTGCGCGATGTCGTGGCCCAGGTGCCCGGTGTGGTCGACCTGCAGGTCGAACCCCAGGTCATGATCGAGATCCCACAATTGCGCATGCGGGTCAAGAGGGAAGCGGCGGCCCGATATGGTTTGACCACCCGTGACATTTCTCACTTCATCCAGACTGCCTTCAACGGCGAGGTGGTAAGCCAGGTGGTGCTCGGCCAGAGACAGTACGACTTGGTGGTACTGGTCGATGACCAGACCCGCGGGAATCTGGATCGCATCCGAAATCTGCGCATCTCGACAACGACCGGTGCCAAAGTGCCGTTGTTTCAGGTTGTGCAACTTCAGAAGGCAATGGGGCCGAACACCATCAATCGCGAGAACGTCATGCGCCGCATCGTGGTGCAGAGCAACGTCCAGGGCCGCGACCTGGGGAGCTTTGTGAAGGAGATCGAAGCCCGTGTCGCGCAGCAGGTCGACTTCCCGCCTGGGTACTTCATTACCTACGGAGGCCAGTTCGAAAGCCAGCAGCGGGCGACGCGGATGCTGCTCATCGAGACCCTCCTGATCGTGGTGGCAATCTTCATCCTGCTGCAAATGAGCCTGAGCTCGTGGCGGTTGGGTGGTCTGGTGATGTTGAACCTGCCGCTGGCGCTGGTCGGCGGCGTCTTCAGCGTGTTTATTTCCGGCGGCGTGCTTAGCGTGCCTTCTCTTGTAGGTTTTATCTTGTTGTTCGGCATCGCGGTGCGGAACGGCATCATTCTTGTAGACCATATTAACGCTCTGCGGCGGGACAAGGGGATGGACCTTGTCGAGGCGATTCTGCGCGGTGCTGGCGATCGCATCAGCCCGGTGCTGATGACAGCGCTGACCACAGGCGTGGGCCTGTTGCCGCTGGCGCTGAGCAGTGGCTCTGGTGCGGAGTTGCAGAAACCGCTGGCGATCGTCATCGTGGGAGGGATGGTCACTTCGACAATCCTGACGCTGCTGGCGATGCCGGTCTTCTACTACCTGGTTGAAAGAGGCGGTGAGACCAGGCGTCTGGCCGGTGTGGTGGGGAATGCGGCCCCGGTGACAGCATGACTTCGACCGAGCCGGTCTTCCCGCTGGCGGAACTTTTGGGCAGAAAGGGAGGTCTGCCGAGTGTCGAAAAAAAACGTGCTGGACCCCTGCGAACGGACTCTCGGGCGTTCGGACATTCGCAGCGCGAATGACGACAAAGCAGATGCAGATAGCTATACCGTTACACAACCCAAACCGAAAGGAGCTAAGCTCATGAGATCGCTGATCTTCCGAACCCTGCTCGTGACGATGTTCTTGTTTATGGCCACCGCGACAGGATTCGGTCATGGTGACGAGAATCACAAAGGCAAGGTGGCCAAAGTGACGCCGAAAACGATGATGCAGGCGATGCCCGACAGTGCTGCCGGTCACGATGAGATGGCTGAATCGATGATGATGCAGCACCAGGAAGACGCCGAAGCAGCCATCCAGAAGGACATCGATGAGATCATCGCCGAAACCAAGAAGTCGGCCACCGCGACCGTGATTAAAGTCGCCTCGCTGGGCTTGGCGTTGATCGGTCTGGTCGTGGCCTACTACCCGCGCAAGAAAGGGGTGGGCAGCGATGCGGCAGGAAGGGGGCAGAGTGATGGCAACTAGCTCGACACATGCTACCGGCTTGCGGTTAAAGGAGCTGGATTACCCGGTGCCCGAGCACGCCTTGACCTTAGGGTACAGCCTGGGCGGGATCACCCTGGTCGTCTTTGCAGTGCTGTTTCTCACCGGGATCGTCATGGCGCTGTTCTACAGCACGAACCTGGCGGACACGCGCAGCACGCTCACCGCCTTCATGGCGGCCCCCCTCGGCCTGTGGATTCGGTCGCTGCACCGTTGGAGCGCAGCCGGAGCGATCTTTCTGATGATCCTCCACATGACGCGTACGGTGCTGACCGGCAGCTACCGCGAGGGGCGCAAGTGGAACTGGTTCTTCGGCGTTGGCTTGCTGGCGGTGGTGGTGACCCTCTTTTTCAGCGGCACGGTGTTGCGCTGGGACCAGGAGGGTTACGAGGCGTACGAGCATGCTCTGGCCGGGATCAAGCTGCTCGGCCCCGTCGGCGAAGGAGTCGCGGCATTCCTTGGCGGCTCTCTGGTGCTGGCGCGGTTTTTCGTCACTCACACGGTGGTGCTCCCCCTCGTTTTCGGCCTGCTGGTCTTGGGGCACCTGGCCCTCATGAAGATCAATGGGCTGTCGGAACTCCCTGGACAAAAGAGCACGCGACAGGTGATGTTCTCGGCCCACATGTGGAAAGTTACCGGATTCAGCCTGGCTTTCCTGGGCCTGCTGTCGTTTCTGGCCATACTCTATCCGGTTGGACTTCTTCCCGGACCGTACACCGGGCTTGAGTTGACCAAGCCACCGTGGGTGTTTCTGTGGCTCTACGCCTTCGAGAACTTCTTCGGGCTGTGGTCGGTGCTGGTGGTGCCCACCTTGCTGTTTGCAGGACTCGTCCTCATACCTCTTGTCGATCGCCGGCCCGGCCTTCCCGGGTTTGTGCGGGGCACGGTAGTCTGGGGCTACCTGGGTTCTCTCGCTCTGCTACTGGCCCTGGTTGTGATGGTCGCCGTGACACCGGCACAGAGCCATATCGCCATGTGACTTCCCAGGATGGTCGAGATGAACGCGCAAGAAGTGGGTTGCCCGCGGACCAGGGCGCCGTCCCCGCTGCCAAGGGGATGGCGCCCTTTCTTGGTTCGAGGATTTGTCCGCGCTGCTTACATGTGCCCCTCCTTTGGAATGGTGTCTCTACCTCGGAAAGTGCGCATTCATCGCGTCTCCTGCGAAGGGGGATTGCACCCTGGCTAACATGTTAATTTTTATGCTGCTACGCCTAACGCGTGGCGCCCGGTGCGAAGAACAACTGCACACCAACCCCGGCCAGGGCTTGCTGGGGCCCGGCATCTACTTCGTAACTCCTTAATAAACAATACGAATAACCGGTCGCGTGGAACTGGCATGGATTGTGCAGGTCTGCCGGGTGAGTGAATGAGGAGGACATCGAATCGAGATGGTCTCCCCGATGTTGTGGACTCGCACTCCGCCAGATGGGAGGGACAGGCGGTCTGTGACAACCGAACAAGGGAGGTGGTTCTGATGCGTTGGAAAGGTTGGACGAACGGTATCCTCGGGCTGTGGGTGGTTGTGGCCGCTTTCGCAGGGCTCGGCCCGAAAGGGAACTTCTGGAACGACCTGATCGTCGGCATCATTGTGGCAATCGTCGGTTTCGGCATGGTGCAGGGTGCAGCGTGGCAGGGATGGACGTCCGGGCTTCTTGGCTTGTGGCTGATCATCGCATCGTTCATCCCGGGGCTGGTCGGTGGAGCCGGGTTGGTATGGAATAATCTGCTTGTCGGCGCCATCGTGGCGATCGCTGGCTTTGCCGCTCTGGGTGCAAAGAGCTCGCAGCGGATGTCGAATCAGATGCACGAGAAAATGGCCCACTAGGCGCGCCAACTGAGTCCCCCTGCCGATTCAGGTAGGGGGACTCTGCCGGGTTGTTTTGGGATGGCTAAAGTGTTGAGGTTAAGTTATGAATACCCTAATTTGGATTTTGTTGCTGGGTGTGGGAGCGTGGTGGTTGTTCCGAGTCGCTTCTCGGTCCAGCGGCGGCGGGGGAGGCATGGGCGGAGGTTGCTGCGGCGGTGGTGGTCATAGCCATCATGGCGGCTCCGGCAAGGATGTCGCTTCGCACCAGCACGGCAGTTCGCACGAGCATGCCGGCACCAGACAGGTCAGCGAGGCAGTCGTTGATCCGGTGTGCAAGATGGCGATCGACAAGCGCAGCGTCGTGGCCACCCTGGAGTACGGGGGCAAAACCTACTACTTCTGTTCTTCGGAGTGCTACGACAAGTTCAAGGACGATCCTGAAAGCTTCGTGTTGGCGAAGGAGCAAGTGAGTCGAAACTGACCGGACGAGAGAGGGCGCAGAGCAGCCGGTTGGCTGAGCGCCGGTTCGACGGTAATGTTCTGATTTTCACATCGGTGAGTGGATGAGATGAAGGACAAAGACAAAGAAAAAGAAAAGGAGAAGGCAGAAGAAGCTCGAGAAGCTGAGGCGGAAGAGGAAGGCCAGCAGGGACTCATCGATCGGCGAGGATTCCTGCTGACGGTCGGTGGTGCTTCTTTGGCGCTTGCCGCCGCCGGGTCCGTTGCCTGGACTTACGATTATTTATGGCCCAATGCCGTGCTCGAGCCTCCCAAGACATTCGATGCCGGTCCGCTGAGCGAATACAAGGAGGGTGTCGACAGCCGCTGGCTGCAGAAAGAACGAATCTTTGTCGTTCGGCGACAGAGGAAACTCTACGCTTTGATCGGCATCTGCACGCACCTCGGTTGCATCCCGCCCTGGCGTCCCGACGAAGGGCTGTTTCATTGTCCGTGCCACGGCAGCGAGTTTTCCATCGAAGGTGATGTCTTGCGGCCGCCGGCCCCGGAACCACTCTATCGGCCGCCGATCAAGATTTCTGCCGACGGGCACTTGATCGTTGGCACGGGACTCCTGGGCATCCGACTCCCGGGGCAGGCAAACCGGGATCCGGTGCGATCGAGCACTTCCTATGAGCTACGTGTCTGAGAAGGAGGAGGTGCATAGATGAACCACTGTCCGGTTTGCGGCAGGCGGGTTGATTGGGCCAGCGCGCCAAGCGCTGCCTACGAGGGCAAGATCTACTATTTTCGCTGCCCGACCTGCAAGGAGCGGTTCCTGGAGGAGCCGGAAAAGTTTCTTCGTGAAGGCCCGCAGGGGTGCAAGCATTCTGGTCAGATGATGAATTGAGCCTGCCGGCCCTTCGCTATCGCGGAGACGCGGCCCCGATGTCACTGCGGGACATCGGGGTTTTTTTTGTTTTTCACAATGTCTCAGCCCCCCTGTCGACCCTGCCATTGCATACCTGCCTTTTCTACAATCCTCTGTAGAGTATTCCACAATCCCACAGTGCGGAAGGTGATCTAACTTCTTGGTTTTTAAGAATCGTTATGATTGGCACAATGGTTGCCAAACGACAGGCAAACCATTGTCAAACCCACCTCATCACTCACAATAGGCGTTGAAGGGAGGGCTATCTATGAAGCAACCTATTGATCGTCGTCGCTTTATGAAGACGGGGGCAGTCGGTCTGGCTGCCGGAGCGGTCAGCAATCTCCTCTGGGGAGCGCCCGCCAGCGCAGAGCCTCAACCGCAGGAAGGCCAGCGCGCCGGAGGGGCCTTTTGGCCGCGAAGGCAGCAACCTCCAACGGATCCCGGCGCCTGGAAGGAGTTCGAGATCGACATCCGGATCACCAAGCATGAGCTCCTGCCAGGTGTGGAAATGCATGCCTTGGCTTTCAATGGCCAGGTGCCTGGTCCGGAACTTCGGGTGAAGGAAGGAGACTGGATGCGCGTCAAGTTCACCAACAAGACCGAATTGCTGCATACCATTCACTGGCACGGGGTCGATGTGCCGTACGAGATGGACGGTGTGCCCTATGTCACTCAGCCTCCGGTCATGCCCAACCAGACTTTCGTCTATGAGTTCAAAGCCTATCCGGCCGGGACTCGCTTCTATCATTGCCACTTCGGCACTCTGCTGCATATGCAGATGGCCATGCACGGAGCCTTGATCATCGAGCCGGAGAACGATCCGATCAAGCAGCGGTGGAACTACGAACGCGAGTACACCATGGTGCTTTCTTCCTTCGACTTGAACTGGAGCCGGGCAGAGCTGAACCGAATGCTGCGACGGATGAAGCAGCGCATCATTCTGATGAAGAAAGGGATGCTGGACAACCGCACTCTCGGCGTGTTCAAGACGTACGACGATTATCTGAAAGCGATCTCCGAGGGCTACGTTCCTCCCTATACCACCTACCGGACTCAGGCACCCGATCCAATGCCGAAGCCTAACTTCTTCGCCATCAACGGCAAGTCGTACCCAGCCACCGAAAAGCTTCTGATCCGTGAAGGCGAGAACATCCGCCTCCGCCTTATCAATGGAGGCCAGATCGAGCACTACATGCACTTGCACGGACATCAGTTCTGGAAAGTGGCGGAGGACGGAAACACCCTGGCCCAGCCCGTTCAACTGAACACGGTGGCGGTCAGCCCTGGGAAAACCGTAGACCTCATCGTTGAGGGCGTGAATCCGGGTTACTGGACCTTTCATGATCACAACACGGCCCGGGCCACCAACAATGGGGTCTATCCCGGCGGCATCTTGACGGTGCTGGAGTACGAGGGATTTGAAGGCCCCTACACGCCGGTCGTGGCTCTCGACGAGTAGGTCAACGAACTCGACTTATCGCGCTGCAAACCGAGATAGAAAAGGAGAAACAAGATATGGTTCGAAAGAATTTAGCCGTGGTGGCGGTCGCCCTCCTGTTCTCGTTCGTGCCATCCTGGGGGCAGGAGGTGACCCCTCGCTTGAATCTGGCCGGAAGGGGGATTGTCTCTTTTAATGGTCGCCGTCTGGCGTTTCCGGCCGGAGGAACGGATTTTTCATCGCTGAACGATTTTTCGGATAGCGCCCTGTTGCTCCGTCTCGACCAGCAGCTCTACTCGGGCAACCGTGCTGGAGTGGTGCTGGGTTTTCAGTTCCCGGACGTTGACAGCGACCTCGGCCAGGTGTTCTTCCATCAGGTCAATGTCTTCTACAGCAGCAAGAACCTCGACGTGCGTTTGGGCCGCAGCCGATTGCGGAGCCAACTGATCGAGTTCCCGACGCTGCGAGACGACGACCTCGTGGAATTCACCTACGTCGCGAATGCCTTTTCCAACTCGGAGAACTCCGAGTTCCAGCAGTTCGGCAATGTCTTCAGTATCGACTTCTACCAGTACAATGCCAAGCTGGTGGCATCCGCTTTCGCAGAGAACCTGGCCAAGACGGATCTGAGCGGCAAGCGCCTGAACGAATTCGAGGTGAATGCCTGGGGCGCGTCGCTGCTCTACCGGCTGCCCTTCGGCATCCGCTTCGCCGGGGTCGTTCAGCAGGCGGGCGTCACCTTCCGGTCCCAATTTGTGGATCTCCCGGGCCGCAACTGGATCTCTTCGGCGACCGCCGGTTTGGTGTTGAATCTGAACCGCAACCCGATCAACCATGTCGAGCTGCGGGCGCAAACGATCTATAACTTCGGAATGAAGGGAGCCGGCATCGGCAGCCTCGTCGCTCGGGCGCGCGAGCGCTCCTGGACGGCCGTCGGCGCCCTGCGCTTCTTGCGCAATCCTTACCAGGTTCCGCGCTTGCAGGCGGCTGTGACGTTCGCCTTCCAGCGTTTCCCCGAGATGGAGGCCTCGCAATTGAGCGTCGTGCCGAACATCTTCTACCGCGTTGGTGCGAACGTAGACGTTGGCCTGCAGTACCAGTTCAGCCGTCGCAGCGATCTGCTGGCGGTCGCCATCGGCAGCAAGACCGAGCAGACGCTCAAGGCGACCCTGGTGTATAGCTTCGACCTCCGTTTCAACGACTACTTCGGCGACCGCGACTCCATCCTGAACATGGAGCACGGATACATCCCGTGATCCAGCAGCGCCATGGGAGGGCGTGGGGGGACCTGCGCCCTCCCGTGGTCTGCAAATCTCCCCACCCTGCCAGTCGACCGGTCCATCCCGCTTTCGAGCCTCAAGTTTTCTCTTGACTTTTTGCCTGATTTTCGTTAGGATACCGCGGCTTCACAGGGATGACTTCACATCTCGCGCCTTTGCCTGCCAGACCCTCCGAGTCAGAATCGCAACGATTCAATCAGAGTGAACCGGGTTGCACCAACCGCTCTGTCGCATAAAGGGCCCGTGTGACACATGAGTCCATCTCGCAGACCGCGTCACGTTCTTCATTCCATGCTCGTTGTGGCGATCATTCCGGCTCACCCTGTGGCTTCGGTAGTGTGCGGACTCAAGGGCGGGAGCACCCTCCCTGCGCAAGAGAAAGTGGAGCACGGAGACGAGGTTGCTCCGTTGCATGGAGAGGACGGCGGTGCGCCCTCTCACGAGCGCTCCGAAGCCCCCTCGGATGACGCGGATATAGGCTGCCAGCAACTCATCGGACCTCGCGGCACGAGGCTCGACGCCGCATGTGCCTGCCTCGATACAGTATCCTCACGGTCACCACTGTCGCGTCATTCCTTCCCAAGAGTGAAGGTCGCCGTGGCTGCCCGTAGGCTCTTCAACCCCCAGGAACACGGTCCGCCGCAACTGCTCACGGCTTTGTTCTTTGCTTCCGTTTTCAGCAATCACGCCCCGCCTGCGGTCTGAGCAGACCTTCCCTCGTCGCTGGCGGGCATCCAGTCGGACTCCGACTTTGCTGCCCGCTGAGGTCTCCACGTGTGGGGTGCAGGCCGGCGGAGCATCACATTCTGTTCCGTCAGGGTCATCTTGTAGAATAGTCTTCAGGAGAAGCGATCATTATTCTCCATTCGCTGCCGGAGGCCTCAGATCCTTCCGGCGCACCGCAACGATCTTCTTTGAAAACATGGTACTTAGGGAGGGAGGCACTCCGTGCAGTTGTGGCACGACGTTTGCGAGTAGGGCGCACCGAGACATACCACTGCTCCGGGACAGGGCCGGGTGCGATCCCGTCGCTTCTGTCTTCCGGAGCGAGTCCATCAAGGAGGTTTAACCTAAATGGAGGTAGAAGCAATGGCTAAGGATCCTGTTTGCGGCATGGACGTCGACGAGAAGAAAGCAGCGGCCACCGCAGAGCATGAGGGGAAGACATACTACTTCTGCTCGAAGGGGTGCAAGGAAACTTTTGAGAAGGATCCGCACAAGTACGCACACAAGTGAGTGCCCCCTTCTAGAGCGGTAGGATCTGGCCGGGATCATGGTTACGACCCTCCCCGCGTAACACCGATCTCGGCCGATCCTTATCGTAAATCCCATAATTAAAGACCGCAGGGTTCGCAGGCATGGCACTATTGAAAAACGGTGTGATAGGGGCGGCGTTCCTGGCGCTGGTTGCGGCGTGTAGCCGCAGATCGACGCGGAGCCTGCTGCCGAAGAGTCTGGCTGGTCAACCATTGGTGAAGGTGTTGGTCAATGGCCTGGAGCAGAAGAACATGACTGAGCCGCGGTCCGGACCAGAGTTCACCGGATATGATAACATCGTCGGCTTCTACGGGACTGGTGATCGGCAGATTCGCCTCTACTATACGCGCTTCCCCTCGGCCGAGGAAGCAAAGGGAAGCCTGGCAGACAGGGCAGAGGCCTTGAAGTCTGGGTTGGCCTCGGAGATCAACGGGTATCAGTCTTTCGTGAAGGCGGGCAGGACGGTTCATCGCTTCGAAGGCAGTGGCCTGGTTCATTTCTTGTTCCAGCGGGACAACTTCAACATTTGGATTTCGGCGCCACCGGCTATCGGCGACCGTGTGCTCGCGCAGCTGTTGCACACGAACGATCGATGACGGCGACGCAAGGAGATCTACCACCATGCACGACTCGTACGACTACGGATTGTGGACAGCCGTCTTGATCAACGTCTTGATCTTCGGCGGTTTCGTGTTCAGTTTTTTGCGACCGAAGAAGAAGGTGGAGTGGAGATCGCTGGGGGTCTTCGCTGCCTTCCTGGTAGCGCTGTTCACCGAGATGTACGGCTTCCCCTTGACCATCTATGTGCTGCTGTCTCTTTTTGGTGGTAAATGGGCGGCCACCAACCCGTTCAATCATGTCAATGGGCACCTGCTCGGGACACTGCTGGGGGCATCTCAGTGGGTGAAGCTGCTGATCTGCACCGTCGGCGGGCTGATCATGGTTGTCGGGTTGGTCGTAATGGGGCGCGCCTGGCGGAAAATCCACGCGGCCCAGGGAGAGCTGGTCACCGACGGTATCTACGCGTCGGTGCGTCATCCGCAGTACAGCGGCCTTTTCCTGATCACCATCGGCATGCTGATCCAGTGGCCCACACTCCTTACTCTGTTGATGTGGCCGGTGCTCATGATTGTTTACTATCGCCTTGCCAAGCGAGAAGAGCGCCAGTGCATCGAACAGTTCGGGGAGGCCTATCTGCAATATATGCGCCGGGTGCCGGCATTTGTTCCACGCTGGGGACAGGCCGTCGGACCGGAGCGGGGAGCCGCAGTCCGGGAGACTGTTGAACAGGGGTTTGGAGGGGCAACATTGAAGGGCAGCGACATAAATTCACCACCGCCAACGCAGGAGCCTGTCGTTAGCACGGATGTCCCAACGGACAAAGGCGGCCAACGGAATTAGTTTTTTGATGACGTACGGATGATATTCTCGAGCGTAAAAAGATCGAGATCGAACGTCCTGATGTGGATTCAAAAAGGCACCGCGGTAGCTGCGGAATCGATGGAGAGATGATTCGACGTTTCCTTGCAACCCACCGGCAACGTGCAGGCACCTTGTCGGTGCTGGTCTTGATCATCGCTTTCGCTGACAGCCCCGCGACTGTCGTGACGAGCCAGCCTGGGATCGAGCTGGCGTTGGTGGACGGCATTGTCGCTTTTGATGGCGGAGCCAATGAATTCGTGTTTGGCATCCGCCTTTCCAGGACGGAGCTCTCGCGTGCGGTCGAGGTGGACGTCGGGTTCGTGCCGCGGCGCGGCCCGGAGGTGCTTTTTTGGGGCATCAACGGCCTCCTCGATCTCGCCCGCTTCCGCGGTGTGTCCCGCTATCCAGAGCTTTCGCCCTTTGCGATCGCTGGGATTGGAGCGACCACCTTCCTGCGTGATCGCAACGGCACGAAGCTGAGTTTCAACGTGGGTGCCGGTGCAAAGATTTACACTTCCGAGCGATTCGGCCTGAGGGCAGAATTTCGGGAGCGATTCTATTGGGAAGCCAATGAGCCGGTGCTCGATCTCGAAGTGAGCGGCGGCGTAATGCTGAGCCTATGACGGCAACGAGTTGAGAAGAATGCTCTTTCGGCGCAGACATTTTCGGCGATACCAGCAGATTGCGACCACGCTGATCCGTCACGGTTTCGGCTGGCTGGTGGTACAGTCCGGGCTTGGTTCCTTTGTGCCGTTCCACCGCGGGATCTTCGGACACCCCCGGCGCGAGGAACCCTACTCGGCGCCGGAGCATCTGCGTTTCGCTTTTGAGGAGCTCGGCACCACTTTCATCAAACTGGCTCAGATTCTGAGCACCCGTCCCGATCTTATTTCGCCCGCGTATGCTGATGAATTCGCCAAGCTTCAAGACGCGGTGCCGCCGGTGCCGGTCGAACTGATCCGACAGCGGATCGAGGAAGAGTTCGGGCGTCGCGTTGAGGAGCTTTTCAGCAGCTTTCAGGACGAGCCGATGGGCTCTGCCTCGATCGGGCAGGTACATCGCGCCCAGCTTCACACCGGCGAGCACGTCGTCGTGAAAGTACAGCGCCCTGGAGTTCGCGAGACGGTGGCAGAAGACCTCCACATCCTGCGCCAGATCGCTCGAACCGCGGCGCAGCGGAGCGAATGGGGGCGCCTCTACGACCTGGAGGGTCAGGTGGAGGAATTCGCCTTCACACTCGAAAACGAGTTGGATTACCGGTGCGAGGGGCAGAACGCGGATCGTTTTCGGCAGAACTTCAAGGACGAGGCAAACCTCTACATTCCGACGGTACACTGGGACTTGACCACCACCGGCGTCATCACCCTCGAGGAGATTCATGGGATCAAGATCAACGATCTTGCGGCGCTCGAGCGTGAGGGAGTGGATCGGCAGCGTCTGGCAAGAAAGGCGGTAGAGATTCTGTTTCGCGAGGTCTTCGAGCACGGCTTCTTTCACGCCGACCCGCACCCCGGGAACTTTGTGGTGATGGCTGGCGATGTGATCGGGTTGATGGATTTTGGCATGGTTGGATATCTCGACCGGCCGACAAAGGACGCCTTCCTGCGGGTCGCCTATGCCATGACACGCGGCGACTCCGACCGCCTGGTCGACGCCCTGTTCGCACTCGGGGTTGCCAGCGGCCATGTCCGCCGCGAAGCCTTGAAACGCGATTTCGATCACTTGATTCTTCGCATCCGCGGCCGTCCGCTCTCCGAGCTGGTTGCCGCCGAAATGGTGCGCGAGGTGATGGGCCTCGCTTTCCGGCATCGGCTGCGCCTGCCGACCAACCTGTCGATGCTGATGAAGGTCATCTCTATGAGTGAAGGACTGGGTGCCAGCCTCGATCCGGATTTCAAGTTGTTCGAGTTCGCTGGTCCCTATATGCGACGCTACTGGCTTCGCCAGCGCTCGCCGGTTCGCCTGGGCGCCAGATTTGTGGAGGAGGTCGTCGATCAGGTGGACCTTGCCATCGGCTTGCCGCGGCGTCTGTCGCGACTGATGGCCAGTCTGGAGCAGGGGGAACTTCAAATGACGATGCGTAGCGAGAGGCTCGAACGCGAGACGCATCGCCTGCACGCATCGGTGGACCGCCTTACCATCAGTGTCCTGGCCGGTTCGGTGATGTTGGGGTCAGGCCTGTTGGTGATCGGCAGCCGGCTCGTGCCGGCAGGGGCTTACGCAACGTGGATCTTCATTGGGGTTTTCGTGCTCAACGTGATGGTTGCCCTGGTGCTTCTTTTCGCAATCTGGCGAAGTCGTCGACCGTACGCCACGCATCGGAGGGAGTCGAGATGGAATTGATGTGCCATGAAGTCGCAAAGCGATCGCAGACGCTCTTGCGACGACGTCAGAGAGAGGCGCTAGCGATGGTGGGCTTGCCTGCGTACCGGCACCGCCTGGGAGCTGTGTAACCATGGAAAAGAAGACCCACTTTTCAATCTGGTACTTTCTCTTTGCCCTGTTCGTCATTCTGCTGATCCAGGACTATGTGATGCGGCCGCATGTCGAAAAGATCTCCTACAGCAAGTTCCGGGATATGGTGGAATCGAAGAGGGTCAAAGATCTGGTGATCACGGAGAAATACATCACCGGACAGCTGGAGGAAGAGATGCCGGCGGCGGAAGGGTCCGCGTCGGCGAGGAAGGCCGAGTGGCACAAATTCACTACCACTCGAGTGGAGGATCCCAAACTGATTGAGGATCTGCGCGCAAACGGGCTCGAATTCCAGGGCAAATACCAAACCAACTGGCTGGCAGCGGTGCTGTCTTGGGTGATTCCTTTTGCGCTTTTCTTCGGCCTCTGGGTGCTGCTCATGCGCAAGATGGGCGGCGGCATGCAGCAGAACCTGATGTCCATCGGGCAGAGCAAAGCGAAAGTCTACGTGGAGGACTCCACTCGTGTCAGCTTCGATGAAGTGGCCGGAATCGACGAGGCCAAGGAGGAGCTGAGCGAGGTTGTCGAATTTCTAAAAACGCCCGAGAAATATCAACGGCTTGGAGGAAAGATCCCTAAGGGTGTGCTGCTGGTCGGCCCTCCCGGCACCGGAAAAACACTCCTGGCAAAGGCTGTGGCTGGCGAAGCCGGCGTGCCGTTCTTCCGCATGAACGGTTCGGAGTTCGTCGAGATGTTTGTCGGCGTGGGCGCAGCCCGCGTCCGCGATCTGTTCCACCAGGCAGCCCAGAGAGCCCCGTGCATCATCTTCATCGATGAGTTGGACGCCCTCGGGAAAGTACGCGGGATGAACCCGTTCGGTGGCCATGACGAGCGCGAACAGACGCTGAACCAGCTCCTGGTCGAAATGGACGGCTTCGATACCAATCGAGGCGTGATCATCATGGGGGCGACGAACCGGCCGGAGATTCTGGACCCGGCACTGTTGCGACCGGGGCGTTTCGATCGGCATGTGGTCGTCGATCGGCCCGACATCAACGGCCGC
Source organism: uncultured Cytophagia bacterium (assembly GCA_964527995.1). GTDB lineage: Bacteria > Zhuqueibacterota > Zhuqueibacteria > Oceanimicrobiales > CAZGRP01 > CAZGRP01. The sequence goes on along the minus strand of CAZGRP010000006.1, from coordinate 67,884 downwards.
CAGGCGATTCTGAAGATTCATGTGCGGGACGTGAAGCTGGGGCCGGACGTGGACCTGCGTACTGTCGCCGCACGGACGCCCGGGTTTGTCGGTGCCGATCTGGCCAACCTGGTCAACGAGGCGGCGTTGCTGGCCTCGCGCAAAGGTCGCGATGAGGTCACGATGGCCGATTTTGAGGATGCCATTGACCGAATCGTCGGAGGGCTCGAAAAGAAGACACGCATCATGAACCCCAAGGAGAGAGAGCGGGTTGCCTACCACGAGTGTGGGCACGCCCTTGTGGCGGAATCGCTGCCGAACGCCGATCCCGTACACAAGATTTCGATCATCCCGCGTGGCGTTGCCGCTTTGGGGTACACGCTGCAGCTGCCTACCGAGGACCGCTACCTTCTGACTGAGAGTGAGCTTTTGGACCGGCTCGCAGTTCTCCTGGGAGGGCGTGCCGCCGAGGAGATCGTTTTCGGCGAGATCTCGACCGGCGCTCAGAATGACCTGCGCCAGGCAACCGATATCGCACGCAGCATGATGACCGAGTATGGCATGAGCGAGGAGTTGGGTCCGGTGTTTCTGGAACCGCAACGGCAGGGACTCTTCATTGGCATGGAAAGCCAGAGGGATAGAACGTATAGCGAAGAGACCGCTCGACATGTCGATGAGGAGGTCAAGCGCACCATTGTGGAAACCTACAATAAAGTCAAAGAGGCGTTGCTCGAACGCAGATCGACGCTCGAACTCCTAGCCCAGACCCTGCTGGAGAAGGAAGTTCTAGGCGGAGAAGAGTTGCGCAGCATCGTCCGCAGGGACGCTTCAGTGGCTATCAACGAAAGTCGTTAGGAGTAAAGTTGCTCGCAGGACTCTTTATCACAATTCGCGAGGGGGTAGAAGCCTTTCTGATCGTCGGTATTCTGGTTGGTTACTTGACCAAGATCGGGCAAGGCAGATTCCGGTCGCTCGTATGGCTGGGTACCGGGGCAGCCATTCTTGTGAGCGTGGTGCTGGCCGTGGTCTTCCAGGTTGTGGCCATCCAGTTTGAAGGCCGCAATGCCGAGATTTTCGAAGTTGCAGTGTCGCTGGCGGCCGTCGGCGTGCTCACCTGGATGGTGCTCTGGATGCAACGCCAGAGCCGGACCGTCAAGAGTGCTCTGGAGAGCAAGGTCGATCTGGCCATCTCCCAGAATCAGGCTTTTGCTCTCGCCGGCCTGGCCTTTGTCTCGGTTCTGCGCGAAGGCCTGGAGACCGTCTTGTTCCTGAGCGCTCTCTTTTACACTTCGGGGAAGCAGGAGCTGCTGCAAGGCTCGGCTTTGGGACTCGTTGCGGCGGCGGCGATCGCCTATCTGGTTTTCGCCTCCACCGTGCGCCTCAATCTGCGCAAGTTCTTCTTGGTCACGGGGGTTCTGCTGATCTTCATTGCTGCCGGACTGGTGGGGCACAGTGTGATGGGCCTGCAGGAGCTGGGAGTCCTGCCGGCTTCCGGCAGCCCTGTTTGGGATACCAGCGCCTTCATCTCCGATGACGGCCTGGCAGGCCGGCTGCTGCATGCTTTCATAGGGTACCAGGCAGCGCCGTCGCTGCCACAGGTAGCCGCCTACTCTGTCTACGTGCTCGTTTTCTCCCTGGGCTTTCTGGATGCTGCCAAGCAGAGGCCGGCGCCTGTTTCGACTCGCGGCCGGGGAGACCATGGCATGAGGACAAGGCGGAAGACCGAGGAAGAACGGCAGCCATGATGCTCCGACGGCCTCTGTCTGGGGGCAGCGGCGGAGGTGGTGTACACCGAAAAGAGTGGACTCGACAGAGGCTTTGCGGTGCCGTAATTCTGCGGCTCCCAGGTGTAGATGAATCTGACAACCTTATCAAGATGGCAGGAGGTATAGGATGAAAAGACTTGCCGACTTTGTCATCCGCTACCGAATAGCGGTGGTGACGATTGTTGGCCTCCTGACGCTGTTTCTAGGTTACAAGGCGACCAAAATCGGACTCAATGCTGATTTCTCCACCTACCTGCGCCAGGACGACCCGCTCGTGCAGGAGTATGATTACATCGGCGAACAATTCGGCGGGAATTCGATCGGTATCGCGCTGGTGACCAGCCCCGACGTCTTCAGCCGCGAGACCCTGACGCTGGTGAAGGAGTTGACGGAGGCTTATCAGAACGTAGAGGGGATTTCTTATGTCACCAGCCTGACGAATGTAGTGGATTTCAAGAAGACCGAATGGGGCCTGGAGGTCGGGAAGCTGCTCAAACGTGGCGAGCTGCCGCAAACCCAGGAGGAGCTCGACCGCCTCAAAGCCTACGTGATGAGCAAGGATCGCTATATCGGCAACTTGGTGTCGGACGATGGCACGACGACGGCGATCCTGCTTCGTTTCAACAGCGGGCCTGGCAGGGCGCTGGCTCATTTCGCCACGGCGCTGCGAGTGAAAGCCGCCTCGGACCGGGTTGTGCCGCCGGACAGTCTCCCGGCAGGCACGAAAATCTACTATGGCGGCATGCCCTTCCTGATCTACAACATGACGCTGCTCATTTCGGAAAACATGATGGTGCTGGATCCGCTGATTGTTGTGGTGCTGCTGCTGGTGTTGTGGATCGGGTTTCGGCGCCTTGGCGGTGTCCTGATGCCCCTGACGGTGGTCCTGGTTAGCGTCATCTGGACGGTCGGGCTGATGGGCCTCTTCGGTCTCAAAATGGATCTGCTCTCGGGTATCATGCCCGTCATCCTCATCGCCCTGGGCAGCGCCGATGGTATCCACTTGATGAAGCGGTACTACGAACGCCGGCGTACGGGTGACAATCCCACCGACGCTGCCAAAGGGACCTATCAGGAGATGGGCGTACCGATCGTCCTGACCACCATCACTACAATGGTCGGCTTTGCGTCGCTGGCCATCTCCGACTTCTCGGTGATTCGCCAGTTCGGATTGGTGACGTCGGGAGGAATCCTGCTTGCCCTGCTGGTAACCCTGACCCTGTTACCCGCTCTGCTGTCGTTTTCGAAGGACAAACCGTTCGTGGCGAAGGTGAAGAAACCCGCCTCCCGAGGCTTTTTGGCACCTGTTGCCCGTCTCGTCCACCGGCGCAAGTTCGCGGTGCTCATCGGTGGCCTGGTCGTGGTGGGCTTCTCCGTGGTCGCCATCCCGCGCATCGTCAAAGATGTGGACTGGTCGCTCTGCCTGCAGAAGGGCAGCGACCCCTACCATGCCGAGATGCTTCTGCGTGAAAAGTTTGGTGGCTCTCTTCCGGTGCAGATTCTCGTCCGGGGTGATTTAAAAGACCCGGCCGTATTGGAGAAGATGCGCGACATCGAGCGCTACCTGGGCATCGTACCCCTGGTGAGCAAACCACAGTCGATCGCCAGCATCATCGCCGAGATGAACGACGTGATGAACGACCGCTATGTGGTTCCCGAAACCCGCCAGGGCGTCTCGAATCTCTGGTTCCTGCTCGAGGGCGAGGACATGATGGAGCAGATGGTTGCCAACCAGGATCGGGAGGGATTGATCACTGCCAAGCTGGGCACCTGGCACACCGGGTCGCTGGTGGCGGCTGTCGACAGCATCAACCAGTTTCTCTCCGGCTTGCCCGACAGTTTCGCCGTGATGGATCTGCGTGAATTGCCAGAGGATCTTCGGTCTGCCTTGCGGCAGGTGCGTATCGAGTCCATCATCACCAACGTTTCCCGCGACCTGGCCCGACGGCAGATCGAGATCGCCCCTGACGAGCTGCGCGGCATCGTCAACGAGCTGGCGGCCCGCGAGCTTCAGCAGGCGGACTGGGACGTTGTGGCCGCGAGTCTCAGCGACTATCTGCTCAGCCCTGAGGCGGAGATTCCTTTCAGATCCCGGGCCGCGGCACAACGATTGGCGCGGAGCCTGGTTGCGGCAGCCCGGAAGAGCTCCGGCTTACCTTCGGAAGAGGCCATTCGCAGCCTCGTCCTGCGGCAACTGCCGACAGCGAACGCTGAAGATGCTGGGTTCCTGGCAGGTTCCCTGAGAGAATTGCTGCGCGTCCAAATCGGCGAGGCACGAGTGAAGCCGGCATTCGCCAGCTTGTTGGAGCTGCTCCCGGCGTCTCGCGCTGCCGATGAAAACGTGCGCCGCGATCTCAAGGGCGATTTGTGGCAGATCAACGAAAGCCACGTCGTCCTGTCGTGGCCCCGGTATAAGCAGATCGCCCAGGGGCAAACGCTGGCGTCGGCCCGGGAAGTGAGGGCTTCGTTCAGCCAGACCGGGATCGCCCCGGTGTTGAACCGGATGGAGGCCGAGCTGACCCCGACTCAGGTCGAGAGTATGCTGACAGCGTTGATCTTTGTGATCATTCTGCTGGCGATCATCTTTCGCTCTGCTGTCGGCGGACTTCTGGCCGTGGTTCCCATCAGCATCACGATTCTGGTCAACTTTGCGGTGATGGGCTATCTCGGCATCGGGCTGGACTCGTTCACCGCGATGATCGCCTCGATCGCCATTGGCCTGGGCATCGACTATGCCATCCACTTTACCCATCGCTTCCGCAGCGAGCTGGAAGTGGACGGCGATGAGGTCGCCGCGCTGGAGCGTACGCTTGGTACCACTGGGGTCTCGATTCTCATCAATGCGTTGTCGGTCGGCCTCGGCTTCTCGGTGCTCCTGGCAGCCGGCGGACAGCACATTCGTCGCTTCGGCGGGCTCACGGCTTTGACCATGTTTGTGAGTGCCCTGCTGACGCTGACCATTCTGCCAGCGCTGTTTCTGTGGTTGAAGCCGAAGTTTCTGCGCCGGGCTGGGGAGGAAGGCGTGAGTCGTGCGGCTGCCGAGATGCCGATCTCGTCGGCGCCGGCGACGGGGTAAGAGAAGTGCAAACTGCAGAATGCAAAGTGGAAAGTGGCAACTGGAAAACGAATGATGGGTCCGTCGTCCAACGGAAAACAGCGGCCAACGGATTTCCCGCCCTGTTCGCGCCGGTGCCGTCTGCGAACATCCCGCGCGCCGTGGGGCCGAGATGGGAAAGCCGGTGCTGACACTACGGGAATGGTGGATCTTTGATGGGGAACGGAAGACCGAAACTCTGAGAGGAAAGATAGAGATGAGATCACAACGGGTTCTTTGGGCGGCCGCCTTCGTGTTTGCCTTGGCCGGCCGGGGCATGTCCCAGGACGCCCAGGCGATCCTGGCACGTGTCGACTCGGTGATGAACGCCCCGAAAGACATGGTGGCTGTAGAGAAGATGACCCTGATCGATAAGAGCGGGTCAGAAAAAGTGCGGGATTTGAAGCTCTACCAGAAAGGAAGCGAGTGGCGGCTGGTGCGTTTCCTCACCCCTGCGGATGTCCGAGGCGTGAGCTTCCTGCGCCTGGCGAAACGTCGGATGTACCTCTACATGCCGGCTTTTCGCAAGGTCCGCCGCATCGCCTCGTCCATCAAGAATGAAGACTTCATGGGAACGGATTTTTCCTATGAAGATATGTCGCAGACTCGGTTCGTGCCGGACTACCAAGCGAAGCTGGTTACGGCCGACTCCGGGGATCTCTACGTGCTGGAGCTTACCCCCAAGCCCCAGGCGGACGTCAGCTATAGCAAGCTCGTCTTGTACGTGCGGAAGGACAACTACGTCTACACCAAGGTGGAGTACTACAACAAGGCGGGCAAGCTGGAGAAGGTCCTGACGGTGGAGAACATTGAGAAGGTAGGCCCCTACTGGGTGGGCAAGAGGATGGAGATGAAGAACCTCAGGAAGAACCATCGCACCGTACTCAACTTGTCCAAGATCCAGTTCGACCAGGGCCTCAAGGACAACGTTTTCACACAACGGAACCTAAAGCGGGTCGAGTAGCCAGGTCAGGCGTCTTCTCGACCCCAGAGGCATGGAGAGCACAGAGGGTTCAGTGACGGGACAAGAGACTTTGTTGAGGTGACAGCCGGGGAGACATGACCGCCACTCGCCACAGACGCCACGCCCCGAGAGAAGCAGTGGCTCGAACGTGATGGTTTGGTCGCGGCAATTGCCGCTCTACGGCTTTATCCGCTGAATTCGCTGAATCCGCTTACGCAGAATGGAGTCGCAAAGAAAGCACAATGTACACGCGATACCTGAAATCGATTATTGTCTCGGTGGCTGTGCTCGCTATCGGGCCGGCTGCGTTTGCCCAACAGCCGCGGTTGCACGGCTTTCTCAAACTGGACAAACGGGTCAATGTGGGGGGCGATAGTCTGGTCACCGAAGACTTCTACAACCGTTTCCGCGTCGAGATGTCGACTGCGCTCGGTGAGAAGCTCTCCACCATTGTAAGCGTGGATTTCCGCTTCTACGATTTTCCGCGGGGCAAGAGCATGAGAGAGCTGGAGAACCCGAACCAGCAGTATCCGACGGATCTGACGCTGTGGGAGGCGTATGCCGACGTCTACGGCTTGCTGGTGGACAACTTCGACCTGCGGGTCGGGAAGCAGCGGCTGGCATGGGGCACAGCGGACAAGCTGAACCCCACCGATAACCTCAATCCGGATGATTTCTCCGATCTCTTGAACTTCGCCGAGAAGATCCCAACCTGGGCTGTCAAGGGCAGTGCCTACGTCGGAGATTTCACGCTGACCGCGATCTGGTTGCCCGCTCTGGAGCCGATCCTTCTTCCGCGCAACGGGGCCTCCCTTTTCCTGGGTGGCGGGACCGGCGGGTACGGCAGCGGTGTGCAGATCGTGTCGCTCCGCGACAATCTGGCGTATCCATCACGGCGGCCGAAAGACAGCATGTTCGCATTCAAGGTCTCCGGCACTCTCTCCGGCTGGGATTACTCGCTGAGCTACTTCAACGGTTACGACGACGTGCCGATCCTGCGGCGCTCGGAAATGACCCAGGTCGGCGCCGATGCTCAGGTGCGGCAGTTCGCAGCCTCCATGGACCTTGGCTTTCCGAAGATGCAGGTTCTCGGTGCTGATTTTGCCTCGGAGCTGTTCGGCCTCGGTCTTTGGGGTGAGGGGGCGCTCTTTTTCCCCAAGCAGGTAACCACCCAGACGGTGTTCCGCACAGATGCGGGTACGGAAACCGAGACCGAGGTCACCCTCAGTGATCGGCCCTATCTCAAGTTCACCCTCGGCGCTGATTATACCTTCCGGGGGGGATGGTACCTCAACACGCAGTGGATGCATGGCTTTTTCTCCGAGCGGGGCAGAGACGATCTCCACGACTACTTTGTTACCCGTCTGGAGAAGGGTGTCCTGAACGAGGATGTAAAGCTTGCCCTCGGGGGCGTGCTGGAGGTACGCCGATGGTCCAACTTGGGGCAGAACTACGGCTATGGCCTCTACCCGGAGGTCACCTATCGGGCCATCGACAACCTGGAGGTGATTCTCGGGGCGTTTCTTGTGGATGGCAAGGCGAATACGCTTTTCGGCAGCTGGAGCGGCATCGATCAGGTGTACATGCGGCTGAAGGTGAGTTTTTGAGAAGAAAGGCAGTACGCGGAGGGCGCGGAGATTCAGTGGAGACAAAGTGCCACAAGCAAGGACATCGCTGTGCGGAAGGTGGCTGATGTTTAGTGGAGCGATGGAGTGCTGGAGTCGTCGAAAGAGACAAGTTTTCCTCCAGTACTCCAACGCTCCAGTAATCCCGGCGGCAACACAGACATGAACCATGGCGGTCGTGTGGAGAAGTTCTGGAACACTATATTGGAAGGAGAGAGGAGATGCGAGTCAAGGATCCCGTCTGCGGCATGGAGATTGAGGCCGAGCAGGCAGCGAAGAAGACGGAACACAACGGCAAGACAGTCTATTTTTGCTCGGACGCTTGCCACGAGAAGTTCATGGAGGACCCCGAGAAGTACACCGAGGTGGAGACGACCGGACCTTCGGTTGTGCCCGACACAACCGCTAAGACAGGGGCGAAACCCGACTCGACTTCACTCTCTGGCTACCGCGACGACGTCTTGACTCTGGAAGTCGAGTTGCCCGTGGTCGGAATGGATTGCCCTTCGTGCGCTGTGACCATCGAGAAAACGGTGAAGAGCGTGGAGGGCGTCAAAGAGGCGACAGTCAACGTTGCCAACGAAAAGGCCCACGTGGTGTACGATCGCTCCAAAGCCGATCTCGCTGCGATCAGCAAGGCGATCAAGCAGGCCGGCTACAAGGTTGGCGGCAGCAAAGTGACGCTGGGCATCCAGGGGATGTACTGCGCCTCCTGTGTCACCAAAATCGAGGAAGCGCTGAGGCAGACCCCTGGCGTATTGTCGGCCACGGTTGATTTAGCCAGCGAGCGGGCGTATATTGAGTACTTACCGGAGCGCACCCGCCTCGCTGACCTGCGCGCGGCAATCGAGTCTGTTGGCTACAAGGCGATCGACATCGCCGCCGAAGAGCCGGTCGATACCGAGGCGCTGGCCAGGGAGCAGGAGTACCGGACATTGACCCGGAAATGGATCCTGGCCGCTGTGATCGCCGTGCCCGTGATGATCGCCGGATACCCGAGCTGGTTTCCTTATCTGCGTGACCTGCCGCAGGAGACCATCCGGATTCTGTGGTTGCTGTCCGGCCTGCTCACCCTGCCGGTGCTGTTTTACTCCGGGTCTCACTTCTTCAAGGGGGCGTGGTCAGCCTTCAAGCACCATGCGGCTGACATGAACACGTTGATCTCTACAGGCACTGGTGCAGCCTGGCTTTACTCGGGGGTGGCAGTTCTTTTTCCCAAGATCTTCCCCGAGGGGACGGCCGAACCCTTCTACGACGTTGTCGGCGTCGTCATTGCTCTGGTGGTCCTGGGACAGGCACTGGAGCTACGCGCCAAAGGACGAACGTCCGAGGCGATCAAGAAGTTGATGGGGCTGCAGGCCAAAACGGCCCGCGTCGTGCGCGACGGCCAGGAAATCGACATTCCGGTTGAAGAAGTTCTGGTGGGCGATATTATCGTTGTGCGCCCGGGCGAGAAGGTCCCTGTCGATGGCGAGGTCGTCGAGGGGGCTTCGGCAGTGGACGAGTCCATGCTCACCGGCGAGTCGATCCCGGTGGAGAAGAAACCTGGTGACGAGGTGATCGGCGCTACGATCAACAAGACCGGCACCTTCAAGTTCCGGGCCACCAAGGTGGGGAAAGACACGGCCCTGGCGCAGATCGTCAAGATGGTGCAGGATGCTCAGGGTTCCAAGGCCCCTATTGCCCGGCTGGCGGATCAGGTGTCGGGCTATTTCGTCCCCATCGTCATGATGATCGCCATCCTGACCTTCGTGGTCTGGTTCGATTTCGGCCCCCAGCCGGCCTTCATTTTCGCCCTGATTACGTCGGTTACGGTGTTGATCATCGCCTGTCCCTGCGCGCTTGGTCTGGCCACTCCGATGTCGCTGATGGTGGGTGTGGGCAAAGGCGCCGAGAACGGCATCCTGATCCGCAGTGGCGAGGCGTTGCAGACTGCACAGGCTCTTGACGCCATCGTTCTGGACAAGACAGGCACCATCACCAAAGGGAAGCCGGAACTCACCGACGTGGTCGTCTCCGCCAACCCCGGTCTGTCTGAAGAGGAGGTTCTGAAGTTCGCTGCCTCCATTGAAAAGGGATCCGAGCACCCGCTCGGCGAGGCCATCGTGGAGGGGGCCAAGGCCAGGAGCATCGACATCCCGGATGCGGTCGACTTCAATGCCATCCCGGGTCACGGGGTCGAGGGTCGCGTCGACGGCCACCTGGTTTACCTGGGTAATTTGAAGCTGATGCGCGAGCGCGATATCGAAGCCGCGAAGCTGGAAGAGGTGGCCATCCGTCTGGCGGACGAAGGCAAGACGCCCATGTACGTGGCCGTCGATGGTAAGCCTGCCGGTGTCATCGCCGTTGCCGATACCGTGAAGGAAGATTCCAAAGAGGCGATCGCCGCGTTGAGGAAGCTCGGCCTTGAAGTGGTGATGATCACCGGCGACAACAAGCGTACCGCTGACGCCATTGCCAAACAGGTGGGTGTGGATAGGGTGCTGGCAGAAGTGTTGCCGGAGGACAAGGCGCACAACGTTCATCTGCTCCAGGCCGAAGGGAAAAAGGTCGCCATGGTAGGGGACGGAATCAACGACGCCCCCGCGCTCGCCCAGGCGGATGTCGGCATGGCGATCGGGACAGGCACCGATGTGGCCATCGAGGCATCCGACATCACCCTGATCAAAGGCAGCCTGAAGGGCGTTGTCACGGCGATTGAAATCTCCAAGGCGACCATGCACAACATCAGACAAAACCTCGCCGGCGCCTTTCTCTACAACACGCTCGGAATTCCGGTGGCCGCCGGTGTCCTTTACCCGTTCTTCGGGATTCTGCTCTCTCCGATTATCGCAGGAGCAGCCATGGCTTTCAGTTCGGTAACGGTGGTCAGCAACGCCAACCGTCTGAGGGCGTGGAAGCCGAAAATGGGGGTGTAGAGTTTGGCGCAAGCGGCGTTACGTTTGTGCCTTCGTCAGCAAGCTTAGCGATTCGGACGCCGAGGCTGCCGAAACGCAGGTCTCGCTGGACTTCGCTAGGGAGTGCCGCTACATCAGCCCGGAGGTTCATCAACCGCCTGCGGTGCGACTACGACCATATCCTTGGAAAGCTGAGCAGTGTGATGTCCAGGGCGGAAGAGTGGCAACTGCGCGTCAAAGATGGCGAAGGGGTGCTTTATGGCGCGATGGGGGAGTGGGAAGTGCCAGAGGATTTGTGCAGCGAGGAGAGTGGGGAGTAGAGGGTAGAGGGTAGCGCCTAGACCACTCCACACTCCACTCTCGACACACACGGAGGAC
>CAZGRP010000006.1:0-57081 GCA_964527995.1 uncultured Cytophagia bacterium | reverse complement strand
CACTCCACTCTCGACACACACGGAGGACACAATGAACATCTCACAAATTATTGTCACGATCGTCGGGCTGTCGCTGTTGCCCGTGATCGCCTGGTATTTCTGGTTTTCCGAAACCAAGGGAGTGAGGGCCGCGGTGAAGGGTGCGGTGCAGGAGGCTGTGGTGCTGGTCAAGGGGGGCTACAATCCGGACGTCATTGTGGTGCAGCATGGTAAGCCGGTGCGCCTGGTTTTCAACCGCCAGGAGACGGCCTCGTGCTCAGAAATGGTGCTGTTTCCGGATTTCAACAAGAGCGCCAAACTGCCGCCCGGCGAGGAAGTCGTGATTGAGTTTCTCCCGGAGAAACCGGGAGAATACGATTTTACGTGTCAGATGGGGATGTTGAGGGGAAAACTTGTTGTGGAATAGTGGGGTGAGTGATCATCTCATATTTGGCTCCGGCTACGCCGGAGTAGGTAGGAGGAACAGTTATGAAAGTCACAGATCCGGTCTGCGGAATGGAATTGGATTCGGACACGGCGGAACACACCTTGGAACACGAAGGCAAAACGTACTACTTTTGCACACCGCTGTGCAAGATCCACTTCCGGAATAAACCTGAGAAGTTCCTGGTGGAGTCCGGGCTGGAAAAGGGATCGCGGGAGGCCGAGGGGTGAGGACTCGTCATCGCGGATCGCGCGCTATCTACTCGTGCAAGGCTAGCGCGTGCCGTCGACTGCAGGCTGTAGGAGAATGTGGAGCCCGGAGTCGAGGAGGATGTCTGCGCTCTGCTCGGCGGCGTATTCTCGAAGCTCAAAGTTAACGAAACTGCTGTGCTTAGCCAACAAGAAACCAGCAAACGCCAATGACAACCTACGATGCCATCATCATCGGCCTCGGTCCGGCTGGTAGTTCAGCGGCGTATCAACTGGCCCAACGCGGTTATCGCGTGCTTGGTCTGGAGAAAGCCAAGATGCCGCGATACAAGCCGTGCGGCGGATGCCTGTCGGCGAAAGTTCAGGACATCCTCGATGAGGATCTCGGAGCGCTTGCCGAGGAGGTGATCACCGAGGTCATCCTGACGTTCCAGGGCGAAGGTGAGGTGAAGGCTGGTTCAGACGATCCCATTGCCTACATGGTGAGTCGCGAGAAGTTCGACCACTATCTGGTGAAAAAGGCTGAGGCCGCCGGCGCCGAGGTACACGATGGTGAGGGGGCCAGAAGCATCGATGTGCACACGGACGGCTTTGTCGTCCACACAGAGCGTGACCACTACCGTTGCCGTTACCTCATTGGAGCTGATGGCGTCAACGGCATCGTCAGTCGCCTTCTCGGGTACGGTCCCAAACGGAGCATTGCGGTGGCGCTCGAGGGCGAGGCCACCATCGACCCCCATGCGTTCGATACCCTCCATGGCACGGTGCGGATCGATGTCGGGGTGATTCCCTATGGCTACGGATGGATTTTCCCGAAGGCGGACCACTGGTCCCTGGGTGTTGGCTCGGTGAGAGATCTAAACGAGCATCCGAACGAGTTCTATTCTGAATTCCTGGATGGGCAGGGTGTCGGTGAGGCAATCGTCTCTGAACAGAGGCGTGGTTATCGCATCCCTTTGTTCGCCAACCGGAAGTCGAAGATTGCCCTGGGCCGTTCCGTTCTCATCGGCGATGCGGCCGCTCTGGTGGATCCTTTCCTGGGTGAGGGCATCTACTATGCCATTCGCAGCGGCCAGATCGCGGCGAACGTCATTGACGAGGCCATCACCCACGACCGCAACGAGCTGAACGAGTATCAACGCCGCATTTCCAAGGAGCTGTACCCTGAATTCGAAGCAGCACAAAAGGTGGCCCAATTCGGCTACCGGTTCACCCGAATCGGCTTCGCTCTGTTCATGTCACGGCCGTCGGCCGGAGATGCCTATCTCGACGTGCTACGAGGCAGCATGTCGTATTCCGATTACTGGCGGCGACTCAAACATGAATTCAAGTTGGGTGTGCTCGATTTTCTGCGGCTTGTGAGGACTCCATCCGACCAGGCCCTCGCCGTCTACGATCGTGAAGCCAGGCAATACGACGCGGCCGCCTTCCTGTGGCGGCAAACGCTTGGCCAGCCGGCATGGCAGTTTTTTGAGCAACTGCTCAGCTCAAACGTCCGCGACGGTGCCGTGGTGCTGGACGCTGGAACCGGTACCGGAGAGGCCATCCGCACGCTGCTTCGAGTTGCGCAGCCGGCCAGGGTTGTCGGCCTGGACATTTCCACCGGGATGCTGGATATCGCCCGCCAGAGGATTCGCGATCCGCGGGTGCATTTGCAGCGGGCCGATATGGCACGACTTCCCTTTCCAGATCGCTCCTTCGACGTGGTCATCAGCAGTTGGGCCATCGAGTCGGTGCCCAATCCGAAGCAGGCGGCCCAGGAATTCCTGCGCGTGATCAAGGACGACGGCTACGTCATCTATACCTTTGCCAGCACGCCGCCCTTTGGTGTCGGTCGGTTATACTCTTTCCTTCTGGATCGGGCCGTTACTGGCAAGCTGGAGTGGCGCTTTCTGTCGCGGAAGGAGCGCCCATACCACGACTGCGATCGGTCGACGCTGGCCAGGTTTGCCAACGGCCTGACCTCTGTCGTCGTGCTGCGCAAATGTTGTGTCGTAGACGATGAGGCGGCGCCCTGTCAGTTGTCGGAGGACTGGCAGCCGAGTTAGGGCCCGGCATGGCGACTCACCGTTCGATCGATTCCGGTGGTCTGAAGCCAGTGGGTTTGTCGACAGTCAAACAGCGCGAGGTGAACACCATGAACGTTCCCTGGAGGTGGATGGCCGTTGCTGCTCTTGCCGTGACACTGGTGGCATGCGGGCGAGAGAAGAGCGAAGAGAAGCCTGCAGCGACCCCGGATTCACTGATCACGCTGCACGACACTGCCGAACTCAGCCGAATCGCTGTTCAGGAGGACGCCATCGGCACCGCCTACGGCAACATGCTGAAGGTTGCGGATCTCATTGGCGCGGGGGAGATCAAACAGGCGCGGCAAGTGGCTGTGGCGACTCGTTATTTGCTTCTCGCCTACGTGGACAGCATTGAGAAAAGCCAGCTGCCTCGCCTGGAAGAACGTGCCAAGAGCGCGATCTATCATTTGGATAGGATCATGTTCTACCTTGACAATAGCCAGACCGACAAGGCGATGGAGCATGTCGATCTGTGCAAAATTCACCTGAATTCTTTGAGGCAACTTACGGGACTGAAACGCGTGATGTAAGGATCGTTTGGGATGACATCTGACCAGATTGGGATAGATACCAGGGAAGAACGGTGGGCAGGGATGCCGTCTGTCGGCCTGGCTCTCGGAGGTGGGGGCGTCCGAGGGATGGCTCACCTCGGGGTATTGGCCGTGTTCGAACGCGAGGGGATTCCGATCACCACCATTGCTGGCAGCAGCATGGGTGCGATCATCGGGGCGGCCTATTCGCTGCGACCAGACCTCGACAGGGAACACCTGGCACAGCAGGTGCTCAATCTCGGCCTGTCCCTGCCGAGCGGCTTGAGCACCCCGCCGGGCGAAACATCGTCGTTGCTCGATCGCTTTCGCCGATTCATCCATGTGGAGAAGTTTCTTGTGGACTCCCTCTGGGGCTGGGGAATCCTGCCGCAAGAGCTGGCGACCGAGTCGTTGGCTGAACTCACCCAGGGAAAGCTGCTCGAAGAGGGGAGAGTTCCGCTGGCGGCCGTGGCCGTCGATCTTTTGAGCGGAGAGAAGGTCATCTTTCGAGAGGGACCGGCGACGATCGCCCTGCAGGCGAGTTCGGCGATTCCCGGGTTTTTCCCGCCGGTGCCTTATGAGGGAAGGCTGCTGGCCGACGGCGCAATCCTCGACCTCGTGCCGGCCGACATTGCCCGCAATTCGGGGGTGGATCTGGTGATCGCTGTCGACGTGGACCAGGAGGGGCGGTGGGTAGAAGTGAACAACGGTCTGCAGGCGTTCTTGCGCGCCATCGAGCTCTGTTCGCGTCACCACAAGCGGCATCACCTTGAGTTTGCCGATCTGGTGATCCGTCCAGATTTCGGTGAGCCGATTCAGACCTTTGAAGTCTCAAAGGCTGATCTCTGTATCGATGCGGGCGTGCGGGCTGCGGAAGCTGCACTGCCCAGCATTCGAAGTATGCTCGATGGCCGAAACCGTGTCGCTGGGACACGCTTTCGACGCTCAGCGGCTCGGCACGGGGGAGGAGGATAATTCGGTGGGAGAGAGCGAAGTGCTCTCTCCTTGATCATCTGGGTAATCGTGTCTAGGAGCGATAGCTGCCATGAGTCTTGTTCTCTTCAACTGGCTCGCTTGGATGAGCCAGACGGTTCAAGAAGCTCAACCCCCTGAACACGGCAAGGCTGCGTTTATCCTTGAAGAGCTGGCCGATAAGGTGATCATCCCTCTGCCCAAGATTCTGGGGATCGATTTCTCGATCACCAAGGCCGTGATCATGATGTGGATCTCCGCCGCGATCATCGTTGCGGTGTTCACTTTAGCCTTTCGGACAAAGAAGTTGGTCCCACGAGGCCTCGCAAATTTTCTCGAGGCGATCGTTGTCTTCTTGCGGGAGGATGTGTTCAGGCCGTACCTTGGCGACCATGCCCGACGCTTCAGCCCGTTCCTGCTGACGATTTTCTTTTTCATTCTTGTGAACAACCTCATGGGGTTGGTTCCACCGAGTATCAAGGCGACAGCAAACATCAGTGTGACCTCGGGGCTGGCCTTGATCACGTTTTTTGTGGTGGTCGGTTCCGGAATCAAGCAACACGGCCTCAAGGGCTACGCTGCGCAGTATGTCCCGGCAGACGTTCCGTGGTTCGTGCTGGTCGTGCTTGTCCCGGCTGAGGTTCTGGGTCTATTCACAAAGCACCTGGCACTGGCCATCCGACTTTTCGCAAACATGTTCGCCGGTGACGTGGTATTGTTTGCCGTTCTCGGCTTCATCTTCATCTTCAAGAGTCTGGCTGTCGCACCATTCAGCGTAGCCGGGGCCTTGGCGGTGGACTTGCTCGAGATTCTTATCGACGTCATCCAGGCCTACATATTCACACTACTGTCGGCGGTATTCATCGGGGCGTCGCTGCAGAGTGAACATTAGAACCCTGGGGCAGGAACCCTGGATTGGCTGACAGGCGAATGGTTCTGTTGGCCGAAAATCTGGAGAAAAAAATGACACCCAAGAGCATACGCGTGGCCGTCAACGGCTACGGCGTCATCGGCAAGCGGGTGGCCGATGCCGTCCGGTTGCAACCCGACATGGAGCTGATCGGCATCGCGGACGTTGTCAGCGACTACCGTGTGAAAACCGCCACCGTCCTCGGTCTGCCGGTCTTCGCCTCGCTGCCCGATAAGGCCGATGGAATGAAGGCGGCCGGCATACCGGTGGCCGGCACGCTGGAGGATCTCCTGAAGCAAATCGACGTGATCGTGGACTGCACTCCTAAGGGCATCGGCGCCAAGAACCTCGAACGCTACCGGGCCGCGGGCGTGAAGGCCATTTACCAGGGCGGCGAAAAACATAGCCTGACCGGTCACTCCTTCGTAGCCCAGGCCAACTACGAGACGGCCCTGGGTCGCGATGCTACTCGTGTGGTCTCGTGCAACACAACCAGCACGGTGCGCACCTTGACCGCGCTGCGCGAAGCCGGCCTGCTCAAGAAGGCCCGCGGTGTGCTGATACGCCGGGCCACCGATCCCTGGGAGTCAGACCATAGCGGCATCATGAACACCGTGGTGCCCGAGCCGCACATCCCCAGTCACCAGGGCCCGGACGCCCAGACCGTGGTGCCGGACCTGGACGTGGTCACGATCGCTGCCAAAGCGGCGCACACCCAGACCCATAACCACTACTGGGTGGTGCAACTGACCCGCGAAGCCAGCCGCGAGGAGGTGCTGGATGCCTTCCGCTCTGCGCCTCGCATCGCCTTTATCCGCATGAGCGACGGCGTCGTGGCCCTCAACAGCACCATCGAGCTGATGAAGGACCTGGGCCGGCCGCGAGGTGACATGTGGGAGGTTGCGCTGTGGGAAGATGTTCTGACGGTGAATGGCGACGAGGCCTACTATACCTACCAGGTCTACAACGAAGCCATCGTTGTCCCCGAAACCGTGGACGCCATCCGCGCCCTGGCGGGCACCGTGGAGGACGGACGGGAATCGATCCGGATCACGGATGAGGCGATGGGCATGCGGCGTGACTTTCTGGCCGCATGACGGACGCAAAGGACCGCGCCGCTTACGGGAATAAAGGAGTGGACCGCCGCGAGGCGGCCGGCGTCGGAGCTGGCAGAGCACGGCTGGCGTACTGCAAGAGGAGGAGGCAAGCCCCATGAGGGAAGCGATTATTTGTGTTCACGGCATGCTGTGTGTGGGGGATGGCCGGAGCGTGGAGAAACGACTGCTCCAACATCCGGGCATCCACCACGTCGATGCCAACTATCTGAGCTGCACCGCAACGGTGCATTACGATGAGTCGGCCATCAGCCTGGCTGAGATCAAGGCGCTGGTTGGCGAGTGCGGTTACCACTGCACGGGCGAGTCCGTGCCGGAACACGTGTGCAAGCCGGGCGATCCCCCGGCAGCAGCAGCGGTAGACCATGCCGCGCACGAAGGACACGCTGGCCATGCTGCACCGGCTGCCCCGCCCATGGAGCACGCCGAGCATGCGGCCGCGCCCGCGATGGACGAGCACGGCGGTCACGAGATGGCGGGCATGGCCCACGAGATGGGCCACGGTCCCGGCATGAGTATGGAAGGCATGGTTCGCGACATGCGAAACCGGTTCTTCGTCGCCTTCGTGCTGACGATTCCGGTCTTCCTTTTCTCGCCGCTCTTCTACCGGCTGTTCAATTTCAAACTGCCGACACCCGCGGGGGTGAGCCCCGACTTCATCGCCTTTCTGCTGGCTACGCCGGTGGTCCTCTACGGCGGCTGGCCCTTTTTTATCGGCGCCTATCGCGCCCTGAAAAACGGCGTCCTCAACATGGCTGTACTGGTCAGCATCGCGGTGCTGGCCGGGTACATATTCAGCCTGGCCGCCACCTTCCTGTTCAAAGGCGAGGTGTTCTACGAAGCGGCCGTCATGCTGGTCACCTTCGTGCTCTTCGGCCACTGGATGGAGATGCGCGCCCGCAGTGGCACCGGCCAGGCCATCCAGAAGTTGCTCACTTTGGCACCGCCCATGGCTCGGGTCGAACGCGACGGCCAGGAAATGGAGATCCCCACCAGCGACGTGCAGGCGGACGACATCGTGGTCATCCGCCCCGGTGACAAGGTGCCCGTTGACGGCGTGGTGGTCGAGGGCGAGTCCGACGTCGATGAGAGCATGATCACCGGTGAAAGTGTGCCGGTCAAGAAGCAGCCCGGCGACGAAGTGATCGGCGCGACGATCAACAAGACCGGCAGCTTCAAGTTCCGGGCCACCCGAGTCGGGTCCGACACCGCCCTGGCTCAGATCGTCAAGCTGGTGCAGAGTGCCCAGAACAGCAAAGCGCCGGCTCAGCGGCTGGCCGACCGTGCCGCCCACTACCTGGTGCTGGTGGCCGTGTTCGGCGGTCTTCTCACATTTGGGATCTGGTTCTTTCTGATCGGGCAGACGGCCCTGTTCGCCATGACCCTGGCTATCACGGTGGTGGTCATCACCTGCCCGGACGCATTGGGCCTGGCGACACCGACCGCCGTCATGGTGGGCACAGGTCTGGGAGCCCAAAACGGCATCCTCTACAAGAACGCTACAGCGCTGGAGCAGCCAGCCAGGCTGAATGCCATCATCTTCGACAAGACTGGGACGCTGACCAAGGGTGAGCCGGAGGTGGTAGAGATAGTGATTTCGGATTCGGGCTCTGGTGGTCGATCCGATACTCCCAAGCAGGAATCTGCGATTCTCCGGCTGGTCGCCTCGGCTGAACAGGGCAGCGAGCATCTGCTTGCCCGGGCCATTGTGCAGGCGGCCAAAGAGCGCGGCCTGGAGTTGACTCCGGCAGAAGAGTTCGAGGCGATCCCCGGCCATGGCATGCGAGCTGTCGTCGACAAACACGAAGTCCTGGTGGGCAACCGTAAGCTCATGGGCGACCGGAACATACCTGTGGACGGTCTGGCGCAGCAGGCACAGGAATTGGAGGGCGGCGGGCGGACTGTCGTGTACGCCGCCGTGGATGGACAACTGGCGGGGCTGATCGCCATCGCCGACGCGGTGCGGCCAGGAGCCAGGGAGGCTGTGAACTTCCTGCAGGCCAAAGGCATCCAGGTCGCCATGCTGACAGGCGACAACCGGGGCACTGCCGAGCGGGTGGCGAAGGAACTGAATATCGACACGGTTTTTGCCGACGTGCTGCCGCATCAGAAGCAGGACAAGGTGAAAGAACTGCAGCAGCAAGGCAAGTTCGTGGCGATGGTGGGCGATGGCATCAACGATGCACCGGCACTGGCCCAGGCTGACGTCGGCATCGCCATCGGGGCCGGCACCGATGTGGCTGTGGAGACGGCCGACGTGGTGCTGATGAAAAGTGACCCCCTGGATGTGCTCAAGGTCATCACCATCTCGCGAGCCACCGTGCGCAAGATGAAACAGAACCTGGCCTGGGCTGTGGTCTACAACATGCTGGCCATCCCCATCGCGGCGGGTGTGCTCTACCCGTTCATGCAGATCACGCTGCGGCCCGAGGTCGGTGCCATCGCCATGAGCGGCAGCTCGATCATCGTGGCGATCAATGCTCTGATGCTGAAGCGGACGCGACTCACCGACTAGGTGCAACACGGAAAACGTCGAAGAAGACAGATGAGGTTACGTTCGCTTATCGCCATCCTGCTGTCGATTCTCCTGGTGAGCCTACATGGTCGTGGAGTCCTGGCACAGACGGACACAGTCCATGTTTTCTTTGCCGGCGGCTGCGCCGATTGCTTTACGTATGTCGAGCAGACCCTGATTCCGGCCCTGCGTGACGCCGGTGTGATGAGCGAGCCGGAAGTGCACGACTTCACTCGTCCCCAGGGCCGCCAGCTTCTGGACAAGAAAACGGCCGAAGTGGGCCTGCCAAGCAGCATCAACGATGCCCTGTATGCTTTCGTGCCTCTCCGTGGCACCGATCTGGTGATCCTCGGTCACGTGCCTCCGAACCTGCTCAAAGCCGTTTTCAACCAGGACGACTTGCCACCGGCGCTTGTGCTCCAGCAAGTCAGGATGCATCTCAAGCCCAAGGAGTATCGCCTCTGGGCCTTCACCGGCGAGGTGAAGAGGTTTCCGATCGACACGCCTATCGGAGAGGCGCTGGGCCAGATCGACAGGCCGGCGCCAGGGGAGGTGCTGGCTCGCCGGGTGCAGCGGGAAGCTAACCTGGCGAACTTGCTGCCGGCTGTGGTGGTCACCGGCCTGCTAGACAGCGTCAACCCGTGCGCCTTCGCCGTCATCCTGCTCCTGCTGGCTTTCCTTTTCACCATCCGCCAGAGCCGGCGGCAGATCATCAAGCTGGGCGGCATATTCATCGGCATGATCTTTCTGGTCTATTTTGGCATTGGCCTGGGCATTCTGCAGGCGGTGCGGGTCAGCGGTGACCCGCACTTCGTTGCCCGCGCCGGCAGTTGGCTCCTGATCGCTTTAGGAGCTGTCAATGTCGTCGAGTACTTCTGGCCCCAGTTTCCGATCAAGCTCCACATGCCGGCCGCCGCCCACCGGAAGACCAATGAGTTGTTGAGGGTCGCGTCGGTGCCGGCCACGGTTGTGATGGGCATCATCGTAGGACTGTGCACGTTCCCGTGCTCCGGCGGCGTTTACGTGGCGATTATTACGCTGTTGAACGCCAAGACTACGCTGGCCTGGGGGTTGGGCTATCTGGTACTGTACAACGTGCTGTTCGTCGTGCCCTTAATCGGCATTCTGCTGGCAGCTGGCAACAGGAGCACAGCCAAGGCCTGGGCACGGTGGGAGCGCCGGCACGCCCTGCGCATCCGCTTGTGGTATGGTGCGGCTATGGTGATCCTGGGATGGGTGATGCTTGCGTGGGTGATCTGATAACCAATCTGGAGGTGCAACATGGACGAGCATGAAAACTGTCACGTAGATCCACTGGAAAAGCCGCTGGATCGCGAAGCGTTGGCCACGGCCAAGGCAGCCTACCTGGCGGTGTGGGGAATGGGCTGCCCGCGCTGTGCGACACGGGTGCGCAACGGGCTGTTGCGTCTGGAGGGCGTTCTCTTGGCCGAAGTCTTCCTGGACCGCGGCGTGGCGGCAGCGGCGTACGATCCGAACCGAGTGACGCCGCAGGATCTGCTGGCGGCTGTCGCTGGCGCCGGGAATGATGGCCGCCACCGCTACCACGCCGAGGTGATGGCCGTCGTCGAGGCCTCGGAAGCGCTGGAAGAGTAGTTTCTTCGTGCCGCTGGCACGCAGAAGAAGGGATGACCAGGATACAGGGTTATTACGGGCTTTGAAACCAACAGGAGAGAGGTGCCATGCGATCTTTCACTTTTGCTGCAGTGGCCCTTGGTGTGAGTGCTGTTCTCGGAGGTGTTGCACCGGCGCAGGAGAATTCGTCGGTGCAGGCCGCGCAGCAGAACGGCAGTTGGATTTCCATAGAGCAGACGGATGGCTCTTCAAGCCGTGCCTTGATGGCGAGTGCCTTTGGCCTGTCGAACCCGGCAAGCGTGGAGAGCTGGGAGGCGGCTCGTGAACCGAATCGGCGAGCTCCTTCAGTGATCGGCGTTGCTGAAGACACGACCGCTCCGGTCGTTACACCGGTTCGCGGGCCAAGCTGGATCAAGCGTCTCGGACTACCCAGCACGCGGAGCACCGCCATGGGCCGCATGGGTGGGAACGCGCCTCCACCCGTTTCGCGGCGGAAGGAGCCCGGCCGTGTCACAAAGGCAGCGCCGACAGGCGGCCGCATGGGACGGATCATCGAAAGGTTCTTCACTCTGTTTCGAACCGACCGCCGAAAGAGCTCATCAGTGCTGAACGAGACCTTTGTGTTGACGGGCGCAGACCTCTACCGCCTCAACTGCCAGTCATGCCACGGTCCCGATGGCCAGGGAGCACCGCCAGAGATCAAGTCGCTGGTCGATCCTGTGCGCGGCACCTCGCCGACGCTGATTCGGCAGCGCATGGAAAAAATGGGCCGGTCGATCGACGAGGAGATGGCCAGGGAACTGGCTGCCGACGCTGAAAAGACCCTCCGCGAACGACTGCAGAAGGGTGGCGAGAAGATGCCGGACTTCAAACATCTGCGTGGCGACGAGGTGGAGGCCTTGCTGCAGTACCTGAAGAAACTCGCCGGTGTCCCTTCCGCCGATCGCAAGGACATTGTGGTGACTCAGTCGGTTGCCCGCGTCGGCGAGCATATCGTCAAAGGCACGTGCCACATCTGCCACGATGCGACGGGCCCCGGCCCCGGACACATGGCCATGATGCGCGGCATCATCCCCTCGCTGGCCAGCTTCCCGAACCAGCTCTCGATGCAGCAGATGATACGCCAGGTCAAGTGGGGCTCATCACCTATGATGTCAATGATGGGTGGAGACACGATGCCGCCCTTTCCATATTTCACCGAAGAGGAGTTGGCTGCTGCTTATCTATATCTGCTCGAATATCCGCCGCAACCATAGGGACGCCGCCCGGAACCGAGTAGGGCCGAGGCGTCGCATGCCGCAGCGGTCGATAGGGCAAAGAGGGCGTGCTGCCGAACGAAAAAGGGTCCCGGAGCGGAGTGCACCCAGCTAAGCCCCTCGCAATGAGCAGACCGCTTGCGATCCTGCTGGCGTGCATCTTCGTGGTGATGATCGGCTTCGGCCTGACTCTGCCGGTGATGCCTTTTTTGATCGAGCAACTGGCCGAGGCCCAGGGATCGGTTGCGGGAAAGGTGTCGGTGCACGTGGGTTTGCTGACAGCCCTTTTCCCATTGATGCAACTTCTGTTCGCGCCACTCTGGGGTCGATGGTCGGATCGGATTGGCCGGCGGCCACTCATATTGGTGGGCCTGAGTGGCTACGCCGTGTTTCTCGTCGTCTTCGGTCTGGGGCGTTCTCTCGGCACGCTTTATCTGACACGCCTGCTTGGCGGCGTGCTTTCCTCGGCCATTCTTCCTGCCTCGACTGCTTACGTCGTAGACCTTACACCCGAGGCCGGCAGAGGCCGGGGCATGGGATGGCTGGGAGGTGCCGTCAGTCTGGGCGTGGTCGTTGGGCCGGCTCTCGGGGGCCTGTTGTTCCAGGATGCCGGCGATCTCCTTGCGTCGTTGGGCCTGCCGGCCGTGAGACCGGTCTCGGTGCCTTTCCTTGCTGCATCCGGGCTGGCGATTCTCACGCTACTGGCTGCGTTTTTTTGGCTGCCTGAATCCTTGCGGGCGACGGCAGTCGCGGAAGCCGGGCCGAGTGCCGCCTTCCGATTGCGTCCGATGCTGCGGCGGCTCGGCGTCGTGTTGGGGCTCTCACTGTTGGCTCAATACGGCCTGACGGTGTTTGAATCGACCTACGCCCTCTACGCCAGCCGGATGGTCGGCTATGGACCGTTGCAGATGGGGGTTGTGTTCACCGTCTGCGGCGTGGTCATGAGTGCTGTGCAAGGGGGCATGGTTGGGCGCCTCATTGACAGGCTTGGAGAGCATCGCGTCATTGCGGCCGGCTTCCTGCTGGCGGGGGCGGGGATGCTGTTGCTGGCAACAACGACCGAGCAATACCTCATCCTTGCTTTCGTTGGCGTCCTGGCCTTGGGCGTCGGTCTGCTCAGCCCCAGTCTGGCGACCCTTGTGTCCAGAAGATCGGGAAGCCGGCCTGGCATGGTGCTTGGCCTGCAAAGCGCCGCTCTCAGCCTGGGGCAGGTCGCCGGTCCTTTGCTTGGCGGGTTCCTTTTCGCCTGGCATCCCCATGCACCCTACTGGGTGACGTCGGGGCTGTTGCTCGGTGCGGCTGCCGTGGTTCAGAGGAGGCTGCATTCGGAGCGTTCGCGGAACGGACGAAGTCATGAGCTGTAGGCGAGTGCTTGTGGTTTGGTGCAATTGGGGACGTTGCGGCGCCAGTGGCCGCAGGCCCGGCATTCGGGGTGATGGCTGCGATTCGCACGGGGTAATCGCCGGCATGTTCAACGACTTTGGCTTGGGTACAACGGCAACCTAAGTTGGAGGTGATAGCGTGAAGAGAGTTGCCCTGTGGTTGTTGGTTTTCGGCTTTTCAGTCTCCGCGGCGCATGCCCGAGACTCGGGTGCTCAGTTCTCTCTGCACCGGGTCATTGCAAGAGTGCTGCAAAAAAACCCCGACGTATTGGCTGCGGAGAAGGCGCTGTTCGCCGCCAGAGCGCGTTTGCTGACACAACGCCCTATGCTTGCCGATCCGGTTTTTGTAGCGGATTATGAGGGCCTGTCGAGACCGACACCAGGATTTGGCGGATTCGGCGAACGGGTTCTCGGTATCAGTCAACAGATCGAACTGCCGCTGAAATGGTGGGCCCGAAACGACATCGCCAGCAAGGAAGCGCAGGTTGTCGAGATGGATTTCGAGCTGGCGAGACTGGAAAAGATCGCTGAGGCGAAAAAGGCGTACGGTGAGGTGCTGACGGCCAAGCGACAGAAGGAACTGGCGATTGACAATCTCGCTCTGGCACACGACTTCTTGCGAAAGGCCAAAGTACGCTTCGAGGCTGGCGACGTTCCCCGAATCGAGGTATTACGTGCAGGAATCGAGGTCGCGGAGGCTGAACGCGACACCCTGCAGGCTGGCAAGCAACTTCTCCTGGCCCAGGCAAAGCTGAACCTGTTAATGGCGCGGGATCCTCACGCCCCTCTAGTGCTGACAGACAAGCTCGCATTCCTGCCCGTCGATTTCGACATCGATTCGTTGCGTGCAATCATGATGGAGAAGCACCCGCGCGCCAGAGCGCTCAGCTATGCGGTGGCAGGAGGACGCTCAGCGGTACGCCTTTCGGCACTGAATTTCCTCCCCAATATCGAATTGGGCGTTTCGCGTCAGACGGTGCGCGGCGAAGGCAACTTCTGGGTGGCGGAAATTGGGTTTGATGTCCCTCTCTGGTTTCTCTTTCGGCAAAGAGGAGAACTACAGGAGGCAAAGGCCAGCCTGGCGCAGGCGCGGGCCGAGCAAGTGAGTGTCCGGAACGAGTTGATCTTGGGGTTGGAGAGTGCATATCACGAGTTACATGTTGCTGAAAAGCAGGTGCGCATCTATAGGGAAAGGCTTCTTGGTGAAGCTGAGGAGGTCTATCGCATTGCCAGCCGCAGCTATGAAGAAGGGGAGGCCAGCTATCTTGAGGTGTTGGAGGCCCAGCGCACTCTGCGAACCACGCGGGTCGGATATGTGGAGGCACTATTCGAGTACCATTCAGCGTTGGCGGACCTGGAGCAGGCTGTCGGCTACGATCTCACCATGGAAAACAAATAGGGTTCTTCGCTGCACCACGGCTGAGCCATCGGAACGCCTTAGTGCAGGGCTGCGATTCTTCGATCATTGTCAGGTAGACCCTTCCAACAGTGGAGTGAGCCATGCATAGCACATTGACTCGGTGGGGACTGACGGCTGTTGTGTTCCCTGCCCTGGTCCTCTTGGTGGGATGCGGGGGCGAAGCCTCGACAAAAGGTCCCAGCGAGCAGGCATCCCCACACGCTGGCGAGCTGGAACTCGCACCCGATGTGAAAGCAACCATCGGCCTGTCCGTAGAGGAGGTACGGCCCAGAGCCTTCCGCTTCTCAGTGGTGGCTGCGGGAAAAGTGCGGGCCAATCAGGATAAGGTCGCCTTCGTCGGTCCGATCATCCAGGGCAAGATCAGCCGTGTGTTCGCCAACTGGGGGGATTGGGTGAAACAGGGCCAGGTGCTGGCATATCTGGAGAGCGTAGAGGTCGGGCAGGCCAAAGCCGCCTATTTCAAAGCCAGAGCGGAGCTCGAAGTAGCCAAGGCCAACCTGAGACGAAAGAAGCGCCTGTTTGAAGAACAGATTATTCCTGAAAAAGATCTCCTGGAGGCAGAGGCCCAGTTCACCTCAGCCCGGGCTGAAGCAGATGCAGCGGAGAAGGCACTGCATGTGATCGGATTCACCGAGGAGGAAGTGGCGAGTCTTTCGGAAAGCCACGACTTGACCGCTGTCATGCCGATTGTGGCGCCCATTGCCGGCACCGTCGTGGATCGGCAGGCAGTGCTGGGGGCCCAGGCCGAACCGTCGAGCAACCTGTTCAAAATTGTGGATCTGAGCACCCTCTGGGTGGACGCGGATGTGTATGAGAAGGACCTCGACAAAGTCAGGCCAGGTCAGAGAGTGGAGATCTCGGTGATTGCCTATCCTGACGAGACCTTCTCGGGACGGGTCAGCTACCTCGGCGATACGCTCGATGAGGAGACGCGGACCACGGTCGTGCGCACCGTCGTGCAAAACCGGGAAAACAAGCTCAAACCCGGCATGTTCGCCACTGTCCGAATCATCACCACGGCGAAAGCGGCTGCCATGATCCTTCCCGAAGGTGCCGTGGTGCAGGAGGGCGGAAAGTCAATGGTGGTTGTCGAGGAGGCGAATCACTACCGCTTGCGCGAGGTGCAGGTCGGGCTGACCAGCGACGGCATGACCGAGGTAGTGAGCGGCCTGAACTACGGCGACCGCGTCGTCACCGCCGGGCACCGGCAGATCGTTGCCCAGCTCATGGGCAGCAACCGGTCGGATTGAATCCTCAGTCGCCGTCACCGATGGCGGTTCACTGGGGTGACGGGCACCGGTTGGAGAGGTATTAGAATCTTCGGTATACGCGAGATGTGCCTGATCGCGGCAGATACCTGGCGACCCTGAGCTGGATTCAACGAATCACGACGGAAAGCAAGAATGATTGAACGCCTGATTGAGATTGCCCAACGCCAGCATTTTCTCGTTCTTACGTTTGCCGTTTTCATAGCCGTCGGCGGACTGGTTGCGCTGGATCACCTGAACATCGACGCCTTCCCAGATGTAACACCCGTGCGGGTGGAGATCGGCACAGAGGCACCTGGGCTGGGCCCGGAGGAAGTGGAACAGTTGATCACGTTTCCCATCGAGAACGTCATGAACGGCCTTCCGGATGTGGAGCAGGTACGCTCTATCTCCAAGTTCGGCCTTTCCATCGTGACGGTCCTCTTCAAGGATGGCACCGACATCTACTTTGCCCGGCAGTTGGTGTTCGAGAGGTTGCAATTGGCTCGTGCTCGCATCCCTGAAGGCTTCGAGCCGGAGATGGGGCCCATCACCACCGGTACAGGACAGATCTTTATGTACCAGGTCAGGGGGCCAGGATACACTAATATGGAGCTGCGCACGATTAACGATTGGATCATCAAATACCAATTGCGCACCGTCCCCGGCGTCGCCGACGTGCTTAGTTTTGGGGGCGAAGTGAAGCAGTACCAGGTAAACATCGATCCCGACAAGCTGGTGAACTATCAACTGTCGCTGGCTGAGGTCTTCGAGGCAGTCGAGAAGAACAACGCCAATACCGGCGGCAACTATATCGAACACGGACCCGAGCAGTACATTATCCGCGGGGTTGGACTTGTAAGAACCGTTCGTGACATCGGCAACATCATTGTGGCGTCCCGGCGAGGCACGCCGATCTACGTTCGGGACATCGCCAAGGTTCAACTCGGCCCTGAAATCCGCCAGGGCGCCGTTACCATGAATGGCCAGGGCGAGGTGGTCACCGGCATCGTGTTGCAACGGATCGGCACAAACACCAAGAAAGTTATCGATCAGGTGAAGGCCAAGATCACCGAGGTCCAGCGCACCCTGCCGGCGGGCGTGATGATCGTGCCCTACTACGATCAGACGGAACTGGTCAACAAGAGCATCCGCACGGTCGTGGTGGCACTCGTTGAGGGTTTGATTTTTGTCACCCTGCTCATCTTCATACTGTTGGGAAATCTCCGGGGGTCTGTGATCACGGCACTGGCCATTCCGTTCTCGATGCTGTTGGCCTTCCTTTTCATGTGGTACACCAATCTGTCGGCCAACCTGATGTCGCTTGGCGGCTTGGCGATCAGCGTCGGCATGATGGTAGACGCTACGCTGGTCATGGTTGAAAACATCTACCGTCACATTTCCGAGGAGAAGTCAGCCCATGGCACCACCGCCGAGCGGGTCCTGGCCGCCTCCAAAGAGATCGCCAGGCCGATTTTCTACGCCATTCTCATCATCATCGCCGTCTTTCTGCCGCTCTTCACACTGACAGGGATCGAGGGGAAGCTGTTTACGCCGCTGGCGCGCACCGTGACCTATGCCATGGTTGGGTCGCTGATTATGGCCATTTTCATTACGCCTGCCGTATCGGTATGGGCGTTCCGGCGCGGGCCGTTCGCCAAGACCAAGAACCTCATCAAGTGGATGCGGCGTCCGTATATTTGGGTGTTGAATTGGGCTTTGGGGCATCGCGGCGTCACGGTCGGCGTGTACGCCGTGGCCATCGCCGCCAGTCTTGCCGTGTTCCCCTTTCTCGGCTCAGAGTTCCTTCCCACACTGGACGAGGGCAGCATTCTGATTCGGGCGACGATGCCTGCGAGCATTTCCTTGGAACGCGCCGTGGAGTTGGCCCAGCGCATCGAGAAGGAACTGTTGGCTTTCCCAGAGGTGACGCTGACGGTCTCTAAAATCGGTCGAGCGGAATTGGGAGGTGACCCCGAGGACGTCAGCAACACCGAAATCTACGTCGCTCTGAAGCCAAAAGGTCAGTGGAAGACCGCGCGTACCAAAGCTGAGCTCGTGGAGGCGATGCGACAGAAAGTGGGCCGTATTCCCGGTGTGGTGTTTAACTTCTCGCAAGTGATCCAATTGCGGGTCGATGAGATGATCTCCGGTATCACGGCGCAGATCGCCATCAAGATCTTTGGGGACGACATGAAGGTGTTGCAAGAGAAAGCCCAGGAGGTGCGCGACGCCATCGCCAAGGTGCCGGGGACGACGGATCTGGCCGTGGAGCAGGTGGCTGGTGTCAAATACCTGCAAATCAAGATCGATCGGGACAAGATTGCACGCTACGGTATCAACGTCGCCGATGTGCAAGACGTCATCGAAACGGCTATCGGAAGCAAAGAGGCAGGGGAGGTATTTGAGGGACAAAAGCGGTTCGCCATCCAAGTGCGGTTTCAGAAGCAAAGCCGTGAACGCATCGACCGCATCCAGAACATCTTGGTTACGGCCCCCGGCGGCCAGCGTATTCCCATGATGCAGTTGGCCACCTTCACGGTCGAAGAAGGGGCGGCAGTGATCAGCCGCGAGCACAGCCAGCGCCGCATTTACGTACGTTGCAACGTCGTCGGTCGTGATATCGGCCGCTACGTTGCTGAGGCTCGCCGCGTTATTCAGAAGAATGTGTCCTTGCCGCCCGGATACTACCTGACCTGGGGCGGGCAATTCGAAAACAAGGAGCGCGCTACCCGTCGCCTGCTGGTGATCGTCCCCGTAGCCCTCCTGCTGGTACTGATGTTGATCTACCGCTGTTTTGATTCGCTGAGGAACATGGCGGTGGTTGCGCTCAACATCCCACTGGGAATTGTCGGTGGCGAACTGCTGATGAAAGTGCTGGGAATGCCGCTCAGCGTACCGGCGCTGGTGGGCTTTATCGCGGTGATCGGCGTCGCGGTCCAGAATGCCATGGTCATGGTTTACTACTTCAACCATCTGCGGGCCGATGGCATGAAGTTGAAGCAGGCTGTCGTCGAGGGCGCCCGGGTGCGCTTTCGGCCGGAACTCCTGAGCGCGGCGGTGGGCAGCCTGGCGCTCGTGCCGCTGTTGTTCTCCACCGGAACCGGCGCCGAGATAGAAAAACCGCTGGCAGCGGCAGTGATCGGTGGATTGTTATCTCGACCGTTGAATATCGTGGTTCTTCCTGTCTTCTACTACTGGCTCGAAAAGGGCCGGGCCGTGTTGGCCCCGCAGCAGCAATGATCGAGGCGCGGACAGGAAGCTGGCTCCCTGATGAGAGCAAGTCATCATTCTGTGCGGTCGAAGAGCCAAAACGAACCGAGAGGCTGATCGGAGGATAGTCCCATGCTAGCAAAACCCATACAGTTCCTTTTCGTGGTTCTTTTGCTCCCAGCTTTCTTCTCTCCTGCGGCCTTCGGGCAGGAACAGGAGAAAGTGTACGCCATCTGGGGGAACCCCAACGAGGGGCGCAAGGTATACGCCGAGAAAGGCTGCGGCAATTGCCACGCGATCAACGGTGTCGGCCCCAAGATCGGCCCAGATCTTGGAAAGCCGCCCGAGAAGCCGCAGACCATCACGCAGATCGCGGGTGTGATGTGGAACCACGCTCCCGAGATGCGCAAAGTGGCCCAGGAGAAGCGCGTGCAATGGAAGGAATTCAAGGATGCAGAGATGCGAGACCTGATCTCCTACCTGTACTTCCTTCGTATGCTCGACCAACCTGGCAACGTCCGGCGTGGCGCCCTGTTGTTCGACCAGAAGCGCTGTAGCACCTGCCACGCGCTGGCAGGCCAGGGCAGCAAGATCGCCTCTGATCTGAGTCAGTGGCGGCAGCTCAGGTCGCCCATCCTTTGGGCCGAGATCATGTGGAAACACGCTGCGCAAATGGAAAAGAAGATGCGAGAACTTGGACTGAAATGGCCCAAGTTCAAGGGCAACGAGATGGTCGATTTGATCGCCTTTATCCAATCCCAACTCGCCCGGAAGTGAGTGGTGGAGCGGATGTTGAGCTGGATGAGTCGGATCGATCGTCGTGCTCCGAAAGTGTCGCACTGGGGGATGGCAATTGGGTTGAAGGGACGAGCAGCCCAGCAGGCTCGCCCTGCGAGACAGGAAGCACTTTACACGAAACGAACGGAGGTCGGTGATGCTGGAACAGAACGAGGAGATGAAACAGTCGCCGTCCCGTCGGCGGTTTTTCAAATACTTGGTGACTAGCATTGGCGCTGCGATCAGTGGGCTTCTGGCAGTGCCACTGGGTGGGCTGTACATCCTGCCGGCTTTGAAGAAGCCCAAGGTCGTGTGGAAGGAGTGCGGGTCCATCGACGACTTCGAGGTGGGCCAAATCAAACTGGTGCCTCTCAAGCCCCTGGAACTTCGCCAGTGGCCGGAAGACTGGGGCAAAGAAGCTGCATGGGTCTATCGCAAGAGCGAAAACGACTTCGTCGTGTTCAATCTGCATTGCACCCATGTTGGCTGTCCAGTGAACTGGAGCCCGCAAGCCAAGCGCTTCTTTAGCCCGTGCCATGGGGGTGTGTTCGACCAGGATGGCCGTGTCTTGGCCGGGCCCCCGCCGCGCCCTTTGGATCGCTACGAAGTGAGAGTTGAGAAAGGCGTCCTGTATGCCGGGCCTGTGTACCGCGTGAACGACAAACTGGAGAGGGTGAGCTGATGGCCGTCTACAAAGGAATCAGTGATTACCTGGAGGACCGTCTCGGGCTGCCCACGGCGTGGAGAAAATTCACCGACCGTAACCTCCCTCGTGGGATCGGCTGGATGCACACCCTGGGCAGCGCGACGCTGTTCCTGCTTGTTGTTCAGGCGGCGACGGGCATTTTCCTGGCGTTCTACTACGTGCCGTCACCGGTGCATGCGTATATGAGTGTCACTCAGATC
This sequence comes from uncultured Cytophagia bacterium, assembly GCA_964527995.1. GTDB lineage: Bacteria > Zhuqueibacterota > Zhuqueibacteria > Oceanimicrobiales > CAZGRP01 > CAZGRP01. The sequence goes on along the minus strand of CAZGRP010000006.1, from coordinate 36,543 downwards.
ACCAACGATCTGCAGTTCGGATGGCTGGTGCGAGGAATCCACCGGTGGGGCGCAAGCCTGATTGTGATCCTGGCTGTGCTCCACCTGCTGCGGGTTCTCTACATGGCTGCCTACAAATATCCACGGGAACTGACGTGGGTTGTGGGCGTCTTTCTCCTGTTGACCATCATGGCCTTCGGGTTCACCGGCTATCTGCTGCCTTGGGATCAGAGGGCCTATTGGGCGACGGTGGTCGGGACGCACATCGCCAGCTACGCCCCACTGGTCGGCCACTACGTGATGGAGTTACTCAGAGGTCAACCGGAAATAGGCGTGCGAACCCTGGGGCGGTTCTACGCCTTTCACACGCTATTTCTGCCTGTCGTCCTCTTTGGCCTGGCCGGAATCCACATCGCCATGGTCGTCCGACAAGGGATCGCCCCGCTGCCGTTGAAGAAGTTCGCCTCGGTGACGCGCGAACAGTATCACACGTTGTACGAGCGATTCAAGGCAAAGGGCCGTCCTTTCTACGAGAGCATGGCAAAAGATTCGGTGGTGGCGTTTGTGCTGCTTCTGTTGCTGTTTTTCCTGGCATGGAAACTCGGCGCACCATTGGAGGAGGAAGCTGATCCCACCGCTGTCACCTATGTGCCGCGTCCAGAATGGTACTTCTTTTTCCTGTTCGAGCTGCTCTGGTGGTTCCCTGGAAAATGGATCCCTGTGGCTACCTTCTGGATCCCGGTGACGCTCGTCTTGCTTCTCTTGTTCCTGCCGTGGCTTGACCGCAGCATTCACCGATCGCCTCTCCGCCGGCCGGTGACTACAGGGCTGACCACGGCCTTTCTCCTCATGGCCCTGTTCTTGACCTACAAGGGGGCCACAGCACCCAAGCCGCCCACCGCGGCGGTGACTGAGCGGGCCAAGGCGGAGAGGCTGGCGCTGTCACCCGAGGTGCAGAAAGGAATTCAGGTTTATGAGGAGCAGGGTTGCGCCGCATGCCACACCATACGCGGTTCAGGTGGGGCTGCCGGACCGAATCTGAGCAAGGTTGGGCGACGCCGTGATGTCAACTGGCTGAAAAACTTCATCACAGACCCGACCACTGTGGACCCGAACACCGAGATGCCGGCCTATGACTACCTCTCGCCGGAGGAACTGGAGGCGCTGGTGGCGTACCTGAAGACCTTGAAGTAACTCGGTAGGCGACGATGACCGCCGGGGATAATGAAATCAGAATCGCTGGTGCCGGCCTTGCAGGCCTGACTGCGGCGATCAATCTGGCTCTCGAAGGATACCGGCCGATTGTTTATGAGCTACGAAACGACGTCGGCATGCGGTTTTCGGGGGACTTTCAATACTTCGAGAACTGGACGAGGCAGGAGGATGCTCTGTCGCTGCTGCGCCGCGCGAACCTTCGTGTGGACTTCCCGATCGAGCCGGTGATGGCCGCGACCGGTTACCAGGACGGGCGCCGCTATGAGATTCGCGCAGACTGGCCGATGGGCTACATGGTGCGCAGGGGTTGCTACCAGGATACCCTGGATGCGGCTCTCAAACGCCAGGCGTTAGCCGCAGGCGTCCGTATCGAGTTCGGCAGCAGGGCCGACCCTGGCGAGGTCGATATCGTTGCTACTGGACCCGCCAGCCGGCTCAGCTACGTCCTGGTACAGGGGATGGTCTTCGAGACGGATCTTCCCGACACGGTCTCATTCCTGGTTGACCAGGAAGTGGCCCCAAAGGTGTACGCCTACCTGGTGGCCCATCACGGCCGGGGTGTGGTTTGTGCGTGTTTCATTCGCCGCTACCGAGATGCCGCAGCGAAGGCCAACTATCTACGAAGGGCTGTGGATTCCTTCCAGGCCTTTCGTCCGTTCCGAATGAACAACAGGCACTCCTTTGGAAATTATGGGATCACGCCGCTGGTCGAGAACTTCAGCCGGCCCATTGCCGGGGAGGCTGCCGGCTTCCAGGACGCCAACTGGGGGTTCGGCATGCGGCTGGCGATCCAGTCGGGCTATCTGGCTGCACGCTCCATCGTCGAGGGGAAAGACTACTGGGCGATGGCGCGCAGGGAACTGATCCCATGGGTGAAATCGACGTGGCTGAACCGGTATCTCTTCGAACGAGCCGGTGACCTGGCTGCCCGGCTTTTCCTGACTACCTTGGCCGGACATCCCGACCCCCATCGTGACATGATGATGCTCTATCGGCCCATGCTGCTGAAGACAACGCTGTACAAAATAATGAGATGGATTCGTTGATGGATTCTTACGTTGCGAAACATGCCCCAACGGGGGACCGGCGGGAAGGAATGGTCGAGCCGAAAGCTGCGACGCCTTTCGTTGTGGCGGGTATCTTCTTGCTTTCCGTTAGCGTGCTGGTCTATGAGATCGCCCTGACCCGGCTTTTCTCGGTCATGATGACGTATCACTATGTTTTCCTTGTCGTCTCGATGGCGCTTCTTGGGTTGGCCTTCGGCGGCGTCTTTGAGGATCGGTTGAAAAGGGAACGATCGGGGCTCGAGCCCAAAGAGCCGGCGCTCGGGCAATGGACCGCGCTGGTCGCCGCGGCCATGGCGGTTGCCGTGATTCTCATGACCAAGACGGGTCTTTCGGCCAATCTGTTGTTTCTCACACTGATCGTCATGCCGCCGTTCTTCTTCGGCGGAGTGACGCTTGCGGCCGCTTTCCGGCGCTTCGCCTCGCAGAGCCCGCGACTCTACGCCTTCGACCTTGCTGGTGCGGCTCTTGGTTCGCTGGCCGTGGTGTGGGCGCTGAATCGCTTCGGTGGAGTCAACACCGTTCTTTTTGCTGCCGCCGTGGCTGCACTCTCGAGCCTCTCTTTTGTGTTTCACAGGCGTCCTCGAGGCCGGCATGTCTGGCTTCCGGCATCTGTGTTCGTTGCCTCCGGCTTGTTGTTTGTCTTGAACCTCGGCGACGGCGTCATCGGCGATGTCCCCCTTCGCAAAAATCCAGACAAGGAGATGTCGCTTCTGCTCAATGACTCTCGAATCGATGCAGAAATCATCGATACACGCTGGAGTGCGTTTGGGCGGACGGATCTGGTGCGGCAGTCTGCCGACCCCAGCCTCATGGGCCTCTACATCGATGGCGCGGCAGGCACGTCGATGTTTCGATGGAACGGCTCCCTGGATGACACCACAGGAATGTTGCGGGAACTGAAACATGGTTTTACGGGATCGTTTCCGCTGGCGCTCATGGAGGATAGTCAGAAGGACAGCGCCCTGATCATCGGTCCTGGCGGAGGTCGTGATGTCCTCGTCAACCTCTTGTGGGGCGTGCGAAACATCACAGCCGTGGAAGTCAACCCGGATTTTGTGGCCCTGATGCGTAAGTACGAGGACTATAACGGCGGCCTCTACACGCGAACCCCGAACGTGAGGGTTGTCGTCGAAGAAGGGCGCAACTTTCTGAAGCGGTCGGATGACCGCTACGACATCATCATGTTGACTTTGCCTATCACCAAGAGCAGCCGCAGCTTCCAGGGTTATGCACTGACGGAGAACTTTCTGTTCACAAAGGAGTCCTTTCAGGATTACTTCGATCATTTGACTCCCGAAGGCACTCTGATCATCGTAGCCCACTCGCTGCCGGAGTCTGTTCGCCTGTTGACCACGGCCCTGGCCGCGTTCGCGGATAGAGGCATCGAGGTCACCGACGCGATGAAACGCCTCTACGTGCTGGGGAACAGCTATATGCCGGTGGTGGTCTTCCAGAAACGTCCGTTCGAAAGAGAGCGAGCCCAGCTGTTGCACTCGTCGTTGCACCTGTCGGGGTTCGACGGCCGGACCTCTTACGTGCCTTATGCCAGGCAGCAGGTGATTCGGTTGAAGGATGCCGACACCGATTCCGTCGAGGGTGAATGGCTGATGATGAATCAGAGCCTATTGGACCTTGCTCACGGCGACATGACGTTCAATGAACTGATCCAGGAATTCCCCCTCAACGTGCAGCCGGCCACGGACGACCGGCCGTTTTTCTTTAGCTACCGGCGCGGACTGCCGGTGGTGCTGAACCAGCTTCTCTGGCTTTCTTTCTTGTTTGTCGGGATTGTGGTGCTGGGGCCGGCGGCGCTGCGCCGACGCCAGCGGCGGTCTCGCCTGCGGCTCGACCTGGCGGAACTCCCCCGGCACGTTCGCATGCCCGCATCGATCGTGGTTCTGTTCCTGGGCATCGGCATAGGGTTCATGTTGATCGAAATCTCCCTTCTCCACAAGCTGCAGCTCTTCCTGGGCAAGCCGACCCTGGCCCTCTCTCTGCTGCTCTTCGCTCTGCTGATCGGCAGCGGTCTTGGCAGCATCGTCAGTGGCCGGGTGCAGCCAAAGCATCGAATCAAGGCGATCTGGCTGTCTGCAGCCGTTGTGGGCCTCATCGTTCCTGTGGCGACCATCTTCCTTCCTCCCTTGTTCGAAGCGATCCTTCGTCTCGGCGCGACGCGGTTTGTCGTGGCAGCGCTGGCCGTTATGCTGATCGGGTTTCCCATGGGTTTCCCCTTCCCCATGGGCATTCGATTGCTCAAAGAACGGAGTCAGGAAAGGGACATTCCCTGGATGTGGGCCGTGAACGGGGCAGCATCGGTGTTTGGCGCGGTGCTGGCGGTTTCTGCGGCTGTCCTATGGGGATACTCCGCCTCCTTCTGGCTCGGTGCAGCGAGTTACCTGTGGGTTGCCGCCGTCATAGTCGGCTCCCGGCGCCTCAGGCCGCAAGTGGAAAAAGAAAGCACGCCGGTATTGGCCGGAGTGGAGTAAGATACGCACGCGCGGTCACCCGTCTCGCTGATCGCTACTGAACTACCCATGGCCTTTCCTACCTTCTGGAGAATTGCGGTTCGGAACATCCTGCGGAAGAAGCGGCGGACGCTGCTGACCGTTTCTGCCGTCAGCCTGGGTCTGGCGTCTCTGATATTCATCTGGGCCTACGTCGACGGCATGAATCAGCAGATGATCGACAACGCTACAGGATACCTGACCGGTGATCTGCAGGTGGTGGCGAAAGGATTTCGGAAGAGCCGCGATCCGGATCTGACGATACGGGAACCCGGCCCCATCGCGCGCTTGCTGCAGCAGACGCAAGATGTTGTGGCAGTGACCCGCCGTGTCGAGTTGCCCGCTCTGCTGGGCGCCGGCGAGAACTCGAACGGGGCGTTGCTGGTGGGGATCGATCCTGGCACCGAGCCGGGAGTGACTCGCCTCCAGGAAGCGATCGCGCAGGGTCGTTATCTCCAGTCCGGCGACCGCGATGCTATTGTGCTCGGCAGCGAGCTGGCCGATGGCCTCGGGGTGAGCCTGGGCGACACGGTCCTGGCGCTGGTGCAGACCGCCTACGGAAGTATGGGGGCTGGGCTTTATGAGGTGGTGGGCATCCTTCACACGGGTACGAAAACGGCCGATGCGACCCTCGCTTTTCTGACCCTGCCGGCAGCTCAGGATCTGTACGCTCTGGATTCGGCGGTCACCGGACTGGCGGCCCGCGTGAGCGACAAGAAGCGCAGTCGTCGGGTGGCAGAGCTCCTTTCGGGTCGACTCGATTCCACAAGATTTGAGGTTGTCGACTGGCGCGACATGCTGCCGGATCTGGTCAGCATGGTGGCGTTTCATGATTCCTTCACCTACGTGGTGATGATCATCGTCTTCGTGGTCGTGGCCATCGGCATCACCAACACCATCCTGATGTCCGTCGTCGAGCGCACGCGAGAGTTCGGCACTTTGTTGGCCCTGGGCATGCGGCCGGCTCGAGTGGTCAGGCTGGTTGTGTACGAATCAGTGATTCTGGGTGTGGTCGGTGTCGTTCTCGGCGGTGCCTTGGGGCTCGGGGTGACGCTCTATTTCACCAGGGCCGGACTTGATTTTTCCGCCTACATCGCTGCGGTGCAGACCATGGCCGGCCTGACCGCCGTCGTCTATCCGACGGTGGACTCTCTGCATCTATCATTCTCCACCGGCACCGTGCTGGCTTTCTCACTCCTGGCCGCGCTCTACCCCGCCTCGCGCGCCGCGCGTCTTGATCCGGCCACAGCCCTGCGTTCGGAGGGACTGGCTGGTGGCGGCTGGCGCCGGCGCCGGGTGCGAGTACTTCCCCGACTTCCCTTGCGCATCTTCGGCGGCAAGCTTCTGTTGGCTCGCATGGCCTGGCGCAACATCGGCCGAAATACCCGCCGAACCTGGATCACCGCTTCCGCCCTGGCTTTGAGCATGGCGGCTCTCTTGTTTGTCTATGCACTGGCCGAGGGCTTCTACGATCAGATGATCCGAAACTCGACCGACTATCTCACCGGTGACCTGCAGGTGAACGCGCCGGGCTTCCAGCAGGAGATGGTGCCTACGCGGGTGATCGAGGATCCGGCGGCCGTGGGCAGGGTGCTCAGGACTTTGCCGGAGATCAAGGGTTTTAGTCCGCGTGTAGAGACACGCGTCTTGCTCAGCAGTGCTGCCAGGTCGATCAGCGCGGTGCTCGTAGGGATCGATCCGGTTAGCGAGCCCGCCGTCACCCGGGTTGCTGAAGTTCTGGTCCAGGGTACCTATCTCCAGCCACAGGATCGATATGACGTACTCTTGGGGGCGAAGCTTGCTGAGCGCCTGGACGTCGGAGTCGGAGAGAAGGTCGTCTTGCTTGCTCAGACCGCCGGCGGCGAAATGGTCACGGCCGCCCTGCGCGTGCGCGGCGTCTTCCGTGTCGGAAGTGAAGCGATGGACGGCGTGTACGTATTTGCGCCGCTGAAGACGGTTCAGGAACTTTATGATCTCGGGCAAAAAGTGTCTCTGTTTGCCGTCTCCCTTGGCAGCATGAAAGAACTGCCCGCTGTGGTCGCGGCGCTGAAAACGGGACTCGACTCGTCGCGATACCAGGTGCGGACCTGGGACGAGATCATGCCGGTGGTGGTGCAGATGGTCGACTTCGTCAATGTCGAGATCTACGTGTTGCTGCTCATCATCTTCGCTATCGTCGCACTTGGCATACTGAACACGGTGCTGATGTCGGTCATCGAGCGCACCCGAGAGTTCGGCGTGTTGATCTCCCTGGGTATGCGGGTGTCGCGCATCGTCCGGCTGGTGCTGTTCGAGGCGGTGTTTCTCGGCGTCATCGGCCTGCTGCTTGGTACGGGGCTCGGCGCTGCCATCATCGGGTACTTCCATCTTCACGGCATTGATTTCTCGACCTTCGCAGCGTCGATGAGGGACATCCCCGGGGCATTGGCGGTGATTTTCCCGATGTTCCGGTGGCAGAACCTGGTGTGGCCGTGGATCGTGCTGCTGCTGGTTTGTGCCGCTGCGTCGCTTTACCCGGCGTTCAAGGCAGCTCGGCTGGCTCCTGCCGAAGCCGTGCGTCACGTCGGGTAGAATCATCGTGCCATCGGTTTTGCCTTCCAGTTGAACGATACCCTCCGGTGCCGTATATTTCAAGGGCTGAGATGAACATGGCGTGAAAAGAATCAGAGCAAACAGAACGTGAGAAAGTTGTTCCGACAGCCGCTTTACCTTCCCGCTGTCGCCATACTTGCGCTGGTGCTGGTTTTTCTGAGCGTGCTCGGCGTGTACAGCCTGCGCCGCCTGCACAGCGAACAACAGGAGGTGGCCAGGCAACTGACGCGACAGGGACGATCCATCATTGAGTCGATCGAGTCCAGCACTCGTATCGGCATGATGGGAATGATGTGGGGACCCCCGGAGATGCAGGGCCTGTTTGAGGAGATCGCCCGCCAGCAGGATGTGGAGTACCTCTACCTCGTCGAGAAGGAGACAGGCAAGATCCGCGTTGCCAGCTCTGCCGACGACAGGAATGCGACGTGGGACGGGGACGCAGCCGGCTGGCTGGATGTTCCTGCAGATTCGGTGATCTCGGGTGCCGTGGTGTTGCGCGACGGGCGACGTGTCTTCCAGGTTGCCAAGCGGTTCCAGCCTGCCAGTGGCATGCGGCACACCGAGATGATGCGCCGCTGGCAAGACGTGTGCCGGATGATGTCGGGCACACATCAGGTCAACCAGTACGTGCTGCTGCTAGGACTTTCGCTGGCGCCCTACCAGGCCGCCCGGGCAGAAGATCTCCGCCGTGCTCTGGGCACGGGTGCGGTTCTTCTGGTCCTCGGCGCTGCTTCGCTTTTCTTTGTGGCTGTGATCCAGAAGTACTACGTCACCAACCAATCGCTGGTGGAGACCGAATCGTATCTGCAGAACCTGGTGGAGAGCGTAGGCCACGGCTTGATCTCGCTGGACCCGGACGAACGCGTCGTGACAGTCAACCGCCGGGCCACCGAGATCCTGCAGATGTCTGAGGGTGACCTGATAGGCCGGCCCTTCCGGGAGCTGACGGATCGGCTTCAGTGCGGAATCGACCTCACTGCCGCGGAGTTCAATGAGAAGAAAGTGCGCTGTCGCCTGAGGGATGGACAGACCGTACCGCTGAGCGTCACGACGAGCAAGATTCGCTCGCCAGACGGCGAGTTCCTGGGCACGGTGCTGATCCTTCGCGACCTTCAGGAGATGGAAGCCCTGCAGGAGAGGGTGCAGCGCTCGGAACGGCTGGCCAGCCTTGGCCAGATGGCGGCCGGAATCGCTCACGAAGTACGGAATCCGCTCGGCGCCATCAAGGGATTGGCGCAGTACTTCGCCCGCAAGTTTGAGGCTGACCCGGCCGAGCGCCAGTACGCCGAAGCCATTATTTCGGAAACCGACCGGCTCAATCGCGTGATCCAGGACTTGCTTGATTTCGCTCGGCCGCACGAGCCGAGGCTGCAGCCCGTGCAAGTTGCGGACATCATCGATCACGCCCTCAGGCTGGTGCAGACCGACCTCGACGCCAGGGGCATCAAGGTGGAGCGGTCGGGGCCGGCCGATCTCCCTGAGTTGATGGCAGATCCCGACCTCCTGGCTCAGGCCCTCTTGAATCTCTTCCTCAATGCAATGGATGCGATGGAGGACGGAGGAACCCTCACGGTGGCCGCAGACATGGATGAATCTGCGCAGCGCATTCGCCTGGAGATTCGCGATACCGGGCACGGCATCGAGCCGCAGCATCTGCCCAAGATCTTCGACCCGTTCTTCACCTCGAAGCGGGGTGGAACCGGGCTCGGATTGGCCATCGTGCACCGCATCATTGAAAACCATCGCGGAAGTATCGACGTAGAGAGTCAGCCTGGAGAAGGGACCAGGTTCGTAATCTGGCTGCCGAGGGACCATGGGGCGTAGAGCTTGGAGTGTGTTTCGAGTTGCGTGTTTCGGGTTGCGCGACTGTCGACTCTTCACCTCCAACCGCCAGGCTGAGTTCTAAACAGAGCATCAACACATGAAACGAATTCTCATCGTAGACGACGACGCCGCACACCGGCTCGCCTTGAAGGCAACCCTGGGTCAGGCAGGATACGAGATTCTCGAGGCCGAAGACGGCGACGATGCCGTTCAGATGGTGGAGGAGAACGTTTTCGATCTCATCCTTCTCGACCTGCGCATGAGGAAGATGGACGGCGTGGAGGCGCTGAAACGTATCAAGGCCATCAGCCCGGCGGTGCCCGTCGTCATCATGACGGCCTTCGCCACGGTCCAGACAGCGGTGGAGACATTGAAGATGGGGGCCTTCGAATACCTTACCAAGCCGCTGGACATGAACGAAGTTCTGCACGTCGTGGAAAAGGCCTTGCGCTACTACGAACTCGAAGCCGAAAACGAAGCGCTGAGAAGCCGGGTGGGCGAACAGTTCGATTTTTCCAACATCATTGGACGCAGCCGGAAGATGAGGGATGTCTTCGAGGTTCTGGCGCTCGCTGCTCCCAGCGACGCCACCATCCTGATTCTGGGGGAGAGTGGCACGGGCAAGGAGTTGATTGCCAACGCCATCCATGAGAACAGCCCCCGCCGCCAGCGCCCCTTTGTCAAAGTCAACTGCGCCGCCTTGCCGGAGAACCTGCTCGAAAGTGAGCTCTTCGGTCATGAGCGCGGGGCTTTTACTGGTGCCACCACCCAGCGCAAAGGTCGATTCGAACTGGCGGATGGCGGTACGATCTTCCTTGACGAAATCGGCGATATGTCTCCGGCGACCCAGGCCAAAATCTTGCGCGTGCTGCAGGAACAGGAGTTCGAGCGTCTGGGTGGAAGCAAGACGATCAAGGTCAACGTGCGCGTCATCGCAGCGACCAACAAGGACCTGGAAGAGGAGGTTCGTAAGGGCACTTTCCGCCAGGACTTGTTTTTCCGCCTCAGCGTGGTGACGGTGGAATTGCCCCCTCTGAGAGAACGCAAGGAGGACATTCCGCTGCTTGCCGACCATTTTCTCAAAATATTTGCCGAAAAGAATCAGCGCCTCGTTCGCGGCTTTGCTCCCAAGAGCATGGACCTGCTGATGCGATACGACTGGCCGGGCAACGTCCGCGAGCTGCAAAACGTCGTCGAACGAGCCGTCATCCTTTGCCGGGGGGACTATATCCTCCCCGAGTGTCTTCCGAAACAGTTCCGCGATCTGATGGGCGGAGAGGAGCCCGGCATAGATGCGGGAGTCCGCCCCGGACGATCGATCAAGGAGGTTGAGAAAGAGCTGATCCTGAAGACTCTCGAGGAGACGGGCGGCAACCGCACGCAAGCTGCGCAGATTCTCGGAATCACCCGGCGAGCCCTTCAGTACAAACTGAAGGAGTACGGAGTGAACTAGTGCGAAAAAATTTCTCATCCGAGAAATCTGAAAGCATCCGGCGCGAAATCTTTTCGCATGCGGGGTGTGGCTGTCAGATTTCGCTTCGGATGTTGCGCTAAGAAGCGCTGACGCAACTGATTAAAAAACAACCACCTGGTGCGGTCGCCTCTGATAACGGCAGGCAATGGCCATCGTGGCATGAGGCTTGCCTGAGGTTAGGAGCGAAAGTTCAAACAACGGACTTCTAACCGAAGAGGAGGTGAAAAGTGATGAAGAAACTCGCGGAAACTGTGTTGGCCACGGCTCTGGTCGTAGGTCTTGGGGCGTATGTCTGGGCGCAGGATTCATCGGGTGCGAGCCAGTCTCCGTCTACCCCGTATGTCGCGCCCTATTCGTATGGCTGCTGGGGCTCGGGTAATGCGGCAGGGCCGATGATGGGAATGGGCCAGCGCGGTATGATGGGACGAGGCATGATGGGCCGCAGCGCGATGGGTGGCGGCATGATGGGTGGCGGAATGATGTATGGATCAATGATGGGGCCCGGTCGGAGCGGTTGGGGCGGCCACGGGATGATGGGTGGCCCGATGTGGATGAACCCCAGCCTGATGGCACAGGACGGCCATGGCTTCTGCGGCTGGAGCGCGGCAGAGTTCAGTCGATGGGCGCAGCAGAACAACATCAGCACGCCGCTCACCAAGGAGTCGGCCAAGAAATGGGCCCAGTACTACCTGACCACCTACAACAACCCCGACTTGAAGATCGGTAAGATTCAAGACCGGGGAGATGCTTTCGAGGTGGAGATTCGCAGCAAGAAGGACAACAAAGTGCTGGACCGCATCCTGATCGATAAGCAGACCGGCTGGGTGAGCCGGGCGCGCTAAAGTGACAGGGCTATTCGGGGCCGGAGCGCGAGTCCGGCCCCGATGAACTGAATGGGTATGGAACGATGGATGCCTTGTGGAGTGACTCTTGCCTTTGGGGTTCCGGCGTGGGTGCATGGACCTGGGCGTGGTTGGGCTACCAACTCTTTTGGCTTGTGCTTGTCGTCGGCGGAGGCTACCTTCTCTACCGGGCGATCCGCCGGAATCGCTCCATCGCAGAGCACCAGAGCGTGCCGCAGCCGCCGTTGGCGAAGTGCCCGAATTGTCAGGCGGCTGTTGAACCAAGCTATTTGCGTTGCCCCGAGTGCGGCTATCGCCTGAAGAAGAATTGTCCCAGTTGTGGAAAGATTGTCAAGACCGGATGGCGCATCTGCCCCTATTGCGAAGCTGACTTGAAAGAAGAAAATGCAGCAAAACCTGCCGCTGCCGTGTGACGTTCGGCAGCGACGGGCATCTAAATAGTAGAGTTGCGAGCACTTTTTGAAGGTAGAACGGTGGGAACGGACGAACATACAGTCTAAGGAGGACAATGCCATGAGCTACTATCACAGCAAGACGGTCGATCTCAGTTTTGACGAGGCGATTGCCAAGGTGACCGAGGAGTTGAAAAAGGACGGCTTCGGTATCCTGACGGAGATCGACGTGAAGGAGACGTTGAAGAAAAAGCTGGACGTCGACTTCTACAACTACAAAATCCTTGGCGCTTGCAACCCGCCCTATGCTTACCAGGCGCTGCAGGCCGAGGATAAGATCGGCACGATGCTGCCGTGCAATGTCATCGTGCAGGAGAGAGAAGGCAAAGTGGAGGTGTCGGCGGTGGACCCGGTAGCCTCGATGCAGGCCGTCGACAACCCCAAACTGGCTGACATCGCAGTGCAGATACGTGAGAAACTTCGGAACGTCATCGATCGGTTGTAGCTGGGCTTCGTCGCCCGGCGCGACCTTCGCAAGCAAAGAACGAACGGCATATGAGGAGGTGAATTGCCATGATGGGAGGTGGCGGTTGGGGTATGGGCTGGGGCATGGGCTTCGGCTGGTTGTTTTGGCTGCTCATCATCGGGCTCGTCATTTGGGGAATCAAGGCGATCTCCGAGAACCGCGGCCGCAACGAATCCCGCCCCAGCGGCGATCGTGCGCTGGAGATCTTGAAGGAACGCTATGCGCGTGGCGAGATTGACCGCGACGAGTACGAGGCGCGAAAACGAGATCTCTTGGGATGATCGAGACATTGAGCGGCCGCGTCGTCGATGCAGGGAACGGCGCGGCCGATGTCATGCCCCTCAAACACCAGCAGCAGCTGCGGACCTGCAAACAACCCCACCGGCCGAGGCGGTCACCCTCAAGGTGAGCTGCCCGCACTGCGACAGTGGCCAACTCGGTGGCGCGGCACTTTCCGGTAACGGAAACGCGGCAAGAGCTGAGGAAGGCCGGCAGAAATGAGATTACCCAGGCTGTTTCACAATCGGCTGAGCTACGTCGGCGCGGTCATCGCTATCCTGTCGTTGATTGCGTTTGTCTTTTTGTTTGTGGTGCACACCTTGACGGGTGCCGGTCGCTTGCCCTACGCCGGGGTGGTCATCCTGGTTCTTGTCCCCGCTGTTCTCATCTTTGGTCTCTTGCTCATTCCGGTCGGCATGTTCTTCGAGTGGCGCCGGTGGCGGCGTTCCGGAGAGAGGCCGATGCCGAAGTATCCTCGCATCGATTTGAACAACCCGCGGCACCGCACTGCGATGGTCATCTTCGTCCTGGGTTCGGTCTTCCTGTTGTTCGCTTCTACCTTTGGCAGTTATGAAGCCTATCAATTCACGGACTCGGTGCAATTCTGTGGCCTGCTCTGCCACAGGGTGATGGCGCCGGAGTACACGACCTACCTGGCTTCTCCTCACGCGCGAGTGAGCTGCGCCCAATGTCACGTCGGCCCAGGCGCAAGCTGGTTCGTGCGCTCAAAGCTGGCGGGGCTGCACCAGGTGTATGCCGTGCTCTTCAACAAGTATCCGCGACCAATCTCAACCCCCATCCACAACTTACGACCGGCGCAGGTGACGTGCGAGCAATGCCACTGGCCGGAGCAGTTCTTCGGCGCCCAACAAAAGAAGCTCGTTCATTTCCTGCCCGACGAGCACAACACGGAGTGGGTAGTCAATCTGCTCATCAAGACAGGGGGAGGCAGCCCAACAACCGGCCAGACCGAGGGCATCCATTGGCACATGAACATTGCCAACCGGGTCGAGTATATCGCCACGGATGAGAAGCGCCAGGATATCCCCTGGGTTCGCATGACGAACGTGGAGACCGGAGAGACCACCGAGTACATGTCCACGGACGAGCCACTGTCAAAAGAGGAGATCGCCAAGGGGACCATTCGGCAGATGGATTGCATGGACTGTCACAATCGGCCGACGCACATTCTTCGGTCGCCGAGCTATTCTGTCAACCTGGCCCTGGAGACGGGCAAGATCGATTCGAGCCTGCCCTGGATCAAGCGCAACGGTGTGGAGCTGCTTGCGGCTTCCTACTCGTCCACGGACTCTGCCCTGGAGGCCATAACGGAAGGGGTCAGGCAATTCTACAAGCGGAACTACCGGTCGTTGACCAACGACAATAAGGAGGCGATTTCACGAGCCATCACAGCGCTTCAGGATATCTATCGCCAGAACTTCTTTCCGGACATGAAGTCGCGCTGGGACGTGTACCCAGACAACATCGGGCATCTGAACTCTCTCGGCTGCTTTCGCTGCCACGACGGTTCGCACAAGAGCGCCGATGGCAGGGTCATCCCACGGGAGTGCAGCACCTGTCACTCGATCATGCAGCAGGGGAAGGTTGGCTCAAACACCTTTTCCATGCGACCGCAAGGCCTGCCGTTCAGACATCCCGAAGACATTGACCAGGCCTGGAAGGAGATGAACTGCAGCGACTGCCACACAGGGGAGCTGCCATAGCGATCTTCCCCATAGCTGTCGCCTCATATTCTACCGCCTGGCAGGGGTGAGTCCAACAGGTGCGGCAACCGTGACCTCCAACGGCTGGTGGCTCGCCGCCAGGCTCCCCCCTGTCGGATACTCTTCAGTTTCCATGTAGGATAATCTGCAACCTGCCAGATCTCGCCATCATCGGTTCTTCTCGGCACGATACGATTCCTTTAAAAAACAGGCCATTACGCATGAATATTGCGACATCCTCGGCGCTCGATAGAGTGGCATGCAGCTTGCCGTGCTGGGAGATAGGAAAAGTAGAGCTGGAATTTACGAACCAACCCTATCCTACGCAAAGGATCGTCCCAGATTATGCCACCGGCGAGACTTCTCATCATCGACGACGATGCAAACTTTCTGCGCGTTTGGGCCTATATTCTCGCCCGCGCTGGATTTGCAGTGACCGCCGTCGCCAACGCGGAAGAGGCCAAGGCCTACTTACAGACCCGCCCGGCGGACCTGATCCTTTGCGATGTAAACCTTCCTGGATTGGATGGGCCTTCCTTTTGCGAGGACCTGAAGGCGTCCCCGCGCACCCGCGACATCCCGGTCGTCATGATCAGTGCCCGAGGCGATATGGCCCGGCGGGCAATGAGTCATGTATGCGGAGCAAAGGGATACCTGGAGAAACCGTTCTGCCGTTGCGAGCTGCTGGCGGTGATCCAGAGGGTGTTGAGGGAACAAAGAGGCCATGGTGCGGAACGAGAGGATGTGCCGGAAACGTGACAGGCGATCCGCCTTGTGGAGTGCACCAGCGGGCCGCGCACGACCGCACCTGGAGGAAGCAGTGCCGAGAAGGTCCACTTGAGCCACACTCTAGAACTCCGTGCTCACCCCGATCGTGAACGTGGCGGCCGAGTAGCGGTAATAGGCGTCGTTGGAGCGGTTGTCGAACCAGTTGAATTCCCCTACAAGAGTCATGATCGGTCCACGCCGGCCGACGGTGAAAGATCTGCTGAGGCCGATCCAGGCTGCAACCCGCCGATCGGCCCTGTTTTCGCCCGTCGATAGAGGCTGGCCGGAGAGGTCGAGGGCTGGACGACGCACGTAGTCTTTCCACTGCGCCTCCGTTCCTGCGCGCAACGTCATCCCCCACGGTAGTAGCCTCGTCAGCGCGCCGCGAAGTTCCCGGCTCTCGTATCCATACGGATCATCGAAAAGCTCATCTTCGTTGGAGTATCCCGAAACCTGCCCGGCCAGGTAGCGGGCTGTCTGCGCGGGATTCCCACGGTAGAGGAACTGTACACTGAGCCCCGTCGAGCTGCCCAGCGACTGGGCCAGTCGCAACAGTGCCACAGCCTGGGCAACGCCGTATTTCCCACTGAGCCAGCTCGAATTCCCGTTCCACCATCCGCCACCCATGTGGCCCATGCCGCCGTCGTGCCGCCGAATGTCGTGCTGACCGCCATCGGAGAGGCCCGAACCATCAGAGACAGCCTGAAGATAGATCTTCCGGCCGTAGTCGGTCTCTATGATCAGGGTGGTCCGGGAAGGGAAGAAGTGGGTGAACCGGGCGAAGAAGAAATGCTCGGTGTTGCTGAATTCGGGCAGGTTCGAGTACCAGCGCGTGCGAAGGCGATAGCCGGCCTGCGCCACTGTCGCTGGACTCAAATAGAGCTTCATATTGGCGAAGGCCGATACGGTTGCAAAGTCATAGTAGGAATAGAGTTCGCGGTTCAGGCGCAATCCAGCATTCGCACCGGCATTGAGCAGGTCTCCTCGTTGATCGAGGGAGAAGGCCAGCGCCAGACCGGCTTGATGGTGATGAAAGTTCCGCTGAGCGAAGTCAGCAAAGAGGTAGTACCCGCCGCGATAAAAGAATCGCGACTGGAAGGTGTCGTTCCCGCCATCACGTGCCAGGTAGGCAGAGACCTGGGTCACATAGTCGGAAAGCCCTTGGTAGTTTCTGAAGGCGTTGTTATCGTAAACCGTATTGACAGAGACGCTCTTGGTCCATTGGGCTCCAGCCGGCGCACCGGCAAGAACCAGTGCAAGCGCAACAAACAGACTTTCAGTCTTCATTTTGATCCATCACCTTTCTCTTCCACTTTCCAAAGCCCCGCGCTACGGCCGATGCATGCCCCCGCCTCTCCGCCCCTTGTGCATCCGTCCCATGCGGCGGATGATGTCGCTGCGGCCGTCGCAGATGCCATCGCCATCCTCGTCGATGAAAATGTCGTGCATGCGCGCCCGGTGCGTCCGCATCATGGACTGCCGGGAGGTTCCCCGCCCGGGTTCGAGCCGGTCATCGATGCCGTCACCGTTCTCGTCGATGAAGCGGCCACGGAGTTTGCCCTGTGACTCATCCCAGAACCCCCAGCGCTCTCCCATCCAGTGGGCATTTCGTGCGTCGTAGTGCTCGCCGGTGATGTCGTTGCGACCATCGCCGTCGGTGTCCAGCACCTGAAAAGGGATCTGGCGGCGTAACTCCCGCGGCAGCTTGCGGCTCAGATCGTTGACCCCGTCGCCGTCCCGATCGATCCAGACATCATTGATGCCGTCCCTGTTCTTGTCGACGAATTTGAAGCCGTGCGGATATGGCTTGCCGTCCACATCGTTCTTACCATCGCCGTTGGCATCCACAAACCGATCGTTGACGCCGTCGTTGTTCTTGTCGACAAAGCCGACGAAGGTCTGCTTCGCTGCCTGCTCTTGGGCAGCGGGCGGTCCTTGGTTTTCTGCGGGATGCTTTTTCTGGGCGTGTGCCGGTGCCGCAACGAGTAGTGCGGCGAAGATGATCCAGGTTGTCGACTTGAACGATGCCACGGTCCGACGATTCCCTATCTTCTGATTTCTAATTCCTGCCCTTGCCACGCTGCAACCTGTAGCCCGGATGCTCAACACCTGATACCCGAGACCAGGGCTCAGCGGCTGTGCGCTGCGACCTGGAGCCGAGGGACCACCTCGGCCGGCCGCAGCGCACAATTCTACCAGCCACGTAGAAATCGCCTCGCCCCTTCACTTCAGCAGTGTCATCCGTCGCACCAATGTCTGTTGACCCGATTCAAGGCGAAGCAGGTAGATGCCACTGCTGGCCACCTGACCGTCGGCCCGCCGGCCGTCCCAGAGCACCGTGTAGCTGCCGGGTCCCTTCACGTCGTCCACAAGAAGCGCGACCTGCTGGCCGAGGAGGTTGTAGACGGCCAGGCGCACGTGGACCCGCGCCGGCAGATCGAAGCGGATCGTCGTCGATGGATTGAACGGGTTCGGATAGTTGGAGTACAACACCAGGCTCCGCGGGGGCGCTCCGCCGGTAGTTGCGCTCACGTCGGTCACTCCGGCAGGTGCAGCGAGCGCATAGTAGCTATTCAGGTCAGTGCTCGTAAACGTGACCGTATTGGCCTGGGTGTCCACGGTGGCGTTCTGGACGTCGACCCACTGTTGCGTCTGCGAGTTCCAGTACTGCACGCGCATGCCGTCTTCGGAGAGACCCTGGGCCTGGAGCACCTCATCATCGTAGTGAAAGACGAATTGCTGTGCCGCGTTGAACCGCATCATCCCATGGCCCCAGCCCATGCCGCGCCCCATCATGCTTTGGCCGGCTGGATCGTCGACGTCGAGATAGAAGCCGAGAAAATGAGCCCCGTCGTGGACACCGGGCAGGCTGTCCGGGTAGACCTGCCAGAACTGGACAAAGACCGAGTCGGGCCAGAACATACCTCCCATGCCGCCCCCCATATGCCCGGGTGGAAATGCAACCCAGCTGAGGCTGTCCGTGAGGCAGGGCACACGCGTGGTGTCGGCGTGATCGCGATGCATCCACGTGCCTGCCCAGGGCGCGGGTCCGAACTCGGGGCGCCATTCGGCTCCGTCGATCTTGTACACCGTCAAGAGTGAGTAACCCGTACCCTGATGGTGCACCCGCCCGAAGATGGTCACCGTGGTGCCGGCTTGCGGCCGCGTGGCGCCGCTTGCAGGTTCGTACCAGGGCGGACCGAACCCGAGCCTGTACTCAGGGATTGAGTCCCCATCCGTGTCCAGGAAGTAGTGAACATAGAAATAGGTCGAGTCCACCAGGACAAGCCCGGTGACGGTCAGGGTGTCGCCGGACGTCTCCCAGGCCGGTTCGCCGAGCCAGCCGTGCCGACCTACCAGGACCGGCTGGCGCCACTCCTGGCCGTTGATCTCGAAGACGACGAGCACCGGTGGCACCGCTCCGTCGATGAGAGCGCCCTCGATCGTGACATTCTCGCCGTCGGCGGGACGCGTGGCCCCACTTTCCGGCTGGTACCACCACGGACCGAAGGCAAGAAAGTAGTCCGCCTCCCCGTCGTTGTTCTCATCCAGGAAATAGAGAGGGTGTGCATAGGCAGAATCGATGATCACGGTGCCACTTACGGTGATCGTTTCCAGAGAGTCCGGCCACATCCCGTGAAAGCCGCCGCCGTGATGATGTCCCGGACCCGGCTGCGCCGACGCCGTGGGCGATGCCAGGGCCAGACTTGCCGAGATCGCGGCAAAAATCCAGGTCGATAACCAACGACGCTTCATTTTCACTCCTCCTTGTTCGTTTTCGTCCCGCGGGTCGGGGGCCGCGAGGGCCCCCGACTCCTTCACCTCATCTCCATCCACCATGCTGTCCGCGGTGCATCGGACCGAACCCGACATCTCCACCTCCCCAATGTCCGAATCCCATGTGCCGGCCTGCGACTGCATGCCGCCCGCCGAAGCGATGGCCGTTCCCATGGAAGAAGTTGCCTCCATGCGCCATGCCATGGCGGGCCTGCGGTCCGAGCCGCTGCCCGGCTTCGAGGCGGTCGCAGATGCCATTGCCGTTCTCGTCGATGAAGTTATGGCCCTGCCAATTCGGCCGGCCATTTGTCGGCCCGCTGTTGGCGGGGTGATATGTTTGCTGAACGGTTGCACGGTTTGGAGTGCTGCTTGTGTCCTGCTGCGCCAGCAGAGCGCCGGAGAGCAGCAGACCGAAAGCCAGAGCGGCGATCAGCACCGCGCCGGCAATGCTTGCTCGTTTCATCACTCATCACCTCCCATCTTCACACGTTTCCCTTATCGTTTCGGTCACTTCCATTCAGAGCGCTCCTGTGTTCGCAGGACTCCCAGGGCAACCGGCGTGCCAAAAAAGAGGGGGGCCGCTCGAGTTCGTGTAAGTCTATTTAAATCAATTGAATGGCAGGTGGGGTGGGAGAGCAGGAAAAGATTGCGGCGTCGAGCTGTTCGACCATTTCGTCGACACGGTTCGACCGGATGGGCGACTCACTTCATACCGTATTTCTTGAGTTTGTAGCGCAGGTGGCGTTCCGTCATGCCGAGCAGCTCCGCCGCTCGGGTCTGTACGCCGTTGGCGCGTTCCAGCGCGTCCCGGATCAGGTGTCTCTCAAAGGCAGCCACGCGCTCCTCGAAACTCCCGCGGGAGAAATCCTCTTCGCTCTGCATTCCACGAACCGACAGGGGCAGATCCTCTGTGGTGATGAGTTCGTCTCGGCCCAGTACAACGGCCTGCTCGATGATGTTCTCCAGCTCGCGAACATTCCCCGGGTAGTCATATTTCATCAGCAGATCCATGGCTTCCCTGGAGACGCCCGTGATCGGCTTGTGGTTCTCCGCGGCATATTTCTTCAGGAAATGGTCGACGAGCAGAGGGATGTCCAACCTGCGGTCGCGTAGAGGCGGGATATGGATCGACACGACGTTCAGGCGGTAGTAGAGGTCATCACGGAACGTGCCCTCCTTGAGCATCTGTTCCAGATTCCGATTGGTGGCGGCGACGATGCGCACGTCCACTCGCAGCGTCTCCGTTCCGCCGACGCGCTCAAAGCTCTGCTCCTGGATGGCGCGCAGCAGCTTGACCTGCACGGGCAGAGGGATGTCGCCGACTTCATCGATGAACAACGTACCGCCGTCGGCCAGTTCGAACCGACCTCTTTTCTGGCGAATGGCCCCAGTGAAGGCTCCCTTCTCGTGACCGAACAGCTCGCTCTCCAACAGTCCCTCGGACAGGGCGGCACAGTTGACCGCCACGAACGGGCCGCTGCTGCGAGGGCTGGCAGCATGAATGGCTCGGGCGATCAGCTCTTTCCCGGTGCCGCTTTCCCCGCGTATGAGCACCGTGGCATTGCTCGCTGCCACTCGCCCGGCCCGGTTCAAGACCTCCTCCATCTGAGGGCTCTGCGACTGGATTTCGACGAAGCGATACTTCTCTGCCAGTTGCTCTCGCAGCCGCTTGTTCTCGGAAAGAAGGCGCTTGCGCTCCAGGGCTTTGGCCACGATCACCTCGAGCTGGTCGAGGTCGATGGGCTTGGTGAGGTAGTCGCTGGCGCCCTGCTTCATCGCCTCCGTGGCCGACTCGATACTGCCATAGGCCGTCATCATGACAACGCCGACCTCGGGGTTGATGGCCTTGATCTCGCGCAACACCTCGAGGCCGCTCTTGTCCGGCATCTTGAAGTCGGTAAGAACCAGATCGATGACTTTCTGCCGCACGATGTCGATGCCGTCGGTGCCCGACAGCGCCTCTTCGACGCGATATCCTTTCTTCCTCAAGAAGCCGGCCAGCGTGCTGACCTGAGTGGCTTCGTCATCGATGACCAGGATCGTGTCCTTCCGCAAAACCATCTCCTTTTCTTTTTTATCGCTGGCAACCCACCACGGAATCGCACCGATCGGCACGAAGGGTTCCGCCGTGAGAACTCGTGCTCAGCCTCGGCGCTGCGTCGCGGCCAGCTCGACCTGAGATGAATCCTGTTACGAGATTCACAGACTCGCCCCGCAACGATACGGACCCCGGACCCACCTCCCATCAACCATCAACCATTTTCCCTCCCCGTCCCCTTTATCCCAATTCCCGCCTGCCTGCCATTTCCACAGGTTCGTCCGGGCGTGAAGCAAGGGGCAGCACAACCCGAACCGTCGTTCCTTTGCCGACTTCGCTCTCCACTTCCATGCGGCCGCCGTGTTCCGAGACGATGCGATGACTGAGACTCAATCCCATGCCGGTCCCGGTTTCCTTTGTCGTGAAGTAGAGGTCGAAGATCTTGTTGAGATTCTCCTGGGGGATGCCCAGGCCGGTATCCTGAACTTCTGCCACGATCTCGTCGGCGCGGCGGTAGCTGCGGACCCGTATTCTGCCGCCGCGGGGTGTGGCATGCAGGCTGTTTTGCAGCAGATTCAGGAGAACCTGTTCCATCTGATTGCTGTCGAGGGGCAGAATCAGGTTCGGGAGCAGGTCGGTCTCCAGGGTGATTTCTTGCTGCAGGGCCTGGCTCTGTACCAATCGTGCGGCTCTGGCCGCCACCTCACTCAGATCGATATCGCGCAGTTGGAGTTGCGGCGGGCGCGCGAACTCAAGAAAGCGCTGGACAATCTCACTGACTCGGCGCGTTTCGGCTACGACAGCCCGCGCCAACTGGCGGTATTCGGCCTCGCCCTCTTTCGGAACAAATTCTTTTTCGAACCGCTGGGCGATCATGGCGATGGCATTGAGCGGGTTGCGGATCTCGTGGGCCACGCCGGCGGCCAACTCACCCATGGCACTGAGGCGCTCGCGTTGCCGCAGACTGGCCTCCAGGGCTTTCTTCTCGGTCAGGTCCTTCAACACGGCTACAGCCGAATGGATGCTGCCGTCGGAGCCGCGCAGCAGGGTTGTGGTCACGAGCAGCGTCGCCCGGCGGTCACCCAGGTGATACGACACCTCCTGATCGCGGACGCCGACGCCGGTGGCCAGCGCCTGATCCAGCAGCGACTGCTGCCGCCCCAGGATATCACCGCAATGCTTGCCGATGGCCTCCTCGGCCGATCTGTTGAACAGCTTTTCAGCCGCCCGGTTGAAGAGCGTGATGCGGCCTTCGCGGTCGACCGCCACCACCGCGTCAGCCATGTTCTCGAGGATGTTTCCGGTGTAGGTGTGGATGCGGGAATAGGCGTCGGTAAGCAGGCCGTAGTTCTGGTGCGTCACCAGGAAATTGAACAAAAGCACACCGACGACGAGCAAGCCGACGCCCACCGCCACTGCCCGCTGCTTGGTGCGGGTGACGGCATGACGAACCGCGTCCATCCTGAGCCCGACCCGGAACAGCCCGAACGTCACGCCATCCACTGTGAACGGCTTGGCTACCTCGAAAACCTGCTCGCCCTGGAACGTAGAAAGTCTCGATTTCGACTCCCTCTGTGCCAGCGCTTCGGCAAGAAACGGGTCCGACGCCAGACTCGTCAGGGTGGCGACGTTTTTCGAGGCCGAGATGATGCCAACGCTGTCCTGCAGAGCGATGTAGGCGATCTCGCTGCTCTCACCGAGGTCCTGGATCAGCCGGCCGATGCCGACCCGGCGGCGGAACCGCAGAAGGGATTTGGGATCAGCGCAAACCACCCAGGCACCCTGGCGTGCACCGGCCCGGAGTTGACGTACGGCCACGGCGTAATGGGTCGCTCCGGTGCCGTCTTCAACGTAGCCGGAAACCGAATGCTGCCCGCTCTGGAATAGCGGGCGGACAAGCTGCAAGACCTGGCCGGGGCGAAAGTCCGCCTCTGCGCCGGTTGGAAACGCCAGGCCATCGATGCGGCCGTTCTCGTCGACAGCAAAGGCTCGCACGATGCCGTGGCTGCGCAGAATTTCCGCCAGGCGATCGGCCGTCAATCTGCCGGAGGCCTCCTCCTGTGCCAGGATTTCGGCCGTGGCCAAAAGCCCGTTCTCCAGTGTCGATTCGAGCTCGCTGTAGGCACGCACGGCGTTCTCACCGCTCAGAGAGAGGGCTTCGGCGAGGGAGCGGGCTTCCCTCTCGAGCAGCGCCATGATCTCCTTGCGGCTCTGGGTGATCTCCAGGATTCCGACCCCGACGGCCATGACAAACAGGATCGCTGCCAGGCTGATGACAAAGCTGGGGCGCGGCGTACGCCATCTCCTGGGAAGAACGAAGGGTTCGGAACCGTCGATCGCCGACCTCATCATGAGATGCCCAGCTTCTTCATCCGATACAGCAGAACGTGCCGCGGAATCTGCAGGAACTTGGCAGCACGTGTCTGGTTGCCGCCGGACTTTTCCAGGGCGATGCGGATCGACCGGCGCTCGATCTCCTCCAGCGGCAAACCGTCGTCTGGAATGCGGATGACGTTCCCATTGCTCTCCTCGACGGAAGCGGGCCGCAGGCGCGGCGGCAGGACGCCTGGGGTGATCATTTCAGAGGTGGTGAGGATGGCCGCCCGCTCAATGGCGTTTTCCAGCTCGCGCACATTGCCGGGCCAGTCGTATTCCATCAGAGTGGCCATGGCCTCCTGACTCAGTTGCAGGCGACGGCCTTTGGAGAACTTATTCAGAAAGTGATCCACCAGGTAGGGGATTTCTTCTTTGCGGTCGCGCAGCGGCGGCAAGGTGATCGGCACCACGGTGAGACGATAATACAGATCCTCGCGGAAGGCGCCGGCCTGAATGCGTGCCTCCAGATCCTGGTTGGTGGCAGCCAGCACGCGGATGTCGACTTTGATGGGGCGGTCGCCGCCGACCCGCTCGATTTCCTTTTCCTGCAACACCCGCAGGAGCTTGGCCTGGAGCTCAGGCTTGAGGTCGCCAATCTCATCGAGGAAGATGGTGCCACCATCGGCCTGCTCGAACTTGCCGCGGCGGTCTTTGGTGGCGCCGGTGAAGGCGCCGCGGACGTGGCCGAACAGCTCACTTTCCAGCAGGTTGTCCGGAATCGACGGGCAGTTTACGGTGATAAATGGCCCGTTCTTGCGCGGGCTGTTGTAGTGGATGGCCCGTGCCACCAGCTCTTTGCCAGTACCGCTTTCGCCCAGAATGAGCACGGTAACGTCGCTTTCGGCCACCCGGCCGACCATTTTCAGAACCTCCTGCATCTTGCCGCTCTTGGCCACAATCTTGCCGAAGTCGTACTTGTCGAGCAACTCGCTTTTCAGCAGCACGTTTTCGGCCTGCAGATGCCGAAGTCGCAGGGCTTTGTCGAGCGCGAAGCGGAGCTGCTCGCGACTGAACGGTTTGGTCACGTAGTCATCGGCGCCCAGAGAGCAGGCTTCGAGGGCCGTCTCTACCGTGCCATAGGCGGTGATCAGAATGACCACCGTCTCCTTGCTTCGCCGCCGCACTTCTTTGAGAACATCGATACCGCTCATTTTGGGCAGGGCCAGGTCGGTGATCACCACTTCGAACTCGTGGTCCTTGAACTTCTGCAAACCTTCCTCGCCGCTTGCCGCGGTGGTCACAGAGTAACCGCCTTGCCTGAGCTGATGGGCGGTCACCTTCAGCAGACTCTCATCGTCGTCAATGAGCAGAATTCGCCTGTTCTTCATCGTCGTCCTCTCGGATTGGAATGCAGAGGATGGCCTGCGTGCCTTTGCCGACTTCGCTCTGCAGCCGCAGTTCCCAGCGGTACTCGTCGGCAATCCGCTTCGTGATGGGCAGGCCGAGGCCAGTGCCGTCCTGCTTGGTTGTGTAAAAGGGTTTGAAAATCTGTTCCATGACGTCGCCCGGGATGCCTTTGCCGGTATCGGTGATGGTGATTTGCAGCTTGCGATGCGCTTCCCCGGCGCCGTTCACCCGGGCATCGATGGTGACGCGACCACTGCCCTCGATGGCGGCCATGGCGTTGAGCAGGAGATTGAGCAGCACCTGCCGGAACTTGTTTTCATCCGCTCTGATCTGCACGGGTCGGTCGGGAAAATGACACTGAATCTCCACTTTTTCTTTGCGGGCCTTGGCAGCCAGCATGTTGACCACCGAGAGCACGGCGTCGCGCAGGCCGAACTCTTCCAGTCGGGAGGTCCTGGTTCGTGCCAGGCTGAGGTAGTTCTCGATGACGCGGTTGAGCCGATCCACTTCTTTGATCAGGATCTGCAGGAATTCGTGGTTCGGATTCTCTTTGGGATAATCGTCTTGCAGAATTTCCACAGCGCCCCGGATCGAGCCCAGCGGGTTGCGTACCTCGTGGGCCAGGCTGGCGGCCAATTCGCCCAAGACCGCCAGGCGGTCGGCATGGCGCAACTGCTCTTCAACCTCCGCCAGGGTTTCCGATTGCCGCCTGAGTTTCTCGTACGAAGCTCGTAGCTCGTCGGCCACCTGCTCGTATTTCCTGCGCTCACCGTGTTCAGCCTCGACCAGGCGTCCGGTGATGTAGGCCACAGCGTTGTACAGGACGATCTCCAGAAACCGACTGACATTGTGGTCGAGATTCCCTTGCCACTGGAACACGACGTGCGGCAAGTAGATCGCGCTGACGATGAGCGACGTGGTGATGCCCCCTCGGATGCCGAACTCGAAGGCCGCCAGGATAATGGGGATGTAGTACAACACTTTGTAGATTTCGTGGAAGTATCCTCTGGAGGTCGTGGTGGCGTAGTGGAGAAAGCTGATGGCGACAATCAGTGCTGCCAAGGTGACGATTTGCCGGGTCTTGCTGGAAATTTGCATTGCTCCGTGGTTGTGGGTGGTGTAGAATATTGAACAACCGCAACTACTTTTACTCACGAAACGCCGAAGAGATTCCCCCAAATCGAATGAATTTCGGATTGACCTTTTTGTGCTTCCATCTTGCTTTGAAAAGGGTTTTTGGTTACCTTTTTCGGAATCCGAGCAGAACCGGTTCTCAGTTTCTAATTGCCAACTCTCCGCGGAGCCCGATGAAATCTCTTCGCTATTCTCTCTCCTTCGTAGTGGCAGCGGCTCTGATCACAGGCGCCGCACAGCAGCCGCTGCAGGGCCAAGTCCCGGCTGCGCCCACTACCTCTGAAATGAAGATCATCTTCCCCGCCGACGGCGATACGCTCGCTGTCCCGAGGGTGCGTTACGCCGGATCCGTCTTGGACACGACTCTGGCGGTTTCGGTGAACGGCGAGCAGACCAGGGTCTATCCATCCGGCGCTTTCGTGGGTCTGGTGCCGCTGCAGCCGGGGGACAATTGGATCGTGTTCGAGGCTGCCGACGGCAGCGGTGTCGCTGCCAGGGATTCGGTCCATGTCTATCGGATTCCACCGGCCGAAACACTAGCAGAGGCGCCCAGCCGCATCGTCGACATCTGGCCCAAGGAAGAACTTTGGGTGGAGCCTGGTTCGGAGGTGCAGGTGCAGATCCGCGCCACCCCGGCAGGGTCGGCCACCTTCGAAGTGCCAGGCGTCTTGAAGAAGGCGGCCCTGATCGAGCTGCCGGCTTCGCAAACCGGCGGCATCAACGGCATCTACCGGGCCGTGTTTCGGGTGCCGCTCGCAGCGCGCAGACGCGTCACCCAGGTGCGCTACAAGTTCAAGGGCGCCGATGGAAAGACACACAAGGCGCGCTCTCCGGGGCGCATTCAGATCCTGGACCCAGCCTTGCCGTTGGTGGCCGAGACTGTCGATAGCACCAACCTCCTGCGGACAGGCCCTGGGGGTGCCATCTGGACCGTCCTTCCCAAGGGCATACGCGTTGAGGTGGTCGGGCAGCGAAGCGGTACCTTTTGCGTCCGCCTGGCTGATGGATATGACGTGACCACGGCGGTCTCGAACCTGCGCCTTCTGCCGCGTGGTACGGCGGCGGCGCATGCCGTCATCAGCTCTATCTCCGGACAGGTGGCTGGGGATTGGGTGCGGCTGCGCCTGAACCTGAGCGATCGGGTGCCCTACAGACTAACGCAGATTCTCGACCCGCCGGCTGTTGAAGTGACCTTCTACCGGGCGCACCAGGGCTCGGAGTGGGTAACTTACCCTGCGAACGACACCACGGTTCGGCTGATCACCTGGCGTCAAGAGGCGGGCGATCTCTACACTCTGCGTGTGGATTTGAACCAGCAGCAATTGTGGGGCTTCGACGGCCGTTATGTAGGGAATCAGTTCTGGCTTGAAATCCGCCGCACGCCCGATTTCGCTGCGGCTGGCGACAGCCTGCTCAAGGCGCTTATCATCGCAGTGGACCCCGGGCATGGCGGCGATGAGCTGGGCGCCGTCGGTGCCACCGGATTGATGGAGAAGGACGTGAATCTGAAGTACGCAACCAGGGTCGCGGCGCTGCTCCGGCGGGAGGGGGCAACCGTGGTGCAGACGCGCACAACCGACACCACCATGACGCTGCTCGACCGGGTAAAGATCGCCCGCGCGGCCAATGCCCACATCTTCGTCTGGTTGCACAACAACTCCATCGGGGCGGCCACCGATCCGATCGCAGCGCGGGGGACCAGCACCTATTTCACGGTGCCCCAGGCCATGGAGATCGCCCGCCGGGTCTATCCGCGGCTGTTGCAGATCGGTCTGCCGTCCTTTGGTCGTGTGGCCTCGACCTACTTCGTTACGAGGCAGACTTCCATGATGACGTTCCTGGTGGAGGGGGCTTTCGTCTCCAACCCGCTGGACGAGATGCTGCTCTTGCGCGACACGTTTCTGGATAGTCTGGCCGAGGCCGTGGTCAGGGGGATCAAGGATTTTGTCAGTGAAGTGGCGCCGCCCGTGCCAGGTCAGCCCCGGACCGTGTCCGAGACCGTAGGTCCGGGAGTCAGGCCGCGCTGAGCCTGGGGGCGGCCCTGCGGCCTCTGCGCCTGGAGGAGCCAGGGCGACTGGCCGCTGCGATCTGTGAGTTCCGATTTTGGAGGTGAGGATGAAAGTTCTGGTGATTGGCGCGGGCTGGATGGGGCGTGCCGCTGCCTACGATCTGGTGCACCTTAGCGACGCCGATGAGGTCGGCCTGGCGGATATCGATCCGTCCGCGTTGCGCCAGGCTGCAAACTGGCTCGGATCGGGGAAATTGTCGACACACGTGCTCGATGCCAGCGACACGGCAGCGGCAGAAGCGTTGATGAGGTCGTACGATGCCGCCCTGAGCGCTGCGCCGTATCGCCACAACGCCGGCCTGGCGCGCGCCGCCGTAGATGCCGGGTGCCACTTTTGTGATCTCGGCGGCAACAACGATGTCGTCGAGGCCGAGCTGCGGCTGGACGCAGCAGCCAGAGAAGCGGGGGTGACGCTCATTCCGGACTGCGGCCTGGCTCCCGGCATGGTCACTCTGGTGGCCGCCCACGGCATTCGGGAGTTCGACCGCGCCGAAAGCGCTCGCATGCGCGTCGGCGGCCTGCCGCTGTATCCGAAACCACCGCTCAACTACAAGCTGGTCTTCTCGCCTTATGGCCTGATCAATGAGTACGTGGAGCCTGCCGTGATTCTCGAAAAGGGTAAGGTGCGAACCGTACCTTCGATGACGGGCCTGGAGGAGCTGGAATTCCCGCAACCCTTCGGTCGCCTGGAAGCTTTCTACACCAGCGGCGGCACCTCGACGCTGCCCAAGACGATGGCGGAAGTGGTGCAGGATCTCGACTACAAAACGATCCGGTATCCGGGCCACTGCGACCGTTTCAAGCTGCTCATCGATCTGGGACTGGCAGACGTCCAGCCGGTCGAGGCCGGTGGCGTGCGAGTGGCCCCTCGCGACGTTCTGGCTGCGGTGCTGCGGCAGAGGTTGACCTATGACGAGGACGATGAGGATGTGGTGCTGGTCCGAGTGACGGTGACCGGAGAACGGCAGGGCCGGCGCCAGCGGCTGGTGTGCGAACTGATCGCCTACGGCGAGCGCGAAAAGGGGCTCACAGCGATGATGCGCACCACAGCCTTCCCGGCTGCTATCGTCGCCGCCATGCTTGCCGACGGCAGGATCACTGCCCGCGGGGCAGTCCCGCAGGAGTTGAGCGTACCCGCGGAAATCTTCCTTGGTGAACTTGCCCGGAGGGAGATCGTCTTCGACCGCAGGTGGGAAGCAGCGTGACAACGCTGGCCACCTTGATTGACTTTTTGCCGAGGAAGCGTTACCTTTATGAATACCTGTGGTGCTGCCTGCGAGTCTCATTGTGATGGCGTGTCGGCGGTGTGGCATACACCGCTGACAGCAATACTCGGGTGGACGAGTTGGAACTTGAGCTGAGAGTCAAGCCGCCCTTCGGCTTCCGCGAGACCGTCTTTTCGCATGGCTGGGTCAGTCTGGCGCCTTTTCAATGGGATGCCGAGGCCGATGCCTTGCTGCGGGTCGAGCGGCTCGCCAGCGGCAAGGTCGTGCGCCTGCGCATCCGGGATGGCGGCGCCGAGGCGGAGAACCGCGTTGTGCGTGTGGCCGCCGACGGCGGGTCCTTGAGTGAGGAAGATCGCCGCGAGGTCGCTGCCAAAGTTCGCTGGATGCTGCGCCTGGACGAGGATCTGAGCGAGTTCTACGACTTGTGCCGCGAGCACGAGGCGCTGTCGTTCGTTCCCGAATCTGGCAGTGGCCGCTTGCTGCGGTCGCCGACGGTTTTCGAGGACGCCGTGAAGGTCCTTTGCACCACCAACACCAACTGGTCGCAGACCATGGCCGTCGTCATGCGCTTGTGCGAACGTCTGGGGCAGCCGCTGGAGGCAGAAGAAGGGTGGTACGCCTTTCCGGAACCCCAGCAAATTGCCGCAACAAATGAGGACTTTCTTCGCCAGGAGATTCGTCTCGGATACCGGGCGGCCTACGTGCACGAGCTCGCCCAGGCTGTGTCGAGCGGCCGTCTCGATCTGGAGGACCTCCGCAGCCACAGGCTCGGCAGCGATGCAGTACGCATCCTGCTTTCCAGGCTCAGCGGCTTCGGGCCGTACGCCGTGGCCCAGATGCTGGCTTTGCTGGGGTACTACGATTACGTCGGAGTAGACACCGACATGAGGAACTTCGTCAGCACTCACTACTTCGGCGGCGCCCGGGTCACCGATACGGAGATTCTGCGCGTCTATCAGCGCTGGGGGAAGTGGAAGTCACTGGTTTACTGGGCCGAGAGCTACGGACGCACTCTGGCCGGAGCCACGCCGGAATGAAGACCATCGATGCTGTCAGCTATTTCGAGGAACGCGCCTCGGAGTACGATCGCAGTCGGACGGTGCGCTTCCCAAAGTATGGCGAGGCGCTGGAGGTGATGGCACTGATGCTGCCCTTCGAAGAGAAGGAGGCCATCACCGTGCTCGATTTGGCGTGTGGCACGGGTGAACTATCGCGCGTCATCGGGCAGCGCTTTCCCCGCGCGCATTTCATCTGCTTGGATGCGGCCCCGAGCATGTTACGCATCGCGCAGGAGAAACTTCGCTCCTGCGGCCTGCGCGCGACGACCCTGCGGAGGGATTTCACGCAGCCGGGGTGGGCGGAGGAGCTTCCGTGCTGCGACGCTGTCGTGGCCAGCTATGCTCTGAACCATGTGGCTGTCGCCGACCAGAAAAGAGTGCTGGCCGATTGCCTCCAGGTGCTGCAGCCGGGCGGCATCTTTCTCTCTTTCGATGGTTTTCTGCCCGAGGATCCCGTCGTCGGCGAGGTCTACCGGCGGCTGCGCCCGGCCGGAAACGGCATGACGGGCAAGAAGGGGGAGGTGAAGGCGGCTCATTACTTTACGACGATGGCTGACCGCATGGCGCTGATGAGGGAGGCCGGATTCGTACAAGTTGATTGCGTGTGGAAGTATTTCAAGCTGGCCGTGCTGGTGGGGCATCGCGCTCGGTTGGAGTGATTTCCGAGAGGATACGGCCCCAGGCACTACCGACAAGCAATCGCTGGCTCCCAAACGGGATTGATCGAACGTTGTGGGACAAACGCCGGTCACCCCAGCAGTTGGTCCAGCTGTGCGGCAGGAGGGCATCATGGCCCTGGAAATCGAAGTCCTGAAAGGTGATCTCACGGCGCAGAAAGTCGACGCGATCGTCAATCCCGCCAATTCGCGCGGCGAGATGGGGGGAGGCGTCGCCGGGGCCATCCGGCGGGCGGGCGGCAAGGAGATCGAGCGCCAGGCGGTGGCCCAGGCGCCGATCCCGGTGGGGCGGGCGGTGGTCACAACCGCGGGGTCTCTAGCGGCGCGATACGTCATTCATGCTCCGACGATGGAGAAGCCGGCTCAGCGGACCAGTGCCGAGGCGGTGCGCAAGGCCACCCGGGCCGCACTCGAGGCGGCCGAAGAACACGGTCTGGCTTCGCTGGCCATCCCAGGAATGGGCACGGGGGTCGGTCGTGTGCCAGTGGAGGAGGCAGCCAGGGCCATCGTGGAGACGGTTCGGGGATTTCCGGCCAAGAGGTTGCAGAAGGTTCTTCTGGTGGATCGCAACGAGGCGATGGTGGCGGCCTTTCAGCAGGCGCTTGAGGGCCCACCCGGATGGTCATCGTGAGGCGTTGCGAGGATGTCGTGGCGCGCGGACGGCATGTACCGGAGAGAACCTGCGTCGCCTGCGGCCGAAAGCGGGCCAAGAGCGAACTGCTGCGCATCGTCAGACGACCGGACGGGAAGGTTGAGGTGGACCCGCAGCAGCGCGAGCCCGGCCGGGGAGCCTACCTGTGCTGCGACGAGTCGTGCGTCGCCCGGGCGCGCAAGCGAGGGGGCTTGCAGCGGGCCTTACACACGGCAGTGCCTGCCAGCTTCTATGACCGTGTGACGGCTGCCCTCCAGGGAGAGGATGTTGGCGACTGATGTTCTCAAGCTTCTGGGGTTCGCCCGGCGGGCCCGGAAGGTCGTCGTCGGCGCGACAGGCGCCTCGGTCAGCGTCCGGCGAGGCAACGCCAGACTGATCGTTCTGGCTTGCGACCTGTCAGCGCATACTCAGAGCAAAATGATGGCCCAGGCTGCCGGTGCCGGCGTCGAGGTGGTTTCCTTTGGTACGAAACGAGAGCTTGGCCAGGCCCTGGGCCGCGACGAAGCAGGCGTGGTGGTGGTCACCGACGCCCGGATCGCTGAGGCCATCCGCCGGGCGGTCCAAGGTGAGCTTTCGTGAACGGCGAGGGGATTTTTTCCCATCTCATCAGAGTTGAAAGTGTGGAGGAAGATTGCCGCAAATTCAAAAGGCGGTGCTGCGCTCGGAGCTGCTGAAGCGCCGGGAAGCGTTGCCCGCATCCTTTGTACAGCAGGCCAGCGCACGGATTGCCGATCACGTGAAGAGCCTGCCGGAGTTTCAGCGTGCCCGCACCGTGCACTGTTATGTGTCGTGGCGAAATGAAGTGGATACCCGCCAGCTCATCCGCGACATGCTGGCTTCCGGAAGGCGCGTCGTTGTGCCGGTGGTCGATTTGAAGCACCATGCCCTGCGCCACTCCGAGATCACCCGCTTTGAGGACCTGGCTCCCGGTACGTTCGGCATTCTCGAACCACGGCCCGACCGGTTTCGAACGGTTGCGCCGCAGGAGCTGGACCTGGTGATCGTGCCCGGCGTGATGTTCGATTTTCACGGTAACCGGATTGGTTTTGGAGGTGGCTACTATGACGGCTTCTTGCGGCTGGTGACCTGCCCCAAGGTGGGGCTCGCCTACCGTTTCCAACTCGTCGAACGTCTGCCGCACAGAGCGGACGACGAGCCCGTCGACATCATCGTGACCGAAGCAGGCGTCGTCCGCACCGAATGACTAGCCAGGAAAAGATTGCGGCCATCATTGATCGCCTTGAGGCCCGCTTTGGTGAGGAGAAGTGGCAACCGGGCCGTGACCCTCTCGATGTCCTTGTACTCACCATCCTGTCGCAGAACACCACCGACCTCAACCGGGACCGAGCCTACCAGCGCCTTCGCCAGCGTTTTCCGCACTGGCACGATGCGCTACAGGGCGACGTGGAGGAGCTCGAGGATGCCTTGCGTCCCGGCGGCCTGGCCAGGCAGAAGAGCCGCCGCATTCAGGAGATCCTGCGCTGGGTGCAAGAAACTCAGGGAAGAATGACGCTCGACTTTGTATGCGACCTGTCGGTGGAAAAGGCCATCGATCTCTTGACCCGATTGCCGGGCGTTGGTGTAAAAACCGTGGCGGTTGTTCTGGCGTTTGCCTGCGGCAAGGATGTCTTCCCGGTCGATACCCATGTGCATCGCATTTGCCGCCGGCTTGGTCTGGTACCGAACGATGCTTCGGCCGAGAAGACGTTCTACCTCATGGAGAAACGAGTGCCGCCGGGGAAAAAGTTTTCCTTCCATATCAATCTGTTGCGACATGGCCGCACCCTCTGCAAGGCGCGGCAGCCGCGTTGTCTGGAATGTCCGGTGTACGAGTATTGTGAGTATGACGGGAAAGCTCGAAAGTAGGGCCTGGAACGCCGCCTTGCGCCGAGAGCGGCTGTGGGTTTCACCACGGATTTGCACGGAAGGTCACGGAGACATCGACACCGAAAGCCGCCGAAAGAGCCCAACGACACCGAAGGAGGCGTCTGGGGTTGCGGGTTGTGGGACAGGGGGGCGCAGGGGATAAATCATGCCTCGACCCCAAGTCCCGCTTTGAAGGGGGATTTATCGGCGATTTTGGATTTCGGATTGCAGACTGCGGAGTGGCCTGATTCCTAATTTCCAGATTCTAATTCCCGTTTCCCCAGCGCCATTTCGCGATGACGGCTGCCAGCCGCCTTACCGCCCACGGTCGCTCGGTTGCCAGAGATACCGCTCCAGGTCGATCCGGCCCCGGGAGTCGAACTCAACCCCTTCGGCTTCGAGGAGAGCGCGCTGGACCTCATAGCCGCGGCCAGGCGGCAGAGAGATGGCGCCGCGGGCGTTGACGATGCGGTGCCAGGGGACGTCATCGTCCGATCGCAGACTCGCCAAAGCCCAGCCCACCGTTCGGGCGGCGCGCGGGATGCCAGCCAGGGCGGCGATTTGACCGTACGTAGCCACCTGGCCGGCCGGAACCCGGCGGACGATCTGGTAGATGGTTCGGAATAGACCCGCTGTGCGGGTGTCGCTGTTGCTGTTCACGTTTGGCTCGGAAGAGCACATCTGTCAACTATTCAGGAGGACCTCATGTCAGTATCCATCCCCACGGTCAGGGGGCGCATCCGCCGACTGCATGTCGTACTCATGAAACCCTCGAAGTATGACGACGATGGCTATGTTATCCGCCATCTGCGCGGGGTGCTACCCAGCAACACCCTGGCCTGCCTCTACGGTTTGACGGAGGATGCTCGCCGCCGGAAGATACTCGGGGACGTCCGCATCACGGTGGAGCTGCTCGACGAGGCGGTTCACAAGATTCGCATCGGTCGGATCGCCCGCCTCAACCGCAAGAAGCAAACCAAAGTGGTCGTCTGCCTGGTCGGGGTGCAGACCAATCAGTTTCCTCGGGCCACGGATCTCGCCCTGCAGTTCCGCCGGGCCGGTATCACCGTGCTCATCGGCGGCTTTCACGTCAGCGGCATCCTGGCCATGTTCCCCGACATCCCCGACGACATCCAACACCTCCTGGACAGCGGTGTCACCGTGGTCAAGGGCGAGGTCGAGGAGCACTGGGATGAGATCCTTGCTGACGCCTGGCACGAACGCCTGAAGCCGGTGTACGACTTTCTTTCCGACCTGCCTGACTTGCGGGACGCTCCGCTGCCGCGCGTCAACAGGAAGTACCTGCGCCGGTTTGCCTTTCCCAACTTCGGCACCATCGATTGCGGCCGCGGCTGCCCGTTCAACTGCTCCTTCTGCACGATCATCAACGTGCAGGGGCGCAAGATGCGTTTCCGCGACGCTGGCGTAATTGCCGAAGCGCTTCGCCGCAACCACAAGGCCGGGATCAACTTCTACTTTTTCACCGACGACAATCTGGCTCGCAACAAGAACTGGGAAGCCATCTTCGATGAGATCATCCGCCTCCGGAAAGAAGAGGGCATCGCCATCCAGTTCATGATGCAGGTCGACGTACTTTCCCATAAAATACGCAACTTTATCTCGAAAGCCAAGGAGGCAGGCTGCACGCAGGTGTTCATCGGGATGGAGAGCACCAACCCCGAGAACCTGAAGGCTGCCGGCAAGAGCCAGAACCGCGTGCAGGAGTTTGTCGATCTGATTTCCGCCTGGCACGACGCCGGCGTCGCCACCCATGTCGGTTTCATCATCGGCATGCCCTTCGATACCGAAGAGTCGGTGCGTGCCGACATGCAACGCCTGATGCACGAAATCAAGGTGGACCAGGCCTCCTTCTTCATGCTGACCCCGCTCCCGGGGTCGATGGACCACAAGCGCATGGTGGAAGCCGGCGCGCCGATGGATCCTGATTACAACGTCTACGACTCCTTCCACGAATCGATGCAGCACCCGCGTCTCAAGGACGGGGCCTGGTTCCGCCTCTATCAGGAGTGCTGGCGCACCTTCTATAGCCTGGACAACATGAAGGCAGCTCTGCGCCGGGCGAGCAAGGAGACGTACTGGAACATCTTCCGGAACTTTTTCTGGTACAAGAACGCTGCCCTGGTGGAAGGCAACCATCCGATGATTGCCGGCTTTTTCCGCCTCAAGGATCGCACCGCCCGGCGGCCGGGCTACGCGGTGGCCTCGCGCTGGCAGCACCTTCGCATGCGGATACCGGAGGTCCTCCGATACCTGAAAGGCGTCGTTTTGCTGCTGCTCGAAATGCAGGAGTTGTGGCTGCAAACACGCATCCGGCCACCCTTCGAGGTGAAGGTCGTCCGTGAGATTCAGCAACTCAAGGAGACCTTCCAGGATACGCTGACGATTCTGGAGTGGAAACGGTCGATGGCGTTGACCCGCCTGCTTGCGGCGGCCGGCAGACTTAACGTCTTCCGGCTAGGCACAGTGCGGTCGCGCCAAGAAATCACTGCATTCTGGCAACGCGCCTACGAGTCGTTGAGAGCCGGCAAGTGGTACCGCATCTCGGTACCGCGCCTGGCCATCAACCTCTTTCGCGAAGTCAAGCTCGGCCTTTACTTTTTCCATTCGCTGCTCTTCGAGAACGATCGCAAAGAGGTCCGCCTGGCCTGGCGGCAACCGGCACGACGGGCCGATGGCGCAGTGATCTCGCTTGGCCTGCCGGAGCGCGTCGGCGAGCTCCGAAAGACGCTGGAGACGTTTCTGGCGGAGCTTGGGGTCAAGACCCTTCCGGCCACCGAAAGCCTCGAAGCGCTGCTTGGAGACGGCAGAGATTTTGTCCAGCGCCAGGGGCAGAAAGCTGAGAAAGTGGTGGCGGACTATCTGGAAAGCTTGCGAGGCCGAGCCGACTACGTTCTGCTACCGCTGGCACAGGAGCTGGAACAGTATCACGTGCGCTTTCTCGCTGGAGTGGAGGAGATCGGCCGGAGGGTTTCGGCTGGAGTCGATCGACTCCCGAAGATCGTCAACGTGCCGCTGCCGCAGGTCGACACCGAAGAGCTGCGCGAGCGGTTGCTGCAGCTCGGCATGCTGTTCTCGGACGACCTGGAACGGATCCAG
>CAZGRP010000005.1:48141-132134 GCA_964527995.1 uncultured Cytophagia bacterium | reverse complement strand
GGTCAGGTACCAGGTATCAAATATCAGACTGGGTCCGTTGGCCGCCGTCTTGCGTAGGGGAAACGGGCATTCGGTTGTCTCCGTACCTCGTTGCCCGCAATCCGAAATCCGCAATCCGCAATCGACACTCCCATCCCCCGCGCCCTATCTTCTGGCCACGAGCGTGATCCACCAGGCCGCCTGGGCGACGAGGGCCAGGGTGGAGATATAGGGGAACGAGTTGCGCACCTTCTGGCCGAAAGTGGGGCTGATGATGACGGTGTCGCCGCCCTTGAGAATGGGCACGGAGCCTGATTCGCCGGTTTCGATGTAGCGTTGCACGTCGATCTTGAGGACGGGCACTTTTTTCTTGTGGCCGTCCTTGCCGTCCTTACCGTCGGTGCCGCCGCCGGTCAGCGATGCGGCGATGCCTTCGCGCAGGATGCGAACCTTGCGCAGGTTGGCACCGTCGCGGGGGCCGCCGGCGAAGGAGATCAACGTGATCAAGTCGGTGTTGCGCGGCACCCAGTAGTTGCCCGGCTTGGCCACATAGCCCCAGATGTTGACACGCATGAGGATCTCGTCGCGGTCACCGAGAATGTACTGGGCGGCGCGGTTTTGAATGACCGTGGTGCCGCTCTGCTGGGCGAGTCCAGTGGACGCCGCCAGGGCGACGATGAATAGAATCGCTACGGTTCGCATGATGAACCCCTTGGGGGTCAGTGGTACGTGGCTCATATCGCGTGCCTGGATGTCAGATATCAGACTGGATCCGTTGGCCGCCTGTCTCCGTTGGGCTGCAAGCACCACGGCTGTCTCCCGGTGCCGCCTCCCTCGATCTGCAATCCAAAATCCTGCGGCTCTATACTCGACCACATTTGGAACTTTTTACTTGCCCTGTGGTGAGATTTGAATGTTCGATATCCCGTCGACGATTTACTTTCGCTGCGAGCGGCCAGGCTCGCAGAAGGCCGTTTCATCCTTGAGGAGATGGCAAGGATGCCATCCAGACCTATCTGGCAACCGTGGAAGAACTGACCAAAGACAAGATGACCCGTCTTGTCGAAGTCCCAGCGTAGCCATGCCGAAACTTCCGGGCGTTTCCCATCGTCGCATCATCCCCCGCGCCAATCCGATCAACGCCTTCACGATGGCCGGGATCATCACGGCTGCCTCCTGGCCCCGCAATCCGAAATCCGAAATCTGGAATCACGCCTAGGCCACACGCTTCACCCACACCCTCTCGACCTCTACGGCCACAGACTGGCGGATGGCGTGCAGAGTGACGACCAGCCGCTCGCGGCCGCGGTATTCGCGCAGATAGCCTCTGAGTCCCATCAGGCTGCCGGCCGTGATCTCCACCTCTTCGCCCACCGGGATGTAATCGCACGGTTCCGGGTCGAAGCCTTCGGCCAGCATGCGGCGCACGGCGTCGATCTGGTAGTCGGGGATACGCGACGGTTTGCCGGCATTGCACACCATACGCACGACACCGGTCGGCCGCAGCGACAAGAGCCGCTCTTTCGGGTCGGCGTGAACAAAAACGTAGCACGAGAACAGCGGCTCTTCGATCAGCTTCTTGCGGTCGCTCCATTGCCGCAGCACGGATCGCAGGGGCAAATACGACTCCACCCCCATACGCTGCAGTTCGCGGTCGATCTTCTTCTCGAATCGCGGCCGGGTGTAGAGCGCGTACCAGTGGCGAGCGGTGTCGGTTTCGGCTAGTGGCATGCTATTGGGCTCCGTAGATATGCAGATGTGGAGATATGGAGTTTTGGAGTGATGGAGAAATGGAGTTTGAGCCAGGCGGTAACCTGGTGCGGCATCTGCCGCCTTGGAGTTTGGCAGGTCAGGATGTTTCTGCCGCGAGATTCTTCAATACTCCAATGCTCCGCTCAACGATGCCTCCATACTCAAGATCGAGCCACTCGTCCCTGGACTTCCACGACAAGACCATCGTGCCTACAGCTCCGCCACGTGAGTCCCATGTGGGATCGTGGCAACCCTGTTTCTCCTCCCCCTGTGGTTGTGTTGCAGCTCCGGCGACTTGAATTGGAAATCGCCGCTAAATCAGGCGGAGTGATAGAGTAGTGGATTCATGGAGTGGCAGCGGCAGCAACCTTACTCCAACACTCCAGCACTCCAACACTCCAGCACTCCAAAACTCCAACACTCCAGCACTGCAAGACTCCGGTAGAGCGGCCCCTCTACCCCGGGGTTCCGCTCTCCCTCAGTACGCCCCAGGCACGGACCCGCCTCTCGGATTTACCCGGAAGCGGCAAGCTCCTCTCTCCGTGGTAGGTAGTGGATCAGAGCAAGGACCACGAGATGGGGTGTCTGAGGAAAACAGAAAAGCCGACATCCGCATACCTGCGGCTGCCGGCTTCCGGGAATCTCTCACCTCTGTCAAAGCCGTCACTGGTAAGTGTTTTGAAACCGCAAAGAGCGCTAAGGTTTCTTGACCGCAGAGAGCGCCGAGACCGCCGAGGTCCGACTTGGTTGGAGATTATGGCACCGGAAAACGATCACCTTGTCGGTCAACTCGGTGCCGTTCGGTGTTGTTTGATCGTTTCGGACCCCGGTTCCATCCTATGCCTGCATTCTCGCTGACGGCTTCGTCTCTGCGAGCTCTGCGTTCTCGGCGGTGAATCCAGACTTACCTTAATCCATCACTCAACTCGAAGCGTCAAAGCTTTCCACCCGCTGGATGAACCGCACCCGGCCTTTGGCCTTGATGATTCTGACCTCGCTGAACGGCCCTAGTTCGAAGAGAGCATCATCGATCTTTTGGATCTGCTCAGCCGTGAGCACTTTCAGCGGCCGCGAGAGAATGATTGCTGCACCGTTGCCTCCCGCGGTTTGCGCCAACTGGCCTTTGCGGTCGTCTTCCACGGAACCCTCCCTTGATGTTTCGCCTGGACCGTTCAGCGATGACTCATTCGGCTCCATCCTCGCAAGCCACTGGCGGCGCCTCACCGACGGCGACCGGAGTGGGCACTGCGGGCACGATTCCGAATAGCGAATTTAGCGGTTGTCTTCCCGGCCGGCTCGTTTGCGTCGGGGGCGGCGTCCACCGAGCTCATGCACCTGCGGCGCCCGATCTCCGAAGGTTGCCTTGGCCGCATTGCGCACACGCTTGGTCAGATCCCAGAGCTCCTGCAATGCCTGGTCGCGCTCGCGCACGGCTCGGCGCCATTCCTGCCGGAGACGCTCGGTGTGCTCGGCCTTTTCCTTGGCCTCGGCGAGCAGCTTGACGAACTCTTCGTAGGTCAGGTTTGGAACCTGTAGGGCGGAACCCAGCTTGCGCCATCCCTTTTGGACCACCTCAGATTGTTCCAGCACGTTCCGGGGATAGTTTCGTTTGTCTTTGGTGGGCACGTGGTGCGGTTCCTTCAGGTAAGAAAGTTCCTGATTTCCGGTACATCATCTCTGGCACCCTGGTTAGCCGGCCGTCCGACGGACAAAAAAAGCCAATCGCACGCCCTGCACAGGGTACGCTACGATCGGCCTCCGGGATCTTTCACCTCTGACGAAACCGCCTCGTCCTAAAACGTTTGCGCCACAATGGAATTATTCGATGGTTGCTTGGCCCACCGTACACTACCCGATCCTCGAATCAGTGTGTGGGCAGGCGTGAATACGGTTTAGACCTGAAGAGAGAAGACTTTCCGCTTGATCTCCCCCGGGTTGCTGTTCCCACCTCTCGAATGGCGTGAAAAGTGTTTCGTTCACTTGGGTGAAGAGAATCTACAAACTTAAGCGAAAGAGTCAAGACTCGTTACTGAAAGTTAACAAAAATCTGTTTTTTTCTTGTACACCCTGTTTTTTTAGAAACCGGGGGTGGGAGGGGAGATGGATGATGGTTGATGGAAGATGGGTGATGGGAGAATGTGAATTGTGGGTTGCGGGGGGCAGAGTGCAGCCAGGTAACCCTTTGTCCAACGGAAAACAGCGGTGCTTTATTGCCGTAAATCAACTACTTGCGTGCCTTCCGGCACCTGGAACGTGAACAGTTTTTTGGAGAGAGGGGGGTTCTCTACGAACCGGGTGACCGTGTACACGGTGACATTCCCGTTGAGATCTTCCTGCCGCAGTCGCAGGACGATCCAGCGGGACCTGTCGATCCAAAGGCGGACCTTGCGCACGAACTCATCCGGGCGTTTGGGCACCAGGTCGATGACGTAGGTGTCGGCCTTGCCGACCTTCTCCTTCCCCACCAGCTTGGCATCGAACTCGCGACTGTACCTCAGCATGAGTTCGCTCGGCACAGGGTTGCCAGCGTCCTTGGAGAGGCGATCCAGCATGACCTGGTTGAGATCCTTGGAGTAGGTCCAGACGGTCTTACCATCGGTGACCACGAGTTGGTTGGGCAGCTCGACGCGATACTTGTTGTCTTTGGTCAGGTAGATGGTGCCGCGGATGGTGTTGGTCTCGTCGGCCAGGACCCAGTGGTACACCTGCTCGAAGTCGATGCGCAGGGTGTTGAGCTGGTCGTACTTCTTGCGTACTTTCTTGACGATGTCCTTAGGCGACTGGGCCAAAGACAGCGAAACGACGATGGAGGTGGCAATCAGTGCCAGGGTTGCAGTGAAGAGCGTCTTTTTCATTTTCCCTCGCGATTCTTTCTATCGCCCGTGTAGCTCCTCAAGGCGGTCTACCGTATCCACTGCGGGATCGAAAGAAGCGATGCCTTCACGTTTGGCCGCTCGCCCAAGTCGCCTGTCCGAAGTCCAGAGCACCAGGTCATCTCCGCCTTCCTGCAGGATCCTTCGCAAGTCGAGTACTGAGCGGAGCACAACGGCATCGGTGGCATTCAGATTATGTTTGGCCACCAGATCGAGGGCCGAAAGCAGAAGCACATCATTGACGGCAGTCGTTGCAAACTCTTCTTGATCCACGACTTCTGCTCTGAATTCGACCATCGCCTGATCGAACAGCTCCTTCGGTAGCCGGCCGTCGTTGCGCTTCCGTACTAAGACCGAGAAAATCTCCAGAATGCCCAAAGTGGAACATACCATGCGCTCTACTGGATAACGGCCAAAGGCTTCATTGACCAGGGCGGTACCGGTCTCTTCCGAGTACCGTTTGATGAGCGCACTCTCGCGTCAAAGTATATCCACTGTGCCACGTTACTTTTCTCGAGCCTCGACAAGGCTCCCACTCAGTTCCCTAGGACCTAAACCGGAGTTCGCCATCCTCTTCTGGAGCGCCTGTACCCCTACAGGAGAACCCTCAATGGATAAACTCTTAAACAGTTCGGTAACCCTACGCCTCTGCTCTTCCTTGTCCGCCCAAAGGGAAAGCTCGGCCTTCTTTTTCTTCTGTGTGCGCAAGTTTTGTACTTCTTTGCGGAGAAGCCTGATCT
Organism: uncultured Cytophagia bacterium; assembly: GCA_964527995.1. Taxonomy (GTDB): domain Bacteria; phylum Zhuqueibacterota; class Zhuqueibacteria; order Oceanimicrobiales; family CAZGRP01; genus CAZGRP01. Next base: position 126,790 of record CAZGRP010000005.1, on the reverse strand, counting down.
CCTTCTCTATGCGTAGCAACCTGTTGTTCAATTCCTTGAGTGAAAACGTCTGGCTCATAGCGAAAACCTCCTAATCCACCAGCCTCAGCTCCTCCAGCCTCTCTTCCCTAACCAGCCTCAGGGCTTCGTTGAAAAGCACGTCTCGGTCGCCTGTCAGCTGGCCCTCGCGCGGCGTCGCCAGGAACAGTTCCGGATAGTCCATCATTTCGCAGCCACTGTCATTCTGACCTTCTCGACCAACCCTTTGATTTGCTGAAGAGAAGTGCGAACGTCAGTTTCGGTTATGCCTGTCTCAACTACAAAAGGATATCTCTCGGCGAAGTAGAAAGCGGCTATTTTCTGGCACACGGCACGAAATGTTTCAAGCGAGTCGTCGTAAGCCACTGCATCATCGAGAAGGGCATCCAGGTTATGAATCCGCCGTAGGTGCCAGCCTTGTGAAAGCAGAAATGCTTTCAAGAACTTCTCCACGGCTTGCTGCAGGCAAAACGCTGCAAGTTCTGGATCCTCACTGCGAAGCCTCTCCACGCGCCGCAGGTCCTTCTCCGCAATGCGCATCCAGTCAGCAGGGTAGAGTGAGTCCTCAGGCGGCATACAGGACCTCTCCCTCCTCTAGAATCGCAGCGATAAACTGATCGCCAATCGCAAGTCGTTCCTCAACTTCCTGTGGAGTCAGCACAAGCGTGTCCACGGGAATGGATCGGTGCGTACCAGTGAGGATCCGCTGGACGGTTGTCCAGCGGTCAACGAAACGCTGTGACGTCTCCTTGATGATAAGCAAGTCAATGTCGCCGTCTACGCTTTGACGACCTGCGACGGATGAACCAAAAAGAATCACCTTCTGGGGCGCGTACTCTGCGACGAGTCGCCTTACGATACGTCCAATGACTTTCCTGTAGTTGCCTGACTCACTCATGACCTCAACCCATGCTTATTCCTTGCCAGCCGAGTCAGTCCACCAGCCCCAGCTCCTCCAGCTCCTCCTCCGTCACCAGCACCTCGCGCGCCTTGCTGCCGTCGAACGGGCCGACTACCCCGGCCGCCTCCAGCTCGTCGATGAGCCGGGCCGCACGGGCATACCCTACCTTTAGCCGACGCTGCAACAGCGAAATAGATCCCTGCTGGTGTCGTACCACCAGCCTCAGGGCTTCGTTGAAAAGTACGTCCCGGTCGCCTGTCAGCCGGCCCTCGCCGTAGCCGCGACCGCCGGCCCCACCCTCCTCACCCGGCATCGCCAGGAACAGTTTCGGATAGTGCGGCTGCCGGGAGACGTGACGGATGATGGCTTCGGTCTCCTGACTGGAAATAAAGGCGCCGTGAATGCGCTTCGCCTCGGCGCTGCCGGGCGGCACAAAAAGCATATCGCCGCGACCGAGAAGCTTCTCAGCACCGTTCATATCCAGAATCGTGCGCGAATCGGTCTTTGCGGCGACGTGAAAAGCAATCCGCGCCGGGAAGTTGGCTTTGATGACACCCGTAATCACGTCGACCGAAGGCCGCTGGGTGGCGACGATCAGATGGATGCCCACGGCCCGAGACATCTGGGTCAGCCGGGCGATCGGCTCCTCGACCTCCTTCGCCGCGATCAGCATCAAGTCCGCCAGCTCATCGATGATGACGACCAGGTACGGCAGCGGCTTGTACGGCGTGCCGTCGTCCATGACCCGAGCTTCGCCGGTCTGGATGCGTCGGTTGTAGTCGGCGATGTTTCTCACACCCATGCTGGCAAGCAGGTCGTAACGACGCTCCATCTCCACCTCGACACTGCGGAGCGCAGAAATCGCGTTCTGGGCGCTGGTGATCACCTCTTCGTCGAGGTCTTCGCGATAGGCCAGGTGATGGTGGCGGAGCTTGCGATAGACCGACAACTCCAGGCGCTTGGGATCGATCATCACGAACTGCACCTGGGTGGGATGCGCTTTGTACAGGATGCTGGCGATGATGGTGTTCAGACAAACACTCTTACCCGAGCCGGTGGCGCCTGCGACCAGCAGATGGGGCATCTGTGCCAGAGTGGTGACGAACGGCCGGCCGTTGATCGTTTTCCCCAAGGCGATGGTCAGCGGTGAGGTCGATTCCCGAAACGGCTGGGAGTCGATGATGCTGCGCAGGTAGACCACCTGGGGTTGGCGATTCGGAATCTCGATGCCCACCGCCGCCTTGCCGGGTACCGGCGCCAGCACGCGAATACGCTTGGCACGCATGGCCAGGGCGAGGTCGTCGGCGAGGCTGGTAAAACGGCTCACCTTCACCCCGGGGGCAGGTTCGACTTCGTAGCGGGTGATCACAGGGCCGGGACTGATCTCCACCACCTTGCCTTCGACGCCGAAGTCTGCCAGCCGCTCCTCGAGAATTTGAGCGTTGGCCAGCAACTCCTCTTTGCTTACCGCCTCGTCCTGCGCGGGCGGCGCTGCCAGCAGATCGAGCGGCGGGAACTGGTACGCCTCGATCGGCGGCACGTCCCGTGTGGGAACCTGCGGGCGTGCAGGGATTTCAGTTTTCGTGGCAGGAGGAGGCGCTGCGGGCTTCGGCTCCTCGACCCTGGGTGCCTCCCTGACCTGGGGCGCAGCGGAATCAAAAAGCGTCGGCTGGTCGCGGCGCTTTTCCCTGGCCGCAGTCGTCACAGGAGGGGGTTGACGTACGGGAGCGCGGGATGCCGGCTCGGCCTCTTCCCCGCTATGAATCTGCGGCGATTCCTTGCTCGGCCATTTTCGCTCCGACCCTGTCTTGCTCGGCAGCGGCCGGCCCAAGGTACGGCGTCGCGCCGCCTGTCGCCGTGCCGCCTGCCAGTCGCCGAAGCGGGACTTCAGGCCGAAGCCACCCAGGGCCGACCTCAACATCCTGGCTGTGCCAGCGAAGGTCTCCGTGATACTCGTTCGCGTCGCCGCCAGGATCGTCACGACGATCAGGGCCAGGAGCAGCACAATCGTGCCCACCACGCCAAACAGGCCCACCATCCCCTGCGCCACGATGCCGCCCACCAGCCCGGAAACCGCAAAGCCGTAACGACTCGCTCCCGGCGACATCACCTCGGGCAGAGCCAGGATGATGGAAGCGTAGACAGCCAGAAGGCAACTGTACAGACTCCAGCGCAACAAGCCGGCGATTTCGCCGCCCAGGAAACGGTTCCATCCCCAGAGGATGATCAAAACCGGCACGATCAGGGCAGCGTAGCCGATGCTGAAGTTGACCAGACCATAAGACAGGTAGACTCCGGCCAGGCCGAGCCAATTCTTGATCTCTCCGAGCCGCACGTTCCCGGGCTGTTCCGCCGGGTGATAGGTGAGCAGGCTCAGGAGCAACAAGGCGCCAAAAGTCATCAGCAGGATGCCGAAGATCTCCTCGCGGTAGCGGGGCACTGCTTGTCGGCGACGAGCCTTCATGGGGCGCTGCTGCTTGAGTTTGAGTTGGTTTTCAATAATCTCGCTTGTAGAACGGCGTTTTGACCACCCTGGCCGGGGCCTGGCGGCCACGCACGTCGATTTCCAGATCTGTGCCGATCCCGGTGTGCTCGATCTTGACATAGCCCAGGCCGATCGGCTTTTCGAGGATCGGTGAGAAGGTGCCGCTGGTAACATGCCCGACCGGCTCGCCGTCTTTCAAGATCGAGTAGCCGTGCCGTGGCACGACCCGGCTGGTGACTTCGAACCCGATCAGCTTACGCCGCAGTCCTTCTTCTTTGGCTTTCAGCAAGGCTGCCCGACCGATGAAGTCGCCCTTGTCGAATTTGACGATCCAGCCGAGCCCAGCCTCCAGCGGGTGGGTGGTCTCGTCGATGTCGTTCCCGTACAGGCAGTACTTCATCTCCAGCCGAAGCGTGTCGCGTGCACCCAGGCCGATGGGCTGAATGCCGAATTCCGCCCCCGCCTCCAACAAGGCGTTCCACACGGCCTCGGCGCGGCCGCCATCGAAGCCGATTTCAAAGCCGTCTTCGCCGGTGTATCCGGTGCGCGACACCATCGCCTCGACTCCTGCCACCGAGCCTCGGGCAAAATGGTAGTAGCGAATCTCGGACAAATCGAGATCGGTGAGTTTCTGCAAGGTTTTTCCAGCGAAACGCCCCTGGAGGGCCAGAAGAGCCGTGTCGTCGCTGATGTCGGAGAGCTGGACGCCGCTGGGGCGGTGGTCGGCAAGCCAGTTGAAGTCCTTGGCAATGTTGCTGGCGTTGACCACCATCATGTAGCCGTCCTCGAGGCGGTAGACCAGGAGGTCGTCGACCATGCCGCCGTGCTCATAGCACATGCCGGTATACTGTGCCTGGCCGACCTCGAGTCGGGAGGCGTCGTTGAGGGTCATCTTTTGTATGAAGCCCAGGGCTTCACCGCCCTGGAACAGGAATTCGCCCATATGAGAGACATCGAACAGGCCGACGCGAGATCGGACGCAGCGGTGCTCCTCCATGATGCCCCTGTATTGCACAGGCATGAGGAAGCCCGCGAATTCGACGATCTTCGCGCCCAGCCGGACATGGGTGTCATAGAGGGGTGTTTTTTTCGGTTCCAAGAGACGTTCTCCTTCACTGTTTCATGTCGCGCCGTGTGAACACCCTGGTTCCGGAACCCAACGTTCGGATGCGAATTGCGTCGCCCTATACCGGGATGATGATTTCCAGCCAGAGACCCCTCGTCCGGCTTCGCCGGACTTCGGAGTGACCGGCTTAGGTTGGATGGTGGGAAGAGGTCACACAACCGGCCTCTGCTTTCCCCTACCCTGGCCAACCCAGGATCCGCGAGACCACTTTGCGGATTCGTACAGTTGTGACCGCAATCCGCATTCCCCCAACGTCCATCAAAGGGTGCGCAGCAGCTCGCCGATGCGCTCGATCCCCTTGCGGATGTTCTCAACCGAATTGGCGTAGGAAAGGCGCAAATAGCCGTCTCCGTACCTGCCGAAGGCATTGCCGGAGAGCACGGCGACGCCTGCTCTCTCCAGGATCATGGCGGCCAGTTCGCGCGAGCCCACGCCGGTCTCCTTCACGTTGGGGAACACATAAAACGCTCCCAGAGGCATTCTGCAGCGCACTCCGGGCAGATCGTTCAGGCCCTGCACCATGACGTCGCGGCGGCGGCGAAACTCGGCCACCATCGCGAAGGTCTCCTCCTGCGGACCCTCCAGCGCTGCCACTCCAGCAAACTGGCTGAAGGTCGCCGTGCAGGAGTTGCTGTTGATCATCAGGCGCTCGACGTGAGCGTTCAGTGGCTCCGGCAGAACGCCGAAGCCGAGTCGCCAGCCCGTCATGGCGTAGGTTTTGGAGAATCCGTCCAGCAGGATGGTGCGCTCCATCATGCCCGGAAGCGACAGGATGCTCTCATGCGTCCCTTCGTATAGGATGTTCTTGTAAACCTCGTCCGCCAGCACCCAGAGGTTGCGTTCGATGGCGATCTCGGCCACAGCCACCAGATCGTCGCGGGTGAGGACTCCCCCGGTCGGATTCTGCGGCGAATTCAGGATGATCATGCGGGTGCGATCATTCACCAGCGACCGCAGTTCGTCCACCTCAAAGCGAAAGTCGTTTTCCTCACGAAGGGGCAGCGGCACGGACTTGCCGCCGACAAAGTCGATCACCGATTCATAGATCGGGAAGCCGGGATTTGGATAGATGACCTCGTCGCCAGGCTCGATGCACGCCAGGATGGTGAAAAACATGATCGGCTTGGCACCTGGGGTCACCACTACGTGGGCCGGATCGACCTGGACGCCGCGCCGGCGCCCGACCTCCTCTGCGATCGCCTTCCTGAGCTGCGGGATCCCGGCGGCCGGAGAATAGTGAGTCTGGCCTGCCCGCAGCGCCTCGACGGCGGCATCCACGATGTGCTTGGGAGTGTCAAAATCAGGTTCACCGATCTCGAGATGGATCACTTCTTTGCCGGAAGCTTCCAGGGCCTTGGCTTTAGCCAAAACTTCGAACGCCGTCTCCGTTCCCAGCCGTTGCATTCTCTCAGCAATGTGCATGCATCTTCTCCTGTTTGTGGGTTCAGCGATTCTGATTCTCGCCTATCGGCCCTCCCCCAAGCAACTGTCCACAAGATACCCAAAAAGGGGTCAAGATGCAAGAATGATTCAAGCGGTAATTTACAAAGAAGTTACATCACCCGTTGAATGTCATTGATAATGATGAGCACCATCAGTGCGATGAGCAGGGCCATCCCCACCTGCTGCACCACCATGCGCGTCTTCACCGACACCGGCCGGCGGCGAATCGCCTCGATGCTGAGGAAGAGCAGGTGACCGCCGTCCAGCACCGGGATCGGCAGGATGTTCAAGAACCCCAATTGCAGGCTGATGAAGGCGGTGAAGGCCAGGAGATTGCCGAAACCGCCGCGGGCGCTTTCTCCGGCCATCTTTGCAATGATGATCGGACCGCCGAGGGCTTCGCGGAACGACTCCTTCCCATTGATGATACGCGCGATGGAGATCACCACCATCTTGGTCAGGAACCACGAGTCGCTTGCGCCGCGTGCGACGGCCTCCAGGGCGTTCACCTTGCGGATGATGACCTTCGGGCCGATTCCGATGAGGCCGATTCCGCGCGCCTTGTCGAGCTGCGGAGTGATTTCGGCGGACATCCGGCGGCCCTGGCGCTCCCACTCGATCTGCAGCGGCTCCTCGGGGTGAGCATGGATAATGGTCACCAGGTCCTGCCAGCTGCGGATCTCCTCGCCATTGATGCGCACGATGCGGTCACCGGGCTGCATGCCGGCGGCCGCAGCCGGGGCGTCGGTGAGGACCTCGCCGACCACAGGCCCGACCGGCTGCTGAACCCCGGTAGCCAGAGTGATGCCGCTGTAGACCAGCACAGCCAGGACGATGTTCATGATCGGCCCGGCGGCGATCACGATCGAGCGCTGCCACACCGGCTTGGAGCGAAACTCCCAGGGCTGGGGCTCGTGCTCGAGAAAATCAGTGTCCATGCTCTCGTCGATCATTCCAGCCAGCTTCACGTAGCCGCCGAACGGAATCCATGAAATGCAGTAGTCGGTCTCGCCGATCTTCTTGCCCACCATGCGCGGCGGATAACCGATGGAAAAGCGCTCGACACGGATACCGAAGAGCTTGGCGCCGACGAAATGCCCGAGCTCGTGAATAAAGATCAGCAGGCCCAAGACGAATACAAACGCTAAGATCGTTGTCATCCCAAATCATCCTCTCAGTTTGGAATCGTGACCCGGCGGCATCGCCTGCGACGAAGGCGATTCGATGGCTGCAAAATAGTCTCGAACGAATCGACGGGCCCAGGCATCCGCCTCGAAGATGTCTTCGATCGACGGTGTGGAGACGGCCTGGTGGTGGGACAAGGCCTCCTCCACAACCACCGGAATCTGGTCGAAGCGGATCTCGCGCCTGAGAAAGAAACGGACAGCGGTTTCGTTGGCAGCGTTGAGAACAGCGGGGGCCGTGCCGCCCGTTCGCAAGGCCTCGTAAGCCAAAGCCAGGGCGCGAAACTTCTCCAGGTCCGGGGGCTCGAAGGTCAAAGCGGGTGCCTTCAAAAAGTCCAACCGCGGGAATCCGCTGGGCGCACGCTCGGGAAAGGTGAGAGCGAACTGGATCGGCAGCCGCATATCGGGCAGGCCCATTTGCGCCTTCACCGATCCGTCTACGAACTCCACCAGCGAATGGATGATCGACTGCGGATGGATCACCACGTCAATCTGCGAAGCGGACAGTCCGAACAGCCAGTGCGCCTCGATCACCTCCAGCCCTTTGTTCATCAGGGTTGCCGAGTCCACCGTGATCTTGTCACCCATGGACCAATTCGGATGCCTCAGTGCCTGCTCGACCGTGACTGACTGGAACTTCTGGGCCGCCAGCGTTCGGAAGGGTCCGCCCGAGGCTGTGATGATCACCCTTGCCACATCCTCCAGTCGCTCCCCCATCAGGCATTGCAACAGGGCGCTGTGCTCACTGTCGATCGGAATGATCCTCACGCCGCGCTCTTTCGCCCGTCGCATGACGATCTCCCCGGCTGCCACCAGCGTCTCCTTGTTGGCCAGCGCCACCGAATGACCCGCTTCGATCGCGGCCAGCGTGGGGCGCACCCCGACGGCGCCGACCAGGGCGTTCACCACCAGATCGACATCGGCCAGTTCGGCCAGTCGCGTGGCCGCCGACTCACCGGTAAGGACGTCGATGTCGAGACGCCGCAGCTCCTGCACGGCTTCCACGGGAGCCGGTTCGCCGGCGATCGCGACGACTCGCGGCCGGAAGCGCCGCGCCTGTTCGACGAGCCGGTCCACCCGGGTGTGGGTCGACAGCGCCGTCACACGAAAGCGATCCGACAGCGTTTCCACCACCTGCAGAGAATTCTCACCGATCGAGCCGGTCGAGCCAAGAATGCTAAGTCGTTTCATCGAAATGGCAGCGGCACAGGTCAAAAGTTGAAGCCGGCGCTCACTCCTATATTTGGAAACTTGCTGAAGTTGTAATCGGCGCTGATGTGGAACAGCGGAATCGGCTTGATCTCCACCCCGACTGTGGCTGCGAGCAAGGTTGAGGTGAAGGTCTGGCGATCGCCGGTGGCGACCTTGAACCTGGCGTAATTCACCGAGGCAGCGGCGTACGGCGCCAGAATGCCCAGCCCGTAGCTGACGTAGACCTGCCCGGTGAGGTTACTGATATCGCCGAAGTCGAACTGCTGCGGCACCAGGAAGATGTGATAGGCTCCCAGGAGCATGATCTTGGGCAGCCCGAACATCTGCAGAACGCCGTACTTCACCGCCCCGCCAAGCAAGGTGAAGGCCTCGCGCGAGTCTACGAAGTCGTTCAGGTATCCCGGAATCGTGGCCTTGGTGGGATCGCTGCCGAGCGGGAACCGAAAGGCTCTTCCGACCACTTCGATGTTTCCCGGAAGCCCCAGGCCGACCTGCAGCATCGGTATGGGCACGAAGTCGACCCCCTGGAACTGGGGCAGGCTCTTGAATTCGTCCGGAACGATGACCACCACGGTGTGAAGATCGAGGTCGGCATGACCCAGGCCATGCACTTTCCCCGAATGCGCCAGCGCACCTCCAGCCACGGAACCGAAGAACTGCAGGATCGATTTGATCTGGTCGGTTTGCTGGGGATTGAAGTAGAAATTCTGGGCATACGACCTCTGCGCACCAAGCCCAAACGCCGCCACCAAAGCCGCCACAACCAGCAGACGTCTCATCGATGAATTCCTCCTCGACTGAAAAACCGTCGCTCTTTCCATTCCGTTCTACCCGACGTTTTGGCCGGTAGAGCACCCGGGGTGAAGTTCGCTCCGAGGGTTGCTTCGAAACCACGCAGCAGGGCATCGACAAGCTCCGAGACCGAAAGCCCGGTTCCGGCTGCCTGTGACACCGTGGCCGTTCGCTGCTGCAGGAGCTGCCGAAGCTGCCGGCGCTCGCCATTCTCGCCGGCGCCGCGAACATAATCCGCAAGCCGCAGGTGGGCATCACCCAGGAGAATGGAGCCATGCTGCAGAACCGCGTTTTCGTATCTCCTCTGGGCGCTGCCCACAAGTTTGCGGCCGCGCCACTGCACCTCGTAGAGGGCGGTGGTCGCAAAGCAGGGCACGTGCGTCTGGTAGGGTACGCGCGCCGACCGCCCAAACGTCGCCTCGACACCAACCCTCCGCAGTCCGTCCACCAGGGCCTGGCTGATGAGCCGGTATGTCGACGCCGTGCTGTGGACCGGAACGCCGCACCCTTTGGGGAGAATGACGCTGTAGGTCAGCTCCTCCGCATGCAGGATCGCTCGCCCACCGGTGGGCCGACGGACGATGTCGATGCCATCGGCACGGCAGCGATCCACGTCGATCTCGTCCAGGCTCTGGTGGTATCCCAGCGAGATCGCCCACGGCCGCCACTGGAAAAGACGCAGAACCGGGGGATCCTCTGGTTCGGCGGCACGCGCGAGCTCGACGTCCAATGCCATGTTTTCGCTACCGCTCAAGGCCTCATCAGCGAGAGTCAGGAACAATCGCCAGGGCCTGCCGGCGGCGCGGAACTTGGTCGTTACCAGTGCCATCGCTTCAAGGTCATCAGGGACATCCGCAGATCCGGGATTGGGAATCAGGAATCAGGAACTGGGAATTGGCAGACACGAGCCAGGGCTTTGCTCGACGCGTTCAGGACGCCTCAACGAATTCCTAATTCCTGTTTTCTATTTCCCATTCGCCATTTTTCACTTTGCATTTTACATCCTGCATTTTTCACTTAATAATTCCTCGTTCGCTGCTGCGAATGAAGTCGATGACGTGACGGACTTCCGGGGTCGGTTCGAGCTCGGCCTCGATCCGTGACAGAGCCTGGGAGACGTTGAGACCGCAGCGAAACACGAACCGGTAGGCACGCTTGAGGGTCAACATGGTTTGCCGCGAGAAACCACGCCGGTGGAGGCCGACATTGTTCAGCCCGGCAAACGCCAGCGGCTCTCCGGAAGCGAGAACATACGGCGGCACATCCTTTGTGACGCGGTAGCCACCGCCGACGAAAGCGTGTCGGCCGATGCGGACGAACTGATGGATGGGGACCAGTCCCCCCACGTTGGCGTAGTCTTCGACGACGACATGACCCGCCATATTCACGGCGTTGGCCAGGATCACTTGATCCCCAATCACGCAGTCATGAGCGATGTGTACGTACGCCATGATCAGGCAATCGCGTCCAACCGTCGTCTTCCAGCGTTCTTTCGTGCCGCGATTGAGGGTTGCGAACTCGCGGATCGTCGTGTCGTCGCCCACTTCAAGAGTCGTGCGCTCGCCGGAGAACTTCAGATCCTGAGGGATCGTGCCCAGCACGGCACCATGCGCCACGCGGCAGCGGCAGCCCAGTCTCGTTCCAGCGGCGATGAGAACGTGGGAGCCGACTTCCGTGCCGGCACCAATCCGGACATCGCCCTCCACGATGGAGTAGGGTCCGATCACCACATCGCCTGCCAGCTCGGCACGCGGATCGACAATGGCTGTAGGGTGGATCTCAGGCATCCAGGCGACCTGCGGAGCTGCCGCACATTCACGTTCTGTCGCGATCGACGATGGCAGCGGTCAACTCGGCCTCACAGACCAGATCACCGTCGACATAGGCCTTGCCCGCCATGCGGCAGATCGTTTTGCGGTATTTCAACATGTCCAACTCGAACCGGATCTGGTCACCGGGCCGGACGGGCTTGCGAAACTTCACTTTGTCGATACCGGTGAAGTAGACCAGCTTCTCTTCCGGGTTGGCTTGTGTATCGAGAAGCAAGATCCCCCCTGTCTGCGCCATCGCTTCGAGAATCAACACGCCGGGCATGATAGGATGACCGGGGAAGTGGCCCTGGAAGAAGGGCTCATTGATGGTCACGTTCTTGATGCCGACTACGCGCTCGCGCGGCACCAGATCGATGATCTTGTCGACCAGGAGGAAAGGGTAGCGATGCGGGAGGATCTTCTGGATGGCCACCGCATCGAAAATGAACCCCTCGGCCTTGAGGCTCTGGTATTTCGAGCGGATCTGGATCCTCTCGTGCTCCTTCCGAATCTGCCGCACCAATTCAACGTGAGCCTTGTGCCCGCTGCGCGCGGCGATGACGTGGGCCTTCAGCGGCACTCCGAGCAGGGCCAGATCTCCGAGGAGGTCCAGGGCCTTATGCCGGACAGGCTCGTTCTTGAAGCGCAATTCTGTCTGGTTCAGAATTCCGTTGGTTCCGAGCTTGACATCGCTCGGGAGACCGAATAGGCGGCGAAGGCGGTCGACCTCGGCCTCGTCCAGCTCGTGGTCGATGATGACGATGGCGTTATCGAGACTGCCACCCCGGATCAGACCCTGCTTGGCAAGCTCCTCGACCTCGCTCAAGAAACAGAACGTGCGCGCTGGAGCGAACTCAGTGACGAACTCGTCGCTGAGCGAATACATCGAAGTGTACTGCGTGCCGAGCGCGGGGTTCTGATAGTCCACCATACAGGTCAGGCGGAATTCGTCGGAGGGAAAGACAACGATATCGACCCCCCTCTGCTCATCCGAATAGGAAATGGTCTTCTCGATTACCAGGCAGTCGCGCGGCGAGTCCTGCTCGACGATGCCTGCCTCCTGGAGTGCCTGAACGAACGGAAGGCTGCTGCCGTCGCCGACCGGAGGTTCGTTGGAGTCGAGCTCGACGACGAGATTGTCGATCTCGAGCCCGGCAATGGCGGCCATGACGTGCTCGATCGTATGAATGACCGCCTCTCCCTGGCCGATGGTGGTGCCACGGGAAATATCGAGCACATGGTCGATGTCGGCCGGGATTTCCGGCTGGCCCTGCAGGTCGACACGGCGGAAGCGAATGCCTGTGTTGGCTGGGGCTGGTTGAAACCTCAACGTCGCGAAATTGCCGGTGTGCAGTCCGACCCCTGAAAGTGTCGTTGACCCGGCAATGGTCCGCTGGTTCTGAAGCATCTATCCTCCGCTGTTCAGTTTCTTCTCCAGAAGGCGTATGCGCTTGATCAGATCAGGAAGCCGGCGCAGAGCGGCCTCTTCACGGCGAGCACGCGCATGAGGTTTGGCCGGATAGCCAGAAACCACCGTGCCCGGCGGAATCGACTTGGTCACGCCAGCCTGGGCCCCAAAGACGCTCTCGTCACCGATTTCAATGTGGCCGACGAATCCGACCTGCCCGCCGACAGTCACCCAGCGGCCGATCTTTGTACTGCCCGAGATGCCTGTCTGGGCCGCGATGACGGTGTGCTCGTCGATCTCGACGTTGTGGCCCACGTGGATCAGATTGTCGAGCTTCACGCCTTTTCGGATGCGGGTCTCACCGAGCGTGGCCCGGTCAATGGTGCAGTTGGCACCGATCTCCACATCCTCCTCGATCACGACTCTGCCCAGATGCGGCACTTTGTGATAGCCGCCCTTCTCCTTCACAAACCCGAAGCCATCGGAGCCGATGACGGTGCCGGCATGCACCACGACCCGGTCTCCCAAGACGCAGTCGCGGCCGACAACGACATGGGCATACAGCCATGCATCGCAACCGATCTGGGCGCCGTCCCCCACGAAGCTGCCCGCCATGAGCACGCTGCGGTCGCCGACGTGCGCCCGCGGCCCGATCGTCACAAAAGGTCCGATGTGGACCTCTTCGCCCAGTCGGGCACTGGCGTCCACCACAGCGCTTGGATGAACGCCGGGAGCCGGGCGGCTTTGCGCCGGGGGAAAGAAGCGCTCGATCACCCGTGCGAAAGCGAGGGTCGGGTTTTCCACGCGTATCAGTGTCTTCGGTGAAGGTGGGCAGTCTTCCCCCACCAGAAGCGCAGACGCCTGGGTGCGGTCCACCAGCCCGTGATACTTTCGAGAGGCAACGAAGGACAACTGCCCCGGCGAGGCGACCCGCAGCGAGGCTACTCCAGAGATCGGTAAGGAAGAGTCCCCCTCGATCTTGCCCGCAATCCAGTCGGCGATCTCTCGAACCGTGACTTGCGGTTTGCTCCTTTTCACTGGTTCCTCTCAATACGCACGATATCGGCGAGCGCTGGCGCCTCGCGGGCAGCCAGCCCTGCCTCAACGTGCTGTTCGGGCTCGAGCGAGGTCCGCCTCAAGCTATTTCTTGCCGCCCTTCTTGCTATCGGCCGACTTGGTGGACACGGTCTTGTTCAACCGATCGATCACCTCCTGGGTCAGATCGGGCTGGTCGTCGGCCGCGAACACGATGTTGCCGGCGACTGAGTCGAAAATGTAGTCGAATCCCTTCTCTTTGCCAAGGTCCGAAATGACTCCCAGCACCTTCTGTTGCACCGGCTGCATCAGCTCTTGCTGCTTGGTGTAGGCTTCGCCCTGAGGCCCGAATTTCTGCTGGCTGAACTGCTGGTAGTTCAGATACATCTGCTGCAGTTCCTGGTTCTTCTCGGCCTTTTTCTCCTCGCTCAGAAGCAGACTCTGCGATTCAAGCTGATCCTGCAGTTCGCGGATCTGGTTTTGCATCTGGGAGGCTTCCTGCTCCCACCCCTTGATGATCTCCTGCAGCCGCTTCTGGGCATCCTGAGCGTCCTTGAACTTGGCCAGGATCTCCTGCGAGTTGACATAGCCGATTTTGAGTGTCTCCTGCGGCAACGGACGAGCAGCAATCACAATGAAAAGGGCGGCAACTGCCAGTCCTGCGATCACATTCGAGATACGGTACTTCACGGCATTCCTCCTTCGTATTTGTTTTGGTTTGCGACCATACAAACGAACGGCTGGAACCGGGTCACGATCCGGTAAGCCCAGCCGTCCAAGCTTTGGATTCTGTTGACCAGACAATGCAAGCAGATGGGATTTCGACCTAGAAGCTACGACCAAAGACAAAGTGCGGGCGCCACTTTCCACGCTTCAGCCCGGTAGCCCGGTCGATGTTGTCGAACCCGTAGGCATAGTCGAAGCCCAGAATACCCAGCATCGGCATGAACACCCGGATGCCGAATCCCACCGAGCGGCGCAGATCGAACGGATCGGTGCGCCGCAGATCGCGCCAGGTATTGCCTGCCTCGGCGAATGCCAGTGCAAAGATGGTCGGGTTGGGCGAGATCGGCACGCGCAGCTCGGTGGTGTACTTGAGCATGACCTTTCCGCCATCGAGGATGCGCCGGGTGGCCAGAGGGTCCTCGTAGCCGCGCAGTGGGATCGACTGCGTCAGGCCCTCACCGCCCATGTAGAATAGCTCCAGAGGCGGGATGTTCGAGCCCTTGCTGAATCCCTCCATAAAGCCCGCCTCGACATCGGTGAAAAGGACAAAGCTCTTGAACAGAGGCGAAAACGTCTTGGCCTTGAAAATGTGCTTGTGGAAATCGACGTTCCCTCCCAGGAAGCCGCCGGCGATTTGCGTCGACAGGGAGACTTCCGATCCCGCTGTCGGAAACTCTGGACGGTTCAGGCTGTTGCGCGAGATGATCTGTGTGATGCTGCTCGACACCTGCGGCCACTTGATGCGTGTCAGGTAGCTGCCCTGATAGGCAGGGACGAAGTCTCCCAGTGTGGTGCGGTCGATGCTGTATATCCAGTCGCCGCGGAAGTAGGTGTCGGGCCAGCGAAAACGGCGGCCGATGCGCAGCGAGCCGCCCTGGCTGCGCTGGCTGTACCCGATGAAGCGAGCCGAGCGTTTGATGTCGTAGAAGCTGAAGCCCGCCAGGGTCGGAGTATCGAGGAGCCACGGTTCAGTGAAGCCGATCTGGAAGGAGCGAAAACTGCGCCCGAAGCTCCAGTCAAGGCTCAGCCGCTGGCCGTTGCCGAACAGGTTGTTCATGGCCAGACCCAGGCTGCCTATGAGTTTGTCCCGTTCGCTGTAGCCGGCCGACATGTTGGCCGTATCGGTCGATTTCTCTTCGACTTTGATGGACACATCGACGTGTTCCTCGTCCACAGGCTGAACGTCTACCTTGACGTCGGAGAAGTAGTTCAGCACCCAGACCTCACGCTGGCTGCGAACAAGGGCTTCCCGGCTGAAGGTCTCTCCGGGATGGAGGCGCAACTCGCGGCGTATCACCTTCTCCTTGGTCTTGGTGTTTCCGCTGATGTAGATTTTTCGAACCTTGACGGCGTTGCCCTCGCTGATCACGAAGTGAATGTTGACCGTATCGGCACTCACCGGCTGCTCGCGCGGGTTGATGTTGGCAAAAATGTAGCCGGCATCGTAGTAGAGAGAGCCCAGGCGTTCTGTCACCGCTTTCTGCAACTCCTCCTGGTTGTAGACGTCGCCCGGACCGAAGCCCAGAACCGACGATAGCTGCTCGTCTGTGTAGAGAGTGTTGCCCTCCCAGGTGACGTCGCCAATGTAATACCGGTTGCCCTCCCTCACCCAGACGTCGATGAACATGTGCTTCTTTTCCGCGTCGTAGGAAATCGTATCGCGGACGACCTCAGCATCGCGGAAGCCGTTCTTGTGATAAAAAGCCACCACCTTTTCGAGGTCTTCACGGTACTTGGCGGGGTCGAAGTCACCGCCTCCGAAGAAGCCGTCCTGTTTGGTGTCTTTCATCTGCTTGCGCAGCTTCTTGTCGCTGAAGGCTTTGTTTCCATGAAAGCGGATCTTCTTGATCTGGACCTTGTTGCCCTCTTTGATGTTCAACCGCAGGACGACGCGCCCCTTGGTCTCACTGGGGCGAACCTCGGGCCGAATCGTGGCGAGCAGGTATCCTTTTTCCTTATAGAGCTTCTTGACCTTCTGCTCCGCCCGCTGTACGTCACGAGGGCTGATAACCTGGCCACGGTAGAACTCGAGTTTCTCCTCGATGTCCTTTTCCTTGATCTTCTTGTTGCCTGCCAGCTCGACTCTGTCCAGCCGAGGGTATTCTTCCACCTTGATGGTCAGGAAAACGCCTCCAGGCAGCTCCTTGTCCAGCAGGATCTGGATATCCGAGAACATGTCGAGAGTCCAGAGCTGCTTGATCGCCCGGCGGATATCATCCGCGGTGATCTCGCTTCCAGGAGTCAGGCCGGAATTCAGTTTGATCAGGTTGGCGTCTGCAGTCTTGTTGCCGACGACCGTCACCCCAAGCAGCTTGACCGATTTACGCTGTGGCTGCTGAGCCACTGCGGTTGCTGAGCCCAGGAGAAGCACAAGCCCAATCGTGCCCAGCCACCGCAACATCTTACCTGACCACATGCACCATGCCTCCTTCTTGGCTACGCCCCACCTTCGTGTCGCATGCCGTGGCCGTGGCGATTCCAACTATCATGCCTTTTAACCCAGAGCCATTTCGAAAGTTCAATTTTTTCGATCCCAAAGCGGAAAGGACCACCGCAACCACAGACGGGCATCGTTCTTGTCCGCCAGGTATAAGTTATTGTAGTAGTACTCCATTTCCAAGAGAATTTCTGAGTTGACTCGATATTTCAAGTCAACCGAGTGCTTCAGACCGTAAGCATAGGACCGTGCGTCCAGCCCGTACCCGAGTCCAGACTCGAGCTGGCCGGTGTAGGTGAAATAGAGTCCTCCCGAAAGGTATTTGCCGAGCATGAGCCGCGAGCTCCGCAGCAGGGAGAGGCTGGGTGACAGCAGACCGAGTCGTGACAGTTCAAGAATGTTCTGCGTCAGCCGCGAACTGAAGTGCACCACATCGAGCTTCAGGGCGCGCTCGAGCTGGCGCTCGAACGGCCGCAACACCCGGCCGAGCGTCTGGTTGTCGGCGGCAACGCTGGCGACTTCGACGCCCTTTTCGAACACCTGGTCCATCGTATCCCATGAATAGCCAAGGGTGTTCAGGACCTGCTTCTGATTCGCCAGGTAGGTGGGGCGGTCGGATGTCAGCTTCACGCGGATCTTTTCCCAACGGCCACGATCCACCTCTTCGTGCGTGGCATCGTCGACTGTGTAGAGCGTCAGGTAGACATTGGCCGGGAACCGGGTGCTGTCTTCCACCACCGTCCACGCGCGTCCGCTCACCACCGGAAACAGGTCGCTGGGATCAAAATCGGCCTTGAACCATTCGAGCCGGAAGACATTGTTCAGATATTCGATAAACCCCTCGGTGGATTCCAGGTGGCCCTCGATTCGAAAGGTGCTGTCCCGCCACACCCCCAGAAACTGTAGCGCGCTGGCCTCATCGTCCATCTTGACGTTGACGTACATGTTGGCGGCCGGTATCTCCTTGACGTAGCGGGTGTCCTTGCGAGAGACCACGCGCACATCCCAGTTGATGTTGTAGAGGATGTTCTGCACTACAGGATTGGGCTTCGAGTCCTCCCCTTCAAAGGGGAAGATCACATTGACGCCGCGCAGGCGAACCTCGCCCCGTACCAGAGGGCGGCGCCAGGGACCGGCCAGGTAGAAGTCCTCCCCCTTTTCCAGCCCTGTCACCGAAAACCAGCCGTATTCCCCTTCCGGCATCACTCCCGGGAGGTTCAAAAGAACGCCGTCCTTGCTGGTGCGCACGACCACCGTACCGAGGCTGAGGCCATCCCCGCCGAGGCGCAGGGGAACCTGGGCACCATGGTCCACACCTTCGGGGAGGCGCAGATTGGTCACCGTGATCGGCTTTCCGCCGATGGTGCCACGAAGATTCTCGATCCTCAGAAAATCACCGTCGTCCGATACCGAGAGTGTGCCACGCAGGTTCTCAATCTTGGGCGCAACGGCACTCAGCCGCAGCGTTCCCTCCTGGATGTCCAGTTGGCTTGAAGGAAACTTCGGTGACAGGTAGCCCCCGGCGACGTTGAGCACCAGATGCGCCCGTGTCTGGCTCGGCTTGAAGAGGTCGCTCAGGTCCGAGAGCAGGGGTGCGAAGTTGCCGTCGCCACTGAGGTGGATGTTCAGCTCCTTGCCACCGACCAGCGGGAGTGCACCGTAGCCGACCAGTGTGAAGGCGCCCGCCCGGGAAATCGTGATTTCTTCCGACCTCAGATAGCCCTCCCCGATGTACGAGGAGGTCGGCTCGTCGACATCGGAGCCGAAACGAAAGTCCATTTGATCGAAGCGAAGGTTCAGCAGGTGCCCGCTCCGGACAGCGATCGAGCCGTAGAGGGCCACGCGCGGCAATTCACCCTTGGCATGAAGGTCGAAGGTGGCGATGCCGTCGTAGAAGCCGGAGCGGCCCGTCAGCATCTGCAAGAAATCCTGCGCGCGAATTCCTTCTCCTCGCAGCTCCGCATCGACTTCCTGCGAGCCGAAGAGATATTGATAGGAGCCGCTCAGGTACGGCTCACCGCCACGAGTCAACGTCCATTTTGGCACATTGATGCCCTGCCGGTCCACCTCGAAAGAGACGTCGGCGCTGAACTCACCGACGCCGTTGAAGAAGCCCTTTAGTAGCCAGAAGTTGCCGATCATTTCCGGGTCGGCACTCGAACCGCGAAAAAGAAGCGATCCATATACCTTTCCGCCGGTCTGGTTTCCGCGGGTGGAGGAAGTTTCCAGCACATCGCTCAGCGGCAGCCCGGCAATCTTGACGCTGCCTTCGATCTGGCCGCCCGGCGTCAGGTCGGCTGTCAGCGCACCGCTGACATAGGGGCTCATCTCGAGACGAAGCAAATCGAAACGCTCAGGCGTCTGCACCGCCTCGAACTTTGCCTGCAGCTCTTTGCCCACTCGAGGGAAAAGGGTGATGGCTCCCAGGAGCCGGCGACCACCGCTGCTGTCGGGCCGGGACGTGCCAAAAAGTTGCACCACCTTGCGGCGTACGGGCTTGCTGAAGCCCTCGATGAGGAACTCCAGGTTGCGCAGGGGCCCCTGCATGAAAACGTCGATCGCCAGGCTTTTCTGCAGGGATGCCAGAAAGCGTTCGTTCCAGAAGGCCAGTGCATCTTCCACGCCGTTGGCCCGAATGCGGAGTACCGGCTGGTCCCAGAGACTTGCAACCGAACCCTGGACCTCAAAACCGCGCTCGCGGGATTTTGCTTCGATCGACAGGCCACCCGACTGATACGTGAACTCACCCGTCACAGGGAATTCGTCGTCCTCGCCGCCTTTCCACATGAAGTCGAATCGGCCTTCGCCCACCGGGTGCGACACGCTGCCATGAAGCCGGGCGCTCAGCGTGCCGAAGCACGAGGTGAGACTTTGCAGGCCAAATCCGCGCAACGTCGGCGCAAACTCTCCTTTGGCATCAAGGCTGACATCGACGGGAGTCCCAGGCTCGTTCAGCCACACGACCCCCTCTCCTTGCAGGTGTGCCGGGGAAGCCCCCAGGAGGGCGTGCATTTCAGAGAGTCGGAGCTGGCCTTTCTCGAGGCGGACCGAACCGAAAAGCTGCCGCAGCGACATCTCGCCGAGCCGCAGACGGGACGCTTTCCATTTCCCGGAGATCACCGGCCGTGCCGGCGAGTCGGTCAGTCTCAGCCGAACCCACACCTTGCCGGCGGCCGGAATCTCAGCGTCGGGCCGCCACTGCCGCAGGAAGGAGCCGATATCGAAGTCCTCGGCCTCGGCAACGAGATCGAGCCGTGGCTGGAAAAGGTCGCGCACCATTCCGGTGAGCCTGACAGGGGATCCATTCACCCTGGCCTCTGCCACCTGCACGTGCAGATCGCCGTTGTGGATCATCAAGGCTGCGTGGGCATCGTCGACCACGATGTTCTGTTTCGGGACGCGGAACAGGCCATCGCGGACGCGCAACCTGCCCGAGACCGTGAAGCCCGGACCCCCTTGCTTCTCGAGAACCAGGAGGCGGCCGCTCAGGCTCCCTTTTTCAGCCCGTACCGAGGCCGGCGCCACGAACGGCACGCCGTTGCGCAGGTCGTAACCGTCGATGAGGACGACCAGAGAATCCAGTCCCCCCCGGCCGAAATCGAGACCGGCGCGAAGATAGGCGTTTTGCTTCGACGAGCCGAACAGCTTGCCGCTCACCTGGACCACAGCCTTGCCGCCGGGCAAGCGTTCCATCAACCCCACGACATCGCGGATGGTGCGGATCTCCTTCCCCGAGGCTGAATCCACATAGGCGATCTCACCATCCTCGATGACCACCTGGCGAATGAAATCGTACTGGCGTAGCAGTTTGCGGTAGCGAGATTCCAAGGTCTCGGAAAGATCGAGCGAAAGATTGACTTCGGAGGTGCTGTCGTGGGGCTGATGCCAGAAGGTTAATCGCGGTCGGCGGAAAAACAGCCGGTCGGTGGATCGCTCCGGCCGGAAGCCGCCGCGTATCAAGCTGCGGACGCCGTAGCGGAGTTCGAGCTCCGGGATGACCAGGGCCATGCCGGAGCCCCGGAATTGCAGGGAGACATCTTTGAGATAGAGGCGGGAAAGGCCAAATCGAACTTCGCCGACGCTGCACTTCGGCCCGAGAGCCGGGCGCAGCTGGGCCACGACAAGCTGGCGGATGCGCTCGTTCACCCCGAGAACCGTCCAGATTTCATTCGCCAGATAGAGGGTCAGAAGCAGCAGAAGGCCGCCCACTACCCACAGCCAGCGACGTGGCCTCATCATCGAAATTGCATGCCTCTGCGTGGATTGATCGGCTTCCTGGCCAGGTCATTTGACTAACGAGACGCCTAGGGCAAAGTTCCTAGCAGGCACGGCACGCTAGGAGTTGCCTCGTTCGCCTTGCACTTGTTCACTCACCAGTCCAAACCGGCGCTCGCGCTTCTGGTAGTCCTCGATCGCCTCGAAGAACTCACGGCGGCGAAAATCGGGCCAAAGGACATCGGTGACGTACAGCTCGGTGTAGGCCAGTTGCCAGAGGAGAAAGTTGCTGATCCGCATCTCGCCGCTTGTTCGAATCAGCAAATCGGGATCGGGGATGTCGCGGGTGTCGAGATACCGGGAGATCACGCTCTCATCGATTGCCTCGGCGGGCAGCCGTCCGGCGCGCACGTCGGCAGCGATCAGGCGAATCGCATCGACAATCTCCCGGCGGCTGCTGTAGCTCAACGCCAGGTTCAACGTCAGCCCGGTGTTGTTCTTGAGCCGCTGCATCGCCCTCTCCATGCCCCGACGAGCGGCGAAGGGCAGATCTTCCAGCCTGCCGATGGTCATGAGGCGGACATTGTTGCGATCGAGCTCATCAACCTCATGGCGGATCGTCTTCAGCAGGAGGCGCATCAGAGCGGTGACCTCCGAACGCGGGCGGTTCCAGTTCTCGGTAGAGAACGTGTAGAGGGTCAAGAACTTCACGCCGATCTCACCAGCAGCTCGAACCACCTCGCGCACCGAATTGATGCCCTCACGGTGCCCTTCGACACGCGGCAGGTCTCGGCGGCGCGCCCAGCGGCCGTTTCCATCCATGATGATGGCAACGTGCACGGGCACGTTCCCCCGCTTCACGATGCGCTGCAAAGTTGCCTGTTCGTCCAAGTCTCAACGCCTCAAGGTTAGTATCGACAAACATTTAACTTACAAAAGCCCCCCTACAAAGTCAAGCGAAAAACTAGCCTCAGCCCACACTCGCTTCACCCCGTCATCCTCCTCGCATGATAACCAGGTTGTCACCCACCGCCAACCCCACATCCCCGGCGCATGCCATATCCGCGGCAGCGCATACTCCTCCTCGTCACGTTTCGGCCTTGACTTTCCCGACAAGAATCGTAAATTGGCTGCCGACATTGCCTGAAAGCGGAGCCAGACTTTTCGGATGCGCCTACTCGATCTGATCGTCATCGTCGTCTACCTGGTCGCCGTCGCCCTTTTCGGCGTTGTGGTCGCCGGCCGCCAGCGTTCCACCAGCGACTATTTTCTCGGCAGCCACCGCATTCCGTGGTGGGCTGTCTGCTTTTCCATCGTCGCAACCGAAACTTCCACACTGACGTTCATCAGTATCCCCTCCGTCGCTTACTTCGGCGACTTCACCTTCATGCAGATTACGTTCGGCTATCTGCTCGGCCGTATCCTGGTGAGCTGGCTATTCCTGCCGTCCTATTTCCGCGGCAATCTGGCCACTGCCTACCAGTTCCTGGAGCGCCGCTTTGGTGCCGGCATGCGCAACGCTGCCAGCACGACCTTCATGGTCACGCGCTTGCTCGCCGACGGCGTGCGCCTGTTCGCCACGGCCATTCCGCTTGCCGTAATCCTGCGAACGGCCGGATTTCTGACCGCATGGCCGGACTGGAAAGTCTACGCCTTCTCCATCGTCGCCATTTCGACCGTCACCGTTGCCTACACCTACATCGGTGGGCTCCGGGCGGTGGTGACGATGGACGTGGTACAGATGACGATTTATCTCGGAGGGGCGCTGGCTGCCGGTGTGGTCATCCTGCTGAAAGTCCCAGACAGCCCGGCAACGATTCTCACGAATGCTTTGGCGGCGGGAAAACTCCACATGTTCGACACGGGCCATGGCTTGTCGCTCGCCGAGTTCGTGCGTCGGCCATACACACTGATTACGGCGGTTCTCGGCGGCGCGGTGTTTACCATGGCCTCGCACGGCACCGATCAGCTCATCGTGCAGCGACTGCTGTCGACGCACGACCTGCGTTCAAGTCAGAAGGCTCTGGTCACCAGCGGCTTGATCGTCATCGTGCAGTTCTTTCTGTTTCTTTCGATCGGTACACTGCTGTGGGTCTACTACCGTGGGGCCGGGTTCAGCCAGTTGGGCCTCAGCAACCGCGACGAGATCTTTCCCAAATTCATTGTCGAAGTGCTGCCGCCGGGACTCAGTGGCCTGATCATCGCCGGTCTCCTGGCCGCTGCGATGAGCAGCCTGAGCAGTTCCCTCAATTCGCTGGCCTCCGCAACCACGCTGGACCTCTACAAACCCTACTTCGGCAAGAACAGCAGCCAGGCGCATGACCTGCTCGTGTCGCGATTCATCACACTTGGTTGGGCTCTCGTGCTGACTCTCTCCGCCGGGCTGTTCGTCTATCTCCAGGTGCACCAGCCAAACCCGGGCACGAGACCGGCCGTGGTGGAACTCGGGCTGGGGATCGCTTCGTACACGTACGGCGGTTTGCTCGGTGCCTTCGTCTTAGGGGTCCTCTTCCACAAGCCTCGCCAGCGCGCTGCGGCGATCGGTTTCTTTTCTGGTTTGATTGCCATGCTGTTTTTGGTCAAAGGGCCGGTGCAACGTCTGCTCCCGGGAGAGGGAATCTCACTGGCCTGGCCACTGTACACCGTGGTGGGCAGCGCGATCGTTGTCCTGGTGGGGTGGCTGAGTTCACTCGTTGCCACAAAGGATGCGGTCTGACGGAGGCCGGGTACCGAGAAGATCTCAGCCCCATCACGCATGCCAAAGTAGCCTCACGCGCTCCGTCACTCGAGCGCCTCGATGAGCGCCTCCTCAAAGATATCGAGCCCCTCGTGGAGCAGCTCCTCCTCGATCACCAGCGGCATCAAAGTACGGATGACATTCTGATACGTGCCGGCCTTGAGCAGGATCAGGCCGCGTTCATAGGCGAGACGATGAAGACGACTCACTGCTTCAGGGTCCGGTTCTTTGGTCGTCCGGTCTTTGACGAACTCGATGGCGTTCATCGCGCCCACTCCGCGGACATCGCCGATGGCTGAGAAACGCTCCTTCCATTCGTTGAACCGTTCCCGGACGAAGCGACCCAGCTTGTCGGCTCGATCAGCCAGGCGGTTCTCCTCGATGATGCGAACGGCAGCCAGGCCGGCTGCGCACGAAATCGGGTTTCCGCCAAATGTGCTCCCCAAGCCGCCCGGATGGATATGATCCACCAATTCGGAACGAGCCGTGACCGACGCCAGGGGCAGGCCACCGGCGATCGATTTCGCGGTGACCACGATGTCTGGCTCCACGTCGTAGTGCTCGATGGCGAACATGCGGCCGCTACGGCCCCAGCCACTCTGGATCTCGTCGACGATGGTGAGGATGCCGTAGCGCCGGCACAGGGCGAATAATTCCTCGAGGTAGGCCTGCGGCATCTGCACGAAGCCTCCTTCGCCGAGAACCGGCTCGAAGAGCACCGCAGCGACCGCGAGCGGATCGACCTGGGTCTTGAAAAGATCGTGAAGCACGCCGACGTAATATGCCAGTGCCGATTGCGGGTCGCTGCCGGCGGGGCAGCGATAGCCGTAAGGGTAGGGGGCATGGTATACATCCCCGAAGAACGGGCCAAAGCCCTTCTTGTAAGGGGCCACCTTGCCGGTCAGACTGAGGCCGAGCAGCGTACGACCGTGGAATCCGTGCTCGAAGGCGACCAGGGCCGGTCTGCCTGTAGCGTAGCGAGCGATCTTGACCGCGTTCTCCACAGCCTCGGCGCCGCTGTTGACGAGAAGGGTTTTCTTCGGCGCAGGTACAGGGACGAGGCGATTCAAGTTCTCCGCCAGGGCGACATAGGGCTCGTACATGGCGACATGCATGCACATGTGCGTGAGGCTCTCGGCCTGCTCCACCACTGCCGCCACGACGTCGGGGTTGCAGTGTCCAACATTGAGTACGCCGATGCCGCCGGCGAAATCGATGAAGCGGTTGCCATCCACGTCCTCAACTTCGCTCCCCAGTGCCCGGCGTACAGCAATCGGGATATGGCTGTAGAGCGCGTCCGGTACGGCGGCACTCCTCCGCTCCAGGAATTCGCGGCTGCGCGGCCCCGGAAGTGGCGTGTGAACACGAGTTCTTCGCATGATTCTCGTATGTATGGATGTTCTCCTGGTCTCGGGCGGCCCCCGGACGAAAAAAGGCCGCTGTGGGGAACGACAAGTCCCGCAGCGGCCGTTCTATTCCGCCTGACCAGCTATCGTTTTTCGGCGATGCGGGCGGCCTTTCCGCGCAATCCCCGCAGGTAGAACAGTCGGGCCCGGCGCACGCGGCCTCGGCGCAAGTTCTCGATCTTGGCGATATTGGGCGAATGGAGCGGAAAGATGCGCTCCACGCCGACCCCGTTCGAGACTTTGCGCACCGTGAAGGTCTCGTTCAAACCACTGCCGTGGCGCTGAATCACGACCCCCTGATATACCTGGATGCGCTCTTTGTTGCCCTCCACGACACGGTAATGAACAGCAATGGTGTCACCGGGAGCGAAATCAGGGATGTCGCTCCTCCGTTGTGCGGCTGTCAGTGCGTCTATCTTGCTCATAGCTACATCCTCCTCATCAATTCCATTTCCAGCGAATCGGCGGCGGCGCCGCTCAGCCGGTTTCCTGTGCGTCGAAATACTCTTTGACTTTCTCCCACAGGTCGCGACGCCGCTCTCGCGTACGTTCCAGCGATTTCTGTCTCCGCCACGCCGCAATCTGGGCATGATGCCCAGAGAGCAGCACCTCCGGCACTCGCATGCCTCGGTACTCCTCCGGGCGGGTAAAGTACGGGCAGTCCAAAAGATCGTTTACAAAGGAGTCGGTCAGGGCGGAGTCGAAATCCCCCAGCACGCCCGGCAGAAGCCGGACGACAGCATCGACGACGACCAATGCCGCAAGTTCTCCGCCTGTGAGAATATAGTCTCCGATCGAGACTTCCTCGGTGACGAGCGCCTGGCGCACCCGGTCGTCGACGCCCTTGTAGTGACCGCAGATCAGTACCATCCCCTTGCTGAGGGAGAGCTCCTGCGCCTTTTTCTGATTAAAAGTCTCTCCGGTGGGCGTCAGAAGGATGACTCTGCGGGCATCCTCCGGCCAGCGCTCGGCGATGGTATCCATGCAGCGGAAAATGGGCTCGGGTTTGAGCACCATGCCAGCCCCACCGCCATAGGGATAGTCGTCGATCTGCCTGTGCTTGTCGGTCGTGTAATCACGAAGGTCGTGCACCAGAATCTCGACAAGGCCCTTGGCCTGAGCCCGCTTCAGAATGCTCTCGTTGAGCGGGCTATCGAGCAACTTGGGAAAACCTGTTAGAATGTGTATCCGCATCTTTCAACCAGCGACGACAATGAGTGGTCAGTCGAGGAGTCCCTCGATCGCCTCGATGACCATACGTCCGGCACTCAGATCGACTTCCTTGACGACGTCCTTGATTGCCGGAATGAGATGCTCCTTTTCTCCCTTGCGCACCACATATACATCGTTGGCCGGCATATCGAGCACCTCTGCCAGAACGCCGACCTCCTCGCCTTGCGTGGTGACAACTTTCAAACCAATCAGTTCGAAGGCGTAATACTCGCCTTCTTCCAATGGCGGCAGACTCGCGCCGGGGATTTCCACGCTGGCGCCACGCCACTGCGCCGCTTGTTCCCGGCTCTTGAGTTCTTCCAGATCGAGGTAGATCCGACCTCCCTGAACCCTGGCCCGCATCACCCTGAATTTCTCACGCACGCCTTCACGGTTCGTCAAGAAAACGTGATCCAGGCTGTGCAACTGTTCAGGATGATCCGTCACAACCCGCAGTCGAAGACCACCGCGCACGCCATGCGGTCGCTCGACGTAGGCGATGGTAACGAACTCGGGAGGGCGTTGTGCAGAACGCTTCTTAGGCACGCCGGTTGGAAACCATTCCGCTGCTACCGTCCGCGGCAAAAGAAAAGCGGCGGCGAATCGGTGAAGCTGGCCACGCACATGCGGATGACCTGAGAGAGTTCGATCAAGTGAACACGGGCGGCAAACTTCTTGCGAGCCCCCTGTGGAGGGACAATGAGGAAAGCTTGACTCGACCAGCCTATTCTAGAATCTCTAGAACAGCCCGCTTTCCTGTTTTCGCCGAAGCCGCAGCCAGCAGTGTACGGATCGACTTAGCTGTTTGCCCGCGCCTGCCGATAACCTTCCCCATATCTCCCTGACCCACGCGGAGTTCATACACAACCGTCCGCTCACCGTCGATCTCGTTCACCTGAACTTCTTCCGGCTTATCTACCAGGTGCCTGACTATGTACAGGACGAACTCCTTCATATCAACCCCTCCTGTTTGGCTGTTCTGGACGGGATCTGAATCCACTTCGGCTTTTTTGAGTAGCCTGAGTATCACACCTCCCCGTCGTGATCGGTGACCCAGGTCGGTTCCAGTCGCCAAGAGCGATCTCGTACGAAGCGTGTTACGGATCAGATTGAAGAAGTTGTCGTGTACATAGCTGAAGCGCCATCCCGCCGGCTGCCTATCCTCCGGTTGGGCGGGCGTCTTCGGGCCCGGTATCGACCGGGCTTTGCACCGTGCCGCCTGGCAGCTCCAGGTGCGGGAGGGCAGCGGCCTCAATCAGTCGCTTTTGTCGGTCTCCGCCGGCTCTTCAGCCTCGGGCTCTGCGCCAGCCTCAGATGAGGTATCTCCCGCTTCAGCAGAGGCCTCCTCCTGTTCGACAGCCGCCTCGGTCTCTGGGCCAGCGGCCTCCTCCTGTTCAACAGCCGCCTCGGTCTCAGCGCCAGCGGCCTCCTCCTCAGCGGTCACTTCTTCGGCCTCGGCCTGCTGCTTCTGTTTCTGGATTTCCGCCGCCTCCAGCCGCTTGCGGCGTTCAATCTGCAACACTTCCCACTTCTTGAACTCCTCGGCAATACGTTCCTCGTCGTAGCCTCGCTTGATCAGATCCCATTTCAGCAGGATCCCCTTCCGCCGCAGGAGGCTGCGGACGGTATCAGTCGGTATGGCTCCGTGTTGCAACCAGTAGAGGGCACGCTCTTCATTGACTTCCACCGCGATGGGATGGGACCGGGGATCGTAGGTACCCAAGTTGTCGAGGTACTCCCCATCCCGTGGCTTCCGGGCATCGGCCGCCACGATGCGGTAGAACGGCTGCTTCTTCTTCCCCATTCGCCTCAAACGCAACTTAACTGCCAACTCAATTCTCCTTTCTACTTGAACTCAACAACGCTTCAAATCGGCAAGCGGCCAGGCTGGAGCCGACTCATATTCTTGACCATCTTCTGCATCATTTGAAACTGCTTCAGCAGTTTGTTGACGTCCTGGATCGAGGTTCCACTGCCGCGGGCGATTCGTCTTCGCCGGCTGCCGTTGATGATGTGCGGCCGCCGGCGTTCGTCCGGCGTCATCGAATTGATGATCGCTTCGATGCGAACCAGAGCGCGGTCATCGACGGACAGGCCTTTGAGGGCCTTGCCACCCACTCCCGGAATCATGCCGAGCAACTGATCCAGTGGTCCCATACGTTTGATCTGCTGAAGCTGATCGTAGAAGTCCTCCAGCGTGAACTCCTGTCGCCGAAGCCTGCGCTCGAGCTTGCGCGCTTTTTCCTCGTCAAGGCTCTGCTGGGCCTTCTCGACCAGACTGACGATATCGCCCATACCGAGAATGCGCGACGCCATGCGATCCGGGTGGAACTTTTCGAGGGCGTCGAACTTCTCGCCAAGGCTAATGAACTTGATCGGCTTGCCGGTGACGGCCCGAATGGAGAGAGCCGCCCCTCCGCGGGCATCCCCATCGAGCTTGGTGAGCACTACCCCGGTGAAATCGAGACGGCGAAGAAACTCCTGAGCCGTGTTGACTGCGTCCTGCCCGGTCATGCCGTCTGCGACGAAGAGAATCTCTTGTGGCTGAGTCTTGTCCTTGATCCTGGCCAGCTCGGCCATCAACTCTTCATCCACATGCAGGCGCCCGGCAGTGTCGAGAATGACGACATCGAATCCTTGCCTGCGCCCCAGCTCTCGGCCCTCGACACACACCTCGACAGGATTCTTCCCCTGGGCCGTATAGACCTGGGCGCCGACTTGTTCGCCAACGACGCGAAGTTGTTCCACGGCCGCAGGACGCCTCAAGTCCGCTGCCACCAGCAGACTGCGGCGGTGCCGCGATTTGAAATGTGCTGCCAGCTTGCCCGCCAGAGTCGTCTTTCCCGACCCCTGAAGCCCGACAAGCATGATCACCGTCGGCGGGATCTGGGCAAAATGAATGGGCGCATCGGATTCGCCCATCAAGTGGATCAGCTCGTCGTGTATGATTTTGACGACCTGCTGGCCTGGCGTGATACTTCGTAGCACCTCCTGGCCGACGGCTTTCTCCTGCACCCGGGCGATAAACTCCTTGGCGACCTTGTAGTTGACGTCGGCCTCCAGGAGCACCCGCCGGATCTCCCGCATGGAATCGGCGATGTTCTTCTCCGTCAGCTTGCCGTGACCACGAAGCTTGCGGAACGCTGTCTCGAGTTTTTCGGTCAGTTCCTCGAACATCTACCGGAAGTCCAGTAATTACATAGAAAAAGTTACCAAAAAAAAGCAGCCTTTGCAAGCAAATTGTTGGCCAAAGGCTGGACAGGTCATCGGGAAGCAGCCCTCCCTTCCAGGGCTTGCTAATATACGAACTGGAGCCTGCATTGTCAACATCAATTTGCCGCACCGGCAGGTGCCCCAGGCAGTGCCTCATGCCGGGCGCTGCAGAGCATTCCTCAGGAACTGCACAAGAAGCCGCACACCGACACCGGCCCCACCACGGGGCGCGATGGGCCGATCTTTGTCCGAATAGGCGGTTCCAGCGATGTCGAGATGGGCCCAGCGGTATCCGTCGACAAACTTCTTCAAGAAAGCGGCCGCGGTGATCGCCCCGGCCCAACGGCCGCCGCTGTTCTTGACGTCGGCATAGTCACTCTTGATCAGCTCATCATAGGCGTCCCAAAGGGGCAACGGCCAGCAGCGCTCACCCGTCTGCTCACCGGCTTGTCTGAGTTGCTCCATGAGGCTCTCGTCGTTGCCGAACAGGCCGGTCGCCTCCTGGCCGAGGGCCACGACACACGCCCCGGTGAGCGTGGCCAGGTCGACAACCGCGGCGGGTTGAAAGCGTTTGGCATAGGCCAGGGCATCAGCAAGAATCAGCCGGCCTTCGGCATCGGTGTTGATGATTTCGATGGTCTTGCCGTTGCTGGCGCGCACGATGTCACCCGGCTTCAAAGCCGAGCCACCCGGGAGGTTTTCGGTGGCCGGAATCAATCCGACAACATGGACCGGCATCTGCAGATCGGAGACCGCAGCGAGTGTGCCAAGCACCGCGGCTGCGCCCGACATGTCGAACTTCATCTCTTCCATCTTCGAGCTCGGCTTGATCGAGATGCCACCGCTGTCGAAAGTGACGCCCTTACCGATGAATACATAGGGTTCGCCCGCGGCCCCTTTTGGTTTGTACTCCATGACAATGAACCGGGGCGGCTGATGGCTGCCCTGTGCCACTGCAAGAAACGCTCCCATGCCGTGCTCGCGTGCTTCCTTCTCTGTAAGTACTTCAAAGGATAGGTCCTTCCGATGGGCCAGTTTTTCCGCCTCTTCGGCGAGCCGTGCCGGTGTCAACATGTTGCCCGGATGGTTCTGCAGGTCGCGGCTGGCACAGACCGAATCGGCGACAATCGTTCCCCATCGCGCTCCATCTTCGGCACCAGCCTGTTGCCCAGACTCCGCCACCAGCAAGGTCATGTTCTCCAGCCTCTTGGCCTGGTCTGGCTCGACTTCCTTGAACTGCGTATACTGATAGGTCCCCAGAATGGCGGACTCGACGATAGCCTGAGCCGTCTCGTTGGTGTTGAACTTTTCGCCGCGAAAAAGATCGAGAGCGACGGCACAACTGCGCACGCCGAGGTTCATCACCTGTTTGGCTGCCGTGCCGATGGCCTTTCTTATGGCCTCCAGGGTGTAGTGATCCCACTCCCCCAGCCCGACAAGGCAGAGGCGCCTGGGCCCTTGCTCGAGATAGGTGTAGAGAAGCATGACCTCATTCGCTTTGCCGCGGAAGTCACCAGCCGCAATGGGGCCGTTGGCGATCTCCTGCAGCGCGGCAGGCAAATGCAACGAAGATGTATCTTGAGGTACGCCGACGATGAGAGCCTCCGAAGGCTCCGTGTCGATTGGTGCAGCCTTTACTGCGATTTCCATTCCACGTCTCCCTGGTTAGTCCGCAATGTCCGTCTCGTGGCTGAAAGTCCCGGCCCAAAACAACAAAAGGAGCGCCGACCAACGCTCCCTCCTTCCTTGCGCCGTTTCCACCAGACGGCATCAGCCGTGCCGTGACTCGGCGAAAGACGCCCGGCACATGGTTCCCCTCAAACCGACTACATTCATCGATTCAATGACCCTCCCAAAACCTCGGTGTTCCGTTTGTATCTGCCCGGCCCTCTACCGCCTCTATAACCCTGGGCCTTCATTGCGATCCACCCCGTTCCATTTTGCATTTTGCATTTTGCATTTTGCATTTTCCATAGCCCTCACATCACCGTGCCCCAGAGGTTCACCATCAACCCCATCCACTGGGAAGGAAACAGGCCGAGAGCCAGCGTGCCCAGCACCGCAATCCCGAGGGCCACTGCGACCGGCGGAGTGCGTACGACCGTGGGTGTGGAAGCTTCCGGATCGTTCATGAACATGTTCACGACCACGCCGAGATAGTAATAGAGGCTGATCATCGAGTTGATCACACCGAAGATGACGAGCCAGATGAAGCCGGCCTTGACCGCGGCGCTGAAGAGATAGAACTTCCCCATGAACCCGGCGGTCGGCGGAATCCCGGCCAGGGAAAACATGAACACCGACATCACCACAGCCGCGGCCGGAGAGCGATACGCCAGGCCCCGATAGGCGCTCAGATCGACAAACTCCTCGCTCTGCGAGGCCAGCATCGACACAACGCCGAAGGCGCCGGCCGTCATAAAAGTGTACGCCAGCAGATAAAAGACCACACTGGACGTTGCCATGGCATTGGCCGCAATCACGCCAACCAGGACGTAGCCCGCGTGTGCAATCGAGGAGTAAGCAAGCATACGCTTGATGTTCTGCTGCCGCAAGGCAGTGATGTTCCCGAACGTCATGGTCAAGAAGGCCAGCACCCAGATCACAGTCTGCCAGTGCACCGCCTGTTCCCCGAACGAAGTCCCAAGCACTCGAAGCAGCGCCGCGAACCCGGCAGCCTTCGAACCGGTGGCCATGAACGCCGTCACCGGGGTGGGAGCGCCCTGGTACACATCCGGGGCCCACATGTGGAAGGGAACCATCGCCACCTTGAATCCGAAACCGACGACGGCAAGAAGAAAACCAGCCACGAAGAGCGGGTCGCTGAGCAGGCCTCGACGCAAAACAAAGTCGGCCAGGATCGCTATGCGCGTGCTTCCGGTGGCGCCGTACATCAAAGCGATGCCATATAATAGGAAAGCGCTGGCAAACGCCCCGAGGAGAAAGTACTTGAAGGCGGCTTCCAGAGCCCGGGCGTCGTCCCGGCGGAAGGCAGCCAGAACGTAGAGCGAGATGGAGAGCGTCTCGAGGCCGATGAAAATCGTCAGCAGGTCGGTGCCTGCAGCCATCAGCGCCATGCCCAACGTCGCGAACAGCACCAGCGCGAAGAATTCGTTGTAGAGGACGTAGCGCGTTTCGTGGCGGTTCAGAGAGAGAAGAATCGTCAGGGCCGCCGACACCAGGAAGATCCCTCCGAAAACCAGGGCGTAGTTGTCGGCGGCGATCAGCCCGCCGAAACCGGAAAGATTCCTGCCCCACAGTCCTGGAAGAACGGCCAGCGCCACGCCAAGCACGGCAAGTGAGAAGCCTGCCTGCAGAGCTCGGCTCACTTTCGGCCAGATGAGGGCGACCAGCAGGACCACCAGGCCACCGCCCGCCAACACCAGTTCAGGAAGGACTACTTTCAGATCACCCGGTGCCATCTGCGCTCACTCCCCTCCCCCGGCGGGGATTTCGATCCGGGTTGGAGCAACCGCCACGGCGCTGCCGTGATGCACCACCTCGGCGCGGCGCTCCTCCACCTGTTTGATCAGCGCCGTGACGCTGGCCTCCATCTTGTTCAAGAATGGCTTCGGCATCACACCGATCCAGATAATAAGAGCTACCACCGGAACAAGAACAAACACCTCTCGCAGACTCAAGTCTTTCAGCTTCTGATTTTCCGGCTTGTCCAGTTTTCCGAACATAACCCGCTGGAACATGAGCAACATGTAAACTGCCGCCAGAATCACTCCGGACGCTGCGAACACGGCGAAGGTGCGGCTCGACAGGAACGTGCCCAGGAGGATGAGGAACTCGCCCACAAAACCGTTCAGTCCGGGAAGGCCGATGGACGATAGAGTCACGATCATGAAAAAGGCGGTGAACACCGGAATCTGACGCGCCAGCCCACCGAATTCCGCGATAAGACGAGTGTGCCGGCGGTCGTAGATCATGCCCACGATCAGGAATAGGGCGCCCGTGGACAGGCCGTGATTCACCATCTGCAGGATGCCGCCCTGAATACCCTGGGCATTCAGGGCAAAGATGCCGAGCATGACAAAGCCCAGGTGGCTGACACTGGAGTAGGCCACCATTTTCTTCAAATCGGGCTGTACCATCGCCACCAAAGCCCCATAGATGATGCCGATCACCGCCAGCGTCATGATGAGTGGCGTAAACGTAGCCGCAGCATTCGGGAAAAGCGGCAGCGAGAACCGCAAGAATCCGTAGGTCCCCATTTTCAGGAGCACGCCGGCCAGGATCACACTTCCCGCCGTCGGCGCCTCTACGTGGGCGTCGGGCAGCCAGGTGTGGAAGGGAAACATCGGCACCTTGATCGCGAAACTGAGACCAAAGGCCAGGAAGAGCCAAAGCTGAATCTGCGGCGGGATGGCCAGCTTCTGGATCTGCAAGAGATCGAACGTGTAGACACCCGTAACCCTGCCATGGTAGAAGTACAGGTAGAGAATGGCGACCAGCATGAGAAGGCTGCCCACCATCGTGTACATGAAGAACTTCACCGCGGCATAAATGCGCCTCTCACCGCCCCAGATGCCGATGATAAAATACATCGGGATGAGCATGGCCTCCCAGAAAACGTAAAACAGGAAGAGGTCCAGGCTCGAGAAGACCCCCAGCATGCCGGTCTCCAGCAGCAGCATCGACACCAGAAAGCCGCGGACGCTACGCTGGATGCTCCCCCAGGACGACAGCAATGTGATCGGGGTGAGAAAGGTCGTCAGAAGGATGAGCAGAAGGCTGATACCATCGATGCCGACATGGTAACGGATGCCGAACGTCTCGATCCAGGGCACATCCTGCTCAAACTGCATGGCGGCTGAACCGCCATCGAAACTGAAATAGAGCACCAAGGAAAGCAGAAAGATCGCGGTGGAAAAGACCAGGGCAATGACCTTGAGTCTGCTCTCCCGCTGCTCGGCAGGCGTCCACCACACCACGAGGGCGCCTACGAGAGGTAAGAAGATAAGCCAAGTTAAGATCGAAGACATCGGTCGAGTCTAGACGAATAAGTAGTAGAAGATGAGGGCAACGGCTCCCAAGAACAAAGAGAGAGCATAGGCTTGCACCAGCCCGGTTTGCAGCCGGCGCACATAGTGGCTGATGGAGCCGAACATTTTGGCCATGCCATTGACTGCACCGTCCACCAGGCGCATGTCGATGACGCGCCAGAACAGGATATCCGACATCACCGCGATCGGGCGAACGATGACGGCGTTGTAGATCTCGTCCACGTAGTATTTGTTGTAAAGCATGCGGTAAAGCCGGGAGAACCGTGCGGCCACCACCGCGGGCAGCGCAGGGTTTTTCACGTACATCAGATACGCCACACCGATACCAAGCAGCGCAATCGCCACCGAGATGCCCATGAACGACCATTCCAGTCCGACCGCCCCAGGCGGTGGAGCGATTTCGACCTGCACGTAGCGGCTGAACACTGGCTCGAGAAAGCTGTCCAGCGGCGTGAACAATTGCGGAATTCCAACCCAGCCGCCGACCAGAGCCAAAAGCGCCAGAAGGACCAGAGGGACCGTCATGACAGGTGGCGATTCATGAATGTGACGGGCCACTTCCGCTTCGGCACGCGTCTCACCATGAAAGGTGAGGTAGATGAGACGGAAAATGTAGAAGGCCGTGAGCCCCGCAGCGGCTGCTCCGACAAGCCAGAGGCCGAATCCTCCATAAGGACTCGCCACCGTCATCCACAAGATTTCGTCCTTCGAAAAGAAGCCCGAGAAGACCGGGATTCCGGCCAGAGCCAGCGCCCCCGTCAGCATTGTCAGGTAGGTGATTGGCATCTTGCTTTTCAGTCCCCCCATCTTGCGCATGTCGGTCTCGTTCGACATGGCATGCATCACGCTGCCGGCGCAGAGGAAGAGCAAGGCTTTGAAGAAGGCATGTGTCATCAGGTGAAAGATGCCGGCGGCAAACGCCCCGACGCCCGTAGCCAGAAACATGTAACCGAGCTGGCTGATGGTCGAGTAGGCCAGCACCCGCTTGATGTCGTTGCTCGTCAGCGCGATCGTGGCCGAGTAGAATGCAGTTGCCACTCCCACGATCGCAACCACAGCCATCGCCGTCTGGCTGTGCAGGAAGAGCACGTGAGTGCGAGCCACCATGTAGACCCCAGCCGTCACCATCGTCGCAGCGTGGATCAGTGCGGAGACTGGAGTCGGACCCGCCATCGCATCGGGCAGCCAGACGTAGAGTGGCAGCTGGGCCGACTTGCCCGTGGCTCCCACGAACAGCAACAGAGTGATCGCCGTGATCGCCGCCAGACCCTGCCCCTGGGACACCGCGGTGAAGACTTCATCGTATTTCAGGCTGCCGAACACCGATACGATCAGAAACAGGGCAAGGAGAAAGCCGAAGTCGCCGACACGATTGACGACGAAGGCCTTGCGCCCTGCGTAGGCGTTGTAGTCGTCCTCATACCAGAAGCCGATGAGCAGATAGGAACAGAGGCCGACCCCTTCCCAGCCGACGAAAAGCAACAGGAAGTTATCGGCGAGCACAAGAAGAAGCATTGCGAAGGTGAACAGGTTCAGAAAAGCGAAGAATCTCGCAAAGCCCCGATCACCATGCATGTAGCCTACGGAGTAGACGTGAATCAGAAAGCCGACGCCGGTGACGACCAGGATCATCAAGGCCGAAAGAGGGTCGAGCAGGAAACTTACGGAGATCTCGAATTTGCCGGCAGCAATCCAGGTATAAAGCGTGTTCCCGACGACGCGCTCTTCAGCAGGCAGCCCGAGCAACTGCACGAAAGCAAGCAGCGACAGCAGGAAAGAGATCCCCACCACACCGGGCCCAAGGATACGGACGCGGCGCTCTCCCAAATAGCGGCCGAGCAGGCCGTTTACGAGGAAGCCCAGAAGAGGAAAAAACAGAATCAGCCAAACGTTCTGCAGCATCACAGCTCTCGTCGCCTAAAGTAGGTAAACCGATTCACTGGGCCGACGTGCTTTCCCATCCCTGTCCCATTCGATTGTGAGGTGCCGCCTGCAGCCGGTGCAACCGCCGCTGGCTCGCTCACCATTTCATCAGATTGATCTCATCCACCATCACCGTGTCGCGAAGCCGATAGATGGCGACGATCAGTGCCAGACCCACGGCCACCTCGGCTGCCGCCACGACCATGACGAAGAAGACAAAGATCTGGCCGTCGGTGTTGTGAAGGTGGGCCGCCAGGGCGATGAAGCTCAAGTTCACCGCATTGAGCATAATCTCGATCGACATGAACACGACGATGGCGTTCCGGCGCGTCAGAACGCCCAGCACACCAATCGTGAACAGCGCCGCACTCAGAATAAGTACATGGGTCAGATACATGGCATCAAGCTCTCAGTCGACGCCTGGCAATCATAACAGCGCCGACGATGGCTGCCAGAAGCAGAATCGAAGCAGCCTCAAATATCAAGATGTAGTCGGTGAAAAGCCGCGTCCCGATCGACGCAGTGCTGGCCATGCCATCGTTGGCGCCGAACCGCATCGGCTCGTCGCTCGATACGGCACTCGATTTTGCCAGCACGACTGCAAAGCTGATCACCAGCAGGACGCCCAGCCCGAGGGCAGTCCGGCGGATCCACTTGGAACTACGATCCAAGCCGGAACCACCCCGAAAGTTGAGCAGCATGATCACAAAGAGGAAGAGCACCATGATGGCGCCCGCGTAGACGATGACCTGTACCGCAGCGATGAAAGGTGCATCCAGTAGAACGTAGAGGCCCGCCAGGGAGAAGAGGGTCATAATCAGCATGAGAGCTGAATAGACCGGGTTGCGATGGAGAATGACCCCCACCGCACTCGCCAGGGCGATGATGGAGAAGGCGTAAAAAAGGAAAGTGATCAACCCATCCCTCCGCGATGCAGCATCACTGGGAAGTCCCGGCCGGAAGCGTCGTGCGACAACGACTCGATCTCCGGAGAACCTGCTCCGGGCAGCCAGTGGGCTTGTTCCCTTTCTCTAAGGCAGCCGCATCTCAGCGGCAGCCGCAAAAGCCAACGTCTACGACAAGAAGACCAGTGTAATGAGAACGAAGAGAGGGATCAGAATGCCAATCGACCACATCATGTAGCCGAAAAAGCTTGGCATCTTTACTCCCTGCTCTTCCGCGATCGACTTCACCATGAAATTCGGAGCGTTGCCAATGTAGGTGTTTGCGCCCATGAACACCGCTCCGGTTGAAATCGCCACAAGGTAGATCTCTTTCTGAGCAATGAGCATGTGAACGGCTTGCCGCTCCACGACTCCCGGGAAGAAGCCGCCGAGAGCAGTACTTAGAAACGTCAGATAGGTTGGAGCATTGTCCAGAAAGCTTGAAAGGCTTCCGGTCACCCAGAAGTAGTGGGACGGCTCCGAAACCGACTTGATCAGCCAGGCCATGGCACCATGTTCACCAGCGCGCAAGATCGCCAGGGCGGGGATGATGGTCATGAAGATCCCAGCGAAAAGATAGGCCACTTCCTGGATCGGGAACCAGGTGAAGGCATTCCCGTCGCGAATTTCTTTCGATGTGAACCGGACGGACAGCAGCCCCATCAGGACCAGAAATCCATCGCGCACGAGATTCTGGATGTGCTCTTCAACACCGAAGATGTTGATCGTTCCAGCATGCCAGATCCCGCTCATCAGCACGCCGCCGACGATCCCGAGAAGAAAGATGAAATTCTGCTTTCCGCGAATCCGTAGCGGCGTCGAATCCACGGGACCGGCCGGACCGGGGTTCGCCGCGACGAGCTCGGGCGTGGCCCCAACCTGGGCAGTTTGCGTCGCTGCCTTCTCGCGGCGGTACTGAACCGTGTCGAGGATAAAGAAGATCGCCAGGAGGGCCAGAGACAGCGTTCCCATCTCCACGATCAAGCGGAAGGTCCAGAAGAACGGCACGCCGTGCAGAAAGCCCAGGAACAACGGCGGGTCACCCAGGGGCGTAAGCGATCCACCGATGTTGGCTACCAGGAAGATGAAAAAGATGACGAGATGGACTTTGTTCTTCCGGTGTGCGTTGGCCCGCAGCAGCGGCCGAATGAGCAGCATGGCGGCACCGGTGGTACCAATCCACGACGCCAGGAAAGTCCCGATGAGGAGGACGATGGTGTTCACCACCGGCGTGCCCTGCAGGGTCCCCTCGAGAAGAATGCCTCCCGACACCGTGTAGAGCGACCATAGCAGTATGATGAACGGGATGTAGTCCGACAGGTAGATGTGCCAGATCTCGTAAAGTGCCTCACCGTGGTAGGCAAACAGAAACGGCACTGCGAAGACCAGTGCCCAGAAGGCTGAGACTTTACCAAAGTGGTGATGCCAGAAGTGCGGTGCCAGGAGTGGGAAAAGTGCGATCGACAGCAAGATGCCGACGAAGGGAATCACGCTCCAGAGGGGCAGGACGGCGCCGATACCGAAAGACTCCTCCTGCTGAGCGGCTGCGGCCTCCTGGCCGAAGGCAACGGCTGTCAGGATGAGCAAAACAAGAAGCGAAAGAACGATCGTGAGAGCTTGTTTGCGTCTGTGCAAAAGGCTGGCTGTCCTATTCTTTGGATGTCAAGGGCTGTTCACAAGTTCTCGAGGCTTTACACGGCTTCGGGGCAAAGCCTACACGAGACAACGACGATGATCAGGTCGGCCCTTCAGGGCCTCGAGCCACACCGGCCGTCCCCTACGCCGAAGCGCTGTGGCATGGCAGGACTGGGTCAAACCGACCATGGAATTTAAAAACTTCGTGGCAAAAGTCAAGGTCTATTTCCTTATTTTCATGGCCACTTTCGCTGCGGATATCCGGGTCTCAAAGGAAATGGCTTCCATGGGCATCCGGCCCC
Source organism: uncultured Cytophagia bacterium (assembly GCA_964527995.1). Classification (GTDB taxonomy): domain Bacteria; phylum Zhuqueibacterota; class Zhuqueibacteria; order Oceanimicrobiales; family CAZGRP01; genus CAZGRP01. The sequence goes on along the minus strand of CAZGRP010000005.1, from coordinate 87,613 downwards.
TGTTGGAGCCACCTCACGCGCACAAAAAGAAAGCCGCCACGCCACAGCGCAGCGGCTTCATTCGCATGCATTTCCGGGTACCCCTCAGGGCGTTCGGGCTTGACCGACCATCGGCACAAGCTTCGTATGCGAGATCGAAACCCGAGAAGACGGCCCTATTTCTCCAGCGTTTCCGCCGGCGAGGACCGCATCGCCTTCGTGTCTTCCGGGGGGTGATCAGATTGTGACCGCACGAAGCCATGGCCCTTCAGGTAGCTCAAGATGATGTGAGCGTTCTCCTCCGGCGCGTGCGATGTTGTGTCCAGGGTGATCTCGGCGTTCTGCGGCGGCTCGTAGGGATCGTCGATGCCGGTGAAACCCTTGAGCTCACCCCGGCGCGCCTTGGCGTAAAGGCCTTTGGTGTCACGAGCCTCGCACACTTCCAACGGCGTGTCGACGAAGACCTCCACGAAGTGATCCTTGCCGACCATGTTCCGCACGTCGTTGCGGGTGGCGCGATAGGGGCTGACTGCGGCGCAGATAACCACGCCGCCATGCCGGACGATCTCGGCCGCCACAAAGCCGATGCGGCGGATGTTGATATCGCGATCCTCTTTGCTGAAACCAAGCCCCTTGGAGAGGTGCGTACGGACGACGTCGCCGTCCAAAACCGTCACCTGGCGGCCGTGCTCGAGTAGAAGGACGGTGAGCACCTCTGCGGTGGTCGATTTGCCGGCGCCGCTGAGACCCGTGAACCAGATGCACACGCCCTGCCGGTGTCGCGGCGGGTACGTCTCTGCCAGGATCTCCGCCACCTCAGGGCGGGTGAACCAATCCGGCAGCGTCCTGCCATTGTTCAGGTACTCCTCACGCACCTGGGTGCCAGAGATCGAGGCCGTACGAGCGCGATCCGGCACCCGCGAGACCTCTTCATAGCGATCTTCATCCGGAAGGTAGACTAGTTCGCGGAAGGGGACCACACCAACGCCGAGTTCATCCCGGAAACGCATGACCAGCTCCTGAGCGTCATACGGACCGTAGAAAGGCTTGCCGGACGAGTCTTTTCCGGGGCTGGCATGATCCCGCCCAACAATCAGATAGTTGGCTCCGTAGTTTCGCCGAATCAAAGCGTGCCACAGGGCCTCACGCGGGCCAGCCAACCGCATGGCGAGCGGCAGCAGAGCCAGAAGAATCCGGTCTGGATCGTAGTAGCGGCCGGCCAGTGCTTTGTAGGTGCGAACCCGGGTGAAATGATCCACGTCGCCGGGCTTGGTCATGCCCACCACAGGATGCAGGAGCAAGACACCGTCCACTTCCTGCGCCGCCCGTTTGGTCAGCTCCTCGTGCACGCGATGCAGCGGGTTCCGGGTTTGGAAGGCAACGACATTCCGGCGACCGAAGGCCGCCAGTCTGGCGCGTGTCTCGGCCGGTGTCAGTCGTAGCTCCTTGAAATCGTAGTGGGCGGGCAGCTGCACGATGCGGATCTGTCCCGAGAGGTTCAGTTTGCCCCAGCGATGCATCTCGGAAACCAGTGGGTGGCGCAAATCCTGCGTGCCAAAGGCCTTTTGGGCGACCTCACTGCGATCCCACTCATAGATCTCCTCAAGGGTCATCACGCCCAGCAGCTCGTTCTTGGCATTCCGCAGGGCGATCTCTTTGTCGAGATGAAGGTCCGGGCTCGGTTCCACAGGCAGTGTCACCGGCAGCGGGAAGACGTGGCCTGACGCCAGCCGCATCTCATCCAGGACGCGCTGCATGTCTTCGCGTCCCATGAACCGATCCAGCGGCGAAAAAGCCCCTGTGGCCAACAGTTCCAGGTCGCAAACAGACCGCTCCGATAGCTGCACCGATGGCAGGTGACCGGCACGCTCCTTGATTTCGTCCACTTCCTCTGCGGCAACCAGGAGATTCACCAGCGACCCCCCGTAGGGAGGTATCAATACAGAATCCATTTCGTTCATCCCTTTCCGTTGATCCGTTTCCCATATTCGACTTAGGATACCTGGCCCGATAGCCAGCCGCCACTCGAGACGGAATTCACAGTAACATTTTGTAGGCCGACGTAATCAGTAACCCGGCAAGCGTGAGTTGCAAGGCTCGCCGCGGCACGCGCAGCGTCATCCGGCTCCCCAGGACCACCCCCGGTATTGAGCCGACGAGCAGTTGTCCGGCGAGCATCCAGTTTACATACCCGAGGTAGAAATAGACCAACACGGTGACGCTCACCAACACGGCGGCGTGTGCGAGATCGGTGCCCACCAATTTCTCGGCCTGAAGCGGCGTCACAAGAACCAACAAAGCCAACATGATGCTGCCGCTTCCGACGGACGTCAGCGCCACCAACCCACCCCCCAAGGCTCCAATCAGAATGACCATGGTGCGCTGATGGACCGTCCTGCGAACGGAGGCCGGCTGGTTGGCCCTGGGCCAAAGGACCCTCTGAACGATCAGCCCCGCCGCCAGAATCAACACCAGGCCGATAGCACGCTCCAGCCAGACATCGACCGCTGCGGTGTGAAGCCGGCGAAACCAGGCGAAGAGCACCAGGACTGCCAGCGAGGCCGGGACACTGCCGGTTGCCAGCTCCCGCACGAGCCTGAAGTTGACGGTCCCCTGGCGCCAATGTTGCCATGCCCCGGCAAGTTTCGTGACCATGGCGTAGGCAAGATCCGTGCCCACGGCCGTGGCGGGGGACAGCCCAAGCCCGAGGATCAAGACGGGGGTCATGATCACACCGGCACCCATGCCGCTCAGTCCAACCAGGAAGCCGACACCGAATCCGAGTAGGGGTAAGAGGAAGTTCATAGAAGGCACCGCTGTCGATCAGAGCTGGAGCTGCCTTTCACACGCGTTTGTCACCAGAGCACCAGCGCCGCTACTTTTCGGGAAGGGCCCGGAACCGCCCGGTCTCCTCGATAACGACCGGGAAGCCCTCCAGGTTCTTAGGAATTTTCTTCTCCAACTGCGGCGATTTTCTCTCGACCAGCACTTTGATGACAAGGTCATCGTCCACAGCCCCGATGCCGACGCCCACGACCCCGGGAATCGACATCAGCTGCTGCTGGTGTTTTTCCTGGACTTTCTTGATTGCTTCCATGGAAGTCTGCTGGGAGCTCTTTCCTGGTTTGCGCTCGCACCCGGTGTAAAGAATCACAGCACTCACCATCACCAGGCAGAGAGAATAATTTACGAAATTCCGCGTCCACATGCCACTTCACCTGCCTTCTTTTTGAGGCAAGATAAGACATACAAATGGGGAAAGCAACCGGCGGTGCACCGGCCCCTTTCCCCATGTCGTTCCTACAACCTCATTCCTGCATTTTTCGAAGCGCGGCGATCACTGATGGTCTGTGCAGATCGTCACCCCGAAATTGGCGAGCACAGCATCGATCGGATTGCCGATCGTGCTGGTCTCAGACCCGGCAAACAGAAGCGCCACGGGGTTGTTGTTGCTATCATTGGTGACGATCAACGACCCGGAATCACCGGCGCCCGAAATATTGGTGAACTCAATCTGGCCTACGAACAGTCCATATCTCGTGCCGTAGTTCACCACGACTGTGACGTTGATGCCCGTGACCGTGCCCGTCGTCAGACCGGTCGTCCGCCCGGTCTTCTTCACGGACATGCCCAACACGGCCGGAACAGTGGTGCTGCTCGGCGTGTAGCCTGTAAGCGTCCCGCAGTCAAAGCTGACACCGGGGCGAATCCTGGCGATCGCCGCGTCGATAACGTTGGGTGACCTCAGTGACCGGCGACCAAAGTTAAGCCGCTTGAATTCTGCCAAGTCGGCTACTACTTTGCTCGGGTCAATGTTGCACTGCGGGTCCTCATCGAAACGGCCAGGCTGTACGATGTCCTCGCCGATGCGCGCCTGGTTGATGCGCGCGAAAACATGGTTGTTGCTCAGGAAATAGTACTTGCCGCCTTTGGTCACCACCGCACCAATCGTGCCGGAAGCACACTGGGCGATGTTGCCGGCCGAGACTCCCGTTGGCACTGGCCTGTATGTGCCTGTAAAGGAAAGTGCGCGAATGACACCAACCTTTTCAACCACGACCGGCACACCGTCCAGCGTTTTCGGCAAGCGGCGTGCGGCACGATCCGACTTTGTCAGGATCTTGACGGCGTATCTGCCATCGGGCAGTTTCGTAGTTGCCGTGCCGACTACGCCCGGCGTGGCCAAAAGAGCCTTGGTATGCCGATTTTGAACCGCCATGACCGCCCGCAACTGCGGGTTGCCTTTGGCCAAAGCCGCCATCTGCTCGCTTTGCCCGGGTTGTGTCGGTGCGCCATACCGGTCACCGCATCCAACCCACACTGCCAGCGAGAGTACCAGCGCCAGTAAAAGTACCGGCAAGAACCACGACCTGCGGGACAAGAAGCCTCTCATTTGGGATACCTCCTTTCTTTGAAGGTTACGAAGAGGATCGCCAGTGAAGCCGCCAGGGCCTCAGGAGATCTATTCGCTCCTGGAGCAACTGGCTGAGTACAAGCCAGAAGCACGGTAGGTCGCCGAAAGGACTTCCTTGGATGCGGAGAGGGTAACACCGCCGGAGGACGGCCGAAACCTGACGGTGACCCTCGATCCCGCGAAGAGTGAGCCGAGTACGAGATCACCCGCAAGCCCCCGGGCCGGTGAATCTACATCGATAAAGAACTCAAAGGTGTCCCCCGCGTTGAAGTTGTCGAAGGTGAAACGGACGGACGTGCCTCCGTCTCTCAGGCCGCTCACGCTCGTTAGACCTGTGCGCCAGCCGTCGTTCGTTTTCAGGAGAAAGAAAACCCCCTCTCCTGGACCGGTCGGTAGAGTATCGAAGAACAGATGGCCCCTGGAGCCACGCAGGTCGACAACGACCTCACTGATCTTGATGCCGTCCTCGGAATTGTTGGTGATCGTGAACTTATCCGACTGCGGCCGGCGAATTCTCTCCAGGAAGGTAGCTCGAAAGCCCACCGTACCTGCTGAGCTGGAGGCTTTGGCCACATCCATCGCCAGACCGGCGTCTGATGTCGGCCCCACGATTCCCTGGGGCTCTTGTGTGCATCCCAACATGATCAGTGCGGCCGCAGCGAGCGTGGCCGGCACAATGCCTACACCTGCAGCCTTACGACTGAACTTTGGAAATCGCATGGTTCTGTCCTCCACGTTAGGGTTGGGTGACAGGCGAGTTGCATATTTGGGCTACGAATACTCCCTTTCCGTTCCAGACTGTGTGACACAGCCGGCTTTCAACTGGGTGGAGGTCGCTTTCAGTCTCAGCAAGCGTTCCTTCCGTTGGCAGCCAGATATCGAGACATACAAGCGTCAGGGTCACAAGATGTACGTCCTCCGCCACGCTCTCAAAACGCTTGAGAAACATTCGGGACAGGAGGCCAGCGTCCCCGAGGCACTTTTACCTTCGGCCTTGCCGGGCTTGAACGCGCCCGTTTCGAGCAGGGTCTCGAGCCACCATGCAGTCTGGCCACATGGGTAGAGGAAGTTGGATGAATGTTGATAATCCGGTCCCCTGTTTGATGACGATACAAACCGTGAAGGTCATCGAACTGCAATGAACAGCCACGGCTCCCCAGGCCCCCGTGTACGCCATCGGCACATCCCTGTACGGTGAGACAGAGGGGGTGGTATGGGTGGGAACAGGGCATCGACTCCTGCGGCAGGAGCGTCGATCCCGGTTAGAGAGTGGTGATTAGGCTGCCATGACCGTTCGGCGCCGTCTCGAGCAACGTTACGCCTACTCGAAACGCATCATGGCTTCCCTGCCTACTCACTCAATTAAACCACTCCTTCCCACTTTGTCAAGCATTTTCTTGCAATCAGCGCAGGATCTTACACAAATCTTCACATCATTTCATCACGACCATTTTTTTCATCTCTACGAAGCGCTCGCTGGGATTCTCGAGCGACACTGCCTCCAGTCGGTAGTAGTAGATGCCGGAGGGGGCGTCCGCCCGCCACTCTATCCGGTATTCACTAGCGGGCTGGACAGCCTGGACCAATGTGGCGATCCTCTGACCCAAGGTATTGAATACCTCTAGTCGTACGCGACTTCTGCTACCAAGCGTATACTGGATTGTAGTGGAAGGGTTGAACGGGTTCGGGTAGTTCTGGCTCAGAGAATATTGCGTCGGCGTCCCATTACGACCATGAACCCCGGTGATGATCGTGTAAGAGAAGCTCCGAGGCTGGCTAAACGGACCCCAGCCTGCCGGGTTCTTGCCGCGCACCCTCCACCAGTACGTCTCGTTTTGTAGCGATGTTATCACCAGGGTCGTGTCCGTGAGACTTGAGTCCATCATGACAGAGGAAAAGGCGGGATCCGTCGCGACTTCCACCCGGTATTGGCTCGTCGTCGGATCAGTCGTCGTCCACACAAGACGCACACTGTCGCCCGCCACGACCGCGGCTTCTTCGGGAGCAACCAACTCCACAGCATCCGGCATTGGCGCCGCCGTCGTGAATGACCACACCGACGACCAGTCACCCGACTCACTGCCGTTCTTCGCTCTCACGCGCCAGTAGTAGATGGTGGCTGCGGCGAGCCCACTCACCTCCTGCGAAGTATCCGCAATTGCGGCGTCGCCGAACACCAGAGTGGCAAATGCTGCTTCCGTGGAAACCTGCAACTCGTAGGATGTCGCCCCATCGACAGCACTCCAACGGACGGTCACGGTGGTTGACTGGTCGCCCGCACCGTCTGGAGGAGTTACCAGGCTCGGAGTTGCCAGTGCCGGCACAACGGATGACGACGAGGCGGTCGTGAACCTCCAGACACTGGAGAACTCCCCAAAACCAGCCTCATTCTTGGCCCGGACACGCCAGAAGTACGTCGTCCCGTCAGCGAGTGAATCCACTGCACGAGAGGTGTCGGCGATGGCTGCTGCATCATAAAGCACCGTCGCAAAGAGAGAATCGGTTGACACCTGCAGCTCATACGATAAAGCTCCCTCGACCGAGCGCCAACGCAGGATGACCACAGTATCCTGATCTGCCGCGGCATCCGGTGGCGCGTCCAGCGCAGGCGCTGGAGGTGCGACGACGACGTTCGAGGACGGCTGTGTATACTTGATGGTGGTGATCTGACTGCCGGTGAAGGCGATCTCGGTAGTGCCCGTTACGTAGACATTTCCGGATGCATCAACGGCCAGGTCCGCCGCACCGTCAGACTTGTTTGTGGGACTGTTGAAACGCACCACCCATTCTTCCGTGCCATCCGGCCTGTACTTGACCGTCGCGTAGTCGGGCTTCGTATCGATTCCTACGCTCTGCCCCGTGACATACGCATTCCCGGCCGCGTCCACAGCGATCGCGCGCACATCGTCCCAGTCGTCGGCGGGCCCATTGTATCTTGCCACCCAGAGCTGCTCACCGTCGTTGCTGTACTTGATGGTCACGTAGTCACGGTTGGGGCTGAACAGCGCACCGTTGCTCGTTCCGGTGACAAACACATTGCCCGACGAGTCCACAGCGATGTCCCTGCCTTCGTCCTCGCTGTTGTCGGTGCCGTTGTATCGCTGCACCCATTGCTGCACACCATCCTTGTCATACTTGATGGTTGCGAAATCGGAAGCGGTCCCCGACCCGAGGCTGACACCGGTGACGTATACGTTCCCCGCGCCATCCACTGCCAGAGCCACGGAGAAGTCTTCCGAACCCTTCGGGCCGTCGTAGCGGGCCACCCAGAGCTGTTCTCCCTGAGAGTTGTACTTGATGGTCACATAGTCGGAACCTGTGCCGTCGCCTGCACTCACGCCGGTGACGTACACGTTCCCGTCTGCGTCGACGGCGATGGCATTGCCTTCATCAAAGTAATCGCCCGAGCCGTTGTAGCGAGCCACCCAAAGCTGCTCACCACTTGGACTGTATTTCACCGTGGCGATGTCGGGAGCGACGGCGAACCCCGACGGCATACTGGCTCCGGTCACATAGACGTTGCCCATGGCGTCGACGGCGATCGCGTTGGCATTGTCTTCAGTGTTCCCTGGTCCGTTGTAGCGGGCGACCCACTGCTGCACTCCGTCGCTGTTGTACTTCACGGTGGCGTAGTCACTGAAACCGTTGGAGGCCGCACTCTCCCCAGTGACATAGACGTTGCCCTGCGCGTCCACCACCACGGCGTTGGCATCGTCTTCGTCGTGGCCAGTGCCGTCATAGAGCGCCACCCATTGTTGGGAACCGTCTGGTCCGTACTTGATGGTCACAAAATCTGAACTCTTGCTGGCGTCAAGGCTGAGTCCGATCACGTAGACATTGCCAGCGGGATCGACTGCCAGGGCGCTACCCAGAGCCAAACCGTCCGGGATCCCTGAAGCGTAGGTACTCACCCAAGCCTGCTGTGGCCCGGTCTGTGCAAAGAGCCTGGCCGCAAACAACGCGGTCGTCACCAGAAAAACCCATCGTCCTTTCATGATTTCCTCTCCTTTCATGGCTTAGTCCCCACTGCCTGTCGAAATACGCGATGTCCGACACGGTGAAGTCCAAAATGCGACTACGAGACATCGTCGGTGACCCCGCGAACGCTGGGGCTCCCGGATTCGTTGCCATGGCCCTCCTACGTGTTAGCCCGCTGTGCGAGCTTTTCGCTTCCCATGGTGTGGTCTGAAAACCAGATAAAAGGCCTCAAGGCAGCCGCTCAATCGGATAGTCCCATTCGACGAACGACCTGCGCCAACACTCGGCCACCTTATCTCTCAGTCGACTGTCAAGGGGAGGGTACTGGTTCTTTTTGTAATCCCCGTTCGCGGCCAGATACTCCTCGAGCCGCGGCCGAAGACGATCAAAATCGCCAAGTCCAAGGTGCTCATAGATCCTTTCCAAGGCCCTGACCGGGTCCACTTCCAGCTCCTCGAAGGCAAGGTCCAGGAAATTCTCTGCGGGAATCAAGGCACGCTCTTCGAAGAAGGCGTCATACATCATTTGATAGCGCCGCAGGATGCCGTCATCCAAACGCTCGCGATCGGGCTTTTGCAGATAGGAGCGAGGCACGGCGGTTTCGTACAGCCTTTGAGCCGACTGGAATACGGCGCAGGGATTGCGATGAACGTGAATGATCTGCGCTTCAGGAAACAGGTCGAGAAGAAGGCGAATCCGTCCTGTGTGCGCTGGAGACTTGAGTAACAATTGACGCTCATAGCGCCAGGTTAGCTTCCGCAGAAAAAGCAGGAAGGCCGACTTCCATTCTTCCACAGTTCTTTCGTCGACGCCTTCGAAGGTCAGGAACCGGTCGTAGTATGCCTCTCTTTTCGGGAACGACCACCCCAGAATGGGTGACTTCAGGCTCATGATGCTGATGCCAAACTCGTCCTCCGCCGGGCTGTCGAAGCGAACACGTACATTATCCATTGGCCTCTTTTCGGCAGAAGAGTTGGCAAGCCGATTCGCAACCTTGTCCTCGATACACAGGAAAGTGTGCGGGTTCGATACTTCCAGAAGATTAGGATAGGCGAACCTCGGATCGAGACTCAGCAACGTGTGCAAAAGAGTCGTGCCACTACGCCAGTGTCCCAGGATGAAGATGGGAGGCTCTGTGATTTGGACCTCGGACAGCGCGGCACCGTAGAGCCTGTCCTCTCTCCTTTTATAGAACGAGTTCACCACGCTCCTCACGGTCAGAATTGCGGCCCGACTCCAGTAGGTGGAATCGATCTCAAAACGATTCTCCCGCAGTAACTTCCACCAGTCTTTCGCTGTGATCCCTAGAAGCGTATCCATATCACTCATAAACTACGATAAGTCGACCCATTGCCAGAATCGGATTTCGTCCACTGGCCCCTCTACAGCCAGAGCAGCCACATACCCCTCCCCGGGGTCCAGCTCCAACATGTGCCAGCGCCGCAGCTCATCCGGACCACCGGCCGTCCTCAAAAGAGCAGCGGGCCGCTTTGGTGCCAACGAAACCTCGAACTGGTCCAAAGGAATCGAAAGCCCCTCTCCGCGTGCTTTGACATAGGCCTCCTTGCGTGTCCAACAATTGAAAAATGCTGCCGTTTTAAAGCGACCAGGTAGAGCTTCGAGTTCGGCGACCTCACGAGGCGAGAAGAAACGCCTGGCGATCTCCTCCCCTGCAAAGCCCCTGTCCAAGTATTCGAGATCGATGCCTAGCTCTCGGCCTCGAGCAACAGCATACAGCGCCAGCGCTTTGGAGTGCGAGAGGTTGAACCGGAGTGTACTGTCGCCACTCTGATTCACCAGAGCTGGCTTCCCATATCGGTTATATCGAAAGCGTAGCACCGACGCCGGACAACCGAGGTATCGACTCAGGATCAGCCTCAAAATCGCCCGGCAGACGGTATAGCTTTCCCGGTCTTCTGCAAAGCGAAAGCGGTCGGCCCTTGCCTTCTCGTCATCGGAAAGGCAGTCACGCATGCTTTGCAGGCGCCGGTTATCTACTTCCAGATTTGCTCGCCAGACGTGAACCTCACCGTCCTTTAGGTCGAGAACATGCGGTGGTGTCTCCCAGGCTGTCGCAACACTTCTCATCGGTACCTGTCCGCGTTTACCAGCTCATTGAGCGCCCCGCAGAGTGTGTGCAAGAACATTGGCAAATCCTCATTGAGGAAGAAATGGTTCCCCGGAAACATGTAAAGTGTGAAAAAGGAGCGGGTCTGCTCTCGCCAAGCTTCAAGAGCCTCTCGCGGCACACTGCCGTCCTTCAGACCTCCAAAGGCGGTTATCGAGCAATCAAGCGGGGGTTCCGCGTGGTAGACGTATGTCTCGCAAACCGCGAAATCGGCTCGCAAGACAGGCAGAACAAGCCGCATCAATTCGGTATTACTCAAGACTTCTTCAGGGGTGCCATCCAGTTCACGCAGTCTCTCCATCAACTCGCTTTCAGAGAGCGCATGGACAGGCGGGTCGTCTAAGCGCAATTGTGGCGCGCCACGACCTGAAACGAAAAGGTGTACCGGACCCTCTCTGGCGTCCCTGCGCAGTCTGCGCGCCAGTTCGAAGCTAATCAGAGCTCCCATACTGTGGCCAAAAAACGCAAACGGCCGATCTAGGTACGGAACGATGCCTTCGGCCAACGCCTCGATCAGAGGCGGCAGCCGGGTAAAGTAGGGTTCCATGATCCGCGAACCGCGCCCTGGCAATTCTACAGGGCAAAGCTCCACAGTTGGAGGCATATAGTCCGCCCATCTTCGGAAAACCTGGCTGCCGCCCCCGGCGTATGGAAAACAAAACAGCCGAAGTTGGGCCTCCGTAGTCGGATTTGGAAAAACGACCCAAGAACGATTAGAAAGACCTGTCTTCACGACCAAGACATCTCCCTTTCGAGTAACTCCAGAGAAGGGAAACAAAGGGGACTGTCCTCTTCCCGGAATCCACCTTCCGATAGCGAGCCTTATTGACTCTGCGAAGACTCCTCCATCTTCTTCCGCAAGCTCAGCGGTCTCATGTCTGTCCACACCTCCTTGATATAAGCCAGGCACTCGTCCTTTGTGCCTACTTTGCCGGCGTCTCTCCAACCCAGCGGGTTCTCGCGATCAGCCGGCCAGATCGAGTACTGCTCTTCATGGTTCACAACCACTTTGTAGATGGTCTTGTCTTCTCTCTCTTCCATGCTCATTGCACCTCCAGTTTGTTTAGTCCAATCGGTCTCTTGCTCTAGTCAGCCGGCTGGAAGGGCAGACGCAACGTTCAGGTGGGCTCCCCAGCCTATCGTGCGGTCAAACTTCGGATGGTCTTACGCGCAGTACAGGGTTGATCACAGGAGCAACTTTCACCTCCCCTTCGTAAGATACAAACTCGCGAAAATCTCTGCTGAAGGACACCAGAATGGACAACAAAGCCATGGCGCCTCCGCAAATCACGTAAATCAGTGGAATGTTCCGGCCGGAGATATCGGCGATTACACCGCCCAACCCCATCCCCACCGGCGCGATGCTACCGGTGAGTGTATTCAGGAAGCCGAAGACTCGGCCGCGCAGCTCAGAGGGAGTCCTCGTTTGCAGGATCGTTACCACGTTGATGCCGATGAAGCCCCCCATCAAGCCAGCCGAGAATGTGATTGCGAGAGCAACCACGGGATTCCCCGTAAGTCCCAGCAAACCGGACAGGAGAGATTCGAAAACCATAAAAACGATCATGATGACGCCGCGGGCTTTCGCCTTCACCCCAGCGAATCCAGCGATGAACGAACCCACAAGCGAACCCACCCCAAAGGTGGCCAGCAGATAGCCGTACCAGTCGAGAGTCACGTTCAGCACATCTTCCACATAGAACGGAAGAAGCAGGATGATCGGCATCACGAACAGGTTCAGGAAAGCTGAAACGAAAACCAGCTGCTTCAATCCGGGGGCCTTCCAGACGTAGCGGAAACCCTCCCGCAGATCACGCTTGTAGAGTGCCAGCTTCTGCCTCCAGTCACTGCTGTCCTCCGGAATGGACTGAGGGATTGTGATGAACGTCTCACTCAGCGCCGAGAACAGATAAGTGATGCCATCGATCAGCACCACCAGGGGGGCACCCAGCACGCGGAACAGGACACCACCCAGGCCCTGCCCCAGAAACATCGACAACTGAGAGGACAGTTGTCGAAGCGAGTTGGCACCGGCGACACCGTCAGACGGAACCAGATCAGGAATGGACGCCGAGATTGCCGGCACAAAAAACGAACTAACGATGGCGATACTAATCGCCACTCCGAACAGAGACGCGAGGATGGCGTCCGAATTCTCCGGCTGCAGATAGAAGACGACGGCGAGCAGCATCACGGCAAGTCCATTGATGACATCGCTGAAGATGATGATCCTTCGTCGCGAGTATCGGTCCGCGAAGGCTCCGCCGATCGGACCTAGAAGCAGTGCCGGGATGGCGGCGACCATGCCCAGAATGCCCATCAGAGTGGCCGATTCTGTCGCCTGCTTGATCCAAATGATGGCGGCGATAGAGAACACCTCCGATCCGATCCGGCTGACGAACTGGCCCTGCCACAGCAGGAAAAAATTTCGGTTCAGCAACTTCGAACTTTGATGCACGGGTTTTTCCGGAGAGGGACTCAACTTGACCGTCCAATAATTTTTGATTCCTGCAGCGCGCTCAAGCTTTCGTAAAGGCGTCTGGCCAGAACCTGCACGTTCGGCTCCTGCAGCATGCTGATGTGGTCACCCGGCACGTCGTGAATCTCCACGCCGCCCTTGGCCAGTTCACCCCAGCCCAGGTCGGGCCGCCCTCTGGCCTCAGCCACAGACTCCTCCGACCTGAAGAGCGTGATTCTGCCGGGATACTCCTTCGGTTTGTAGTTGCTCCACGCCACAGCCTGCACCCGGTTGATCAGCACCAGCTGCCGAAAATCCTTGAAGCGGATATAGCGCGGTACAATCTTGGCGCGCTTGGCCTTTCGAAGCACGTACTTGAGCCTTTGGTCGTTATCTAGTCCACGAAGATGATCGACATCGAGAGGAAAGTATCTGGAAAACATGCCGGCCAACGCTTCTGCATCATCCGAAGGAATCTCATTCGGTATGTGGGGTCCCTGATCGAGTACTGCCAGAAACGTCACGTCGTGTCCCATGGCCGTGAGCTGCTGGGCCATCTCAAAAGCGATCACGACGCCAAGCGACCAGCCGCCCAAATGATAAGGGCCATGCGGCTGCCGGAGCAGTAGCGACTCCACGTAGTGGGAAGCCATCCGTTCGATGTCGGAATGAAACACCAGGTCTCCGTTCAGCCCTTGCGCCTGTAGCCCGTAGAACGGCTGGTCGGCTTCGAGATTTCGTGCCAGTTCCACGTACCAGTGGACACTGCCGCCAGAAGGATGGACGAAGTACAGCGGTGGCCTCGAGCCGCCCTTTTGCAGCTCGACGAAGACCGACTCACGCATCCTGTCTGCATCGCCGCGTAAGACACCTGCCAGATGTTCAACGGTCGGCTCCTGAAAAAGGGTCACCAGAGGAACGTCTCTGCCGAAATCCTTCTGGATCTGAGCCAACAATCGCATCGCCAATAGCGAGTGACCGCCGAGGTCAAAAAAGTTGTCCTTGACCCCGACCGGACGTGTCTCCAGAACCTCCTCCCACATTCTGGCAATTTTCAGCTCCAGCGTGTCTCTGGGAGCGACGTATTCCTTCTCCATAGCGCCGCGGCCCGTCTTGGGTTCTGGCAGCGCCCGACGATCGACCTTACCGTTCGGCGACAGCGGCAGAGATGCTAGTTTCACGAAGGAAGAAGGCAACATGTACTCCGGCAACTTCTTTCTCAGGAAGCTTCGCAGTGTTTTCACGCTCGGAGAGGCTCCCTCCTTTGGAACGTAGTAGGCAACCAGGCGACTGTTTCCGGGAGCGGTACCGCGCGAAACAACTACCGCCTCTTGAATCTCAGGATGGCGCCTCAGGGCGGCCTCGACTTCGCCCACTTCAATGCGGAACCCCCTTATCTTGACCTGATGATCGATCCGGCCAAGGAATTCGATGTCACCGTCGGCCAGGTATCGCCCAAGATCACCCGTTCTGTAGAGGCGTGACCCTGGCAGTCTGGAAAACGGGTCTGGGATGAACCTTTCAGCCGTCAGATCAGGCCGATTGAGATATCCGCGAGCCAGGCCGACACCACCGATATAGAGTTCACCAGGGACGCCCACTGGGACTGGATTCAAATCCCGGTCCAGGAGGTAGACGCGTACGTTGTCAATCGGCCGGCCGATCGGCACGATGGCGTCCTGGGGGATCTCATCCACCTTGTAACACGTCGCACAAACCGTTGCCTCAGAGGGACCGTATGCGTTCAGGAAGCGGCGACCAGCGGACCAGCGCGACACAATTTCCTTGGAACAGCTCTCCCCGGCTGAAACCAGGGTCCGCAGGGCTGGGAGATCCTCCTCGGGCAACACCGCCAGTACAGAAGGCGGCAACGTTACCGTGGTGATTCGATGATCGCGAAGGAAATCAACCAGACCCTTACCGGACAGGAGCGTGTCCTGACTCACGAGGTAGAGCGACGCCCCACTGAGCAGCGCCATGAACACTTCGGAAACCGAAGCATCAAAGCTGAAGGAGGCGAACTGCAGCACCCGGCTGTCGGGATGCACATCGAATTCCCTGATTTGGGCATGCGCCAGATTGGAAAGGCCAAGATGCTGCAGGAGGCTCGCTTTGGGAGTTCCTGTCGATCCGGAGGTATAGATTGCGTACGCCAGGTTCTGCGGACTGACCTGGACCTTCGGATTCGTATCGCTTTCGCGAGAAATCTCCGGCCACGCGGTGTCGAGCGGGACCAGGCGGAGCGAAAGGTCAGGAAGCTTACCGACCAGTTCCCTCTGAGTCAAAAGTACCGATACTGAGGCATCCTCCAGCATGAACGCCAGACGTTCCTTGGGGTAAGCCGGATCGATGGGCAAGTACGCCCCGCCTGCCTTGAGGATCCCTAGAAGACCCACAACCATTTCGGGGGATCGCTCCACGCAGATACCCACTAGCGTCTCTGGGCCGACCCCCAGTCTGCGCAAGTAGTGCGCCAGTTGGTTGGCACGGCGGTTAAGTTCACCGTACGTCAGTCGTGTCTGCTCGCGCTCCTCGCCGGGCGATGCAAACACCACGGCAACGGCATCGGGGCTTTTTTCAACCTGCTCCTCAAACTGTTCGTGGACGCAGCGGTCTCGCACAAAATCTCGGTCGGTGGCGTTCCAATCATACAGCACTCGCTGCTCTTCCGGCTCGGTCAGCATCGGAATCTGCGAAACGGGGCTCTCCGGATGCTCCAGGAACCCTTCAAGCAACGTCTGGTAGTGGGCCAACATGCGCCGGATCGTGTCGGCATTGAACCGTTCCCGATCGTAGACAATTTCGATGGCCAGTTCTTTCCCCGGAAGGACACCCACAGTCACGGGATAGTTGGTCTGCTCCACCGTGCGGACGTCGGGAATCTCCAGGCTGCCACCACCGCCTTGCAGGGTTTGATCAACGGGGTAATTCTCGAAAACCAAAATGCTTTCGAACAACGGTGTTCCGGCAGGGACCTCGCTCCATGCCTGCACCTGCACCAGCGGAGTGTACTCGTACTGCCGAACCTCGGCCTGCTGCCTTTGCAGCTCGTTCAGCCAGGGCATGAGCCGAGTTTGTGATGTCAATTTCGCGCGCACAGGTAGCGTGTTGATGAAGAGCCCCACCATTGACTCGGCCCCGGGTAGGGTGGCGGGGCGCCCCGAAACCGTTGCCCCAAACACCACATCTTCCTCGCCGCTATACCGGCTCAGCAGGAGCGCCCACGCACCCTGCACCAGCGTGTTCAACGTCACCTGGTTCGTACGAGCCAATGCTTGGAGTCGCAAGGTCACGTCCTCGGAAAGGCGAACGACCTCCTTGCCCGCACCACTCTCCGCCGCTGCCGCGTCATCCGGCGGGCGGGCGGCCACGAGCGGAGTCGGGCTGGTGAAGCCAGCGAGTGTTCGTCGCCAGAACGCCTCTGCTTCCGCCATATCCTGGCGACCGAGCCAACCGATATAGTCTCTGTAGGGCCGAACCCGTTCCAGCCGCAGTTCGCTGCCCTGGCATTTTGCTTCGTACAGCGAAAAAATCTCCTGCATAACGATGGGCAGGCACCATCCATCCATCAAGATATGGTGATAGCTCCAAACCAGCTGGGTCGTATCCTCATCGAGCCGAATCAGCGCCAATCGCATCAGAGGGGCTTTCGTGAGATCGAAGCCACGCCGGCGCTCAGCGCCTAGAAACTCCTCAATCCTCTCGGCCTGCTCCGAAGGCGACAGCGAACGCCAATCATGCCGCTCGAGGGGAAGCGATACATGGCTGTGGATCACCTGATGAGGCTCCTGCAAACCTTCCCACAGGAAGGAAGCTCTGAACACCGAGTGCCGCTCAATCACCTGATGCCAGGCTCGTTCAAACGCTTCCAGGTTCAACGCTCCCTTCAGCGGACAGCTCAGTTGCTCAACGTAGACACCCGACTCCGGCGCGTACAACGTGTGAAACAACATGCCTTGTTGCATCGGCGACAGCGGGTAGATGTCCTCGACCTCCGGATCAGTCACGAAGAGTCCATCAAGCGCCGACTGGTCGATCTTCGCCAACGGGAAATCAGACGGCGTGTATCCTCCGGCGTCAGGTGACTGGCAGTGAGCAATGAGAACGCGCAGCTCGTCTACGAAGTCTTCGGCCCACCTCTGGATCGTTCGCCGGCGGTGCAGACGGGTGCTGAAGGTCCACTCCATCTGCAGGCGCCCACCGGAGATGCTTCCGTCGATTTCAACCTTGTGAGTCCGTGGGTTCTGCGGATTTCGTTCTGGTCCACGCTGCTCCTGTGCAGCCCGAAACACCCCGGCTTCCCCGCGTCCTTGTTCGAACTGGCCAAGGTAGTTGAAGCTCACCTCCGGTTCTGGGAGCTCGCCGAGCACGGCCACGACTTCGGGATCGCCAGAGAGATAACGCAGCAGACCGTGACCCAGACCGTGGTTGGGAATGCTTCGGAGTTGCTCCTTAATCGATTTCAGACTCCGTCCGGGCTCTTGCCCCTCCGCCACTTCCAGCACGACGGGCGTAAGGGTGGTAAACCAGCCGACGGTTCGCGAGATGTCCACATCTTCCAGAATATCCTCCCGACCGTGACCTTCCAGGTCGACGAGAAGCGTCTGCCTGCCCGTCCAGCGCCAGAAGGATCGCACTAAGGCAGTCAACAACGCCTCATTGATCTGGGTACGATAGGCTTTGGGGACGTCCTGAAGCAATGCTCGGGTGTCCTCCTCGCTCAACTGAACCGTCACGCTCTCCGCCAATGCTTCGGTGTTATCCCCGCCGGGGAAGTCGACCGGTAATTCAGAAACTGCTGCCTTGCTAACCTTCCGCCAATAGCTCAGCTCGGCCCGAACCTCATCGGACTGCGCATACTCCATCAACCGGCGAGACCAGTATTGGAACGAAGTTGTTTTCGCCGGCAATTGCACCTGCTGTCCATGACTCAGCTGTTGATAGGCCGACTGGATATCCTCGAGCAGGATGCGCCAGGAAACACCATCCACGGCCAGGTGGTGAACGACGATCAGCAAGCGGTGGGGGCGCCCGGGCCCCAGATCGAAGTAGACCACCTTCAGCAGTGGACCATGCTCCAGATCCAGGCTCGCCTGGGTTTCCGCAGCGATTTTCTCGATTCTTCGCTTTTGCTCGGGTCCACGAAATTCTGATAGATCGACACGTTCGAAAGGAACCCCCTCTTCGACCCCGGTATTGTGCTGCTCCCATCCCGATGGCGTCCGGCGGAAACGGAGTCGCAACGCGTCGTGATGCG
Organism: uncultured Cytophagia bacterium; assembly: GCA_964527995.1. Taxonomy (GTDB): domain Bacteria; phylum Zhuqueibacterota; class Zhuqueibacteria; order Oceanimicrobiales; family CAZGRP01; genus CAZGRP01. The sequence continues at coordinate 69,399 of CAZGRP010000005.1, read as the reverse complement.
CCAGGATCGCGCGAAAAGCTTCCTTCAGTAGGCGTGGATCGAGCGACTCACCAAACTCAACCAGGACCGACTGATTCCAGTGATGAGGGCTTGGAAACCCTTTTTCGAAAAACCAATGCTGGACGGGGGTAAGCGGTACCATCCCCGTGACCACGCCTTGCTCGGCGTGCACGGCTGAGCTGGTGCCGGCAACCGACGCCAGCCCTTCGATTGTGGGGTATTGAAAAAGGTGCTTCGGCGTTAGATGCAGGCCCGCCTCCTTGGCCTTGGAGATGACCTGGATGCTGAGGATCGAGTCGCCGCCCAACTCGAAGAAATTGTCGCGCACTCCCACCTCGTCGACCCGCAGCACGTCCGACCAGATCCTGGCCAGCGTGCGTTCGGCCTCGGTCTGCGGAGGCACGAATTGCGTCGTGAGATCGGGACGCGCAGTTTCGGGAGCCGGCAACGCCCTGCGATCCACTTTGCCGTTGGGGGTGAGCGGCAACTCATCCAGTCGGACATAGGCGGCCGGCACCATGTACTCCGGCAACTGCTCTTTCACAAAGGCCCTCAACTCGCTCGCGTTAGGAGCCGCATGCGGATCAGCGGCGTAGTAAGCCACGAGTCTCCTGTCGCCGGGGACGTCCTCACGGGCCAGAACCACCACTTCGTCGATCTGTGGATGCTGGCTCAACACCGCCTCAACCTCGCCCAGCTCGATGCGATAGCCGCGGATCTTGACCTGATGGTCCACGCGGCCGAGGAATTCGATATTACCGTCCGGGAGATAACGAACGCGGTCACCAGTGGAATACAGGCGAGCGCCCGCCTCCTCACTGAAGGGGTCGGGGACAAACTTCTCAGCGGTGAGGTCAGGCCTGTTCAGATAGCCTCGGGCCACACCTGCACCACCGATATAGAGTTCGCCTGGGACACCCACGGGGACAGGCTGCAGAGACTCGTCCAGGACATACACTTTGGTGTTCGGGATAGCGCGGCCGATGGGAACCGATCCCCTGCCTCGCCAGTCGCGTGGCACCTCGTAGACCACACATCCCACAACGGTCTCCGTGGGTCCATACTCGTTGAAGAGCCGCGTGTCCGGCGCATGTTCCTGCCAGAACTGCACGTGATCGGCGAGAAGATTCTCACCGCCGAGCACGAAGCAGTGAGTCAGGCCGGCGGCTTCCAGCGGTTGTATCTGTTGGCGAAGAAGCTCCAGATGCGCCGGCGTGATCTTTACCAGGCTGAAATCCCTCTCCCGCCTCAAAACGTCACCCAAGGCTTCGAGATCGACGGACTCGGGCAGCATCGTGACGCTGCCACCGACAAGGAGCGGGCTGAATAGGCCCGTAATGGTCGCGTCGAAGGCGATCGTGGAATGCACCACCGATCCGGAGCCCAAGGACAACGGATACGCTTCCAGGCACCAGCTCAGATAGTTCGTCAGGCCTCTGTGGGTGATCATGGTCCCCTTGGGCTTGCCCGTCGAGCCGGAGGTATAGATGACGTACGCCAGATTCTCCGGCTCTACCGCGTGCTTCGGGTTATCATCCGCCTCCCGCTCGATCTGTTGCCAGTCGGTATCCAGGCAGATTACATGGGCTTCGACATCCGGCAATGTCTCGCGCACCTCTGCCGTGGTCAGAAGCACCGGGCCGCGAGAGTCGCTGAGCATAAAGGCAAGCCGTTCCTGCGGATAGGTCGGATCCAGCGGAAGGTAAGCCCCTCCCGCCTTCAGAATCCCAAGCAGGGCCACCAGCATCTCGGCGGAGCGAGGGATACTGACACCCACGAGCACGTCGGGCCCCACTCCCAGGTCGAGCAGACGATGGGCGAGCTGATTGGCCCGACGATTCAACTCCTGATAGGTCATCGTCGTCGACCCAGTTCGTACAGCGATCGCCTCGGGAGTGCGTTCTACCTGGCGCTCGAACATCCGATGAAATGGCTCCACCATCGGATTCTCACGCTCCCGACCGTTCCAGTCCACCAGCAGGCGATGCCGCTCATCCTCGGAAAGAAGAGGCGTGGTTGAAATCTTCTGATCGGGATCGTCGGCGAAGGCCTTCAGCAAAATGAGAAAATGCGCCAGCATGCGTTCGATCGTTTCTGCCTCGAACAGATCGGTATTGTATTCGAGTGCGCCGGAGATGCCGTCGGCCTCTTCTGTCATCATCAAGGTCAAATCGTATTTTGCTGTAGCACTGTGGGCCACCACTGGCTCCAGGGTCAGTGCCGAAATCTCGACGGCCTGTAGCGGGGCGTTGTCGAACGCAAACATCACCTGGAACAAGGGAGAGTGGCTCAGGTCGCGCTCCGGCTGCAAGGCCTCAACGAGCCGTTCAAAAGGCAGATCCTGATGAGCGTAAGCCTCCAGACAAACCTTCCGCACACGCTTTAAGAGATCACGGAAAGTGGGGTTGCCCGAGAGGTCCGTGCGCAGGACAAGGGTGTTGGCGAAGAATCCGATCAGGCGCTCCAATTCTGGCAGGGAGCGGTTCGCAATGGGAGTGCCGACGCTGATGTCCGTGCGGCCGGAATAGCGGTGCAACAGCGCCTGGAAAGCGGCCAGCAACGTCATGAACAGCGTCACGTTTTCGCGCTGGCTCGTCTCCTTCAGTGAGTGGGCCAGCGATTTCGGAATAAAGACCTCCCGGATGTCGCCGCGGAACGTCTGAACCGCCGGTCTCGGGTGATCGGTGGGAAGCTCCAGGAAAGGAGGGCTGCCTTGAAGCTGCTTCTTCCAGTAGGACAGTTGTTGCTCAAGGACATCCCCTTCCAGCCATTTCCTCTGCCAGGCGGCGAAATCGGTATACTGAATCGCCAGGTCAGGAAGCGGAGATGGCCTGCCTTGAGAAAAAGCATCGTAGAGCGCGGCGATCTCTTGCACAAAAACGCCGGTGGACCAGCCATCTGAGACGATGTGGTGCATGGTCAGCAGCACCACGTGCTCGTCCTCTGCCAGCCGTAGCAGTCGCACCCTCAGCAATGGTTCTTTGGCAATGTTGAACGGGTGCCGCGCCTCCTCTTCGGCCAGCTTTTGCACCTGCGCCTCACGCTCCTCCTCTGGGAGGTTGCGAAGATCCGTGATCGGCAACTCGAGGCTCAGGGAAGGCCTGATTCTGAGAACCGGTTTACCACCCTTGGTTTCAAAATTCGTGCGCAGAACCTCATGACGGCGCACGACCTCGTTGATGCTTTGCTCAAGGGCCGCGACGTTCAGGCTACCGTGAAGGCGGACAGCCGAAGGAATATTATAGAAGGAATTGCCGGGCTCCAATTCATGCAGGAACCAGAGCCGCTGCTGGCCAAACGACAGCGGTAGCTCACCCTGGCGCGGCACGGGTCGCAGTGGCGGCAACTGGCGACCATCATCGCCAGAGGTTCTTGCGGATTCGATGGCTGCCGCGAGTCCAGCGACGGTCGGCGTTTCGAATAGTCTGCGTAGAGGCAGCTCCACAGCGAACGCCGATCGGATCCGTGCGATCACCTGCGTGGCCAGCAGGGAATGCCCGCCGATCTGGAAGAAGTTGTCCAGCACCCCGACCTGCTCCACTCCGAGAACCTCACCCCAGATGCCAGCAAGAAGCTCCTCGGTTTGGGTCCGTGGAGCCACGTACTCCTGTTCGACCTGCGCACGCGTCCGGTCCGGCCGCGGCAGCGCCCGGGTATCGAGCTTGCCACTCGGAGTCAGCGGCAGCTCCTCGAGGATGACAAATGCGGATGGAACCATGTAGTCCGGCAGCTTCGCCAGCAGAAAGTCACGCAGCTCGACCACAAACGAGCGCTCTTCGTCGAGCGACCGGTCGGACGGCATCGACGGCACGCAGTAGGCCACCAGCCGCTTCTCCCCAGGGCGATCTTTGCGGGCCACCACCGCCACATCCCGCAAGGCCGGGTGTTCGACCAGGGCCGCCTCGATCTCCCCAAGCTCGATCCGAAAGCCCCGCATCTTTACTTGCTCATCCGTGCGGCCGATGAACTCGATGTTGCCGTCGGCGCGGTAGCGGACCACGTCCCCGGTCCGGTACAGCCGCGCCCCGGGCTCGTCGCTGAACGGGTCCGGAACAAAGCGTTCCGCGGTCAGGTCCGGCCGGTTAAGGTAGCCGCGCGCCACCCCCTCGCCGCCGACGTAGAGCTCCCCGGGGACGCCGATGGGTACGGGACGCAGGTGCGCATCGAGCACATAGGCCCGGGCATTCGGAATGGGGCGGCCGATGGGAAGCTCACAAAGATCTTCGCGGTTTTTCTCCGACGCATCAGGCTCATAGGAGGTGGCGATAATGGTCGTTTCAGTGGGGCCGTACGTGTTCACCAAGGCGATCTCAGCACCGCCGGCCTTGTTCCAAGCGACGAACTTCTCCGCCGACGCCTTCTCACCGCCTAGAATTACCATGCGCAGCGATTCGGGAATCGCAGCGCCGGACTGCGCCAGCTCGGACACCCATTGATGCCAGTAGGCAGTCGGTAGATCCAAGACGGTCAGCCCCTCCGCCTGGATCAACCGCATCAGTTCCGCCGCAGAGATCACCACTTCAGTACCTCGAAGCACCAATGTAGCCCCGGCAAGCAACGTTGGAAAGATTTCCTCCACGGACGTGTCGAAGCTGATCGTGGCAAACTGCAGCACGCGATCGCTCGGCGAGAGTCGAAACAGTTCGACTGCCGCCAGGTTGTGGTTGACGACTGATCGGTGGTGGATCAGAACACCCTTGGGCTTGCCGGTGGAGCCCGATGTGTACATCACGTAGGCAAGGTTCTCCGGCGTCACGCCGCTGTCGACGTTGTCGCTCTGTTCCTCCTCGATCCGAGGCCAGTCCGAATCGAGGCAGACGACCTCGAAAGCGCCCTCCGGAAGCTTCCCCAGCAGCTGTTTCTGCGTGAGCACATGCGAAAGCCTCGAATCGCCTATCATTAGGGCGAGGCGCTCCTGGGGATAATTGGGATCGAGCGGCAGATAGGCGCCCCCGGCCTTCAAGATACCCAGCAAGCCGACGATCATCTCGACGGAACGCTCGATACTGATCCCTACCAGTGTTTCGGGTCCGACCCCTCGCTGGCGCAGGTATCGAGCCAGTTGGTTGGCCCGGCGATTCAACTCCCGGTAGGTGATTTGTTGGCCGCCAGACGCCACGGCAACGGCCCCTGGGCTGCGCTCGACCTGGGCCTCGAAAAGGTGATGAACGCAACGGTCGCCGGGGAAATCTCGTCGCGTCTCGTTCCATTCGCACAGAAGGCGATGTTCTTCGGTTTCCGAAGCCAGCGGCAGGGCCGAGATCTTCTGCTCTGGGTCTGCCACAGCAGCCCGCAGCAGGTTTTCGAAATGGCCGAGCATTCGCTCGATCGTCGGCGCCTCGAACAGATCGGTATTGTACTCCACCGAAGCCTCGAGCCCGTCGGCTTCCTCCACCACCATCAAGGTCATGTCGAAGGTCGACGTCCCCATGTCGACATCCAGGCTCGTCAGGGTGAGGTCGCTGATCTGCACGTCGACCTTCATCGGCGTGTTTTGAAGGATGAACATGACCTGGAAAAGCGGCGTGCGGCTGGTGTCGCGGTCAGGATTGAGTTCCTCGACGAGCTTCTCAAAGGGCAAATCCTGGTGTGCATAAGCACCGATCGCCACTTCGCGCACCTTTCTCATTACCTGCCGGAAAGTAGGATCGCCGGACAGATCGGTCCGTATTGCCAGGGTATTGACGAAAAAGCCGATCAATCCCTCTGTCTCCTTCTGCGTGCGATTGGCGATCGGTGTGCCGACACAAATGTCATCCTGACCGGTGTAGCGGTACAATAACGTCTTGAAAGCCCCCAGCAGCGTCATGAACGGTGTGACCCCTTCGTCGCGGCTCAGCTTTTGGATCGACTCGTACAGCGACTTCGGGAGCAGGCGGCGTGCAGTGGCGCCGCGGGAACTCAGAATCTTCGGCCTGGGATGGTCGGTCGGAAGATTCAGGACCGGTGGAGGCTCTTCGAACCGCGACTTCCAGTATGCCAGCAACTCCTCCAAAGCCTCGCCCTGAAGCCGCTTTTGTTGCCAGTCGGCGTAATCGGCATACTGAATAGGTAGATCCGGAAGTGGTGACGGCCTCCCCTTCGAGAATGCGTCATAGAGAACAGCCAGCTCGCGGATCAGCACGCCCATGGACCAGCCGTCGGAGATGATGTGATGCATCGTCACCAGAAGAACGTGGTCCCGTTCGTCCAGCTTCAGGAGCGTGGCTCTAAGCAGCGGCCCGCGGCTCAGGTCGAACGGCCGCCTGGCCTCAGCCAAAGCGCGCCGATGTGCTTCAACCACTCTTTGGGCTGGATCCAGCTCCCGCAGGTCCTCACGGCGCAACAGTATCCGCATCCCCGGGTGGATCACCTGGACAGGCTCACCTTTGACCATGGCGAAGGTCGTACGCAGGGACTCGTGCCGCCTGACAATCTCATGGAGACTTCTCTCCAGCGCCGACACGTCGAGATTGCCCTTCAGGCGGACCGCCGAGGGGATATTATAGAAAGGACTCCCCGGCTCGAACTGGTCCAGAAACCAAAGTCGCCGCTGGGAAAAGGAAGCCGGAAAGACATAGACTTCCTCATCGGACGGCGTTTCGGGCTTCTCGCCAAACGCCACAGTCTGTACGGAAATCGACTCACTCATGCTCACGCAGACTTCCTGGTTTCCCCTTCCGGGTCTGAAAGCAGATCGGCGGCCTGCACCAGCTCCGAGCGCCTCATCCTCCTGGCTTCACGAGCGACGGCCTTGATAGGGGCCGCCCTGGGCGCGGTGCCTTGGGCTTTGAGATCCTGTATCGTCTTCGAGACCTCAGCCACGGTGGGTCCTTCGAAGAGGCTACGCAGGGGCAGCTCCACCTCAAAGGTCTCGCGTACCCGCGACATGAACTGCGTCGCCAACAGCGAATGCCCCCCCAGATCGAAAAAGTTGTCATAGACCCCCACCCGCTCCACCCCCAGCAGCTCCGCACAGATCGCCGCCACCTGCTCCTCCACCTCATCCCGCGGCGCCACGTACGCCCGCCCCTCGGCCATCCGCTCCCCCGACGGCAACGGCAACGCCCGCCGGTCCACCTTGCCGCTCGGCGTCAAAGGAAACGACTCCAACGCCAGCAACAGCGACGGCACCATGTACTCCGGCAACCGACCCCGAAGGTAGCTGCGCAACTCGCCGCTGCTCACCTCCTGCCCATCTGCAGCAATGTAGTACGCCACCAACCGCCGATCCCCTCCCGCCACCTCACCTACCTCCACCACCGCATCCCGTACCCCAGGATGCTCCCGCAATACCGACTCCACCTCCCCCAACTCAATCCGAAACCCACGCACCTTCACCTGATGGTCCGCCCGACCCAAAAACTCAATCGCACCATCCTCCCGATATCGCCCCAAATCCCCCGTCCGGTACAATCGTGCCCCCACACGACCACTGAACGGATCCGGCACAAACCTCTCGGCCGTCAGCTCCGCCCGACCCAGGTAGCCGCGCGCCAAACCCACACCGCCAATGTAGAGCTCTCCAGCTACCCCCACCGGCACCGGCTCCAGATGACGGTCCAAAACGTACAGCTCCATGTTGCCGATCGGTCGGCCAATCGGCGGACTGCCACCCTCCTCCCCCGTACACAACTGCAGCGAGGCACAAACCGTCGTCTCCGTCGGCCCATACGCATTGAAAAACCGCCGACCCGCACGCAACCACCGCCTCACCAAATCCCCACTCAACGCCTCCCCCGCCGTGATCAAGGTCTCCAGATGCGGCAGCTCCGCCTCCGGCATCACCGCCAACACCGACGGCGGCAACGTCACCGTCGTCACCTCCGCCTCCTGCAAAACCCCCACCAACCCCTGGCCCGTGGCCAACACCTGCCGTGGCGCCAGGCACAGCGTGCCGCCGCTCAACAGCGCCATCACCACCTCCCACACCGAGGCGTCAAAACTCAACGACGAAAACTGCAACACCCGGCTGCCCTCCCCCACCCCAAAGGCCGCCTGCTGCGCCGCCGCCAAGTTCACCAACCCCCGATGATGTAGCATCGTCCCCTTCGGCCGACCCGTCGACCCCGAGGTGTAAATCACATACGCCAGCGACTCCGGCAACACCTCCACCCCCGGATTCTGGCCGCTCCGCTGGCAGATCTCCTCCCAGTCCCGGTCCACACACACCACCTCGACGCCGGTCGACGCCAACCGCTCCAACACCTCCACCTCGGTCAGCAGCACCCTGACCCCCGAATCCTCCACCATGTACCGCAGCCGCTCCTCCGGGTAGGCCGGGTCCAAGGGCACAAACGCACCGCCCGCCTTCAAAATCCCCAACAGCCCCACCAACAGCTCCACCGATCGCTCCAGGCACAACCCCACCCGCACCTCCGGCCCCACGCCCCGATCCCTCAGGTAGTGCGCCAGCCGGTTGGCACGCTCGTTCAGCTCGCCGTAGCTCACCTCCTGCTCGCCAAAGATCAGCGCCACCGCCTCGGGCCGAGCCGCCGCCCGCTCCTCAAACCACTCGTGCGCGCATACCTCCTCGGGAAACGACAGCTCCGTCTGGTTCCACTCCTCCAACTGCTGCCGCCGCTCCGCCGCCGACAGCAGCGGCACCTTCCCCACCGCCACCTTCGGATCCTCCACCACCGCCGACAGCAACCGCTCCAGATGAGCCAGCATCCGCCGAATGGTCGAGGCCTCAAACAGATCGGTGTTGTACTCCAGCTCCGCCAGCAACCGACCCTCCGACCCCTCGGCCATCGTCAGCGTCAAGTCGTACTTCGCCGTCCCGCCCGACACCCCAAAGGGCTCCAGGTGCAACCCCGGTAGCTCCAGCTCCCCCAACGGCGCGTTCTGCCACACAAAGGCCACCTGAAAGACCGGACTGTGGCTCAGATCCCGAACCGGCTGAAGCGCCTCCACCAACTGCTCAAAAGGCAAATCCTGATGCCCAAACGCCCCCAACGATACCTCCCGCACCCGACGCAACAGCTCCCGAAAACTCGGCTCCCCGCTCAGGTCGGTCCGCAACACCAACGTGTTCACGAAAAAACCGATCAGCCGCTCCACCTCCGACCGCTGACGGTTGGCGATCGGACACCCCACCACGATGTCCTCCTGTCCGCTGTAGCGACTCAACAACGCCTGCCAGGCCGCCAACAGCGTCATGAACAGCGTCACCCCCTCCTTGCGGCTCAGCCGGCGAAGCCCTTCGCTCAGATCGGCAGAAAGCACCCGCGACTCGGTCGACCCCGAAAAAGTCTGCACCGCCGGCCGCGGACGGTCCGTCGGCAGCTCCAGCACCGACGGCGCCCCCGCAAGCTGTTCCCGCCAGTACCCCAGCTGCCGCTCCAGCTCCTCCCCCACCAGCCACGACCGCTGCCAGGCCGCATAGTCCGCATACTGAATCGGAAGCTCGGCCAAAGGCGACGGCTGCCCGGCCTGAAAGGCAGCGTAGAGCGAGGCCATCTCCTCCACCAGCACCCCCATCGACCAGCCGTCCGACACAATGTGGTGCAGCGTCAAAAGCGCCACATGGTCCTCCCGACCCAGCCTCAAAAGCCGCGCCCGAAACAGCGGCCCCCGCTCCAGGTCAAAGGGCCGACGTGCCTCCTCCCGCGCCAGCCGAAGCGCCTCCGCCTCCCGGTCCGCCTCCGCCAATCCCGTCAAATCCACCACCTCCAGCTCCACCCGCTCCGCATCGTGGATCACCTGCACCGGACGACCCCCTACCTCCGAAAACGTCGTCCGCAAGACCTCGTGCCGCCGTACCACCTCGGTCAGGCTCCGCTCCAGCGCCCCAACGTCCAGCTCCCCGCGCAGCCGCAGCGCCGACGGAATGTTGTAAAACGAACCCCCAGGCGAAAGCTGGTCCAAAAACCACAACCGCTGCTGCGCAAACGACAGCGGCAACTCCCCCTGCCGCGATATCGGCTGCAACGGCGGCACCGCCGATGCCGCCTCGCCACCCGCACGCGCCCTCTCCACCCACCGAGCCACCGCCGCCACCGTCGGCTCCTCAAACAACTGCCGCAGCGGTACCTCCACCCCCAACGCATCCCGCAAACGACTCACCACCTGCGTCGCCAACAGCGAATGTCCCCCAAGCTCAAAAAAGTCGTCCAAGACCCCAACCCGATCCACTCCCAACACCTCGGCCCACACCCCCGCCACCACCTCCTCCACCACACTCCGAGGCGCAACATACCTCGCCGCAAGCTCCGGCCGACTGCCGTCCGGCGCCGGCAACGCCCGCCGGTCCACCTTGCCGTTCGGCGTCAGCGGAAACGAATCCAGCACCACAAAGGCCGACGGTACCATGTAGTCCGGCAATCGCTCCACCACATACTGCCGCAACTCGCCCACCGTCACCTCCCCCGCCGACTCCAACACCACGTACGCCACCAGCCGACGGGCCTCCCCCTCCCCATGAGCCACCACCACCACATCCTGCACCCCAGGATGCCGACCCAACACCGCCTCTACCTCCCCCAACTCAATCCGAAAGCCGCGTACCTTCACCTGCTGGTCCACACGACCCACAAACTCCAGGTTGCCGTCGGCAAGATAACGCGCCAGGTCCCCCGTCCGGTACAGCCGCGCCCCCGACTCCTCGCTGAAGGGATGCGGCACAAAGCGATCCGCCGTCAAGTCCGGCCGGCCCCAATACCCGCGTGCCAAACCCACACCCCCAATGTACACCTCCCCAACAACCCCCACCGGCACCGGCCGCATCTCGTCATCCAGTACATACACCTCCACGTTCTGAAAAGGACGACCAATCGGTACGGTCGGGGTGGTGACCTGGGTTGGGTCTGCAATCCACAAAGTGGAGGCCACAGTGGCCTCTGTCGGCCCATATCCGTTTATGAAGCGCCGATTCCGAGCCCAGCGCTGGACGATGCTCCACGGACAGCTCTCGCCAGCCGAAATAACGGTTTCCAGATCCGGGAGATCTTCATCGGGCAACACCGACAGAACCGACGGCGGCAGCGTAGCGATTCGAATTCGCTCCTGGCGAAGTACTTCGAGCAGGCCCTGCCCCGACGCCAGTTGTTCCCAACTCGCAAGGCAAAGTGTCCCTCCATTCAGGAGGGCCATAACGAACTCCCACACCGCGGCATCGAAGCTCAGTGAGGCAAACTGGAGAACGCGATCTCCCTGGCGAAGATGGAGATCGGAGCGCTGAAAAGCAGCCAGATTGGCGACGCCACGATGTTGCAGCATTGCGCCCTTGGGCAGTCCTGTGGATCCGGAGGTGTAGATCACATAAGCGAGGTTTTCTGGGCGCACCTCGGTGGCTGGGTTCGTCTCATCTTCTTTCAAGATTCGGTCCCAGTCTGCGTCCAGACAGACCACTTGTGCACTTTGCTCCGGGAGTTGAGCCAGCAGTGGTTCCCGGGTAACCAGGATCGAAACTCCTGAATCCTGGATCATGAACGAGAGGCGTTCCGCCGGGTAGTTGGGATCGAGAGGGACATAGGCGCCGCCCGCTTTCAAAATGCCCAGGATGCCCACAATCATGTCGATGGAACGCTCGATACACAACCCTACCGGGACCTCCGGACCTACCCCAAGCTTGCGAAGATAATGAGCGAGCTGATTGGCACGCCGGTTGAGTTCCCGGTAGGTAATTTCGAAGGTGCACTCCGAGTCGTTTCCGGATGGGTGGAACACCACAGCGGCAGCCTCGGGAGTCCGCTCGACCTGTTCCTCGAAAAGCTCATGGAAGCATCGATCCGCAGCGAAGGGCTTCCGGACGTCGTTCCAATCCAAGAGAATGCGCTGGCGTTCCGCCGGGGTCAAGAGAGGCAGCTCTGATACGAGACATTGCACGTCCTCCGCCATGCCGGCCAACAGCATCTGCAGATGGCCCAGCATGCGCTGAATCGTTTCGGGATCGAACCTGGACACCTCGTAGGCGATCTCCACTCCCAGCTCCCGACCCGGCGAAAATACCACGGTGAGCGGATAGTTCGTCCGCGCGTAGGAGCGAACATCGCTGATCTGGAGTGTACCGTGGTATTCCTCCATCGAAGCGTCGACCGGGTAATTCTCGAAGACCACAACGCTCTCGAAAAGAGGTTTGCCCCGAGGCGCGTCGCTCCAGCTCTGAACCTGAACGAGGGGGCTGTACTCATACTGGCGTAACTCTGCCTGCTGCGCCTGAAGCTGCCTCAGCCAGTCGAGCAGCTTTGTGTCCGGCGAGAAGCGCAGACGAACAGGAAGGGTGTTGATGAAGAGGCCGATCATCTCGTCGGCACCAGGGAGATCTGCGGGCCGCCCTGAAACCGTCGCGCCAAAGACGACATCGTTCTCCCCGCTATAGCGTTGCAGCAGCAGGCCCCAAGCTCCTTGCGCCAGCGTGTTGAGTGTCAATTGGTGTCGCCGCGCCAGCGAGCGGAGTTTCTGCGTGAGTTCCGACGACAGCCTGGCTCGCTCAACCCGGTAGTCACTTCCGGTGCCCTCTCGACTGATGACGGGGTGATCGACAGCAAAAGGCGTAGGAGTCGTGAAACCAGCAAGCATGTCCCGCCAGTACTTCTCTGCTCTGGAAAGATCTTGCCTTTGCAGCCAGGCGATATACTCTCTGAAAGGTCGACTTGGTGGTAGCTGCACGCTCTGATTCTTACATTCCGCCTCATAGAGGGTGAAAACTTCTCTCAAGATCACGGGCAGGCACCAGCCGTCCATCAGCAGGTGATGGTGGCTCCATACGAAGTAGTGAGCACTATCGTCCCTGCGGATCAAGGCCAGCCGCATAAGGGGCGGCTTGGCAGGGTCGAAACCGCGCTTTCTCTCTTCCCTCACGAAGCTCTCCAGCCTCGCCACCTGGTCTTGATCGGACAAGCCGCTCCAATCCTCCTGTGTCACAGGCAGTTCGACACGGTGATAGACGACCTGCAGCGGCTCGTCGAGACCCTCCCATAGAAAAGCCGTACGCAGTGCCGAATGTCGGTTCACCACCCCCTGCCAGGCACGAGCAAAAGCGCCAACATCGAGACGTCCACTAAGAAGGCAGCTTAGCTGCTCCACGTAGACATCGGAGTCCGGGGCATAGAGTGTATGAAACAGCATCCCCTGCTGCATCGGGGAAAGTGGATAAATGTCTTGGATGTTTTTCTTCGCCATCTTGTACCTTGGTTATGCCAATCCGTCGACTTTCTCAATAATCCGGTTCAGCTTCTCTTCGTCTAGACCAGCGAGTTCGAAGTCCGAAGGCGTGTAGCCACCAGCGTCTGGTGACTGGCAGTATCTGATGAGAGCCCGCAGCTCTTCCAGGAACGCTGAGGCAAGAGTCTCGATCGTATCTCGCTCGTGAAGATTCCGGCTGTAAAGCCAACTGACCTGAAGTTCACCGCCACTGATGCCACCAAGAATCTCGATCAGATGAGAGCGTCGTGCTTTCGGGCTACGCTCTGGGCCCCGACTCTCCTTTGCCGGGCCAAAGGAGCCGGACGTCGGGATGCTCTGGTCAAACTGTCCCAGGTAGTTGAAGCTTATGGCAGCCTGAGGCTGGCGGGCCAGACTGGCTCGCACGGCGTCATCTGGGTGGAGATATCGCAGCAAACCATACCCGATCCCGTGTCTGGGGACCTGCCGCAGTTGCTCTTTGATGCCCTTCAATGCATCTCCCGGCGTCACGCTGTCGCCCAGGTCCAGGCGAACCGGAAAAAGAGTCGTGAACCATCCAACGGTTCGAGAAAGATCCACATCCTCGAAAATATCTTCGCGACCGTGTCCCTCCATCTCGACGAGCAACGATCTCTTGCCGATCCAACGTGAAGCCGCTCGAACCAGGGCCGTTAGCAGTGCTTCATTGATCTGGGTGTTGTAGGCCGAAGGAACATCGCGCAGCAGTGCAGCCGTCTCATCCGCGCTCAAAGACACGGTGACCGATTCAACGGACGACTCGAGGTTCTCACCTTTGGGATGGTCAACCGGCAATTCCGCCACCTCGCGTCTACCGAACTGCCGCCAGTACTCCAGTTCTGCGTGCAACTCCTCCGACCGGGCGTGTCGGCTCAGGCGCTGAGCCCAGTACTGAAATGACGTGGATTTTGGTGGCAGCACGACCTCCTGGCCTGCAGCCACCTGGGCATAAATCTGTTGCAGATCCTCGAGCAGAATACGCCACGATACACCGTCCACCACCAGGTGGTGAATGACAATCAGAAGACGATCCGGGCGTTTCGGCCCGAGGCTGAAGTAGGCCACACGAATCAGAGGCCCGGTGGTTAGATCCAGGCTGGCCTGCAACTCTGCCGATGTGGTCTCGATCGCCAGAGAACACTCGGAGTCCGAGAGTGCAGAGAAGTCGATGTGCGAAAAGGGCACCTCCTCGTCGAGTGGGCCGTACCATTGCTCGTAGCCGTCTTTCTCTGTTCGGAAACGTGTCCGCAGAGCATCATGATGCACCAGTAGATGGCGTACGACCTCCGCGAGCACCGGCGGCTGCAGGGGATCGCGAACCTCCAAAAGAATCGACTGGTTCCAATGATGTGGCTCCGGCAGCGCCTGTTCGACAAACCACCGCTGGATGGGCGTCAGCGGCGCCGACCCCTGGACCAGGCCCTGCTCGGCGTGGACTTCGGGTGCCTCCACGGCCACGGCTGCCAGCCCTTCAACGGTGGGGTATTGAAAGATGTGTTTCGGCGTCAGGCGCAGCCCGTGCTGGTTGGCGCGGGCGATGACCTGAATACTCAGGATCGAATCGCCACCCAGCTCGAAAAAGTTGTCATGTACGCCTACCCTGTCTACCCGCAAGAGCTCCGCCCAGATCTCCGCCAGGATTTGCTCCTTCGGCGTCCGCGGTGCCACAAACTCTGTTCCGAGATCGGGTCGCGTGCCATCCGGTTCGGGCAGTGCCCGCCGGTCGACTTTGCCGTTAGGAGTCAATGGCAATTCATCAAGCGGCACGAACGTCGCAGGAATCATATAGTGTGGCAGCCGCTGCTGCAGAAAACGGTGCAGATCGCTGACCGTCACCCCGGTTCCGGGCTCGGCAACGTAATAGGCCACCAGACGCTTCTCTCCCGATCCATTCTTTCGGGCCACGACGACGGCTGCCCTAACAGCGTCGTGCTGCGCCAACACCGACTCCACTTCCCCCACTTCAATTCTATAGCCACGGATTTTCACCTGATCGTCTACCCGGCCGAGAAACTCCAGGTTGCCGTCCGGAAGGTAACGCACCAGGTCTCCGCTGCGATAGAGCCGCGCTCCCGGTGCGTCGCTGAACGGATGCGGGACGAACTTCTCTGCTGTCAAGTCAGCACGGTGGAGGTATCCACGCGCCACCCCGGCACCGCCGATAAACAGCTCTCCAGGCACGCCGACGGGAACCGGCTCCATGCGGCCGTCCAGAACGAAAACCTCTGCGTTGGGGATCACCCGGCCGATGGGGACCGATCCCTTCCCCTGCCAGTCTTCCGTAATCTGGTAGACGACGCAGCCAACAACCGTCTCGGTCGGCCCGTACTCGTTGAACATCAGCGTTTCCTGGGCGTGCTGTCGCCAGAACGCAATCTGGTCCGCCGTCAAGTTCTCGCCGCCGATGACAAAGGCGCGCGTCAGACCGGCGGCCGCTTCCGACGGTACCTGCTGCCCCAGGAGTTGCAGATGTTGCGGCGTGATCTTCACCAGCCCAAAGCCTCCATCCTGCCGAAGCGCGGCGCTCAGATCCTCAACATCGATTCCTTCGGGTAACAGCGTCACGGTGGCGCCCACGAGCAACGGCGTGAACAACGCCGTAACCGTGGCGTCGAAAGCCAGGGTCGAGTGGACCAGAGAGCCGTGATTTTCATCCACAGGATAGGTGGCAAGACACCAGTCCAGGTAGTTGCTCAAACCACCATGAGTGATCAGAGTCCCCTTGGGCGTGCCGGTCGATCCCGAAGTGTAGATGACATACGCCAGGTAGTCATCCGCAATCTCGATCGCAGGGTTGTCGTCGCTCTGTCGAGAAATCTGTTCCCAGTCCCGATCCAGGCAAACCACCTGGGCGATATCCTCTGGGATTATTTCGAGAAACGCTTCACGGGTGAGCACAACGGACGCCTCTGAGTCCTCGATCATGAACCTCAGCCTGGCGCTCGGGTAAGCGGGGTCGAGAGGCACGTAGGCGCCGCCCGACTTCAGGACACCGAGCACGGCGACCATCATCTCGATCGACCGCTCCAACAGAAGGCCGACTGTGATTTCCGGCCGCACACCCAGCTCCTGCAGATGATGCGCCAGCCGGTTGGCACGCGCGTTCAACTCCCGGTACGTCAAAACAGTCTCGCCCAGTCGAACAGCCGGCGCATCCGGCGTCCGCTCAACCTGCGCCTCAAACCTCCGATGCACACAGTCGCCGACCGGAGCATCCATGACGGTCCGGCTCCATTCCTGCAGGAGCTGCCGCCGTTCCGCGTCACTCAGCATCGGCAGCGACGAGATGCTTGTCTGCGGGCGCTCCACCGCCGCTTCGAGCAACCTGAGGAAATGGTGCACCATACGTTCAATGGTCGAGCGCTCAAAAAGGTCTGTGTTGTACTCGAGAGCACCGCTGAGTCGCCCATCCTGCTCAACCACAAACATCGTGAGATCGAATTTCGCCGTTCCACTATGTGCAGCAACAGGACTAAAGGTGAGGCCGGGAATCTGCCGGGCGCGGCGTGGGGCATTCTGAAATACGAACATGACCTGAAACAGCGGCGACTGACTGAGATTCCGTTCCGGCTTCAGTGCCTCCACGAGCATTTCGAAGGGCACATCCTGGTGCGAGTACGCCTCCAGAGCCACCTCCCGAACGCGCCGCAACAATTCCCGAAAGCTCGGGTCGCCGGACAAATCCGTTCGCAGCACCAGGGTATTCACAAAAAAGCCGATCAGCCCTTCGATCTCCGCCCGGTTGCGGTTGGCGATGGGCGTGCCGACGGCAATGTCCTCCTGGCGCGAGTAGCGATGCAAGAGCGTCTGGAAAGCCGCCAGAAGTGCCATGAACTGGGTGACGCCCTCTTTTCTGCAGAGGTTGTCAATGGCTTTCGAAAGGCGGTCGGGCAGCGAAAAGGAAAGATAATCACCGCGAAAAGACTGCACAGGAGGCCTGGGCCGATCCGTGGGCAAGTCCAGGGAAGGCGGCAGTCCTTGCAGGCGTTCCTTCCAGTACGAGATCTGCGCTTCGAGGGCCTCACCTTGCAGCCATTGACGCTGCCAGTGCGCAAAATCACAATACTGGATCGGCAGCTCAGGCAGCGGCGAGGAACGGCCGTGCGAAAACGCATCATACAGGACAGCCATTTCCTGGATCAGCACGTTGCTGGACCAGTTGTCGCTTATGATGTGATGCATGGTGAAGAGGATGATGTATTCCTCTTGGTCCAGCCACAGCAGCGTGGCGCGAACCAAAGGCCCTTTGGAAAGATCGAAGGAGCGCTGGGCCTCTTTGCGAGCGAGCCGAAGTGCCTGCGCTTCGCGCTCCGATTCAGGCACATTCCGGAGGTCAACTACAGGCAGCGGAAGATCCAGTTCGGAAGCGATAACCTGTTTCGGCTTCCCATCGACAGTGTGAAAGGTGGTGCGCAGCACCTCGTGCCGCCGGACGATTTCATTCAGACATCGCCTGAGCACGGAGACATCCAAAGGCCCCCTGACGCGAACCGCCTCGGGGATGTTGTACAGAGGGCTGCCAGGATCCAATTGATCGAGGAACCAGAGCCGCTGCTGCGCAAAGGAGAGCGGCAAGTCATCCTGCCGATCCACCCGCCGCAACGGTGGCAGCCGCCGGCCTTCTCCGGCCGCCTTCACCTCCTCAATGGCCATCGCCAAGCCTGCTACCGTCGGCTCCTCGAACAACCGCCGCAGCGGCAGCGTCACCCCAAACGCCTCTCGAATGCGCGATACCATCTGAGTGGCCAGCAGCGAATGCCCCCCGAGCTCAAAAAAGTTGTCCCCCACCCCAACGCGTTCCAGTCCCAGTAACTCCTGCCAGATCCCCGCCAGCAACTCCTCTGTCTGGCTTCTTGGCGCCTCGTACTCTACGGATGATCCTAGACGTCCCCCCGCCGGCTCCGGCAATGCTTCGCTGTCTACCTTCCCGCTGGCCGATAGCGGTAGTGCCGGCAGCAGCACAAAAGCCCCCGGGACCATGTAGTCTGGAAGCTTCTGTCGCAAGTATCCCCGCAACTCGGCTACCATCTCTGCGGCAATCCCCGACTCCGCATCCTCTCCGACGTCACAGTAGGCCACCAAACCCTTCTGGCCTGCGCCCTCCTCCCGTGCCACCACCACCGCCTGTCGAACGCGCGGATGCCCTACCAGCGCTGACTCAATCTCCCCTGGCTCCACCCGAAATCCGCGAATCTTGACCTGGCTATCCGCACGTCCTAGGAACTCGATCGCACCATCCTCTCGGTAGCGCGCCAAATCCCCGGTCCGGTACAGCCGGGCCCCGCTGTTGCCGCTGAACGGATCCGGCACAAACCGCTCCGCCGTCAACTCCGGCCGCCCCAGATATCCCCGCGCCAGTCCTACCCCACCTATGTACAGTTCCCCTGTGACCCCCACCGGAACCAAACGCATCCCCTCATCCAGAATGTAAACCCGTGTGTTCGCAATCGGTCGCCCGATCGGAAGCTCGCGCTCGCCCGAGGCGTCCTCCTCCCCCAGCGTGTACCATGTCGAGATGACCGTCGTCTCGGTTGGCCCATAGGTGTTCATCACCCGCACCCGCCCCCCTACTTCGCGGCGCCAGGCTGCATAGCGCTCCGCCAGCGCCTTCTCCCCTCCCACAATCACCAACCGCAACGACTCTGGAATCTCTGACCAGCCTCTTTCCAGCTCTGAGACCCATTGGTGCCAATACGCAGTTGGCAAATCCACGACCGTTACTCCGGAGCCCGCCAACAACTCCACAAGCTCCGCCACCGAGATTGCGGCCTCTGGCCCTCGCATCACCAACGTTGCCCCCGCCAGCAGTGTCGGAAAAATCTCCTCCACCGACGTGTCGAAGTTGATGGTCGAAAACTGCAAGACGCGGTCCCGATTATCCAGACACAGGCCCTGCACCACCGCCAGGTTGTGGTTCACGACGGAAGCATGGCGAATCAAAACCCCCTTCGGACGTCCTGTCGAGCCTGAGGTGTAGATCACATACGCCAGGTTCTCCCTATCCACCCCGCTCTCCACACGCTCACTGCTCTCGGCCTCGATCCGAGCCCAATCCCTGTCCACACAGACCACCGGCATCCCCGAAAGCGGCAACTCTTGCAAGAATTTCTCCTGCGTCACCACCACCACGACCCCTGAATCGACCATTATCTGGCGCAGCCGTTCCTGCGGATACCGCGGATCCAGTGGCACATACGCTCCCCCCGCCTTCAGAATCCCCAACAGCCCAACCACCAACTCCAGCGACCGCTCCACGCTCAACCCCACCAGCACCTCGGGACCCACTCCCAAACCCCGCAGATAGCGCGCGAGTCGATTCGCCCGCTCATCCAATTCCCGGTACGTCAGTCCCTCCTGCCCAAAAACAACCGCCAGAGCTTCCGGCGTCCGAGCGACCTGAGCCTCAAACAGCTCGTGAATGCAGCGGCCCGCCACTTCCATCTCGGTTGCGTTCCACTCCACACGCAGCCGGATCTCCTCCGCCGCCGACAACATCCCGAGACGGGAGACTGGCTCATCCGGGTTGGTCACCGCGCTTTCAGCCAGGTTCGTATAGTGCTGCAGCATCCGCAGGATGGTTGAACGGTCGAAGAGATCGGTATTGTATTCAATCGAGGCGACAAGCCCGCCCGCCTCTTCCAAGATGGAAAGGGTGAGATCGAACTTGGTCGTCGGATTCCCCAGCTCTAGCGGTTCCAACGTCAGTCCAGGGAGCTCGACACTCTGGTCGGGTGCCTTCTCGTAGCTGAACATAACCTGGAACAGGGGAGAGTGGCTCATGTCACGATCGGGCTGCAGCCTCTCGACCAGCATTTCGAACGGCAGGTCCTGGTGGGCATAGGCCTCCAGGGCAACTTCGCGGACGTGCTGAAGCAGTCCACGAAAACTCATGCCAGCAGACAGTCGGCTCCTCAAGACCAGGGTGTTGACGAAAAAGCCGATCAGCCCTTCCGTCTCGGCGCGATTCCGATTGGCAATTGGGGTGCCCACGCACAAATCGTTTTGTCCTGAGTAGCGATAAAGGAGGGCATAGAAGACCGCCAGGTATGCCATGAAAGGAGTCGCCCGCTCACGGCGCGCCAGTTGTTTCATGCCTTGGGAGAGCGTATGCGGTAGAGTGACCGACTCATGAGCGCCGTTGTTGGTCTGAACCGCAGGTCTGGGCCGATCAGTAGGCAACTCTAGAACCGGCGGGGCACCTTCAAGCTGACGCCTCCAGAACTCCAATTCCTTCTCTAGAATCTCCCCCTGCAAATGCTCCCGCTGCCAGTGCGCAAAGTCGGCATACTGAATCGGCAACTTCGGGAGTGGCGGCTCCTCACCAAGGCAGAACGCCCGGTAAAGGAGAACAAGTTCTCGAAACATCACTCCGATAGACCAGCCGTCGGAGATAATGTGGTGCATGGTGAGCAAGAGGATGTGCTCCTGGGAACCGACGCTGTACAAGCGCGCCCGGAAAAGCGGCCCCCGCTCCAGGTCAAACGGCTGCGATGCGGCCCGCCCAAGAATCGTCAAGATCTCCTCGGAGCGACCGTCCTCGGAGAGACGCTGCAAGTCGACGATCTCGAAATCGACGCCGGATCGATCAGAAAGAACCTGCACCGGGTTCCCATCCACGGTGGCGAAAGTCGTGCGCAAGATCTCGTGCCGGCGGACGATCTCCTCCAGCGTTCTCCTCAACACCGCAACATCCAACGCCCCCCGCAAACGCACCGCGGCCGGAAGGTTGTACGCCGGGCTCTCCGGGTCGAACTGATGCAAGAACCAGAGCCGCTGCTGCGAAAACGACAGAGGAAAAGAGTTGAACTCTTTGCCCTGCTTCTTGAGCAGCAAAGCGAGAAGCTTACGCTTTTCCGGAGAAAGGGAAGCCAGTGTTGTCGAATAATCAGTCATGTCCGGTCTCTGCGCCGCTCGCTGAGCCTAGCTCTTCGGTAAGCAGTTTCTGAGCTTGTTCCTCGGAAAGCTGGTCCAATTCGCTGAGAAGCTCCTCAATGCTCTTCTGCCCCCGCTCCTGTTTCTCGATTCTTGTGGTCTTGCCGTCGGCCTTGGCCTGGATTTCGGAGATCACCCGGGCCAGGTCAGCCACGGTGGGTCCTTCGAAGAGGCTACGCAGGGGCAGCTCCACCTCAAAGG
>CAZGRP010000005.1:0-48041 GCA_964527995.1 uncultured Cytophagia bacterium | reverse complement strand
CGTCATCCAGTACATACACCTCCACGTTCTGAAAAGGACGACCAATCGGTACGGTAATGCTGTCCCCCCTGCGCTCCTCCACCCGGTACCAGGCCGCACCGACAGTCACCTCGGTAGGCCCATAGGCGTTGAAAAATCGACGCCCTCGGCTCCAGCGTTTGGCAACTTCCCAGGGACAACTTTCTCCCGCAGAGACGAGAGTCCGGAGTGACGGCAGATGCTCTTCCGCCAAAGCAAGCAGCACGGAGGGGGGTGCAGTAAGAACCGTAATAGTCTGCGCCTCGAGCAGCCTGGAAAGCTCCGCTGTAGACATAATGATTCCTCTGGCTGCCAGGTGCAAACTCGCTCCACTCAGTAGAGCCATGAAAACCTCCGCCACTGCAGCGTCGAAGCTGATCGACGCAAACTGGAGGACGCGGCTGCCAGGCCCAACCTGCCAGTCTTTCACCTGCGCTTGGACCAGGTTACTCAAGCCCTGATGCGGAATTAGCACGCCTTTCGGCTTCCCAGTGGAGCCCGAGGTGTAGATCACATAGGCGAGGTTCTGGGCAGATGTTAAGCAGTCAAGATTCTCATCGTTCTCCTTAGAGATCTCGCCCCATTCGGAGTCCAGGGTGACGACACGGGCGTGACTTTCCGGCAGGGCGTCCAGCAAGTCGTCCTGGGTAAGAAGTACGGAGACGCTGGAATCTTCAATCATGTAGGCCAGTCGTGACGAGGGGTATTCCGGGTCGAGCGGCACAAAGGCGCCCCCAGCCTTCACGATGCCCAACAGACCGACGATCATCTCGACCGAACGCTCAACGCACAACCCCACCAGGACTTCCGGCCCAATCCCAAGCTTGCGAAGATAATGAGCGAGTTGATTGGCTCGCCGGTTCAGCTCGCTGTAGGTCAGCTGGTGTTCTTCGCTGCGATCCTTAGGATCAGCATGAAAGACCACCGCGACATCATCGGGAGCCCGCTGCACCTGCGCCTCGAACAACTCTTGCACGCAACGGTCCCGCGGAAACTCGTGCCGGGTCTGATTCCACTGCACCACCACCTGCTCCCGCTCCTCTTCGGTGAGGAGGTCCACGGCGGAGAGCGGCTGGTTAGGATCCCTGACAAAGGAACGCAGCAGCATCCTCAAGTGACCGAGCATCCTGGAAATGCTGTCGCCGTCGAAGCGACTCTCCTGGTACGCAACTATGAGAGGCAACTCGCGCGCGGGGGCTGCTGCGATCGTCAGAGGATAGTTGGTCTTCTCGAAGGAGCGGATGTCGAAGATCTCCAGACCGCCCCGCAGGTTCTGCAAAGACGCGTCGACCGGATAATTCTCGAAGACCAGGATACTGTCGAAGAGGGAGGTCCCTCTGGGCACCTCTGACCAGCGCTGGATCTCAAACAGCGGCGTGTACTCGTATTCCCTGAGCTCCGCTTGTTGAGCCTGAATTTGCTTCAACCACTCCAGGACCGTGATGTCGCGCGGGATCCTGATACGAACCGGCAGGGTGTTGATGAAGAGCCCGACCATGGTCTCGACGCCCGGGAGGTCTGGCGGCCTGCCTGAGACTGTGGCGCCGAAGACGACATCTGTTTCCCGGCTGTACCGGCTCAGAAGAAGAGCCCAGGCCCCTTGGACGATCGTATTCAGGGTGAGCCCATGCGTCCGAGCCAAGCTCTCCAGATTTGCAGTCAGGTGCCTCGGCAGCGACTGCTCTGCTTTGGAATACCCGTCGGAATCACCGGGGCCTTTCTGCGTTGGCCGGTCGACTGCCAGGGGCGTGGGTGCTGTGAATCCCTCGAGTACTTTCCTCCAGAATGCTTCGGCCCTGCCAATGTCCTGACGCTGCAGCCAGCTGATGTACTCACGAAAGGGACGTCTGGGCTCGAGACGTGGCTCCTTTCCTTGAGAGTATGCTTCATAAGAAGCGAACGCGTCCTGGAGAACAAGCGGCCGGGACCAGCCGTCCATCAGAAGGTGGTGGTGGCTCCACACGAGTTCGTACAGATCCTCGGCTAACCGGATCAGGCGGAGACGCATCACCGGGGCTACGGACAGATTGAAACCCTGGGCACGGTCATCGCGGAGCAGCTTTTCCAGGCGATCCTCTTGCTCTTGCGGAGGCAGACCGCGCCAGTCCTCCTGAGCCACAGGCAGTTTGACTTTACGATGCACGACCTGCAGCATCTTATCGAGCTTCTTCCAAACAAAGGAAGTGCGCAGGACCGCATGCCTGTGCGTCACCTCCTGCCAGGCTCGCTCGAACGCACCGACATCCAGGCGCCCGCGGATCTTGCATGCCAGTTGTTCAAAGTAGACCGCCGACTCCGGCTCCTGCAAGCTGTGAAACAGCATCCCTTGCTGCATCGGAGACAGCGGGTATACAGCCTCTATATTTTGCTTCTTCGCCTTAGTCATCTTCAAGGTTCTCATCCAGTTCTGAAATCAGCTCTTCAATTTCTTCCTGGCTCAACTCCACGTCACTGAAATCTGAAGGCGTATATCCGCCCGCATCGGGAGATTGACAATGGGCAATGAGCGAGCGTAGTTCCTCCAAGAAACCGCTCGCCAACGCGGAGATTGTCTGACGTCGATGCAGGTTCGTGCTATAGGACCACCGGACCATGAGCGTTCCTTGAACCACACTCGCAGTGACATCGAGCACGTGTTTTCGGCGCCCACGAGCGCTGCGCTCTGCTCCATGTGATTCTCGAGCAAGAGCGTAGGGTGACGCCTGGCCTGGCAAAAACTGATCGAACCGACCCAGGTAGTTGAAACTCACCTCCGAATCCGGGATCGTGCGCAAGCTTTCTCGGACGGCGCTCTCTTCACACAAATAACGGAGTAGGCCGTAGCCGATTCCGTGATTCGGGATCTGGCGAAGCTGCTCTTTGACCGACGTCAGGGCATCACCGGGCGTGGCCGCGCCCGTCAGGTCGAGATGCACTGGAAAGAGGGTCGTGAACCACCCTACAGTCCGGGATAGATCGACGTCGTCGAAGAGCGGCTCACGGCCGTGGCTTTCGAGCTCCAGTCGAATTCTGCTACTGCCAATCCAGCGCGAGAAAGCTTTGGCCAGCGCCGTCAACAGGACCTCGGTGATCTGCGTGTTGTAGGCCGCCGGCACCTCCTGGAGCAGCGCCTGCGTCTCCTCTTTAGACAGTGAAACTGAAATCGTGTCTGATGCAGCCTCCGTGTTTTCGCCGGCGGAGAAGTCAGTAGGCAGCCCCATGGCGGGGCGCCGGCAAACGTCTCGCCAGTACTCCAGTTCCGACCGCGTCTTTTCAGACTGAGCATGCTGTTGCAGCCGCCGCGCCCAGTACTGGAAAGAAGTGGTCTTGGACGGCAACTTAACCGAGCCGCCGGTTACGAGTTGCTCGTAAGTCGTGTGGATGTCTTCCATCAGAATGCGCCAGGAGACACCGTCCACCACCAGGTGATGGACGACGATCAGCAGGCGGCCCGGCCGCTGTGCGCCCAGATCGAAGTAGGCCACCCGGAAGAGGGGCCCTTCTACCAGGTCCAGACTTGCCTGAAGCTCGTTCGCCTTCTCCTCGATGGCGCGGGCTTGTTCTTGTTCCGGCAGCGCCGAAAGGTCGATTCGGGCGAAAGGAACTTCGTCGCCGATGTCAGTCTGGACCTGCGTCCATCCGGCCTCCGTTCTGCGAAACCGCATGCGCAGGGCGTCGTGATGGATCAGGATATGGCGGACCGACTGTTCCAAAACATCGGGCTGCAGTGGCCGCTGCGTCTCGAGCAGGACCGACTGATTCCAGTGATTGGGGTCCGGCAGGTCCTGATCGAAGAACCAGTGTTGAATGGGAGTCAGCGGCACCGGCCCAGTGACGATGCCCTGCTCGGCATGGATGGCGGGCGCTTCGACCGCTGCTGCAGCCAGACCTTCGATGGTTGGGTTCTGGAAAATCTGCTTGGGTGTAAGGCGCAACCCGGCCTGGTTCGCTCGG
This sequence comes from uncultured Cytophagia bacterium, assembly GCA_964527995.1. GTDB lineage: Bacteria > Zhuqueibacterota > Zhuqueibacteria > Oceanimicrobiales > CAZGRP01 > CAZGRP01. The sequence continues at coordinate 44,090 of CAZGRP010000005.1, read as the reverse complement.
GCAATCACCTGAATACTCAGGATCGAATCTCCGCCAAGCTCAAAGAAGTTGTCATGAACGCCGACTTCGTCCACCTTGAGGATCTCCGACCAGATTCTTGCCAGCGTCTCCTCCTTGTGCGTGCGCGGCGCCACGAACTGCGTCGCCAGCTCCGGTCGAGCGCCATCGCATGCGGGCAAAGCCCTGCGGTCCACCTTGCCGTTCGGTGTCAAAGGTAGGGCGTCCATCATCACGAAGGTCGAGGGGATCATATAGTCGGGCAATCGAACACGCAAGAACTCTCTCAGCTCGCTCACGGTGGGCTGGGTTTCCGAACCCGACACGCAATAGGCCACCAGGCGTCTGTCGCCCGGAGTGTCCTCCCTGACCACCACCGCCACTTCCTTGAGGCTGGGATGCTGCCCCAGCACCCCTTCCACTTCCCCAAGCTCGATGCGATAGCCGCGTATTTTCACCTGATCGTCGAGGCGGCCGAGAAACTCGATGTTGCCGTCGGGCAAGTAGCGGACCAGATCGCCGCTGCGATAAAGGCGGGCACCCGGCTGGTCGCTGAAAGGATCGGGAACAAATTTCTCCGCTGTCAAGCCAGGACGGCCGAGGTAACCTCGCGCCACTCCAGCACCGCCGATGTACAACTCTCCGGGAACCCCAACGGGCACCGGCTGCATCTCCGCGTCGAGCACATACACCTGCGCATTCGGAATCACCTTGCCGATCGGTACTGATCCGGAGCCCGACCAATCGGCAGGCACCTGGTAGACGACACATCCGACCACCGTCTCGGTGGGGCCGTATTCATTGAAGAGCAGGGTGTCCGTGGCATGCTCCTGCCAGAAGGCAATCTGGTCGGCAACCAGGTTCTCGCCACCAACGATGAAGGCCCGGGTCAGCCCAGAGGCCTGTTCGCCAGCCAAACTACGGCCAAGCAGGTGGAGGTGCATCGGCGTGATCTTGACAAGACTGAAGCTGCCTCGACTCAGAGAGCGTGCCAACTCCTCGATGTCGGCTGACTCCGGCAATAGGGTCACGGTGCGACCTACGAGCAGGGGCGGGAAAATACCCGTGACGGTGGCATCGAAGGCCAAGGGTGAATGCACCAGAGAACCGTCGCCTTTTTCGACCGGATAGGCGTAAAGACACCAGCTCAGATAGTTGGCCAATCCGCGATGGGTGATGAGGGTCCCTTTGGGGGTTCCCGTCGATCCAGATGTGTAGATCACGTAAGCCAGGTTCTCCAAGCCGGCGCCGCCCGCAAGGTTCTCGCACGCTTCCCCGGCGATCTTACGCCGGTCTCGATCCAGGCACACGACGGTGCCCGCGCGATCAGGCAGCTTTGCCAGCAGGTGTTCCTGGGTAAGCACGACCTGCACACCCGAGTCCTGCACGATGTATTCGAGCCGAGCCGATGGGTAGGTAGGATCCAGAGGCAGATAGGCTCCGCCCGCCTTGAGGATTCCCAGGAGACCGATCAACATTTCGGGCGAACGCTCGACACAGAGTCCGACCAGCACCTCTGGCCCCACTCCGAGCCACCTCAGGTAACGGGCCACCTGATTGGCACGCGCATTCAATTCAGAATACGTCAGCCGAGTTTGGCCGAAGGCGATGGCATCGGCGGTCGGCGTCCGCGTTACCTGCCCTTCAAACCATTCGTGCACACACCGGCCCTCGGGCAGTTCCAGCGACGAGCGACTCCACTCCATCAGAAGCCGGCGGCGCTCGGACTCCTCCAGTAACGGCAGCGCGCCAATGCGTCTATCCGGATCCTCGACAATCTCCTGCAGTAACCTCTGGAAGTGGCCGATCATTCGGTCAATGGTTGCCGGCTCGAAGAGATCGGCGTTGTACTCGAACTCACCTCGTAGCCCGCTATCCTCCTCAACCGTTGTGAGCGTCAAGTCGAATTTGGCAGTGCCTGTGTCGACTTCCAGCGGCTGTAAAGTCAGGCCGGGAATCTCCAGACTCTGTATCTCCGACTGCTGATGCACAAACATCACCTGGAACAGCGGCGAGTGGCTCAAATCGCGAGCGGGCTGCAACGCATCTACAAGTTTCTCAAAGGGGATGTCCTGATGAGCGTAGGCCTCCAGTGCGACCTTTCGGGTGCGGTCCAGCAACTCCCGGAAGCTCGGATTCCCGGCCAGATCGCCACGCAAGACGAGCGTGTTCACGAAGAATCCGATAATCGACTCGGTCTCAGCGCGGTTGCGATTGGCGATGGGCGTGCCGACGCAAATATCCTGCTGGCCCGAATACCGCGACAGCAGCGTCTGGAAGGCGGCAAGGAGCGTCATGAACAGAGTAGCGCCGTGCTCGCGCCCGAGGTGATCCAGGCCTTTGGCCAGGCCGGAAGGCAGCCGAAAAGAGCGTCGCGCCCCGCGGAAAGTCTGCACAGGCTGCCGCGGCCGATCGGTGGGGAGTTCCAGGACCGGTGGGCTATCGCCAAGCTGTCGTCTCCAGTAGGAGAGCTGGCGTTCCATTTCCTCCCCTTCCAGCCATTCCCGCTGCCATGCAGCAAAGTCAACATACTGGATGGGGAGTGCGGGCAGAGGCGATGGCCTGCCTTTGGTGAAAGCATCATAGAGTGCAGCCATCTCCCGGATGAAGATGCCCATGGACCAGCCATCCGCGACAATATGATGCGTGCTGAGCACCAGTATATGATCATCAGAACCCAGGCGCAGCAGTTTGGCCCGTAGCAACGGCCCGCGCTCGAGATCGAAGGGCCGGCGCACCTCCTCTTCAGCCAGTCGCAGGGCTTCCCTTTCACGCTCCACAGGAGGGTAGCTCTGCAGATCGACAGCCGGTAGATGAACACTGAATGGGCGCCCGATGACTTGAGTTGCTCTCCCCTCCACAGTAGAAAAGGTCGTTCGCAGCGACTCGTGCCGGCGCACCATTTCGGTGAGGCTCCTTTGCAGTGCGGCGACATTCAGCCGGCCTCTGAGCCGCACGGCCGCCGGGATATTGTAAATCGGACTATCCGGCTCAAGTCGATCCAGGAACCAGAGCCGCTGCTGAGCGAACGACAGCGGTAGCTCTCCGTCTCTGGCGATCCGCTTCGGGCCGGACAGCCTTGCCTTTGTCGGCAAATCCCTACGGGAATCAATGCGATATCCCAACGATGAGGCCAGGTCTTCGCTCAGTCGGCACAGAGAATCTCCAGGCGGGAGCGTCTGCCACTTGGTTGCCATGTCGGCCTCGATGCCACGGTGGCGATGGAATCTTGGATCGCCGACCATGCGTGACGCAGGATGGACGCCGTCTGTCATCTTGTCGCCCCGGTACGGCTCCAGCATCCCAGGGACGAAATCAAGCCCGAGGAAACGGCAAAGATCCTCGATCACACCGCGCGGATCCTGGACAAGGTCCTCGAAGCGTAAAAAGTAGCGGCGCTGAACAGGGATCTCTTCGAGAAACTGCAGAATGTTCCGATTGCAAAGCAGCCAGAATAGCTCAGCCTTTTCGCGGACCGAAAACGGTAGATCGTAGCCGAAGACCTGATCCAGATTGCTGTCGATATAGGACTGGATCGTCGCCGCAGGCTGCCTGACCAGATGCACATAGACCGGCTCCTCAAAGTAGGCTTCGGCACGCTTCAATGTTGGAGGCTCGGTGGCGTAGAGCGTCGTCTTGTCCACCAGGGTCCGCTGGCCAATCCACTCTTGCAGTAACCGGTAGAACTCGTGCGTCGAAAGATCCTCGTCCTCGTACCGCGCCATGATCTCTCTGGCCTCCCCAAAATCGCACCCTTTGATTTCCATGATGGCGCGGTGCACTCCCTCAAGCCAGCCGCGGTCCCGGCCGTGAAAGGCCCGTTTTCTTTCGCCCAGGGTTCGAAACGACAGCAATGCCAGCTCCGGCGGAGAGAACAGCTGCGGATGCCCCGCCATCATCACACGCAGCAGTGTGGATCCCGACCGCGGCGCCGACAGAACGAAAATTGCGGGCCGGTTCTTTCGTTCAATGCCTGCAAGAAATTCCTCTTCCGAGCGGGTGTAGTTATGCCGGCCGAGGATAAGTCGCTGCATTTCCGAGAGCTTTGCGGTGTCGATCTCCGTAGATCGATGCACTTGCGGGACTGCCTTGCCATCCTTTCTCTCGGGCGGAGACTCCGTGCCGCAGAGTCTGGCCACCGCAGCCGGGAAATGAGCAGCCAGGTAGTCGGACAGCGCCGCGATGGTTTGGGTGTCGAACAGGACCACGACATAGATGATCTCGTCGAGCATCTGCTGCAGTCGATTCGCGAGGACCGCGGCTTTGAGCGAATCACCGCCAAGCTCGAAGAAATTGTCGTGGATTCCAACCGTCTCCACTCGGAGAAGGTCTTGCCACAATTCCACAAGGATTTCATCCAGTCGATTCCGCGGCGGGACGTGTCGTCTTGCGCCGGAGATTGGGTCGGCGCCGGGCGCCGGAAGTGAGCGTCGATCTACCTTACCGCTTGGGCTGAGCGGCATGGAGTCGATCATCACGAATGCCGATGGAATCATGTACGCCGGCAGTCGCCGACGGAGATAATCACGCAGCTCGCCGGCCTCCACTGTGGTGCCATTGCGAGCAACCACATAGGCGACCAGGCGTTTGTCGCCGGGCACATCCTCGCGAACCATGACCAGAGTTTGGCGGACCGCCCGATGCTGCGCCAGCGCCACCTCGATCTCACCCGGCTCGATACGAAAACCACGCACCTTGACCTGATCGTCGATGCGCCCGAGGAATTCGATGTTGCCGTCCGCCAGATAGCGTACGAGATCGCCGGTCTTGTAGAGCCTGGCGCCTGGCTGATCGCTAAACGGATCAGGGATGAACTTCTCCGCCGTCAAATCGGGCCGATTCAGATAGCCCCAAGACAGCGCATTTCCGCCGACATGGAGTTCGCCCGGCACCCCGATAGGCACGGGGTTCAGATGGGGATCCAACACGTACAGCCGATTGTTGGCGGAAGGCCTGCCGATGGGAATCCGCCCCGTTTGCGCGAAGTGCTCGGCGGAATCAGCGGTAAGTCCAAAGATGGCGCAGTTGATCGTCGCCTCTGTCGGTCCGTAACCATTGTGGACGCGGCAGTCGCGAGGAACCAACGAATAGACCTCGTCGATTTGCTTCTTCGTCAGCTCCTCACCCCCGAAGTGAAGGGTCTTCAGACTGGAGAGCTCTTGCCCTACGGAAGCGATCCCACGGAAAAAAGACGGGGTCGTGTTGATCGTATTGATCTTCTGGCTGAGGATGAAGTCCACATACTCCGAGAGATTCGTGAGCTTGAACTTGTCCAGAAAGTAGAGTGTACCACCAAAGAGGATCGTGGTCAGGATCTCCATGACCCCGAAATCGAAGGCATAGGAGAGGTTTTGCAGCGTCCGGGTAGACTCGCCGAATCCGAAGTATTCACTGCTCCACGACAACAAGGGAGCCAGGTTTCGGTGCGTGATCGGAACGCCCTTTGGCTTGCCGGTCGAACCGGAGGTATAGATCACGTAGCATAGATCATCCGGGTCGCGGGGGACATGCTTTGCTGTACCGCCGCCATCGTGCTGGGAACTTCTGCGGTCGTCAACCGCATCAACGCAGATGATCTGTTTTAGGACGGCGCTCCGCGCACGAATCCGCTCCGCCTGCTCGAGATACTCCTCTTCGGTGACGAGAATCTCGATCCCGCAGTCTTCAATAATAAAGTCGACTCTTTCGTCCGGATAGTCGGGTGGAACCGGCACAAAGCTACATCCGGCTTTCAGAACACCCAACATCCCAACGAGCAGGTTGGGGTTCTGGCCTGTCATGATGCCGATTCGAATCCGGTCGCCGCCCCTACTCATAGATCACCCTTTCCCTCCCTAACGTCAAAGCTTGCCTTTCCTCCCTCAAGAACTCAAGCGATCTCCGCCGCCACGGCCAGGTCTTTGCGTTCTTCCAGCCTACGCGCCGGACTCCGCTTCCGAGCATAGCGGATGGAGTGTAGCGGTCTGAAGAGGCTCGAAACACTCAAACCGTGCGTCAAGGCCAGCACGACGCCCGCTGCCTCCGGGTAGCTCCTCACGTGGATGACGTTCTCCAGACCGAGCTTTTGGGCGGTCACGTCCAAGATCGTGCCGTTGTCCTGGACGGCGATGATGGGAATGTTGTAGGCTTGAGCGTACAGCATGGGGATACCGCCGAGGGCGCCGGCGGGCGCAACCACTGCCACCAGGTTGTTCAAGTTGATGATGTCGGCAATGCGAGCGTCGGTGCCCGTCTGAATCTGCGGCGCCCTGCGCAACCCGATCAATACACAAGCCAGGCCGCTCGCTGAAACCATCTCTCCTGCGCCCCGGGCGTCGACTATGCCGGCGGGCAGATCGAACTCCTTGAAGTTGATCATCGGGGCATGTGCCGCCGGCACTTTGAACTCCCTACTCACGAGGTGCGAGATGACGGCCTCAGCTCCCCCTACAGGATTGGGATGTTTCCCGAAGAAATGATCCGCGTATCCCTCGGATGGCAGCTCCTGGATGTTGCTCGTTATCGCGATGGCATGAACACCCTGATCGATCAACTGTCGGCAAGCACGAAAAAGAGCCTGCGGGTTCTTGATGTGCCCCACGTAGGCACCAGAACCGTTTCTCACACTTGTTCCACCAATCAGTTCGTCGGTGATGACATACTTATCGACGTCGACGCCATGCACCGCCCGGACAGTGTTGAGGATGTTGAACACCAGGTCGAGCTCGCCGTCGTCGGCCTTCTCGATGACCAGACCAACCTTGTTGCTGTACGGCAAGTGGAAGTTCACCGCTCCTTTGCAGAACAGGTCGATCAAATAGCCTTCGGCGTAGACCACATTGTCGGGTAGATAGATAAAATTGGAGGCATTGACCGCATTGGGATGTGTAATCAAGTAGTCTACGGTCGAGGCAAGAAGGGCCGTCACGGGCGCAGAGTCACCGGCATAACCTCCGAACTCGCATCCCACACCGGTCGGTATGATATTCAAGACCGCGCTTTTCCCCGGGAAGTGTTGGCGATCTACCCTGCCTGATCTAAACCCATCGGACGTCAGATCGCACAGTGTTGCCTCAACCCGAATCTCCTCGTCGTCCACCTCGGTCACGAACCAACGCAAGAGATCGCTGCCGGCCATATCTTCCACGGAAGCCGGAAGCGAGCCAATATCGCGGAGGTTTCTTTTCCTGATCACATACTCTCTGTTCTCAACCATGTTCGATTGCCTCCATAATTAAGCCTGCCAGTACGTCGGCTTTTCGGTTCAACTCTTCGTAGGTCAGGCCTGCGCCCTTGTAGAAACAGACGGCTTTCTCAGGAGTGCGTCTGACCTGTTCTTCGAACATCTCCTCGACCCGCTTGTTGTCAGGGTATCCACAAGTGTCGTTGCCGCTCCATTCCACGAGGAGTTGATGTCGCTCTCGGTCCGACAACAGCGGCAGATTCGAAATCCTCCTGTCGGGGTTCACGGCGACAGCTCGCAGGAGGCTCCGATAGTGTCCAATCATGCGCCGGATCGTAGCCCGATCGAACAGGTCGGTATTGTATCCCACCGAGCCGCTCAACCCCTCTGAGCTTTCGTCCATGGACAGAGTCAAATCGAACTTCACCGAACCACTTTCTACCTCGAGAAGCTCAAGGCTCAGGCCGGGCAGATCCAGCGACTGCTTCGGGGCATTCTGAAGAACAAAAAGAACCTGAAAGAGAGGTGTACGGCTCAGGTTTCTCTCCGGCTGTAGAACGTCGACCAACTTCTCAAAAGGAAGGTCCTGGTGCGAGAAAGCCCCTAGAGCTACATCCCTGACCCGCTTCAACACCTGGCGGAACGGAGGGTCTCCTGCCAGGTCCGTACGCATCACCACTGTATTGACGAAAAAGCCTATCAGCCCCTCTGTGCCGGCTCGATCACGATTGGCCACCGGTACACCGACGCTGATGTCATCCTGCGCAGTGTATCGGTACAGAAGAGTTTGGAAGGCGGCCAACAGGGTCATGAAAAGCGTCACACCTTCACGGCGGCTGAGCGTGTTCAAGGCATCCGAAAGCTCTTTGGAGAAGTGGAACGGCTCATGTGCACCGTTGTAGGTTTGGACCGGCGGCCGGGGGCGATCGGTGGGCAGATCGAGCACTCCGGTGGCGTCCTTCAATCTCTCGGTCCAGTAGCGCAGCTGCTCGTCCAGAACCTCTCCCTGCAGCCACTCGTGCTGCCATTGGGCGAAGTCGGCATACTGAATCGGAAGCTCCGGTAGAGGGGATGGCTCCCCCCTGCAAAAGGCCTGATAAAGCGTCGCTGTCTCGCGTACAAACACGCCGATCGACCAGCCATCGGCCACGATATGGTGCAAGGTGAGAAGAAGCCGGTGCTCGTTGCCGTCGATTCGCAGCAGTTTCGTTCTCAAGAGGGGACCGGTCCCCAAATCGAAAGGACGCTGAGCTTCCTCGCGCGTCAGTTCTTCCACCTTGTTTTTGCGTTCGCTCTCCGGCAGCCCGGTAAGATCGATGACGGGTAGATCCACGGTTGCCGACGGATTGACAACCTGCACAGGTGCGCCATCAACCGTGGTAAACCTGGCCCGCAGCACTTCGTGACGCCGCACGACCTCCTCGAGGCTTCGTTGCAGGGCCGCTATGTTCAGCGGCCCGGAAAGGCGGACCGCCGCCGGGATGTTGTAGAACGGACTCTCGGGCTCAAGCTGATCGAGGAACCAGAGACGTTCCTGGGCGAAGGACATTGGGTACTTGCTGAGATCCATTCGCCGCGGGATTGCGTAGCTTCTCGCTTCCTTTGCGCTGGCCTTTCTGAGGCGCTTCATGAGCAGCGCCAGCTTTTCGGGAGAAAGCTGTGCGATCCGTTTCGAATAATCATCCATTGATGGGTTTTCTTTCATAGCAGCCCGTCTTCCTCGCTCAACAATGCCCTCACCTGCTCGTCCGAAAGATCTTCCAATTCGGCCAACATCTTGTCCAACTCTTCGGCGCTCTCCTCCTCGGCCTGGCAGCGGGCGATGGCAAGAGCCAAACCGGCAACGGTCGGTGATTCGAATAGGCTCCGCAAAGGCACATCGACATGAAATGTCTCGCGCACGCGTGAGATAACCTGTATAGCCAGCATGGAATGCCCGCCGAGTTCAAAAAAGTTATCGTAAATCCCGACCCTCTCGAGACCAAGGGTATTCGCGACAATCTCGGCAAGCAGCTGTTCGGTCGCCGTTCGCGGCGCCACGTATTTCGCCTCGAGCTCAGGGCGAAACTGCTCAGGCGCTGGCAGCGCACGCCGATCGATCTTGCCCGCCGGCGTCTGTGGAAGGGCGTCCAAAAAGACAAACGCGGACGGGATCATGAATTCAGGCAGTCGGTCTTTCAAGAAGCGGTGCAGGTCGCTGACGGTTGGGCGATCGCCTGCCTCAGCCACAACATAGGCCACCAGGCGCCTGTCAGCGGCGCCGTCCGCCCGGGCCACGACGACGACGTCGCGCAGGCTGGGGTGCTGGCGAAGGACCGCCTCGATCTCGCCTGTCTCAACCCGGAAACCGCGGATCTTTACCTGATGGTCCACACGGCCCAAGAATTCGATGTGGCCGTCGGGCAAATAACGCGCCCGGTCGCCGGTGCGATAAAGGCGTGCACCGGGCACGTCCGAGAAAGGGTCGGGAACGAACCGATCGGCCGTCCAGTCAGGACGGCTCCGATACCCGCGCGCCAGCCCAGCGCCGCCGAGATACAGCTCTCCGGCCACTCCCACAGGCACGGGTCTACCGTGGGCGTCGAGGATATAGGCTTTCCTACCGGAAACAGGCCGGCCGATGGGGACTTCCGGCCGTTTCGTCTGCTCAAAGTCGGCGGCCACCTCAAACGTGGTCGCGGTGATCGTTGCTTCCGTCGGTCCATAGGCATTGAGCAAGCGAGCTGCGCCTGCGGGAGTTTGGCGCCACAATCGCAGCGCTTCCGACGACATCCGATCCCCGCCGACGATGACCAAACGCAAGTCATTGGCAGGGCGCGGATCCGACATCCCAACCCATTCCCGTGCCAACTGTGCCCAGTAGGCGGTCGGCAGGTTCACCACGGTCAAACCGTATTCGTGGATCCTGGCAGGAAATTCAGATATCGACCAAATGTCGGGTCCGCGGACGACAAGGGCGGCGCCAGCGATCAACGTGGGCAGGATTTGCTCCAGAGAGGCGTCGAAATTGAACGCTGCGAACTGCAGGACCCGGTCCTGGTGCGTCAGTTCGTAGTACTCTCGGATGGCAACACAATGCTCGGCTAGGGTTCCGTGGGAAACCATCACTCCCTTTGGCTGCCCTGTCGAACCGGAGGTGTAGATGAGATAGGCAGCGTTTTGCGGAGCCAAATCACTGTCCGGATTCTCGGCACTCTCCATGGAAATGGCAGGCCAGTCGGAGTCGAGCTGGACAACCTGAGCCAAGTGCTCAGGCAAGCTCCCGACCAAGTGTTTGTGCGTCAGCAGGACCGACAGACCCGAGTCATCGATCATATAGGCAAGACGCTCCTTGGGGTAACTCGGGTCGAGAGGAACGTACACACCGCCCGCCTTCAGGATGCCCAGAAGACCCACGATGAGGTCTACCGAACGCTCCACACAGAGCCCCACGGGCACCTCTGCCCCCACGCCAAGTGCGCGCAGTCGATGAGCCAGTTGGTTCGCCCTCCGGTTGAGATCGCCGTAAGTCAGCCGGTCTTGTTCACAGACCACCGCAACGGCCTTCGGTGACTGTAAAGCCTGCAACTCAAAGAGCTGGTGAACATACGCCTTTTCTGTACGCTGCTCTTGCGTGTGGTTCCAAATCTTCAGTAATTGCTGCTGCTCCTCATCTGTCAGGAGCGGCAGCTCGCACAGACGCTGGTCCGGGTCGGCGGCGATCCCCTGCAACAGCCGCTCGAAATGCCGGATCATGCGGACGATGGTCGACCGATCGAATAGATCGATGTTGTATTCCAGTTTGCCACGCAGCCCCTCATTCGCCTCCGTCAGCGAAAGAACGATATCGAATTTGGCGGTGCCGGTATCTACTTCCATCAGGCTCATGCGCAGCCCCGGAAGCTCCAGCGGTCTCATCGGGGCGTTGTTGAGAACGAACATCACCTGGAAAAGGGGCGACCGGCTCATGTCTCGCTCGGGCCGCAACTCTTCGACCAGCATCTCGAAGGGCAGATCCTGGTGTGCGTAGGCCCCGAGGGTCACCTCCCGGACACGAGACAGCAACTCCCGGAAGGTCGGATCGCCAGAGAGATCACAGCGCAGCACGAGAGTGTTCACAAAAAAACCGATCAGGTCTTCCACCTCTGTGCGGTTACGGTTGGCAATGGGAGAGCCAAGAATGATGTCGGTCTGGTCGCAGTAGCGATACAGTAAGGTCGTGAAGGCTGCCAGCAGCGTCATGAACGGCGTAGCGTCCTCTTGGCGGCTGAGCCCGGCAAGCGCCGCAGCGATCTCCTGCGGGATTGTGAGCGTTTCGAAGGCCCCGCGAAAGGTTTGGTACGGCGGCCTGGGACGGTCTGTGGGTAATTCAACAACCGGCAACTCCCCAGCGAGTTGTTGTTTCCAGTATCCTAGCTGCTCATCCCGAACGTCCCCCTGCAGCCAGTTGCGCTGCCAGATGGCAAAATCGATATACTGAATCGGCAGCTCAGGCAGCGGGGAGGGCCGGCCCTGAGAGAAAGCCTCATACAGCGCCGCAATCTCATGCAACAACACGCCGATCGACCAGCCGTCCGAGACGATGTGGTGCATGTTCAACAGAACGACATGCTCGTCGTCAGACAGGCGCAGCAACGTCACTCTCAGCAGTGGACCATGGGACAGATCGAACGGCCGCCGCGCTTCCTGCACAGCCAGCCGCGTCACTTCCTCCTCGCGCTCACTGTCAGGAATCATCCGCAGGTCTACCACCGGAAGCGGCAACGACAGCTGCGGTGAGACACGCTGGACGGGTTTGCCATCCACGGTCGTAAAAGTAGTGCGCAGCAGCTCGTGACGGCGAACGATCTCATTCAGGCTTCTCTCCAGAGCAGAGGCGTCGAGGTGGCCCACAAGACGGACGGCGGCCGGGTTGTTATATAGCGGACTTCCAGGCTCGAGCTCGTTCAAGAACCACAGCCGCTGCTGTGAAAAGGAAAGCGGGTAGTATTCAGAATCGCGGCTTTGCGGCACGATACAAGCCTGCCCGAGGTCGACGCCCTGTTCCTTCAGCAAGATCTCGAGTAGTTGCCGTTTCCCGGGGGTAAGATTGCGAAGTTGTTGGTGCAGATCGTTCATCCGCGACTCCTACTCCTCTCCTCTACAGGTTTCCCGCCTTCTTCTCGTCGAGCAGGGCTTTGGCTTCTTCTTCCGATAGCTCTGCCATCTTTTCCAGTAATTCAGCGATTCTTTCACCATCTCCCCCCTCTTTGGTCTTTTCGGATTCGATGACCTTCGCTACCCCAGCCACTGTCGGTTCTTCGAAAAGACTTCGTAACGGCAGTTCCACTTTGAAGGTGGAGCGCAGATGAGACACCAATTGCGTTCCCAGCAGCGAATTCCCTCCGAGATCGAAAAAGTCATCGTAAACGCCCACAGGCGCGATCCCTAACAGCTCTTGCCAGATCTGCACGACCTGGCGCTCCAAATCAGTCCTCGGCTCCACGTACGACGTCTGCAAATCGGGTCTAGCGTGAAGGTCGGAAGACGGTCCGGAGCCAGTAGCACTCGTTTTCTCAGCGGGTTCCTGCTGTGGTGCCTGGCGAACCCACCGGCGAATTCGAGCACTCAAGTCCGCGGTCGAGACAACGACGCGGCCGAACCATCCTTTGCCCAGAATCCGATGAAGAACCTCCGTGCCCTCCTCCGGAGCGATCGCCAGTTCCGCCATCTCCGCACCCATTCGACGGCCATCCGCAACCGCATCATCGAATTTCCAGCCGTCCCAGTCGATACTCAGCCACGGCAGTCCCTGGCCCTGACGCTGCCGCAGCGCTAGGGCATCAAGAAAATGATTCGCCGCCGCATAAGCCGCGAAACCCAACCCGCCAAGAACAGTCGACAGGGAAGACTGCAGAAGACAAAAGTCGAGCTCTACGTCCCGTAGGACCTTCGCCAAGACCTCGGCACCCTGAACCTTGGCCCGGAACTGCTGTTCGCAATCAGCCTGGTTCAACTCCGCAATCGTGCGCATCGCTTCTTCGCCGACGACTCCAGCCGCATGAACAACTCCGTGGATCGCACCGAATCGCCGACGCGTCTCCTCGATCACCTCTCGCATTTCATCTTCATTGGCAACATCCGCCTGGAGAGCGAGGACCCTGCCGCCCGCCTCTTCCAACGCCAGCAGCCGGCGGATCCTGCGAGATGTCTCATCCGCTTCGTCGTGACTCCGCAGCCATTGTTGCCATTTCGCTCTCTCCGGAATAACAGATCGGCCCACGAGGACCAATCTCGCAGCCACGGTTCGTGCAAGAAAGGAGGCCAACGTGAAACCAACGCGCCCCAGCCCTCCTGTGATCAGATAGACGCCCTCCCTTCGAAGTCGAGGTGAGACGCCGTCGACATCTTCCAGCGGTCGCGGTTCAAAGGTTTGCACCCAGCGATGGTTTCCCCGATAGGCGACGACGGCCTCACCATCATCCACGGTTAGCTCGGCCAGGACCTGGTGAGCCACTCTTTGGTGAGTCGGGTGATCGCCGCCCGCGAGCACGACATCAATCGTGCGGCAACGGATATTCGGATATTCCTGGGGGATGACCGTGCAGGGTCCGAGCAACGTGGCCTTTTCCGGGCAGAGAGCCTCTTCACCGGTGACATCCTGAAGGTTGCTAGACACGACTGTAACATGAATTGGATCGGTGAAGCCATGAGCCGCGAGCGCCTGAGCCAGAAAGAGCAGACTGTAAAACCCCAACGCCTGCGCCTGCTGAAAATGCACCGCCCCGTCTTGCTGAGCTGAGTCGAGAGAGACGGACCAAAGGTGAACGATCTCTTCAGGCAACCATTCGGCGTCCTGCAAGGCCTCGATGAGTAAATCGTAGCTGCTCCGTTCGCCCGGGGCCAGCTCATACGCGTTCGTGTCCACGTGCCGAAAACGACTTCCACACCGAACTGTGGTGACCTCCTGGCCTTGCCGGCGAAGTTGGGCCTCCACGGCCTCCCCGACGCCGGACTGGTCTACAAACAGCAGCCAGCGGCAGCTGCGGCCGTTGACAGCTGATCCCGTGACCGTGCCAGGCAGATCCACCTGCTTCCATGAGGGCACATAAAGCCACCGGCTGACGTCGCTCTTCTTGGAGATCGCTGACTCCTCCTCCTGACGTGTCGGTGCCTCTTCCTTCACCCGCAGCCAATAACGCCGGCGCTGGAACGGATAGGTGGGCAGCCGAAGTCGGCGCCGTCTCTCACCCTCATAGAGCTTGTGCCAGTCCAGATTGAGCCCCGCGAGCCACATCCGGCCGATGGCTGTGAGGAGAAAAGCGACATCCGACTGTTTTTCCTGCGGATGGCGCAACGAAGAGAGAATGACTCGTCCAAGCCCCTGTGGCGACCGCCTGGCCAGAGTAGCCAGGGCCCTGCCTGGGCCCACCTCCACAAAGATGCGATTCGGATCCCCAAGCAACTCCTCCATTCCCTCCGAGAAACGAACTGTCTGGCGCAGGTGTCGAGCCCAGTATTCCGGATCGGTGGCATCCGAGTTCGTAATCCACGTGCCGGTGACGTTCGAAATAAAGGGCACGGCGGGTGGATGCAGCTCGATCCCTTGGATAAGGGACTGGAAGCGTCCCAGCACCGGCTCCATCATCTTGGAATGAAAGGCATGGGAGGTGTGGAGGCGGCGGACCTCGATCTGTTTCGCGATCAGCTTTTTTTCAAGGGCTTCGATGGCTCCTGTCGGCCCGGATACGACACTGAGGGCCGGACCGTTCAGGGCGGCTAGCGACAGCTCGGGCCCCAGCAGCGGTCGCAACTCCGGCTCGGGCAGAGACACGCTGAGCATCGATCCTGCCGGCATCTCTTGCATCAGGCGGCCGCGCAGAGCCACAAGCCTGAGTCCATCTTCCAGCGAGAAGACTCCTGCCAGGCAAGCCGCCACGTACTCTCCGATGCTGTGGCCGATCATCGCCTGTGGCTGGACGCCCCACTCCATCAGGAGCCTTGCGAGCGCATATTCGACGACAAACAAGGCCGGCTGGGTGAGGTACGTCTGCCGTAGCCGTTGCGCTGCCTCTTCCTCCCGCGCTTCCGGTGGAAAAAGCACCCCACGCAGATCGAAATCAACATGGGGTTGCAACAGCTCGCAACAGCGATCGACCTGTTCGCGAAAGATGGGTTCAACGCGGTACAGCTCCGCCCCCATGTTGACGTATTGCGCGCCCTGGCCGCTGAACATGAAGACGACGGCAGGAGAACCATCCCCTTCTCGGGGAGAGGCCGTTAGAACGCGCTTGGGATCGCGGCTTGCCAACAGGCCTGCCGCCTCCTCAGTCGAACGACAGACGACCATCCGTCGATGATGAAAAGCTCGGCGACCGATTTGCAGCGTGTAGGCGACATCCGCGATGTCCAGGTGCGGGTGCTTCTTCAGATGCGCCGCCAGATTGGACGTAGCCTCATCGAGCGCGGCACCCGACCGTGCTGACAGTATCACAAGATGCCAGGGACGTGTACTCGGCGACGCGGCTACTTCGGGCGGCTCCTCCAAGATGACGTGAGCGTTGGTCCCGCCGATTCCGAACGAACTGACTCCCGCTCGCCGCAGGGTGCTGCCGCGCTTCCACTCCTGGAGCCGGTTGTTGACGTAGAAGGGGCTGTCCTGCAGACCAATCCTGGGGTTCGGCCTCTCGAAATGCAGACTCGGCGGAATCATCTTGTGCTCGAGCGCCAGCGCTGTCTTGATCAGACTTGCCACACCGGCCGCCGCATCAAGGTGACCGATATTGGTCTTGACCGAACCCAGCGCGCAGAACCCCCTCTTCTCGGTCTTCTCACGGAAAACCTGCGTCAAAGCAGCAATCTCGATCGGATCACCAAGGTTCGTTCCCGTCCCATGAGTCTCAATGTAGCTGATGGTCTCCGGGTCAACTCCAGCAACGGCCTGGGCGGTGGCGATCACTTCCGTCTGACCCTCGACTCCCGGCGCCGTGAAGCCCACCCTCATTGAGCCGTCGTTGTTGCAGGCACTCCCCTTGATCACAGCGTAGATGTGATCCCCATCCTTCAGAGCGTCTGCCAGGCGCTTGAGCACCACGATGCCGACGCCGTTGCCGCTGACCGTGCCCCGCGCCTCGGCATCGAAGGCCCGGCAATGACCGTCGGGCGACAAGATCATCCCTTCCTGGTAATGATAGCCCCTCTTTTCAGGCAGGCTGATCGAGGCACCGCCGGCAAGGGCCATGTCGCATTCATAATTCAGAAGACTTTGGCAAGCCAGATGCACGGCAACCAACGAAGTGGAGCAGGCGGATTGTATCACCACGCTCGGCCCCCTGAGATTCAGCTTGTAGGAGACCCGCGTAGCCAGGAAATCCTTGTCATTGCCAATGCCGAGCTGGTAGCCCTCGGCAGAGGTCAGGAAGCCGCGACGCGACGACAGAAACGAAAGCAGGTAGGTATTCATGCTGACGCCCGCAAAGACGCCGACCAGGCCGTCGAACCGTTCCGGATCATGGCCGGCATCCTCCAGAGCGGACCAGGCGCATTCCAGAAAGAGCCGGTGTTGCGGATCCAACAGCTCTGCCTCACGCGGATAAAAGCCAAAGAAATCGGCATCGAACAGATCCACATCACCCAGGACGCCTCTGGCCCTGACGTAATTGGGTTCTTTCACCTCTTCGGCGCTAGCACCTGCTTGCAGTAGCTCTTCCTCGGTGAAGAAGGAAATGGACTCAACCCCTTCACAGAGATTCTGCCAGAATTCGTCGATGTCCCTGGCCCCTGGGAATCGTCCCGACATGCCAACGATGGCAATGTCCAGTGCTTCCGTCGTGTCCGAAGGCTTGGTTTCGCTCATTGGACCCCTTTCTCGCTGCGCATCCGTTCCCGCCGCTGGCTCAGAGCTTCCCGTTGTTTCCTGGCCCGGTCATGGGTTCTTGCGAAAGAAGGCTGATGTCCGTCCTTCTGACTTAGATACCTGGCAAGGGCACTCACGGTGGGATATTTGAACATATCCACAACCGAAATCTCTTTGTCGAAAACCTCCTTGACCTTCCCCTGGACCTGAACGAGGTTCAATGAATGCCCGCCTAGATCGAAGAAATTGTCATTCAGTCCCACACGATCGACATGCAGCACCTCTTGCCAGATGTCGGCGATCGCCCGCTCCTTGTCCGATTGAGGCACGAGGTACGGCCCGTTTTTCTCGAAAGCCTGCTTCCTGGGATTGGGCAGGGCGTTCCGATCCACCTTCCCGCTGGGCGTGAGAGGAAAGGTATCCAGCTTGACGATGCTGGAGGGCACCATGTATTCGGGCAGATACTCCCTGAGATACTCCTTCAGCTCGCTCGGTGGTACCTGCCGCCGCGACGAATCTGCGACCGGGAGGACGTCACCCGAGAACAGCCGGTCGTAGAACGGTGTCTGACGAAAGACGTTCTTGTAGTGGTAAGAGTTGTGTTCAAAATGAACTGGATCGCCTTTCTTTCGAATCAGGGTTCCTTCGATCCTGTAATCTGGATTGAGTCCGTTCTCGCAGAGCGTGCCTGTGACTCTTGCTCTGATGGTGTCTCCCTTGCTGACCCGCACTCCCGGGTAAAAGACCGGGAAGTAGACCGGCAGCCAGCAGTGCTCGTGCGCCAGGATGTCGATCACCTGATCGGGAACAGTCTGCAGCGTCAGCCACACGACGAACCCGTCGATGCGCCCGTCTCGGGTAATGGTAAAATTCACCTCGCGAGTGTACTCGGGAGTCACTTCATGCGAGAAGTCCAGGTCTTCGAAGACGTCCGCGTTGGAGATCAAGTCCGACGGGGCCAGGCCTTTGAGGCAAAGTCTGAGATCGAACTTGTGACCGACATGTTCGAAAATCTGCTCCACGTAGTGACCGGTCACATCGGTGAAAGTGGGGTTTGCCAGAAAGTCGTCGGGCAACGTGACGGCAGCGATGCGAGTAACACTGCGCACGGGAATCATGATGCCGCCTTCTTTCAAGAAGCGTCGGGCGTCATTGAGGATCTTGGCACCCCCTTCGGAGCCACCGATGGCGCCGACGATCTCAGAGACGCAAACATCCACCTTCTCCGGTAACTGCACCTGGGTCGAATCGCCATGAATCAAGTGGATTTTGTCTGCCAGTCCAAGATCTTCGATGAGGGCTTTTGCCTTCCTGTACGACTCTTCCAGGATTTCAATGGCGTAGACCTTCCGCGCACCTGCCTCGACACACATCCTGGCCAAGATCGCATCTTTGCCGGTGCCGAGATCGAGGACAATCTTGTCTTTGGCGTGTCGCTCAATCGCCGCCCTGTACTTCTCGTTACGAAGCTCATCGTGCGTCATGGCGAAATAGAGCAGGTCGTCGTATATGAAGAATTCAGCCACCGACGGCCACAGCTCAATGCGCTGACACCCTGCGGCCGGTATTTTCGCCGGCGTGTAGTAGGCATAAAGCTGATTTCTCTCGCGATCCGCGAGCACGGCTGCTTCTTCAACGGCTGGATGGCGTTTTAGTAGGGCTTCGATTTCTCCCAATTCAATCCGAAACCCCCGAATTTTCACCTGTTGGTCGATTCGGCCCAGGAACTCGATGGTGCCATCGGGTAGATAGCGCGCCAGGTCACCTGTCCGATAGAGTCGGGCACCTGGTTCGTCGGAAAAAGGATGAGGAATGAAACGATCCGCGGTCAGGTCAGGCCTGCTCAAGTACCCGCGCGCCAGTCCCACACCGCCGACATACAACTCGCCGGAGACTCCGGGCGGCACCGGATTCAGGCGCTCGTCGAGGATGTAAAGCTGCGTGTTGTCGATCGGCCGGCCGATGGGAACGCTGCCGCTTTCAGGAACCTTCTCAACAGGATAGAAGGAAGCGCACACCGTCGACTCGGTGGGACCGTAGGCGTTGATGAAGTACCGTCCGCGCGACCAGCGCTCGGCAATCTCAGCCGTGCAAGCTTCACCGGCCGATATGATCGTTTTGAGTTCTGGAAGATCCGCCTCGGGTAATACGGAGAGCACCGATGGCGTCAGCGTCACGGTGGTGATCTCCTGTTCCTGGAGTAATCGGATCAGTTCTGGCCCCGAAGCCAGAGTTTCCTGCCGTGCCAGACAGAGTGCCGCTCCACTCACGAGAGCGGTAAAGATCTCTTCGACGGAGGCATCGAAACTGAACGAAGCAAACTGCAGAACGCGGCTATGCGCATCGATGCGGTGGTTCTTGATCAGTGATCTGGTCATGTTGCACAGCCCTGAATGCTGTAGCATCACGCCTTTGGGCCTGCCCGTCGAGCCCGAAGTATAGATCACATAGGCAAGGTTCTGTGGTGTTGCCGAGCACGGCAGATTGGAGCGCTCCTCCACCGCGATCTCAGGCCAGTCTGAATCGATGCGGAGAACGCGAGCCCCGTTGTGAGGAATCTGCCCGGCGATCTTGTCGTGCGTGATGACCACCGACACAGCTGCATCCTGAAGCATAAAGGCCAGGCGCTCGGAGGGGTAGGTCGGATCGATAGGAACGTAGGCACCCCCGGCTTTCAGCACGCCCAGCACCGAAACAATCATGTCCACCGATCGCTCCATGCACAGGCCCACAAGCACTTCCGGCCCCACACCCATCTTTTGCAGGTGGCGGGCAAGCTGGTTCGCGCGTTCGTTCAACTCGCGGTAGCTTAGCTGCTGCTCGTCCAAGACGACGGCGGTCGCCTCAGGGCTCTTTCTCACCCGTTCCTCAAAAAGCTGGTGGATGCACCGATCCGACGGGTATTGCGTCCCGGTCTGGTTCCAGTCGACTAGGATCTGCCTCTGCTCTTCTTCAGACAGCAAAGTGAGTCGTCCGACCGGCTGTTCCGGGTTCTCCACGGCAGACCTGAGCAGCGTGCAGTAGTGACGCAGAATCCGCTGTGCCGTCTCCGGCTCGTAGAGGTCGACATTGTAGACGAGTGATGCAGCCAACTCGCCGTCGACCTCAGCCATCATCAGGGTGAGGTCGAAGGGAGCCACGCGTTGCTCCAACGCCACCGACTCGATCGGCAGACCGCCCAGGTCCATGTGCGCGCCTTCCTGCCCGAGAGCGAAGGAGGAGAAGCCCTGATCGGCAAGGAGATAGGCCTTTTGCAGCATGAACATGACCTGAAAAAGCGGAGTGCGGCTAGGATCACGCTGGGGCTGCAGTCGTTCCACCAGCAGAGAAAATGGATAGTCCTGGTGTTCGAGCGCTTCCAGCACTGTTTGCCGTACCTGGGAAAGAAACTCCACAAAGGGCCGGTCGGGCGACAGGCTCGAGCGCAGGGCCACAGGATTGACGAAATAGCCCACCAGGCCTGCCAGCTCAGCCCGGCTCCTGCCGGTTGTCGGCGAACCGACGATCATATCGGTCTGCCCGGAGTAGCGATGCAGGAGAGCTTTGAAGGCTGCCAGCAAGGTCACAAAAAGCGTGGTGCCTTGCCTTTCGCTCAAGGCCTTGACCCTGCTTGTGAGCTCGGCATCCAGCCGGATGGATTGCGACGCGCCCTTGTAGCCCTGCACCGGCGGACGTGGCCGGTCCGTCGGCAGGTTCAGCACTGGAAGTTCTTTTTTCAGCTTGCCTTGCCAGTAGCTCCACAGCCGCTCTCCTTCCGGACCGTTCAGCAGTTCCTCCTGCTGCCGTACGTAATCCGTGTATTCCAGTCGAAGCGGCGGCAGCACGGCATCGTCATTCGCAGACGAGTAGAGCACGCTGAGTTCCTGCAGCAACACCGCCTGCGACCACATGTCCATGACAATGTGGTGGGCGACGAGCAGCAGGACGTGTTCGGACGGCGACCGGCTGAAGACAAACACCCGCATCAGTGGCCCACTCTCAAGATTGAAGGGGCGGTGCGTTTCCTCGTCAAGACGCTGTGAAAGCTGCGCGCTGCTCCAGTCCGCGGCATCCTCGTGATGGAAGTCGACCTCCATCTGCTCGTGGATGAGCTGCACCGGCTCGCCGTTTCGGGAAGTAAAGGTGGTCCTCAGTGCCGCATGCCGCTTCACCAGAGTCTGAAAGGCGCGGCGCAATGAGTCGAGGTCGAGTTCGGAGCGGATGCGCACAGCATAAACGACGTTGTAGATGCTGCTCGGTGCAATCTGGTGCTGAAACCACATGGCCTTCTGGCCGTGCGAGAGCGGATGTTCACGAACACCTTTCTTTTCGGAGACCTCAGACGGCGTCGGCGTCGGTGATGGCTCAGCGATCTGTGCGACCAGCTGATCGGTGAGCTGGCTGAGCGTTGGCCCTCTCAGCAAACTTGCAACAGGCAGCGCTACACCCAGATTGGCCTCGATCGTGTTCTTCAGTTCAATCGCCATCAGGGAGTCCAGGCCGAAGGTGT
The DNA here is from genome assembly GCA_964527995.1 of uncultured Cytophagia bacterium. Taxonomy (GTDB): domain Bacteria; phylum Zhuqueibacterota; class Zhuqueibacteria; order Oceanimicrobiales; family CAZGRP01; genus CAZGRP01. The sequence goes on along the minus strand of CAZGRP010000005.1, from coordinate 22,628 downwards.
TCAGCGGCCGCTCGTCGGCAAGTTTCGAGGGTGCGACACCGATCACCCGTGCAATCTGCGAACGCAGGTAGGAGTGCAGCCGTGCCGAGCGTTCCTCGGGTGATGCAGTGAGGAGCTCTTCCTTTGTCAGTCGACCCTTTGGCTCGGACACACCCCCTTGTCTGCCGCTCGACGATCGGCGATCGGCAAATCCCGCCAGCAAGGCAGGAAGTCTGGAGGCCGGAAGCGAGTCGAGGAGCTGAGGCCAATCGATGGGGGCCACGACCGCCTGGCTGGCATCGTGATGAAGCAGCCAGTCCAGAACCTGGACACCCCTCTGTGGATCGATCGAGTCGAATCCGCGCAACGCCAAACGGCCGCCACGATTCGGCCTGGCGGCAAGTCCGACCTCTGCCCAGGGTCCCCAGTTCACGGCCAGGGCGGCACGCCCATGAGCACGACAGTAGTGGGCTAGCGCATCGAGGAAGGAGCTGGCAGCGGCATAGTTGCCCTGGCCGGGCGAACCGAACACGGAGGCCGCAGACGAAAAGAGCACAAAGAAATCGAGTTCGCTGCTCAAGGTGAGCCTGTAGAGATTCCAGGCGCCACTCACTTTGGGCCTCATCACCTTTTCGAAGCGCCGCGGGTTCAGCTGCAAAAGGACGCCATCGTCGAGAACGCCGGCGGCATGAATCACGCCCCTCAGTGGTGGCATGGTGTCGGCGACTTCCGCAAACACGGCCTGCATCTCTTCTTCGACCGCCACGTCGGCCTGGGCGATCTTCACTTCCATCCCTGCTCGTCTCAACGAATCGATCTCCTGCTGCGCCGTGTCTCCTGGTGCGCTTCGGCCGACAAGAACCAGGTGCCTGGCGCCTTTTTCGGCCAGCCAGCGGGCGAACAAGAGGCCGAGGGCACCCATTCCTCCCGTGATGAGGTAGGTAGCATCCGATCGCACGAGGAGGTGCTCGTGCCGACGAACTACCTTCTCCTGGTGGCGATCCTTTACCGACAGCACAATCTTGCCGATATTCTTTCGCTGTACCATGTGCCGAAAAGCAGCCACCGCATCTTGCAAGGGAAAGACACGCGCGGGCAGGGGCTGCAGTCTGCGATTTTCCAGGTACCGAACGACTTCCAGGAGAAGAGAGCGAGCCAGTTTCGGCCGATCATGACAAAGCCGGCCGATGTCGATGGCGAAGAAGGAGAGATTCTTCCGAAATGGAAACAGGTCGAGCTGGCTGTTCTGATAGATGTCTGTTTTTCCGATCTCGAGATAGCGGCCGTAGTCGGCCAGCACCGCCAGATTGCGCGAGATCGCCTCGCCCGAGAGGGAATTCAGCACGACATCCACGCCGGTGCCACCAGTGAGTTCCAGGACCTCGTCGGCGAAAGCGAGGGAGTGCGAATCCATTACGTGCTTCACGCCAATGGAACTCAGGTATTCACGACGCTCGGGGCTGCCTGCGGTGGCAAGGACCTCTGCGCCGAGCATCCGGGCAACCTGTACGGCAGCAAGGCCGACGCCGCCAGCCGCCGAGTGAATCAATACACGCTCACCCTCTCCAAGCCTGGCCAGATGGTGCAGGGCATAATAGGCCGTCAAGAAAGCGATGGGAATGGTGGCTGCCTCCTCAGAGGTCAGGACGGCGGGCTTTGGCACTACCAGATCGGCCAGGGTCGTGGCAAACGAACCCAAGCTTGAAGGTGCGATGGCAAGCACTTCGTCACCGACATGGAGCCCGTCGACGTGTTCGCCGACTGCGCTGATTCTGCCGGCGCACTCGCCGCCGAGAGGAATCGGTCCATCCGGGTAGAGGCCCATGGCGCTCATCACATCTCTGAAATTGAGACCCGCGGCATCGACCTCGATTTCGACCTCACCCGCCAGCGGCCGCCGGCGATCCACGGATTCCAATTCCAGGCGATCCAGCCGGCCGGGGACGGTGATCACCAGATGGAAAGCTTCGGTGTTGGGAAGCTCCAGTCTGGACTCCGTCCTGATAGCGCTTTCTGCTTCTTGTGACTCCTTTGTGACAGAGTATGAGGTCAATCTCGGAGCATAACGACGACTGCTGCGATAGGCAACCTGGTCCTCCGGATCTGCCCGCGCGACCTCTCTGAGCAGGGACTTCACTTCTTCCGAGCCGCTGCGAGGATCCAGATCGATGGCTTTGCAGTGCAGCTCGGGATGTTCGAGAGCGACGACCCGGGCCAGGCCCCAAAGAGTGGATTGAGCCGGGCACAGTTGTTCGCTATCAGCGTTGACGGACTGCGCACCCCGCGTCACGAAGTACAACCGCGGCGATTGTTTCATCTGCGATTTGGCGAGGGCCTGAATCAGGTGCAGAGCGCTTCCGGTAATCAAGCTCTGCGCCTTCTCCAAAGAGGCCACGTCGCTATCGTCGGCGATCGTCTGATCAGCAGCCCAAAGATGGACGATGCCTTGTAGCCGAGGCCGATCGGACCCAATGAGGTCGGCGATCAGGCGTTCGAAGTCCTCCACACGCGAAGGATTGACACGGTAGTGGTCGACGCCAAGAGACTCGTACGTGTCCGCCGGTTCAACCGAGACACACCGGGCACCGTAGCGTGACAACTCCGACGCCAGGCCCTGCGACAGCCCGTTTCCGTCGGTAAAAAGCAACCATGTGCCCGACGCCGCTGCCCGGATCTCTTGCGCGGAGGCCTCCGCCAGCGGGCTCGGGCTCCACTCAACGCGATAGAGCAGATTTTGAACCGCCTCTCCTCGGTCTCGAGGCAGACGCTGGAGCCGCACTGCCTGCAACTCAGCGGTGAGGTTCCCTTCGTCATCGAACAGGAAGAGATCGGCCTCGAGCCCATCGCTGCTCTCTTTCCCTTCTGTCGTTCTGAGCTTGACATAACTCCACAGCGCTGAGCCCGGACGCCGGTGGAGGCGTACTCGCTTCACATGCACGGGCATGAAGGGATCATGCATCCCGGCGGCACCGGTCGCCGGAACAGCGGCCGCGATGACCTGCAGGCAGCCATCGAGAAGCGCTGGATGCAGCCTGTATCGTTCCGCTTCCGGCTCGATCGGTTGCGGCAGCTGCACATAGCCGAGTGCCTCCTGGTCTCCCGTCCACAGTGCCACCACACCCTGGAACATCGGGCCATAGCTGAGACCGAGCTGCCGCAAGAATTCATAGTGGCGGGCTGCAGAGACCTCTTGCGTACACCGGGACCGGATCGCGTCGAGCGAAGACCCGACGCGTGAATCGGCCATGAGCCCGTTCCCATTGTCCGTGGAGATGGTCCCGCTGCTGTGCAGTGCCCAAGTTCCGTTTTGCGGATCCTCCCCTTCAGCCAAACTGAACACCTGGAACCTGGCCCGACCCCCCGCCACGGGTGAAAGCGCGACTTGGACCGTGTGTGGCTGCTCGGACAGCAGATACAACGCCCGCTGGAAAGAGACCTCCTCAAGGACCGTAGCTGACTCACTCAGAACTTCGGACGCGGCGGCCAGGGCCATCTCCAGGTAGCCCGTGGCGGGAAAAACAATCGAGTCCTGCAGCCGATGATGTTCGAGGTAGGGGAGGGCTTTGAGGTCCAGCCGGTTCTGCCACAGGTACTTGCCCGGCAGAAGAGCCGAACGTTGCGGTCGTCCAAGCAGCGGGTGTTTCTGTACTCCGTTGCGCCTCTCATCGGCACTCGCGGGTCGCCGAGACGCGACCTGTTTTTCGCGGTCGGAATCAAACCAGTAGCGCTCGCGCTGCCAGGGGATCGTCGGCAGCGACACACAGCGGCCGCCGTCCGGGTAGAGCCTAGCCCACTCTACGTGGAACCCGTTTGCGTATAAGGCGCCGAGAGAAGAAAGCATCACCGCGCGCTCCTCTTCCTCCCGTCGCAAAGATGGCAGGGACACCCCCTCAGCGCCAAGTTCACTGAGGACACCGCGGATGGCGCCCGACAGGATGGGATGAGCGTTCAACTCCAGGAAGAAATGATGATCGCTCCGCACCGCCTCGGAGACCGCTGCCGAAAACAGAACGGGCTGGCGCAGGTTGCGGCCCCAATAGTCAGCGCCGAATTCCTCGCCGTTCACAATCTCCCCAGTGACCGTCGAAAAGATAGGAAGGTCGCCTGCGCACGGCTGCACGTCTCGTAGCACCTCAACCAGCTCCTTTTGCAGGGGCACGACCTGCGGACTGTGAGAGGCTACATCCACCTTCAGGAGCCGGCAGAAGACGTCGCGCCGCTCAAGAGTTTGCAACACTTTCCGAAGCGCCTCGGGATCGCCCGACAGAACCGTTGACTTTGGGCCGGCATGCACCGCCACCGAGAGCCGGTCTTCGTAGCCATTGAGCGCTTCTCGTGCCTCCTCGAGGGAAAGCTCTACAGCGGCCATCGCTCCACGCCCGGCCACCGTCCTGAGGAGACGACTGCGGTGGAAAATCACCCGCACTGCGTCTTCCAGGCTCAGAATACCGGCCACGTGCGCGGCGGCTACTTCTCCCATACTGTGACCGACGACGGCATCCGGGTCGATCCCCCAGGAGCGCCACAGCGCTGCCAAGGCCACCTGCAAAGCAAAGAGGGTCGGCTGGATGACATCGATCCGGTTCAGGAGCGGATCCTCTTTCGCCGTCGTGAATCGATCCACCAGCGACCAGTCGGTGTACCGCCCCAGGACATCGGCACATTGCTCGATCGACTCCCGGAACACTCGTTCGCTTCGGAACAGCTCATGCCCCATACCCCACCACTGCGCCCCCTGCCCTGGAAAAACGAAGACGACCTTTCGTGGGCCTCCCGAGAGCCTTTGGCCCGCAACGACTCCCTGGCGCGGATCTCCGCGCAGGAAGGCGTCCAGCAGCTCACAGAATTCGGCCTGCGAGTGGCCGGTGAGAGCCAATCGATAATCCCGGTGAGTCCGGCGCAGACTGGCGGTATAACAGATATCGCGAAGGGAAGGGAGGGAGCCGTTCTGCTGAAACAAAGTATGATAGGAGCGGGCCAGATCGTGCAACGCGTCGGATGTGTGAGCAGAGAGTGGCAGCAGGAAACTGCGCTCCGTATCGGCATCTCGGTCCGTGTCTTCGCGCTGAGCTGGCGGCTCTTCCAGAACGACGTGGCAGTTGGTTCCTCCGAAACCGAGGGCAGTGACGCCGGCGATGAGGGGCTTGTCCTCCGCCGGCCAGGGCCCAAGCGACTTCTGGACGTTCAGCGGTAGCTCATCAAAAGGGATCAGCGGGTTTGGTTTTTCGAAGTGAAGGCTCGGCGGCAGTTGTCGATGCTTGATCGCCAGTGCCGTCTTGATCAGTCCGGCAATACCGGCTGCGGCCTCCAGGTGGCCGATGTTCGTCTTCACCGATCCGAGGGAACAACGCAGGTCCTGCGGCCGGCCATCAGAGAGCACGGCCCCGAGCGCCTGAACCTCGATTGGATCGCCAAGGCTGGTGCCGGTACCGTGGGCCTCAACATATTGGACTTTACCCGGCGCGACTCCGGCTTCCCGATAGGCTTCCCTGAGAACAGCTTCCTGAGCCTGTCGATTCGGAGCCATCAGGCCGTTGCTGCGGCCATCGCTGTTGACGGCACTGCCGCGAATCACTGCGTAAATCGGATCGCCGTCAGCGACAGCCTTCGACAGCGGCTTGAGCACGACGACACCGGCCCCCTCACCGCGAACGTAGCCGTTGGCGCGAGAATCGAAAGCCTTACATTGGCCATCTGGCGACATGACACCGGCAATGGAGAAATTGATGGTGACGTCCGGCGTCAGAATCAGGTTCACGCCTCCCACGATAGCCATATCGCATTCTCCGGCGCGCAGGCTCTGGCAGGCGTAGTGCACGGCCACCAGCGAGGAAGAGCAGGCCGAATCGATGGCAACGCTGGGACCCCGTAAGTCCAGCAGGTAGGAAAGCCGATTGGCCGCGATACTCAGAGCATTTCCTGTCCCCGAGTAGGCGTTGATGTGTTCGTAATCGCCGATCTGGAGTCTTGCGTAATCGTTGCTGCTGATACCAATGAAGACACCTGTCAGGCTGCTGGAGAGTCCTTCAGCCGTCTGCCCGGCATCCTCCAGGGCTTCCCAGGCGACCTCCATCAACAAGCGCTGTTGCGGGTCGATTCGTGACGCCTCTCGTGGAGAAATGCCGAAGAACTGCGGGTCGAAACGATCTACGTGCTCCAGGAATCCCCCCCATCTGGTGACCATCTTGCCCGGCTTCCCCGGAGTGGGATCATAGAACTCATCGACGTCCCAGCGATCGGCCGGCACCTCCACAATCGAATTGCCACCGTTCCGCAGTAGGCGCCAAAATGCTTGCAGGTCTTCTGCCCCGGGGAATCGACACCCCATGCCAATAATGGCGATCGGCTCCGCCTCGTCGGGCCGCGATTCCTTTTGTGGCTTTCGGACCGGCGCAGTCTCTCCGGCTTCGCTGGCCAAATGACGTGCCAGGGCCTCGATCGTTGGGTAGTCCCACACGAGGGTCGGCGGCAGAGTGCGGCCGAGCCATGTCTCCAGTTCTCCGGCAAGACTCACCGACTGCGCAGAATCGAGTCCGTAGCTGGCGAACGGTTGCCGAATGTCGATTTCAGCGGGATCGAGCCCGAGCAGGCCAGAAAGACGACTCACGAGCCACGCCTCGATGGCTGCGGCGCCGGCGCTCGTCGGCCCGTGATCGGCTCCCTCCATCTCGGTCTCAGATGGCATAGAAGACGTTTGGACCTCTATCGTCGGTCTACCGCCTGCGAATTTCCACTCCTTCACGACGGCGAGTTTGCCGTCGAGGAAGGCCTTCCTGCAGGCAAAACGTTGGATCTTGCCGCTGGAGGTCTTCGGGATGGTGCGCGGCTTGATCAGAACGACAGTCTGGACCTGCAACTCATGCACTTCAGCGACGGCCTGCCGGATCGTGGCGATCACCCTGTCGAAGTCGACCTTTTTTGTGCGCCGGACCTCATGCACGATGACGAGTTGCTCTTCGCCATCCAGGTCCACCGAGAAGGCAGCGCCGCAACCCGGACGAAGCAGCTCATGGCTCGTCTCCACCGTGCGTTCGATATCTTGAGGATAATGATTTCTGCCTCGAATGATGATCAGATCCTTGGAGCGACCCGTGATGTAAAGCTCGCCATCGCGCATGAACCCGAGATCACCCGTCCGCAGGAAAGGACCCTCGCCGGTGTCGGCGACGTAGGCTCGAAAGGTCTGGGCGGTCTCTTCTGGGCGACGCCAATATCCCTCGGCAACACTCGGGCTGGACACCCAAATCTCACCCACCTGATTCGGTTGGCATCGAGTGTGGGTCTCAGGATCAACGATGACAATCTTCTGCTCCAGGAGTTCGCGGCCGCATCCGACGAGTTGAATTCCGTCCTCGCCCTCAGGAGAAGCATCTACAACGCGATTCTCTTGCAGATCCTGCTTCTTGATGTGGCAGACAACCGGGGGCTCGTTTTTCTTTCCGCCGGAGACGAACAGGGTGGCCTCAGCAAGGCCGTAGCATGGATAGAAAGCCTCTCTACGGAATCCACAGGGTGCAAAAGCCTCAGTAAAGCGGTCCATCGTGTCTTGGCGGACTGGTTCCGCACCGCTGAACGCCAGGCTCCAGTTGCTGAGATCCAGACGCTCGCGCTGCTCCGGCGTGGTTTTTCTCACGCAAAGATCGTAGGCGAAATTCGGCCCGCCACTCACCACAGGCTTGCCCTTGATCGCAGAGATGGCGGTCAGCCAGCGTAGCGGCCACTGCAGAAACGCCAGAGGAGACATGAGCGTGCAGTGACAGCCGACATAGAGAGGCTGAAGGACGCCACCGATCAATCCCATGTCATGATACATGGGCAACCAGATGACCCCCTCACAATCCGGCGTCATCTCGAAGCCTGTACGAATGAGCGCGGAGTTGTAGAGCAGGTGAGCGTGGCTCAACATGACACCCCTGGGCGATCCTGTCGACCCTGACGTATATTGCAGGAAGGCTAGTGTGTCACTCCGTATGTCTGGTTCCTTCCAGTCGTCTTCCAGCCCGGGCTCGAGGGTATCCGTCGCCAGCCAGTGCAAAGCGCTCAAGCCTTTGGTATCCAAGGAAGGTTCACGGACCGGCTTGAAGATCTCAAGAGCCTTACGCACGAGAGCTACTTTGTCAAACGAATCTGTGACCTTGGCCTGCACCTTCAACAAGCTCACCATTGAGAGGATCTGCTTGGTCGTGAGGGCGACCGTTGCCTGGGCGTCTTGGACAATAGCCTGGAGGCGGGGAAGAGTACGTTTCAGTTGCGCCGGGTTGGGTGGATAGGCCGGGACCGCCACGACCCCGGCATAGAGGCAGCCCAAGAAACCGGCGATGTAGTCCAGGCCCGGTGGGTAGAGCAGCAGGGCGCGCTGGCCCACAGCCCCGATGTTCTGGAGGTAGGCGGCGATCGCCCGCGCGCGGAGGTCGAGCTCCGCGTAGGTGATGCGCTCTTGCTTGGTCTTGCGGTCTGTCAGGAATGTATAAGCGACGCGATCGGGTTGGACGCGCGCTCTCTGACGAAGTAGTTCGACAAATGTAGCAGGTGCGATGTTCAGGTCCGGCCCTACGGTGGTGTGTGATGCCATGGTGTCCCCTCGATTTGTCGCCCTGGATTGCGACCTGCTTATCTCCGAAACCGCGGAGGTCCTGGCTCCCCTGTTAGTCTCTTAGTGCGAATGGGAGAAGTCCGATAGCGTGCGGCTAACGTCCCTCGCGTGCCACGGGTACGCGGGGAGAGAGAAAGGACGCACCAAAGAGTACCCTTCGCGAGCCCGAGGAAGCGGCCTCAGTTGCGATAGACCCCGTCACAACATGGATGCCAGGAGCAGGATCCCGCCGGGGTCAGGAGCTTTCTCGAACAGACGACTTCCTGCGCGAATGCAGCAACCCCCGGGAAGGAACTGCATAGACCCTCCGGAGCGAGAGTACATAGAGTCCTTCGCTGTTCGCAGATGACTGAGTAGAAGGATAACCGCGACGACGTTGCGACAGGCACGTCCTTGTGCAAAAGGGGGGATCAGGGAGGTGTTTGATAGTCGGGGGACGAGTCAAGCCCCGCGCGAAAGGTTCTGTCAGAGACTGAGGATTAAGCAGGCTTCCGCGGCCATCCCCCGAAACCCTCCCCAAGATTACAGACCCTCGAAGCCTGTCATCCTGGCAGGCGGTATTAATGTAACTCAGATAGGTGGACTTGTCAAGTGGTTTCTTACGGGTTATTGCAATTGCCGATACAAGCCAAGCTGCGGTTTTTCCGCTCTGCTGCCGCGGGTCCGGCCGGTAGCAGAGCGCTGGTCGACGGCGCAGGCACACTGATTGGGTGCGAGAAAAAAAAGCTTGCTTTTTGTCGATCCTTTATTAAATTGCAGGCGATGTCGTCGGCCATACGTTCAGAGTCCCTCTCTTTTCACAACTGAACGGTGCTTCATCACCTCGCTTTCAAAACTCTCCTTCTAAAGTACCTGCAAAAGGTTAATATAGCGCAAGAATCTGGGCTAGGCAGGCGGGAGGAGGGTCATAGGCCACTCGATTTCATTTTGCCTCGAAGAGTTGTCGCACAAGGCCCAACGTGCACTTACGTGTCTTCGACAGAGAGGTAACGTTCTTCTGTCATCCCAAAACATCCGAGTAGGTCCGAGACAATCTACAGATCGGGTTTTCAACCGCGATCATCTTCGTCGTTTCTAGAGCGACAGCCAAGACACCTGGGGAATCCACCTATGTCGCCTTCTGCAAGTGTTATCACCCTCGCCCGTACCGCTGGTCCCCTGGGGTCGCTTACCGAAGCACATCATCTGCTCACCTTTTGCCAATCAACTGAATTCAGCGACGGACAACAACTTGGGAGAATCCTCATGAGCGATCCAGCATTCTTTCAGTAACCGTGGTCCTTGCTGTACCCGTCCGGATGTGCTCCGTTCCTTCCCCGAGGCCTTGATGGTGCGTCTCTAAGAACGGGGCCAACAGTCGCAGACCTGACACTACAAATCGGAGGGGATCGAGTGGCGGGCCGTTGGCTTTCGTAACTTGATCAGCTCTCCCAGAGGGACTTTGCAAAGGAGGCCGCCATGAAACGACCGGTTGCGATTACCGCACTGTTGCTGTTTGCATTCACTTCCATCACTCTGGCCCAGAGCGTGAAGGTTCTTAGCGTCCAGCGGCCACCCAACGTGCGTAGTTTCGTAGGCTACGCTCCTCGGAAGATCGTCGTCAAGTTCGATGATTCCATCCTGTCGCGCATGAACAGAGCAACGGCTCGCGTTGGCAGGCTTGGCATCCCTGAGCTTGATCAGTTAGGGCAGCGCTACGACGTTCTCTCGATCATCCAGCAGTTTCCCGGAGCGAAGAAGAAATTCTACCGCGGACGTGTCGTCGACCTTTCTGGATGGCACAAAATCAAGTTCGCCCGCGATGTGGACGTCGAAGCCGCCGTCAGAGCCTACAAGAGGATTCCAGGGATCATCGAGGCTCAGCCGATCGGCATTCACGCCGTCTATGGTACCCCTAATGACCCCAACTTCGGCGACCAGTGGCATCTGAATCAGGCGAATGACGCAGACATCGACGCGCCCGAGGCATGGGACATCCAAACTGGGAATCCCGACATCATCGTCGCGATCCTCGACACCGGGGTTCGATATTTTCACAAAGACCTCGGCGGTGCAGGCGCCTCATCTTCGAATCCCGGAGCCGCGCAAGGGAACATGTGGATCAACTGGGCGGAGAAAAACGGCACCGATGGGGTCGACGACGATGGCAACGGCTTCGTGGACGACTGGATCGGCTGGGATTTCGTTCAGAGTGAAAGCGGCTGCTGGCCCGGCGAAGACTGCAGTGATGCGGATAACGATCCCCGCGACTTCAACGGGCACGGAACCCATGTGTCCGGCATCGTTGGCGCAATCAATAACAACGGCTACGCCGTCGCCTCCACGGCAGGCGGCTGGGGGAATGGCTCTCTGCAAACGACTGCCGACGGCGTCAGAATCATGCCCCTGCGCATCGGCTGGTCCTCCAAGTTCTTCATCTTTGAACTTGGCCTCGTATCGATGGACTATGCAGCTCAGGCCTTCCGTTACGCCGCCGACAATGGCGCCCGATTGGCAAACGCCAGTTGGGGCTCATCGAACACCGGAGGTCTCGGCGACGCCATCGACTACTTCCTCGCAAGTGGTGGTCTGATTTTCCATGCCGCCGGAAACGACGGGGCAGATAATCCCGACTACATGAGCAGCCGCGGTGATATTATCGACGTGGCTGCAACAGACGCCGACGATTGCAAGGCAAGTTTCTCGAACTTCGGCACCTGGGTTGACATCTCGGCCCCAGGAGATAACATCTGGAGTACTTACCACGATCACAATGATCCGAACTCAGACGTCATCGCTTCTCTCAGCGGCACGTCCATGGCATCCCCAATGGCCCTAAGCGTTGCTGCTCTGATCTGGTCACAAAATCCCTCCTGGTCGGCCAGCCAGGTCAAGCAGCGACTGTTTGACACGGCCGACGACATCACCACTTCGAGCTGCAATACGGCCTACATTGGCAAGTTGGGCGCTGGCCGCGTCAATGCGTTCAACGCCGTCAACACCGGCACCCCGCCGCCGACGGCAGCATTTACCGCGTCGCCAACGTCGGGCTGCGCTCCCCTCAGCGTGAATTTCACGGACCAATCGACAGGCGACATCGATACCTGGTCGTGGGATTTCGGAGACGGTAGCACTTCCAGTGCCCAGAATCCCACTCATGAATACACTTCGGCCGGAACCTACACGGTTTCCTTAACCGTCACGGGGCCAGGAGGATCCGACACCGACACGAAAACCGACTACATCACTGTCTCAACTGGACCAACGGCGGCATTCTCGGGCTCTCCGACATCCGGCACGGCGCCTCTTACCGTCAGCTTCACGGACGAGTCGACTGGCAACCCGACGTCCTGGTCCTGGGATTTCGGCGACGGCAGCACTTCGACCCAGCAGAATCCAACGCATGAGTACGCCTCTGCAGGCACCTATACGGTATCTCTCACAGCTACGAACGACTGCGGGTCGAGCACCGAGACGAAAGTCGACTACATCACAGTAACCGAGCCGACTTGCGACACTCCTGTGGCGGATTTCACGGGCTCACCCACCTCGGGCACCGCGCCCCTCACCGTCAACTTCACCGACCAATCTACCAACAGCCCAACGAGTTGGAGCTGGGATTTTGGCGACGGCACCACCTCCACTCTGCAGAATCCGAGCCACGAGTATACGGCGGCAGGGACGTACACGGTGAAGCTGACAGCCACCAACTCCTGTGGCTCCGACACAAAGACCAGGGTGGACTACATCACCGTTACGGCGCCGACTCAGCAGACGATGCACGTCAACGCCATGGAAGTGACCAAGGAACAGTTCAGAATCCTACGGCGTGGTAAAGCGAGGGTCCAGATCGTGGACGCCAACGGCTCACCCGTCGCCGATGCCACGGTTACGGGCGAATGGTCCGGCGGCGCCACCGACACAGACCAATTCACCACCGACTCCGACGGCTGGGGCACAGCCTTCTCAGACTGGCGCTTTGGGGATGCTACGTTTACATTCTGTGTCACGAACGTCAGCAAGAATGGTTGGACCTACGACTCGAACGCCAACGTCGTGACTTGCGCCAGCACCGATGGAACTTCCTCGCGCGTCGGTATCACCAGCAGCCACAAGGCAGCTGGACAGGGACAAGACGATCTATCTGTTGACGGCGCCAGTAGCAGCAAGGAGCCTGTCTTCAACTTCAACTACCCGAATCCGTTCAACCCGTCGACCACCATCAGCTTCCGCCTTCCCAAGGCGGCCCACGTCACGGTGGAGGTATACGACGTCCTGGGTAAGAAGGTGGCGACACTCCTTGACGATAATGTCTCAGCGGGGGCACACTCGGTGGTCTGGAACGCGAAAAACAACAATGGCCAGGCATTGGGATCGGGGCTGTACTTCTATCGCATCACAGTGGACGGCAAAACGCCGATCATGCGACGGATGCTCCTGCTGAAGTAGGGCTACCGTCACTCCTCCGATTGTTTCGCCCTGAAAAAAAGCAGGGTGCCGGCTGAATGGCTGGCACCCTGCCTTTTTTTGCAGGCATGAGGCTCCGCCGAGAAACACACCTCGCACGCTTCGCTTCTGGCAGCGCTCCCCCCGCAGCCACCGGCAGCTTTTCAGCATCCCCGAAAAAGAAAAGGGCCGGCGTGGTTAGACGCCGGCCCTGAAAGGAGCCTCCCAGGGTGGAAAGCTTCTATTTCACCAACGTCATCTGCTTTCTCTCTACAAAGCTCCCGGACTTCAGCCGGTAGAGGTAGATACCGCTACTCACTCTTCGGCCGCTCTCGTCCCTCCCATCCCAGCGTACCGCATGCAGCCCAGCGGGCATACTTCCATCCACCAACCGCCGGACCAGGTGGCCCTGCACGTCGTAGATCTCCAGCCGCGTTGGGCCGGCCTTCGGGAGGCCGAACTCGATGACGGTCTCGGGATTGAAGGGATTGGGGTAGTTCTGCGACAAAGAGTACTCTTTCGGGATGACCACCCCGCTCTTGTCCCCAAGGCCAGCAGTCTTTAATCCATCCTGTTTCTGAGCTGTTGGTGAAGGTACACCCCGACCCGTCATGAAGACATTGAACACATCCTCGTCAGGGTCATTGCTGTAGAAGCGGATATGGGCTATCTGCCGGTTTTCGGCCGTTGGGCTGAATTGGACCATGATCTTCTTGGTCTTTCCTGGTGCAAGCACGAACGGGGCCTCAGCGTCGAGGATCTTATACTGGTCCGCATTCGAGCCTCGCAGCTCCATCTTGCTGACCTTTAGATCCGCATCTCCCTTGTTCGAGATCTCAAGGATCTTTTCGGCTTGCTTGCCAATCTCCACCGGTCCGAATCTGAGCTTTTCAGGTCGCGCCGCGATATCGGGGACGTGTGGCTCGACTCCCTCTCCTGCGAGCGCAACCTCAACGAGCGGAGCATTCGGATCGTTGCTGTGGAATTGTAGCTTGGCACCGGCCTCACCCGCTGCACTGGGGGCGAAGCGAACTTTCAAGACACGGCTTGCTCCCGGCGCTAATGCAAAGGGCGCGCCACCCTCGACCACCTTCCACTGATCGGCCTGCGGGCCAGCGAGCGATGACTTGGTCACGTCCAGCTCCAAGAAGCCTGTATTCGACACCGTCACCAATTTGTCGCGGGTTGCGCCGACATCAACCTTGCCATACTCGAGGTTCATCGGTTCCACCGCAATCCTCGGCGCCGTGATCCTCGGGAATTCCCTAACCGTGCCGTCCGCCAGAGCTGCAAAAAGCCCAAGGGAAGGGCCACTGTCGTTGCTGGCCGGGTGTAGGAACCCTGATGCAAACACGAACGCCGAGGCCCCTCTCAGATCCGACAGATCCGCATCGAAGGAAGCGATCAGCGTGGTCGGGTCGTCTCCAGCAGCAAGGTCGAAGACGTAAGTCCCGGGCGGGACGGACGCATAGTCACTGATATCACCATAGGCCGCATTGTCGGCGAGTGTGCCGATACCCCGCGCCACCAGGTCCACCGTCGGCAGATCGGTGCTGCCGTGGTGAAATGCAAGGTCGACAGCCGTCTCAGAGTCGGCCTTCTCACGAGCGTCGGGTTTCACAAACACCCGGATCATGATGTCCCGGCCGTCCGGGTTCGCAGCATACCTGGTCGTGTCGATGACGCCGCTGGCGACAACAACGTAGGTCGCATTTGGCTCGAGCACCACCTTGACGCTCTTCAACGAGTCAGTAACAGAGTTGCTGTTTCCAGGGGCAACGCTCACCTCGATTGGCACGCCAGCCGGGAGTTCTGTAAACGGCGTCGCACTGCGATACGATAGATCATCGAAAAGTAACTCGCCGTTCACATAAACATCGACGACTGCGACCAACGAGTCGGGCGCATTGTGAATCGCCTGAACCCTCGCTGTCGGCGGCCCGCTGCCATTCCCTCTCAAAGGAATGTCCAGCGGACTCTCGTCTGGATCATTGCTTCGGATCCGCAATGTCGCGCTCTTGGCGCCCTGCGAGGTCGGCTGGAAGCTCACCGCCAGTTGATGTGTTTCGCCCGGCTCCAGGCTGAACGGCCCCTGGCCTCCTGTGACCTTCCACTGGTCAGCGCCCGAACCGGTCAGGTAGGTGGCACTGACTTCCAGCGTCCTCGTTCCCTCATTTAAGACCGTGATCTGCTTTTCCGCCGAAGTGCTGACCATGAGGTCGCCGAAGTCCAAGGATGTGGGCTCAACAGCGATGTCCGGCACGGGATTGAGCACTCCGGTACCGCTCAAGAACGCGTTGACCACGCCTTCGTCGGGATCATTGGTCTCGAAGCGCAAATGCGCCACTTTCAGACCTTCGGAAGTCGGCCGGAATTGCACCATGATCTGGTGCTGCTGACCGGGGGCCAAGACAAAAGGCGCTTCCGCTCCAGTAACAATGTACTGGTCTTTGTTGGAGCCTCGGAATTGGATTGACGTGACCTGAAGATCGGCGTTGCCGACGTTGCTGACAATCAGGGTTTTCTTCGGCTGCGATCCGGTTTGCACTTTCCCGAACTTGACTTCTCCAGTGCTCAGCGCGATGTCAGGCTGAATTGGTTCGACACATTCACCGCTCAGAGAAACAGTGATCGGGCTGTTCGGGTCGTTGCTGATGATGCGAAGTATGGCGTTCGGATCAGCCGGCTCCTGCTCGCGACAGTCGAACCGCACCACGATCTCGTGGCTGCCGCCCGGTGGAATATCGAAATCCCTGCCGCTGACGATGGAGAACTCCGGATCGCCGCGCAAGCTGGCATGGCCGACAGCGTTTTTCGTGGCGCTCGACGAGTTGCGCAGCACAAACGTCTTATCCACGTATTTCCCCACCTCGACATCGCCATAGTCATACGATGTTGGATCGATCGTAAGATGGGGGGGCCGAAATCCGCTTCCCGTCAGCGCCACGTCGACGGGATCTTCGTCCGGATCATCGCTTCGAATCCTCAACGAAGCGTTCTTGGCGCCTGGCGAAGTCGGGTTGAAGCTCACAGTCAGCTCCCGGCTTTGCCCTGGGGCCAGAGTGAACGGAGCGGCGCCGGTCTTCACCTGCCACTGGTTGGCGTCAGTGCCAACCAGCTCTGTCGCACTGACGTGCAGATCAGAGCTGCCCTCATTGGACACGGTCACTTGGAGGTCCTTCTCCTTGCCCACCTCGACCTCGCCAAAGTCAATGGAACCCGGGCTCACGGCGATATCCGGCGGCCCCAGGACCGTGAACTTACCGTCGTCAGTGACGGCGACCGGTACGCCCGTAGTATCGAACAGGAACTTGACGAACACCAGGGGAGAGACATCGCCCGGCTGTCCGACGACATCGAAATGCAGATTCACCAAAGTGCCGCTGCCGCTCAAGGGCGTGGCGCCGATGGCACCGATGGCGATCAGATCGTCGTCCAGCTTCACGAACCTCGGGGGACCTAACGGCTGAGACAGCGTCCCGGCACTGGAGGCACCGGTGGCCCGCAGTACGGTCTCGTCGAAGGAGATCACGCCGCCGTAGGCGCGGATATTCAGGCCCGTCAGGTCACTGACCGTGATCGGGATCGTCACCGAAGTTCCCGGCAAGCCGGAGGCATCATCGGGAAGATCCACGCGGACCGTCGGCAGAGTGATCGTCTTGCCCGAAAGCGGTATGATCACTGGATTCTCATCCGGATCGTTGCTGACGATCTGCAGGGCGGCGTTCTTCAGCCCCGGAGAAGTAGGGGAGAAATTGACCACCACATCGTGGGTCGACCCAGGCAGAAGGCCGAACGGGGCACCACCCGAGGCAACGGAAAACTGGTCGGCATCGGGACCGACGATCATCGTGACGGCGACTCCCAGCGGGGCAGTCCCTTCGTTAGAGACTTCAAAGGTCTTCGAAGAGCTCGAGCCAACGGTTACCGTGCCGTAGTCATGGGAGGTCGGGTTGACAGTGATATCGGGAACGCCGAGACTCTTCACGGTGAATTTCCCGTCGTCGGTGGTCGCCGGCGGACGTCCCAAATTGAACTCGAACTTGTCAAACGTCAGTGCCGTCCAATCACCGGCCTGGCCCACCACCTTGAAATGCAGGTTGACCAGGACGCCGCTTCCACTCAGAGGCACTGTGCCCACGCCTCCGACACTGATCTTGCCCTCGGCCACGGTAGAAACGATGGGCTTGCCGAACACCTGCGACAACGTCCCGATGCTCGTAGCTCCCGTCGCTTTCAACACATTCTTGTCGAACTCGATAACCGCCCTGTACCCAAAGATTTTCTTGCCGGTCACGTTGTCGACCACGATCGGAATCGTCACCGACGTTCCCGGTTCCCCAACAGCATCGTCAGGAAGATCTACATGCACATCCAAAGGCATTGGAACCAGGCCGGCCAGACCGACATCAAGCGTCCCCTGGTCCGGATCATTGCTGCTGATGCGGAGCGCAGCGCTCATGCTTCCCCTGGCAGTCGGCACGAAGTTGACCACCAGATCGCGCGTGCCACCAGGCGAAAGCGTAAAGGAA
The DNA here is from genome assembly GCA_964527995.1 of uncultured Cytophagia bacterium. Classification (GTDB taxonomy): domain Bacteria; phylum Zhuqueibacterota; class Zhuqueibacteria; order Oceanimicrobiales; family CAZGRP01; genus CAZGRP01. Next base: position 5,099 of record CAZGRP010000005.1, on the reverse strand, counting down.
GTGCCGCCGCCGATGGAGAATTGACTCGGGTTCGCGCCAGCCAGAGTAATGGCGCTTACGACCAGATCGGCCGTTCCCCTGTTGGTGACTGCGAAGGTATGCGAAGTCGTTGACCCCAGGGTTGCCGTTCCGAAGTCATAGGAGGGTGGGTCGATCGCGATATCGGGAACAGAAGCGAGCACCCCCATCCCGGTCAGCGGGAAATCGAAAGAAGGTTGATTTGGATCATTGCTCGAAAATCGTATCGAAGCATTCTTCGCGCCCGCCGACCCCGGGCTGAAGCCGATCACGAGGTTCCGGCTTTGCCCTGGGGGAAGTGTAAACGGCGCTCCGCCACTCAACAGCGAGAACTGCCCGGCGTCCGGCCCGATCAACGTCGTTGCATCGACCACGAGGGCGGCGGTGCCAGTATTGCTGATGAGGAGCGTCTGGCTCGAGTTCGACCCGACGGTCACCGAACCAAAGTCGAAGGCAGTGGGATTGAATGCGATGCCGGGGATGCCGACACCGTTGCCGGTCAGCGGAATGTCGATGGACAGCGCGGATGGATCGTTCGTTACGACGACCATCTTGGCGCTCCTCGCCCCTTCGCTAGTCGGCTTGAAGCTGACCACCACCTGTCGGCTCTGTCCAGGGGGCAGAATGGCCGGACCGGTAAGGCTGCCGATCAGAAACCAGAAGTCACTGTCGTCGGGTCCCTCCAATCCCATACCTACAATTTGCAGCGGAGCCGTGCCGGTGTTGGTGATGACAAAGGGCTGAGAGGCCGTCTGGCCCACGAGCACATCCCCGAAGTCATGGGAAAGAGGCGTGACGACGGCCTTCGGCACGGTTACGACAGAGCCAGTCAGGATGACGTCGAGGGGGTTTTCATCCGGATCGTTGCTGCCGAACCTCAAGCTTGCGCTCTTGGAGCCAATGGCCGTCGGCGAGAAGCCAATCACCACATCGCGGGTGGCACCCGGCGCCAGAGTGAAGGGTGCACCACCACTGACAATCGAAAACTGACCTGCGTCCGGCCCGGTCAGTGTCGTCGCATTCACGACGAGGTCGGCAGTCCCTTCATTGGTAACCACGAAAGTCTGAGATGAGGTCGATCCCAGCATTTGTGCGCCAAAGTCGTAGGACGTCGGGCCGACAGCGATGTCTGGAACAGGAGTGGGAACACCTGTGCCTGCCAGGACCACCTCGGCCGGGTTCTCATCGGGATCGTTACTGGCGAACTGTAACGTAGCGCCTTTCGCACCTTCTGAGGTGGGTGAGAACTGCACCGTGACCGTTCGGCTTTCTCCTTGTCCAAGAGTGAAGGGAGCAGCCCCACTGGCAATGGAAAACTGGCTCGCGGCCGTCCCGCTGAAGGTCGCAGCTGTGACCTCGAGATCGGCAGCGCCCTCGTTGCGGACCACAAAGTCATGCGATGCGCTCGACCCCACTGTAACAGCGCCAAAGTCGTAGGAGGACTGGCTGATGGAAATGTCCGGAGCGCTCACGCCGGCGATCTGCACGATGCCGTTACGGACAGTCAGAAGATCAAGCAGGTTCTTGAGCGTGTCGCTCTTCATGCGCGTGAAGCCGAGCCCCAGTGTGGTGCTCGAGCCTGGTGCGCCCACAGCTTTGAACTTAAAGTTGATGACAGTGGTCTTGCCGCTCGCCGGCTGCAGTGTCAGGTCGATCCAAGAGAGCGAACCATTCGCCGCCAGCGCCTCGGTGATGGCCGAAGGGCTACCCCAGGGCTGCTCTCCAGGAAGGTATCCGGCATACTGCAAGACACTCGGGTCCCACGACAACGTGGCCTGGTACAGCGACAGTTGGTTGTCTGGCGCCTGGACGCCACTCACGTCCACCTGGATGGCGACAGTGATCTCATCATTCGGATTCGGCGCTGCGCTGCTTGGAACGGACTCGGCGATCACCTGTCCCGTCTGGGCAAAGCCGGCGGTGCCCAGAAAAAGCACTGTGATCAGTGCCACGCACCATCCGATGTACGTGCGAGAGAAAATCTTTAGGGAACGACTCATCATGGCTGCCTCCTCGTGGTGTGTGTACATGTCCCTGTTCTCTTCCCGCTTCTCAGTTCGTCAAAAACTGATTCGTGTGCACGAGTCGATGCCTCCTCGGTCGCGGCTGTCTATGCCACCACTCAATGTCTGTCGAACGACGAAGAAAGCATAGAGGTCGGTGTTCTCTTGTTCTCCCCTGTTGGCCCTTGATCCATCAAGGGACCGGAATGCCAGTTAGATGTTTCCGAGACGTTGGCGATCTCGGGAAAGCGGGGGGTCCTACTGATCTGTGTGGAGAGAGAGGCGGGGTAGTCCCTTATCCTGCCCTTCTGAGCGTTGAACTTTGTCCATCGATTAGTACAGTCAACCGTCCCCGCGTGCAGAAGTCAAGTACTGAGAACCGAAAAAAAATCCACAACGGCTCAGTACGCCCCGCACATGAGGTGCGAGACATCTCCCTCGATGGTACAGCCTACTCCGAGGCGGCCCGCAGATCTAAGGAGGCTGCCAGAGAATCACCGAACTCGGTTCGGCTTTGCTTACCGACAAGAAAGGCCGGCACACAAAATCGCGTGCCGGCCTCTGGAGGAAGAGACATCGATGTTTCAGAGTATCATGGACTATCTCAAGAGCAGCATCCGCCGGGTCTGAACAAAGGCCCCTGCCTGCAGCCGGTACAGGTAAACACCAGAGCTCACTCGATGCCCGGAAGTGTCTGTACCATCCCACCGGATGCTGTGCCTTCCTGCCGCCGCCGTCCCGGTCAAAAGACTGCGGACCAGTCGGCCGTGCAGATCATAGATCTGCAGTCGCACCAGTGAACTGTGCGGTAACTCGAACCGGATGACGGTTTCAGGATTGAAAGGGTTGGGGTAATTCGCCGACAGCTCGTATTGCAACGGCCGCGATCGAGCCTGCCACGGATCAGCCTGAGCAGGCGTCCGGGCCGAGCCGAGCGAGGGAGTGCCCTTCGACAACAGCCTCTTCCAAACCAGGCGAACCTTCTCGCTCTTAGTCCCGGCGTTCTGGCCGACCTCAGCGGTTCTGGTGTCATTGCGGAGCGCAACTTGAACCGCCTCCAGGGGCTGCAGCGAGTCCACAACCATGAAGCTGCCGTTCACCGTCACCGCCGAAGGCTCTCCTCTGTTGAACACAAAGATGACGAAGGCCAGCTCCGTCGTCTCCCCAGGCAGCCCGGCAACGTGGAAATGAAGGTTGATGAGGGTGCCGCTCCCGGAGAGGGGATCCGTGCCGAAGGCGGCAACCCCGATCAACCCATCCACGGCCGTAATCGCCCTGGGCGACCCGTACGGTTCCGAGACTGTTCCCTCTGTGCTAGCGCCTGTGGCCTTCAGAACCTGCTCATCGAATGAAATGACCGTGCCGAACCCGAACACGTCCTTGCCGGTCAGGTCGCTCACGCGAATCGGGATGACAACATCGCTGCCCGGCACTCCTACGGCATCCTTTGGCAGCTCGACACGTAAGCCCGGCGCAACGCCCGTTCCCGCCAGCGCCACCACCAGTGGACTCTCATCCGGATCATTGCTATCGATTTCCAGCATCGCGCTCTTGGAGCCCTCCGATGTGGGGTTGAAGCTCACGACCATGTCGTGGCTCGTGCCGGCGGACACAGTGAACGGTGCTGCGCCACTGTCGATAGCAAATTGATCGGCGTCTTCACCGGTCAGTGTCGTGGCTGTCACCTCCAGATCGGCGTCCCCATCGTTGCTGATCACAAAAGTCTGTGAGCGACTCGAACCCACCTCGACGTCACCATAATCGTGGGAAGTGGGGTCTACTGTAATGTCAGGCACGGGCACTTCGCCACCGCCATCGTTCGCGGTAGCAATCGTCGCAGCCTGCTGGGTGAAATCGCTGACATCATCGTCCGTGTCCACGGCGTTGGGGACGCGTGCAATTGCTTCGTCCTCCACACCGGTGGCATTTCCACCTCCAGCCCCACCATCGGGTGCGCCGTCGCCGTTGCCGTCCTCCTCGGGATCATCCCCGAGTTCGACATCGTCAACGACGTTACCGCTGCCATCCTTGAGGACGATGTAAACATCGTTGTTGATGGCGCCCGGCGGGTTGCCGACCACCAGGTATTCGCCGGGCTGAAAGTTGGTCACCGATCCACCGCTGCTGAACACCAGCACCGCACTCCCCGGGTCGTCAAAACGGAGCGTCTCTGGTGTCGTGTCGATCATCTCCAGCGTCCATCCAGAGCCGGCGGTCAGGTCGATGGCCGCACCGCCGGCGTTGAACAACTCGACCCACTCGTCCGTTGACCCGATCGTACCATTCCCGGGCTCACCGTCGAACGGCACACCGTTGCCGCCGCCGCTGTCGTTCCAGTCCTGCTGCGGGTCGGTGACGATCTCGTTGATGACGACCTTTACGCCGCCCACTGACTGTGCGACGGAACGCACGGCAGCAACAGCCAGAAAGGCGGCAGCCGTGCATAGTACGACAATCTCCGGGAGATGCATGCGTCGGAACCCCATGAGCTCCCTCCTAGGTTTGTGGTTCTGTTCTGCAAGCAGGCGCGAATCACCCCTGGGCGAACATGCATTCGCGCTGGCAGAACACCTTCGTCTCCCCCGTTCCCCATGACGAAGCCCCCTTCAGAAGGGTTCATGAAGCAAGTAAGGCGGGAAGGGGCGTGAATGACGGCGAGGCAGTTTGATCGTGCGGTGGCAGTGGCAGGCCTCGATCCCTGCTCCCTGACCGGCATCCAGGGTGCGGGATAATGGCTCAAATTCGGCTGGGATGTGGTGTTGCCGTTCAGGTCGGGCGGACGTCACGTCTGCTGATCGCCCACCTCTTTTCAGATTGGCATGTCACAGGCCCACCGCCCCCGGTTTCGTCCCGACCTCAATCCCAAGTGGTAGATCCTTGGGCTCCGTATCCGGCTGCAGTTTGGCGTGCTGGGGGACGGTCGCATGTTAAGAGTTGTTTCGAAAAAGTCAAGTGTTTTTTTCGCTCTGATGACGATGGCAGCGGACTCAATCGTCGATGAAGAAAGCGGAGGACCGATTCAGTCGACGAACCTGTACTTCACAAGCGCCCATATCGCCGGAAAAGCATCCAACCAGG
>CAZGRP010000004.1:144791-146956 GCA_964527995.1 uncultured Cytophagia bacterium | reverse complement strand
CGGGCGGCTCCTCCCCCGCGGAGCGGGGTCCGGGGTCGCCCTCCGCATCTCTTTTCCCCTACAGTTCGACTCCGTTGACCCGGCCATCCGGGTAGGCATGGTCGTCGGGCGAGCGGACTGGCCTGCCCCCACGGGGGATGGCGTTGCGCTCCGGGAAAAATCCGTAAGGGCGACCCTATGTGGTCGCCCCTGTGCCAGAATACCGACCGCTTCTTAACGCACTACCACCAGCTTCCGGCTCAGCGCCACATGCCCGGCCTGCAGGCGATAGATGTACACCCCTGCCGGGACCCGGCGGCCAGCGGCGTCGCGGCCGTCCCAGTTGATCGAGTAGACACCTGCCTCCTTCGGTCTTTCTTCCAACACCACAACCTCCCGCCCGAGTACGTCGTAAATCGCCAGCTTCACATCGACAGCCAGCGGCAGGGTGTAGTCGATGCGTGTGCCGGCGTTGAAGGGGTTCGGGTAGTTAGGGGCAAGGACGTAGTCGGTGGGTGGGGATACCGCCACCGTCTCAGCGTCCGTTTGTACCTCAAGTGGATAGGGCGCCGGGTAGTGCAGGAGCAATTGTCGGGTGACATGTTTCATCACGGTAATGCTGGCCAACCGGTCGCTGCCCTGGCCGGCGATGTAGGCCACGACCACTTCCTGCGTATCCCCAGGGGCCATCGAAAATGGTCCGGAGGAAATCTGAAAACGGCGATCGCCGGGGGCAAGTGAATACACCTCGCCCAGGCCATCGATGTGGCCGGTTCGCGTCAGAGGATCGCCTGAGAAGGGAAATCTGTTTGGTTCCATGCCCGGCGGAAAAGGATACAGATCGTCAGGACCCTGGATCGGCATGAAGCCGCGCAGAATTTTCCACCACATCAGAGCGTTTGTTTCATACTCCCCTGCCGGATCGGCGATCGGGTCACCGCTCGAGTTCGGTGTAAACGAGGTCATCGGCAGATTCTTCCATCCGTGGATGATCCTGCCGGCAAACCTGGCCGTTTCCCCCGGGGCGGGAACGCGAGGCCCCTGCATGATAGATGCGCCAATGGATGCTGGTGAAAGGTTGTATTTCCCGAAATCGCTGTCAAGAGCCGAGCCGTTGTAAGCATATGCAAGATTCAGTTGAGGGTCACAGCCCTGGAGATCATCTGAGTAATTGCCCAGATCCGGATCCGGATACAGACTAAAATACATCTCGTCAAGCCAGAAAGCGCCCTTGTCGCCGCTTTCATTCACCGCCACCCCGCCTTTGTTGATAAACCGTATGCGCTTGTAGAAATAGTCGGCCCATCCGACGTCGTTTTTGAAGGCCCACTGGGTAATCTGAATTTCCAGGCCGAGAGGCAGGGAAGCGGTGTACCGAACGGATTTTTCGGGATCGAGGTCATTGCAAACGGTCCACAAAACCTGGTCTGCCGGTTGATTCGGGTCTGCAGGAGCGATGCCAGGTTCGTCGTATCCACCCGCGATAAGATCTTCAACTTTAAAAGATGCGGAAAACGCAGGTGGCGGATCGTACACGCCGTTTCCATTGCGGTCGATGAAAGGCGCGCCAAATTGCACTGGCCATTCCTGCCAGTCCTGTGCGTACCGGTCGCGGATTTCCTGAATTTGACTCGCCGTGACGCTATCAGGCGTTGTCTCGTAGATCATGGCCGCGTCGCGGCGCAGTTCGTCCTGGGACAGGGTGAAATAATCGCGACGGATGCGATAGATCCGTGCATCGGTAGCAGTTGGGTCTGCCGGAACAGCGTCAGCACCAAAGCCGATCACACGCCCGACTTCCATACTGGTGCGGCTGTACATACCGCCGGTGACACGAATCGGCTGGTTAAAAGGGGCGGGTTGCGTCTTGGCAGAATCGGTAAAAGCTCTCGCGCCGAAAATAATGCCGTCCGAATAGACCACATGCACTTTACCATGGTGGAAAAAGACGGCTCCGTTCATCTTTGGCGATGGCCCGCCACGCCCGTCAGCCAGCAGCCACGATGACAGGCTATTCAGATTCAACAGCGCAGCATGGCGGATCACATCAGTCGCTGCTGTTTTCGCCAAAGTTGAACGATGTGTTTTTTCCTGGGCGGCTCCCTGTGTCACGCCGAAAGCAATGCACAACAGAGCTACCCGGAGTCCACACGCCACAATCTTCGTTCTCATCTTTGGCTCTCTTG
>CAZGRP010000004.1:129514-144691 GCA_964527995.1 uncultured Cytophagia bacterium | reverse complement strand
GATTATTCACAAGTCCTACCACGAAGACACCAAGGTCACGAAGAACATTCGAGGCATGAATTGTTCTGGCTATCTCATCACCAGCATCTTGCGGTATTTGACCTCATCGCGGAAGCGGAGTTTGTAGAAGTACAACCCCGACACGACCGGCCGGCCCCACTGGTCCAAACCGTCCCAGCGCACGTGGTATTCTCCGCGGCCCTGGTTCTCTTTCACCAGAGTACGGATCACCTCGCCACGGACATTGTGGATGGTCAGGGTCACCGGCCCATCTTCGAAAAGCTGGTAGGTGATTTCGGTGGTGTTTTCGTACGGGGGCGCCGCGCGCAGGGGATTGGGGTAGTTCTGGTAAAGCTCAAAAGTCTGTGGGATCTCCTGCTCGGCTTGCGTCACCTGTTCAACCGACGACGGCAGAAGGATATCGCTCCAGCTTCGCGGCATGAGCTGGTAGCCACTATCGTACGGAGGATCCGTGTCGTATTGGGAGACGACGCCGACAATCTCCACTGGGCCCGACGGCGCGGCGTGCCCGGGGATGTCGGTGTCCTTGTCGATCCGCAGTGTGCAGGCGCCGCTGCCATCGTTGATCGACAGATTGGCGTCGCTGCCGGGGCCGGGGAAAGTACCGCTGATCGTGGCACCCGACACCCGCACCAGCAGGCCCTCATAGTTCTCGCCGTTGGCGGCAATCTCGTGCGTTGATACTGCGACGGGCTCGGGCTCACCTTTCACACCGACCCGCTTGACAGAATATGGCGTGATCTCGGTGAGACCGTTGTAGAAATCGACCGCGCCCACAACCTCGACCTCAAAGCCGGGGACGACCGATTTGGCAAACAGGTCGCCGAAGACGGCGATGCCACCGGTGGAGTCCTGCAGGTATCCCGGCCCGCGGCTACCGAATTGCGAACCGACCGTGACGACGCCCCGAATCTTCAGGTTTGTCCGCCCGAACTCCACGGGGAAGCCATCTGCCGTGTTCGGACGCAACTCGGCAATGGGAACGGTGGTATCGGCCGGCGCCGTGGGCGTGCCCGGTGAAGAGACCCAGATCGGTGAAGACCACGCCAGGTCACCATCCTTCTGAACCAGCTTGACGAAGTAGTAGGCTTCTCCGGCGGCATCCGTATCCGTATAGGTCCACTCGAAATTGTTGCTGTTCACCGCCTGCATCGCCAGCAGGTAGGAGTTTCTGTAGAGCTGCACGGACAGGAAAGGGGAACCGGCACGGGCTGCTATGCGAAAGGTGACTTCGTTGTCCGACTGCGAGAACGCCTCCCCCATCCAGTGGCCGTCTGCAGTGAACTCGGTGAGATAGATTCGATCGTCGGCCGGGCTCGCCTGGAAGGCGTAGGTGCGCCGGCTGCGGATCGCAGCCAGGATGTGCGACTTGATCAGGCTGTCTGCCACAACTCCAGACAGGTAGATGTCGCCTGTATTGGCGATGGTGTCTCCGTAGTGGGTGTCGTGGTTGTCCTGGTCGCCGGTGACACCTATATGCCAGCCGTTCGCCAGAGCTTCGAAGAAATACGGCTCGTATGACTCGGAGCGCTTGCCGTTGAGGATTTCGAGAAGTTGGACATTATCGTCGAGCGCCGCGACGTGTTCGAACTGGTTGAAATTGGAGCTGCCATTCGGCCGCGGATGGTTGAACTGCGCCAACAGATCGAATTTGTCAATGTAGCCGTAGGCGTTGCTCAGATTTGTGCGCGTGCTGTCGTCGCCGGAGCTATCGGTACGTCCCGGCGGCTCAAAGATATTCATATGGCCGTAGCCATTACGGCTCCAGAGACCGAGCTCCTGCCCGGCGATGGCCACAAACTGGCTGTCAGGGTCATCATACAGGGCGGCCGCGTCGTTGAGTGCGCGATACTCGTCCCATGTCAGGCCGTTGGTGTGATCGGTGATGGCAAGAAAGTCCAGACGGGCGACATGCTTGGCGTAGGCAAAAGCCTGCGCCGGCGGCAAAGCCGACGGCTTCGCATCCCATGAAAAGGTCGAGTGGGAATGCAGGTAGCCGAAATAAACGTTCAGCGTCTGTGCCTGCAGCGGCGACAGACCCCAAAGCCCTACCGTCAGCAGCACGAACGCCCGCAGCCCCGCGCTGCGCCGATGGGCCGCCGACTGCCGAGCCTTCTCAGGCTCGATGGCCTCGCGGCTGAGTTCTAGAGCCAACATGTGAATTCATACTCCACGATCGGAAAGATTCCTGCCCCCCTGGTCAAGAGATCAGGCGGAGATGATTAGATCGACCGGTTCTGGTCAATTCTTGAGATCGGTGGACAGCTTGAAGCGGACGATGCGGTTGTTCCCGGTGTCTGCAATGAAGAGTGTGCGGTCGAACCAGGCCACGCCGTGAGGTTGTCGGAACTGATTCTCTCCATCTCCGGTTCCCCCGAAGGATTGTAGCTCCTCGCCAAAGCTGGTGAACTTGAACAGGCTATCCTTGCCAGCATCGACTACGTAGATATTGCCGAACGCGTCGACCGTGACGTCCTCTGGACGATCGAATTTGCCGACTCGAAAGAGGTCGAAGTTGCCGGCTGCGGGGTTCAGTTTCGGCACAAAGCCCAGCTCGGCCTTCGTGGTGATCCACTGGACCTTGTAGAAGTTGTTGCCGACCTGGCTGAAGATGAAATCGAGGGAGCGATCATTGACCGAAGTGATTGCGCTCGGCGAAGCCACGGACATGATCCCGGTGCCGCCAGCCTGCAGATTCAGAGGCCCTTGATAGGCGTCATGTTCATCGAAGCGTACAATGGCGTTGTCCCTGACATCCGGACCTGTCCGTGTGACGTAATACTGGCGGCCCCGGTAGGTTGTGATGCCGGTAAATTGCCAGTCCGGGTTGTCCAGCTGCTGCACGTTGGCAATGGTATCGATGCGGGCTTCTTCGATCTTGTGATTGGCCGCCACCAGGTCGAGGCGGAACACCAGGTTGGTGCCGTTCACCACCAGCAGGTTCAAGCGGTTGTCCTGCGTCACGGCCAACGGATGTAGAATCTTCGCAGAGCTGCCGAGAATCGTCCCGGCCAAATCCATCATGACGATGCGGTCGTTCCCCGTATCAGCCACATAGATCAGCGGCTCCCTGCCGATAAGGATGTCCTGAGGAGCGTTCCAGTCATACCCCTCTTCGGGTCCCCAAATCGGGGATTGTTGCACGTACACCGTATCGTTCACCAGTCCGATGCCGCTGAAAGCGTCTTTTGGAGCTGGGGGTAGGGGAAACTTTTCTCCGCAGGCAGCGAGCATGGCCACAACCGCCGCAGCCGCAAAGACGCCGGCGCCCCGGGCCAACAGCCGACGCAAGCAGCCGGAGTTTGTGCTCGCGGCGAACACCGCAAGCCGGCAGACCAATGGATTCCTCGTCGTCTTCATAGTGGATGGACTCAAAAAAGCATTACCCGCAGGTAACCCGCCGCCGACAGACCACCGACGTTCACCATGGGCCCCGGCATGTCGTCGCGGTCGACGCCATGGGCGTCATAGATCAGACGCATGCCGAGGCGAAGCCTCGATACCGGAACCTCGAAGCTCACACTGCCCATGAGCCCGAGACTCCTCTGGCGCAAACCCGTGGTCTCTGTGAACACCAGGTATCCCATTCCAGCGCCCAGCGATGTTCGCGGCAGCAGGCGAATCTCCCCGCCCACCTCGTAGTAACGGGGCTTGTACCCCCTCATCTCAGCCGGACGATTCGTCCGCCAGAAGAAGGTCATGCGCCTGACCCGGTAGCCGAACTCGAAGGAGGCCATGGCGCCGCCGTTTTCAAAGCGACTTCGGATCGCCGAGCCAGCATTGTAGAAATAGCCTCCTCCGGCCCCGACAAAGACCTGCCCGAATGCAGGTACCGGAAGCAGGCAGATCGCCACCAGCAAGAGCCGTTTCATGTTCACCGCGGTTTCAGAAGGCCAGCAGCAGCGCCGCTCGTGTGGCGTTCCCCAAACGGCCGAAATCGGTATAGGCCACATCCAGTTTCAACGTCGCAAAAGAAGTCGGCACGTGCAACCCCGCTCCCACCGAGAAACTCTCCTCATCCACATTCAAACGGTAACCGCCGCGAAGGAGCAAGGTTTCACTCAGGCTGTATTCGAGGCCGAAATTGAGGTTCTCAGAGTTGTCGTTCGGGTGGTTGAGCTGCACCGAGGTGGTCAACCGCTGACTGCCGGTTTGCAGAACTTCCATGGCGAAGCCAAACCGAAACACGGTTGGTGGCGCGAAAGACTGAAACTCGGTGATCTTCTCGTCCCCGACCGGCAGCGTTCCTCCCGGACGGAGATTCGGCCCGAAATTCGAGACCGCCATGGCAAACCGCGTCGACCGGTAGCCGGTCCAGTACCAGGTCCCGATGTCGACGAGAACCCCGCGGGTCTTGACCTCCGCCTGGGTCTCCTCGATGTAGCGTACCGTTCCACCCGCCGAGAACCGGTCCGTCAGCCGGCGGGCGTAGCTCAGTCCGACAGCGATATCACCAAAGGTGAAAAAATTGCCCGTTCCGCGCGGCTGAAACTCGGTCGTCTCCTCCATATCGTCCATGTGTAGCGACACCACCGAGATGCCGATGGCGTTGGCACCGCCGAAGTGGTGCACGTAGCCGACAAAGTCGTGGCGGATATCCACCGGCCACTGGACATGAGCGAAGAGGACCTGGTCTTTGTCGAATTCCATCATGCCGGCGGGATTCCAGAACAGTGCCGAGGCGTCGTTGGCATTGGCAACAAAGCTCTCACCCATGCCGGCGGCGCGGGCACCGACGCCCATTTTCAAAAAGGTAAGCACCGCTGTGCCGGCGCGCTGGCCGCCAAGCACAGGCACAAGCTGGGCCTTCGCCGATGGCGAGCCGAACATCACCACCGCCGCTACAATGACCCAGGCGGTCAGGCTCCTTCGAGTCATTCGGAATCTAGGGTTCAATCTCACCACTTCTGCTCGTTTTGGGAACTGGGAAACGGCGCACGCACATCCGCCGAACCGTGTCCTCTCCTCCACCCCCAGTTTCTTTCTAAAACCGCAAGGCCAGCCCCACCTGAACATTCCGCGGCTGCAGGTAGCGTGCCGGGTTCAGTGGGAACGGCGCCACCGGTGGCTGCGTGTCCGGGTAAAGCGGATCATTCCAGCTAAAGGGCGTCGGATCTCCAAGCTCATACGCCCGGCCGGTCACCGGGTTGATGATGGTCGAATTCTTGCGATTCAACAGGTTGCGGACCTCCACGAAGAAAATGGCATCGGCGCCCATCAGTTTGTAGAATTTCTTGAAGTTGACATCCACCCAACTCCAGTAGCTCCCGACTCTGCCGTAGGGATCATCCGGGTTCCCGTTCTGGTCCAGGTCGGCCGTATAGATCGGCTTGCCGTTCGGGGCATAATCGCCCGTGAAGAACTGCGGCGTGTAGCGCCGGCCGGCTTCGGCAAAGACACGCACGTTGAGGTTCCAATTCGACGGTAAGGGCAGGCCGAAGATCTTCGGGGCTCGCCCCTTTGCCACGAAGAAGTTCAGATTGGCGTTGGCCTGCCACGGCCGGTCCCAGATCAGGAAGCTCTCGGTGATCGGCTTTTCCACCAGGTCGCCGCGGGCCACGAGAAAGGCGTCGTCCGGCGTCGAACTCTTTCCGGTGGCGATCGAGTACGTTCCCGAGATCGAGCCGGTGAAAAAGCTGCCGGCGCGCTTGCGGTATTCGATCTCGATTCCGCGCGCCCGCGAGTAGTCGAGGTTCAGGTAGGTGATGAAGTTCCGGTTTGCCAGGCGACCCGTCCCCCGGAAACTTACAGTGGTGACGTAGTCGAAAATGTCCTTATAGTAAGCGGTGATGGTGAAGACGTCGTTCTCGGTGAATTTGTTCTTCAGGCCGAGCTCATAGGCAACCGTGGTTTCCGGCTCCAGATTCGGGTTCCCAAATCGCTGAAACGCCGATTTCGCGGCGTTTACGCCGAGCTTGGCATAGACGAACTGCGGCCTCGGACGCTTCGAAAAATGGCCATAGGAAAAGAAGAGCATCTGGTTCGCCGAGATCGGATGAGAAACACCGATGCGCGGGCTCAGACGTCCCTTCCAGCGACGCCCGAAGAAGTTGTAGGTTCGTTCCTTAAACGCCTTGCGATTGGCGTCGGTGATGGTGATGACCTCCGGGTTGTTGATGGCGTCCTCGACATACTTCCCCGGGAACCAGTAGTCGAATCGCACTCCCAGGTTGGCGATCAGGCCGTTGAAAGTGATCCGATCCTGAACATAGGCCGCCCCAAAGTTCGGATACACCCTATAGATGTCGTTGTTTAACCCCATCTCTCCAAACCACGGCGCGAAGATATCGATGAGCTGCATCTCGCGATACGTGGCCTCGATACCGGCCTTCATCTTGTGGCGGTTGCTGATGTTGCTGGTGACATCCACCTTGAACACGTAGTCTTCCACGTGGTGATCGTGCCATGTGAATGAATTCCCGGTATCGTAGAAGCCGTCCGGGATCACGATGATGGAGCTGTCGGGATTGACGACGTAGTCCAGCGGCGGCCGCACCAGGTCCTGGGGTTCTTGATACTGGGTCCAGTGCTTGCCGTTGCTGTCGGCCCGCAGGCGAGCAAAGTACCGTGAAAATCTCACCTCGTAGAACGTCTTGGAGTTCAAGGTGTGGGTCCAGTGGAGGGACACCTGGTTATTGTAGTGCGTGAAGGTATTGAAGTTGTCCAGGTTGTTCTGAAAACGGTACGGATAGCCAGGGCCCGGCTCTACGTAGTTGAGCGTCGTTTGCAGCATCTGGGTGTTTTGATTGATGGCAACCGACTGCTTCACGGAAACGGCGAGCTTGTGGGTCGGATTGATCCGATAGGTGAATTTCAGCATTCCGGACCAGACGTTGTCTTCGCGCGGCGCAAACCTGGTGCCGTGAAAAATGGATGAGTAGAGTTGTCGGGCATGACGCTTGGTGAAATCATTGCTGGTGTAGCCGTACACACTACCGAAAAAGCTGATCTTTCCAGGAAGACGGACACCCAGAGCCGGCAGGATCTTCTGCGTGAAAGGCTCCGGTCCGTTGACGCTGCCGTCGAAGACGTCGGTGTTCCAACTGTCCGGGCTGTCGAGGCTGAGGGCGCCGATGACGGGTGTATGGGGATCGAAGCGGCCGAAGTGGTCGCGCTTGTATGACACCGACCCGCGGTAACGGTCGCCGCCCTCCTTGGTTGTGACGTTGACCACCCCGGACATGGCCTGGCCATACTCGGCGTTGAAGCCTCCGGTGATGATCTCCACCTCTTCGATGGCATCAGAGGTGAGCTTCAGCCCGAATCCCGTTCCGGCCAGCGGGTCCTGCACCGACAGGCCGTCGATCAGGTAGGCGTTTTCGTACGCCCGGCCGCCGCGAATATGCAGGCCCTCATCCATTTCCACCACCCCGACCTGGGTGGCGACGATGTCCTTGACGTCCTCCACGACTTGCTGGGAGATCTCGCGACTGGACAAGGCTCGCCGGCTGGCGGTCTCCTCGATGTCGAACAGCGGCCGCTCGCCGACCACCACCACTTCCTGCCCCAACGCCAGCACCGTGGGCTGCAGTTGCAGCTTCAGTTCCACGGTCTCACCGGCGCGGACCACCACACCGGTGCGCTGCACCACCTTGTAGCCGATCATGGTGATCTTGAGTGTATATTGCCCGGGATTGACGCGCGGGATGACAAACCTCCCTTGCAAGTCAGTGGCGGCACCGTAGTAGGTGCCTTCGACCACGACGTTCACCCCTGGCAACGGCTCTCCTGTCTCAGCATCGGTGATCACGCCGCGGATGCTGCCGGTGGTCTGAGCCCAGGCCGGAACGACGCTGAAGAACATGGCCACAACAAGCAACGCGTGAAAGAGCTTCTTCGTGTTCATGTCGACCCACCTCGCTGCCGGCCGTGGCCCTGCCCGGCAGCCCTGTTCTCCTTAGATGCCAAATTCCTCTCTCAAGATCTTTCCTATCACCTCCGCGGCGGTGCCGCGGCCGTCGAGTTGATGCAGAGGCAACACGAAAAACACAAAGCTGCGTGTCACGTCCTCAACCGCCATCGCCGGTGTGCCCTGCCACCGGCTGCTCTCCGGCAAGCGGTAGAGCACACGGGACGTGGGTTTCGACGCCACGCTCTTGACGAACGGAATCAGACGGCTGGGCGACTTCACCTCGAGCGCCGGCCATGCCGAAAGCGCCGGGTCGATCTCCTGGCCGTTGAAAAGGCGACCGATATTCTGGTCGACGCTGTCGGCCGGACTGAAGTCCAGCGGGGCTCCCTGGGAGGTGAAGAATTGTGGCAAAAGCGTGCTGAACAGCACCTTTCCGCCGCTGCTGACAAAGTTAGGCAGGCCGATCTGTGCCTGCTCGAGCTGCGGCGCATCGTCGGCGTACCAGAGCACCACGCGGAAGAGTTTGAGCGTCTCGCTGAACATCTCGGCGATGGGCGGCAAGAAGTCGGGGCGGGTATCGCGATTGCGATCGATCTTGATGTCCAACACCGAAAAATCGCCGACGAGGCTCGCCAGGGTCGTGGCGTAGAAACTGCTGGCATTGTCCTGCGGCGAATAATCGTCCACGACCAGCACTTCGCCACGCGGTTTCTTGACGTACCAGACCCTATCTTCACGCTTCGGCATGCGTGCAAACGGACTGGTGGCCCCAGCGATGTCGACGGCACGCACATAGAAGACGTGTTCGCCTTCGCTGAGTCCATCCTCCTCGTGCAGGATCAGGAGGTTCACGTCTGGGGACAGGTCGATGTAGCGCCCAGGGTCGGTGGTGTCGTCGAGCACGTACTGGTAGCGCTGAATCGTCTCATTGCCATCCAGGTCGCTGCCACGCCAGGAGAATGCCGCAACGGTGAATGTCGTTTCCGGAATGTCGGTATTCAGGGTGTACTCGAGGGTCGGCGGCGTGTTCGCCACCGGAAAACTTTGCGTCGCCGGTGTCGGGTCGACGGCGAAGCGATCGTCGACGGCGCTCACCCGGAAGGTGTAGACTGTGTCGCTGCCGAAAAAGCGCAAGGAGAAGGTATCGCTGGTAGCGGTGGTGAAGGTCCACCCACTGACGGGATTCTGCGGGTCCCACCGTTCCGGCACGGGCACGCCGGCTTCCCAGGTGTAGATGAAGCCGATGACGCGGCCATCCGGATCGTCTCCCCACCAATACACAATCTGCCGGCTGGTGGTCGTCCGCAGTTGGCCATCGGGAAACAGCGAGAGGTTTGTCTCCGGGGGCTGATTCGGCAAAGGCCGGTCCGGGATATGCTCACCGCAGCCCAGCAGCAGCGACATCACAGCCAGGCCTGCCAGCCACCCCGCGGGTCTCGTTGGAAAAAACATTCGCGCTACAAACCGCATCACATCGGCAGCCAGGTTCAAACCAGAGGTTCTTCGCCGTTTGGTCATCAACACATCATCAGGCGCTGCAGGAGGAGCACCCCTGCAGCGCCTGCAAAACCTCATCGCTACTTCAGGAGCAGCATCTTCTTCGTTTTCACGAAATTGCCGGCCTTCAAGCGATAGAAGTAGACACCGGAAGCTACCGGCAGGCCAGCGTTGTCACGTCCGTCCCAGACGATCGAGTAAACACCGGGCGCCTTGGTGGCACCATTGATCAACGTGCGTACGCGCTGACCAAGCAGGTTGTGGATGGTCAGTTGTACCGGCACGCTCTTCGGCAACTCGTAGCGGATCGTCGTCGACGGGTTGAACGGGTTCGGATAGTTCTCAAACAGAGCGAAGTGCTCTGGCAGACCGCCATCGCCCCGCTCCGCGACCGCGGTGATGTGATCGATCACATCACTTTCATCCCGCGGCATGAGCTTGAAATTGCCGAAAGAGTAGAAGTGCACGCCGCGGAGCACGCGGATGCTGTCGCCCTGGGCGAAGGTCGAGTCCAGATTGCCACGCCAGTTGCCACCGTCATCCACCCGGATGGGACCGCTACCGTCATCCACGGCAAATTCGCCGAAGTTGCTCGGAGCATCCGGGAAGGGATCGCTGACGACCACATTGTGGAACTCGATCAACACGCTTTCGTATGCCTCGGCGCTGTCGGCCCCTGTCGTCACGTTGCCGGTCGTCTGCACCACCGGCTGCGGAAGCGGGTTCCCGGAACTGATGACGTTGAAGGTGGTGACGTTGTTGATCCGGGTGACGTTGAACTGCTCCTCGGCCGTACCGGTGATTTCGACGAGATCCCCGCGGCTTGGGGTATGGTCTGGGTCGCGGACGAGGATCCCACTCCACGGGCCACGACCATCCTGGATGTAGTAGCTCCCAGGAACGCTGTTCGATCCCGGCGCGGAGAAATCGCCCGGCGCCATGGTGACGATGCCACGCACCGTGACCTCAAGGCCGGCATAGCCGGTATTGCCGTCAGAGAAGGGCGTGAACTGAACGTCGGAAATCTTCAGTCCCTGATCCCGGACAGTGTAGAAGAAGAAGGCCGAGGTCGTGTCCGGAATGACGGTCACATCGCCTTCCGCATCGGTGGCGGTCAGGTAGTACATCACGAAATCGCTGTCGTTCTGGGCCGGAATGGTGGCCTGATAGATGCTGTCGTTGGCAGCGGTCATGGGAATCGTGGTAAAGGTGCCGAAGTTGACGCTGTACCCCAGGGTAGCGTCGGTCACCGCCGCATCAACGCCTTTGATCTTCGCCGACACGACCACGTCCTCGCTGGAGGTCGGTGCCGTCTTGTCGCGCGTCACGTCGGAGATGTTCGGCCCTATCGACAGAATCACCAGGTCGGCCATGGTGCGCGGATTGACGGAATAGCCGCTGCTGCCGATATGACGCACGACGCCGGAGACCCTGACTCGAGTGCCGATTGCCGGCCAGTGGAAAGAACCTGCCAGAATCGGCGTGTGGAACGCCTGGTACTGATCGGCGACGATGACGTTGGCTCCGGATGGGTCCTGAATCAGCATCTGCCGGCCACTGCCGGTGACGTCGTTATTGATCACCACGGCGCTGTCGATGGTCACCGCCACACCCTCCCACTTCTCCCCAGTTTCGACGGTGGTAAGCTCATCGGCTGAGATCTTGACTGGATCCGGAATCGGGTTGCCGAAATCGAGGAACTCAACCGGGACCGGTGGGCTGGTGAAGATTTCCAATTGCGAATGCTGGGCGAACTCGTTCATCCGGCCGGTAAAGAGCACGCGGTCGCCGGCCTGGATCGCCCCCACGTTGGTCGCACTTGCGAAGGAGTCATGTTGCACGATCTGCAGACCGGACCACGGCATCGCTTCGTCCATCACCGCGTACATCGACCAGCGGGCGCCGATCCACAGGGCCCGCGGCCCGGAGGTAGCGATGCCGACCACCTTGACCGTATCTCCGAAGACATAGGGCCTATCGTCGCCAGGCAGCACCTGCTGCACCGAAGAGATGAGCATGGCACCGTTGACCTCGCCGATGTCGTTGGAGATGCGCGGTTCCAGCTTGAAGTTCCCAAAGGAGAAATGGAGCAGCCCGACGATGTAGGAGATCGAGTCGCCCGAGGTCGGCTTGTAGTAAAAATCGCCGGCGTCGTCCACGCGCAGCGTGTCGGTGCCGTTGGTGACCGACCATTCACCAAAGCCGAGGTTGTCGGTCTTGACGGTGACGCTGTCGACTCGCACCAGTACCCCCTCGTACTGCTCGCCGGGATTGGCATCGGCCAGGGAGACCACGATCGGCTCGAACGGGTTCAGGCGCTGGTCAAGGGGCAAATCCGTGCCCATGGCGACGATCTGAAACCCCGTGACGTTGTCGATCTCCGTGAGGTTGAAGAACTCTTTCACGGTCCCGGTGACGAGCACGCTGTCGCCGCGTTGAGGCTTGTTGGCGGTGTCATGCACAAAAATACCGCTCCACGGTGCCGCGGCATCCTGCACAAAATAGCCATTGCCGAACGTCGACGCCTGCCCCGTCACCCGGCCGGTGATGGTGACCGTCTGGCCCACCATCGGAGAATCGCCGTTGGGGGCGGTGGTCATCTGAATGTCTTTGATTGGCGTCGTCGTCTGTGCCGCCAGCCCGAGCGGTAGCACCACGAGCGCCAGGATGAGGAACAACGCTGTCGCAAGTCGCATCGCTTTCCCTCCTTTACGGTTAGGTCCTCAACTACCTATTTGATTACCAGGAACTTACCGCGGTAGATCTCGCCGCTCTGCAGATCTTCCACGGTGAACAGATAGAGGCCCGTTGCCAGAGCCTGGTCATCCTTGGTCACCAGATCCCAGCCGTGCTCGCCGCCCGAAAAAACCGCCTCCGGGCTGCTCAGCTTCTCGAACCATTGGATGTCGGTGCCGGTGTAGGTGTCGCTGTCGTGAACAAACGTGTCTACCAGATCTCCGGCGAGGGTAAAGATGCGCACTTCAGCTTTTGGGGGCAGGTTGTAGAAATAGATTTTGCGGTCACGCTCCAGAAGACCATCCCAGCGGGCATGGCCCCGGTAGGGGTTCGGATAGACGCCGATCTTGCGGCGCGGGCCGGTGCGCCCGGCCTCGGAAACCGGCGGCGCCCCGGGGAACACGCGCACGACGTTGCGCAGCCGGCTGCTCTCCAGGCTCGGGAGATTCTGCCCCGGATCGCCGCGGTCGTAGGCCGTCACCGCATAGGCGTACTGCCAGCCATTCAGGAGGTTGCGGTTGACGAACTTGTAGCGAAACTGCACCTGCTCCTTTTGGCCGGTCAGCGGGTCTCTGTAAAACTCGTCCGGAAAGGTCACCGGCTCGTTCAGGCGCACAAAATTGAACCCGGTGTCGTAACCCAGACCGTCGATCGAGTCGAATTCGGCAATACGAATGAAGGAGCTGAGGAGATTCTTGCCGGGCAGGTCCGAAGCCAGGGTGCTGCGATAGAGGCGATAGCCCTCGAAGTCCTTTTCGCCCGTGATCAGATCGATCGACTGCTCCGAACGAGCGTCCCAGTAGAGGGTGACTTCGCCATCGCCCGGAATCACTTTCAGTCGTGGCGGATTCGGCGGTGTCGGCAGCACATAGCGGTCGAGGACGCCGTTGCCATTCAGATCTTCGCCCGGGTCGAGAATGTTGTTGCGGTTCTTGTCCTCACCGTCGAAGGCCTTCTGGGCCCATCCGGCGTTCACCAGCAGTTGCGAGCGATTGGCCTCCGTATCCATCCAGTTCGGGTCGTCCCCACCCTTGGGGGCCGCAATCACGGCGAAGACGACGTTGATGCTCGAATCTGGGGCCAGTTCCGCAAAGGGGCCGGTGGATAGCAGTGTCATATAGTTTCCTGGGCCAGAGCGCAGCGAGTTGAATCCCGAGGCCGGCAGTGTCTCTGACATGCGCTGGTACTTGGATACGTCGTCCTGCGGAGAGTTCAACACCGGATCCTGCTGATTGCGAAACAGCCAGGCATTGTACATGGTTCTTTTTTGATAGACCTGATCATTGGCCTGCGGGAAGGCTCCCAGCAACCGGAAGGCGATGTACAGGCCGTCGTCGGTAAAGCCCGGGTCGCCGTCGTAGTCAAAAGCGTAGGCCATGAACAGCGAGTCGAGGTAGCCGTTGCCGACATGCTGGTAGAAGGGCGCACCCACACGCGGTGGGGTGACATTGGTATTGCGCACCACCAGATCCGCCCACAGACCGACATAGACATCGGTCAGGAGTTCGCGGCCGGTGTTCTTGATCTTATAGTTCAAAATCACGAAGGCGTCGGCGAAAGGAAAGCTCCAGGCATAGCTCTCCAGGTGGACGGAGATGTTGAGCGGCCGGTGGTTGGGGATGCGATCTCCGGTCTCCGGAATCACGGTGTTGGAGTCGGTGAAATTGACGATGAAATCCTGATGGCTGACGGCCTCTGGATCGAAGAAAGGAGAGTTGGCCAGGCTGGAGCGCACGAAGATCACGTCGTTGGGATCGTCCGAGTTGGTAAACTCGAATCCTTCGGAGACGTTGAAATTCAGGCTCGGCACGTCCACGGCGCCGGTGGTCACTGTAACCGTGCCGTCGGAGCGCTTGGCCCCCACCCATAGGCCGCCATCGAACATGTGCTCGATGCCTGAACCGAGCGGATATTCACAGGAAGGTCGGTCTTCCGGCCGTTGCACCACGAACCCGTCGCCGAGCGTGCCGAAGTTGGTAATCGTCAGGCCGATGTTGCCGATGTTGGTGTAACGCTCGTCGTCGACCAGGGGTTTTGCCAGTCGACTTTGTACAGTTGGCGGCAGTGTCTGGCTGTATGCGTCGCGCAGGGTGGGACGTAGCAGGAGGAGAAGCGTGGCCGTCAAAACCCAGAGTACACGAAACCGTCGTCGCATCAATTTCTTTGACTCAGGCCATTGGTTGTGTTTTCGTGTTTTCCCCTTCGATTGCGACCCCCATGGCTCCAGTGCTGCCGTGTTTGACGTTCGAAAATAGCCAAATAAAGTATTACTGTCAAGTCAAAAAGTGCAGAGGCCGTATCTGAGCAAACATCCCCCCTCACCCCGCCTGTCCGGCAGGTCTCAGCGACGGGGAGGACGCAGTCGGCGCCTCGCCGCCTCTCTGTCTGCGACCACACGGGGTGGCTTTCTTTGCGGAACAGGACTCTGCTTCATGGGCCAAGCGCCCCGCTCCGGGGCTGGAACGGGGCGCCTGCAAACCCCTGCTGAACCAACCGAAGCCGGCTGCCGCTATCTGGCCAGAACCAGATTGACCTGGATATTCCGCTCCGGTCCCGGCAGCAAACCGTACTGATTGCCGATCTGGAAGTACTTCTCGTCAAAGAGGTTGAAGACGTGAAGCGACACATCGGCGGTGTGCCCGCCCTGCAACTTGAACCGGTAACCAAAGATCAGATCGGCGACGGTCCATGCGGGCAGGGTGCTTGCCTGCCTCACCGCTTGATTCGCCGCCAGGTCCCACTCCAGGGCCACCGGGTCGTTGCTGGCCAGGATGTAGTAGTCGGAGAAATGCCGCACCGCCGCCGAAGCGTAGAAAGACTTGCGGGTGTAATTGACCACGCCGGCGATGATCAGTTGCGGTGTCTCCGGCTCGATCTTTCCTTCCTCGATGCCCAGTTGGCTCCTGGCCTCGTCGGTGATGCTGCCTGTCCAGGCGTTCTTGGTTTTCGACAGCGACAGGTTGAGGTCCAGGCCACGGGCCACTCGCGCCGAACCGGCGAGCTCGATGCCGCGATAGCGCGCGTCCCCCACGGTCACGTAACGGCGTCCCTTGTAATCGTAGCCCGGCTGG
>CAZGRP010000004.1:18575-129414 GCA_964527995.1 uncultured Cytophagia bacterium | reverse complement strand
GCGCGCGTCCCCCACGGTCACGTAACGGCGTCCCTTGTAATCGTAGCCCGGCTGGCTGCCATTACGGGGGATCCTGTACGAGGCGTTGATGTTCTCGCCGTATCCCCGACCGATGGTGAAAAACGAGGTGGTCTGCAGCTGCGTGTTCGGGTTCAGATTCCACGTGTAGTGGGCTTCCAACTGTGGCTTGTGGTAGACGTTGTTGTCGAAACTCACAAAGCCGTTGCCGATGACCTCGCCACCCTTGTCCTTGTTGTTCTGCGTCATGAAAAGGACATCCAGCAGACTGGTGCCGTCGGTCTCCCGCGGTCCCAGCCCGAGATCATTCTTGCGGACGTAGGGATGCGGGTTGTAATCGCGGCCATAGCGTGCCAGGTCCTTGGCGGAGAAGGAGAAGTAGCTGTAGGCATGGTACTGGGGAGCGCCGTGCAGGATCAGGCGCAGCGTCTTGTTTTCGCTGATGAAGTCGGTAAAGCTGAAATAGTACTGCAGACCGCGGTAGTAAGTGTTGCGCCGCCAGCCGTTGCCGGTCAGGTAATTGACCCGCGCCAGGAAGGCGTACTTGCCCTTCAGCAGCCCGGTGTTGTAGTCGACGCCGAGCTTGTAGGTGGAGTAGCGGCCGCCCGTCGTGATAACCTTGAAACCGGGAACGGCCGGCGCGTCGGCGGTCTGGATATTGATGGAGCCACCGAAGGCCCCGGCGCCGTAGAGCGAAGAGCCGGCGCCGCGCTGGACCTGGATCGACTGCGAGCCGCTGGGCAGCGAGCCCCAGTTCGACCAGTAGACCTTCTTGGACTCCGGGTCATTCTCCTCGATGCCGTTGATCATCACCGAAATGCGCTGCTCGTCGAAGCCTCGGATGCGTACCTTGGAGTCACCGAGGCCCGAGCCGCCGTCCGTCGTCACATAGATGCCGGGCGTGTTCTTGAACAGGTGTGGCACGTCCTGAACCGTGAACTCCCGCTCAATCTCACTGGTCCCGATGTTGGTGAAGGCCACGGGCGTCTCGCGCTCTTTGGCCCGGCTGGCTTCAACCACCACCACCTTGCCGACCACGGCCACTTCTTCGAGGGCAACATCCACCCGCGCCTGTTCGCGGGCGATCACCTGAACCTCTTTGGTGACCGTGATGTAGCCGATATAGGACACCTCGAGCTTGTACATGCCAGGGGGCACATTGGTGATCTGGTACTTGCCGTCCGCGTCGGTCGAAGCACCCATCGTGGTACCGACGATCAGGACGTTGGCGCCCACCAGCACGTCCCCACTTTGTTTATCCGTCACCGTCCCCGTAACAGTGCCGATCCGTTTCGGTGACGAAACCGGGCACGGCCCTACGAGGGAGATGCCCGCGTCTCCGGCCACAACCCTCATGCCGAGGAGCCCAGCAGGCCGACCGGGTACACCACCGCCGTGGGCGGATAGTGTCACGGTCGTGGCGGCCGGCAAAGAAGAGCCGAATGAAGTGTCGTACAGCAACCGCAGAACGGATTGACGGTCGGGCTACAGCGGGCAGCCCGGCACCATCCGTGTGGGAGGGATCCCGTGGCGCAGGCGTAAATCAGTGAGACTTCAGAAATCCGTGTTACAGGATTTTCCGTGTGGCTTTAAAGAATGGTGCAATAATAAGAAAAGAAGTCGGCAGTGTCAAGGAAAAAGTTTGCGCTGGACCACGATCCGCTGCCGTGATCCACCAGACCTGGCTCACCAGCGGATCGCCGCCGACGCCCATGTGAACCCCGAGCCGAAGGCGGCCAGCACGACCAGGCTGCCGTCCGAGATCAGCCCCCGGTCGACAGCCTCGTCGAGGGCGATGGGAATGGACGCGGCGGTGGTGTTGCCATAGCGCTGGATGTTGCTGTAGACCCGGTCCATGCCAAGGCCGAGCCTCTGGGCCACCGCCTCGGTGATGCGCAGGTTCGCCTGATGAGGGATAATGAGATCGACGTCGGCCACCGACAAGCCATTGGCTTCCAGGGCCTCGTGAATCACCGCCGGGAACCTGACCACGGCATGCTTGAACACCTCGCGGCCGTTCATCTGGGGGTAGCAACTGCCGTCGGTGAGAATCTCCGGGTAGAGGCGGGGAATCCGCCGGCTGCCGGGGTTCTCGGTCCACAATTCCTTGAAGTAACGGCCGTCGGCGTGCAGGTGGGTGGAAAGAACCCCTCGCTCGGGTTCGTCGGTGGCCTCCAGGATCACGGCACCGGCGCCGTCACCGAAAAGCACAGCGATGTGCCGGCCGCGCTCGCTGTAGTCCAGGCCGGTCGACTGGATTTCAGCGCCGACTAGCAGAATCCGATCGTACCGGCCGGCTCGAATGAAAGCGTCCGCCACCGACAATCCGTAGAGGAAGCCGGAACACTGGTTGCGAACATCGAGGGCCCCCACTCCAGGAATCCCGAGCCGCCTCTGCATCACACAGCCCGAACCCGGAAATCCGTAGTCCGGGCTCAGGGTGGCGAAGATAATGAAGTCGATGTCCTTTGGCTGCAATCCCGCCTTCTCCAACGCCCGGATCGAGGCTTCGTAGCCCAGGTCGGAAACACCGATCTCCTCGCTGACAAAGTGGCGCTCGATGATGCCTGTACGCTCGCGAATCCACTCGTCGCTGGTGGGCATCAATTTGGCAAGGTCATGATTCGTGACAACACGTTCAGGAACAAATCTCCCCGTAGACACAATTCGTGCGCGCCGCATCGCTCCCTCCATGTCGGTCCGTAGTTATCTGTTTACTGTTCGTGTAAGAAACGAAATCGAAGGAGACGAACCCACCGGTCGCCAGGCCGCGTGGAAGGGTTTCCTGGCGGACTCCCTTCGCGATCCAACTACTCAGCCCGCCGACTCGGGCTCCGTCGCTGGTACCATTCGGAGACGACCTCTTGCGCCGGCTTCCCTTTCGGTGTGAAACCGGTATGGCGCTCGCCACCGATATCCAGCACCGTCGGCCATTTCCACCAGTAGAAGCCGTAGAACCACGGCTGGTCCCACATCGTCTCGAACATGACCCTGTATGCCAGGGCCTGAGCCTGCGGGTCGGGGCGGCCACGCCGATTCTCACGGTGCGGCTGCACCCACGGGGCCGGGGTACTCGGAAAACCCACTTCCGTGAAGATGACGGGTTTCCGATACTTCTGAGCGACCTTCTCCACCCTGAGGGCGATGCTCGCGGCGCCGCGTCGCAGCTCTGCCGCTGTAGCATCGCTGGATTGTGACAAAGGATAATACGAGTTCAGACCGATGTAGTCCAGCTCATCCCAGAAACCGAGCTTCTCGAACTCCTCGCCCCAGTTCGCCGCGTAGGTCATCGGTCCGTGGTAGATGCGCCGAAGCCGGCGGATCATCTTCCGCCAGGCTTGCGGCTTTTCGAGTGTCGCCTTCGACACCTCCACACCGATGCTGAGCATGTCGAAATCGTACATCTCGGCCAGCAGGGCGTAATGGCGGATCCAGCGGTAGTAGTTGTCGAAAAACCTCTTCCAGTCCTCCTCGTTCCGCATCTGAAGATCGCCGGGCCAGCCGGCATGGGTCCAGATGTGCGGCTTCAGCATCACCTTCATCCCCAGCCTGTGGGCCGTCGTCGCTGCCTGCACCAGGCTCTCGTCGTTCTCCGAGCCGGCACTACTGGAGAAGTGGAACGGCGCCGGCCGGTTCATCGCCGACAAGAAAGCAAACGGTGTCAGCGAGATCCAGTTGGCGCCCAACTCTCTGAGCTGCCCCAGCGAGGCATCGGACATCTCAGACATGTAGCCGTTGTAGATCTGGTATCCCTCGTGGCTGTAACAGAACCCCTTCTGGAATTCGGGACGAAATTCGACCGCCTTCACCCCACCGAATGCCGCGGCGAGCTGGCCCAGACGATAGCGCCATTTCTGCGCCATCCTGGCAGCAGTCCAGCCGTTCGGCAGGCGCCGCGGCAGGCCTTTGGCCGGCCAACTCGAGGCCAGCTTCTGCAGCCCCTGCCCGTCGAATTGTTGCAGAAGAATCTCGCCCCATGCACCCAGCAACGGTTGCACAAAAAGAGGCGACTCCTGACTTTCCGCATCCGGCGAGAACAGACGCCGGAGTGGGATCACGTTGTTGGAGGCCGTGATAAAGCCAGCCCAGTGGCGATACCCTTTACGGCCCCAGCCGTCGGAGAGAGCCATGGCCAGGGCATCTTCGAGCGCCGGCGAGACCGGCGGCCTCGGCCAGCGTGCCATCAGCACCCGGGCCAGCGCCACCAGGCGGTCGCCGCGGAAATCCTGGTTGATCACCACATGGATCCGCTGGCGCGCGGGTTCAGCGTGATAGAGGCGCGTATTTCCAGTGACCAGCCCTTTGGTCTCGAAAGAATCATAGACATGAACTTCGATCTTCCTGCCGTCGGCGGTTGCCCCAAGTCGAGCCGCGGTTTTCTCGAAGCCTCGCTCGTAGCGCGCCTTCAACTCCCCTGCAGCCAGGGAAAGCGGATCTCTCCCGTGGTAGATGAACCGGAAGTGAGTCGACGTGCCCACGAGCCGAGTTTCCGCGAGGAAGTTGCGCTCGCGCTGGGGATCCGGCTGCCAGTCGCGGTTGAAAAAACCAAAGGTGATCAGTTGACCATTGCGATAGACGCGATAGTCACCCGGTCCGAAGCGCAAAGCGCGTGGTTGCTGCAGGTAGGCCACCACCGAGCTGTCCGACACGCCGGTGACAATCGACATCGGTACGGTAGGCCCCAGTGGGTTCGGCAAGAGCGAAACCACGATCACATCCTGGGGG
Source organism: uncultured Cytophagia bacterium (assembly GCA_964527995.1). GTDB lineage: Bacteria > Zhuqueibacterota > Zhuqueibacteria > Oceanimicrobiales > CAZGRP01 > CAZGRP01. The sequence continues at coordinate 124,671 of CAZGRP010000004.1, read as the reverse complement.
TGGCGATACTCTCTCCGGCCCAGGCGGATGCCCGATCGGCTCCAGCGCAGCGGCAGGCGCCCTTCCAGCTCTGCCAGCCAGCGGTTCGACTGTGGCGTCCCGACCAGAACCGCCACCGACGCGGTCAGCTCGCTGCGGCCCACTGCTGTGTCCGGTGCAGCCGTGATCTCGACCCAGCGGTGGCGCTGGGTTTGCCGGCCGGCAAACTCGCGGTAGCTGGCCACCGTTGCCGGATCGCCGGTGCCGTACACGATCTGCTGCCGGCGCAGCTGCCACACGCGGTTCCACAATTCGGAGCGCCCGGGGACCGGGTTGGTCTGGCCCCGCTGGCGCGTGGCGGTGATCAGTTCCAGGATCAGCACCAGCACCCCTAAGAATACGATCCCACCTCCCCAACGCACTGCCTGCATGGTCACACTCTCCCTACGGCCTCAGGCCTTTAAGACAACTGACTCTACACAGAAGAACAAGAAGCCGCACCGCCGGCTTCCTCGTTCTTCTCAAGTCCATTCTCGCATGGGATGCACGAAGTCCGCCCTGGTCCGACTCCGCCTTCTCCGGCTCGGAGCGGGTTCATTGCTGGAACTAACGTTTCTTCTTGAAGAACTCCTCGACCCGGCGGACGTCGTCATAGCTGCCAATGAAAAGAGGGGTGCGCTCGTGCAACTCGCGAGGCTGCACGGTGAGGATGTCCTGCCTGCCGTTGCTGGCGTAGCCACCCGCCTGCTTGACGATGAAGGCCAGCGGATTGGCCTCGTACATCAGCCGCAGCTTTCCTTTCGGGTTCTTCTTGTCCCCGGGATACATGAAGATGCCGCCGTACAAAAGGTTGCGGTGGAAATCGGCCACGAGCGAGCCGATATAGCGCGCCGAGTAGGGCCTGCCGGTTTCCCGGTCCTCTTCTTTCAGATAGTGAATGTAATTCTGCATCGCTCCGTCCCAGCGCGAAAAGTAGCCCTCGTTGACGCTGTAGATCTTGCCACGGCGTGGGGTGACGATGTTCTCGTGCGAGAGAAGGAATTCGCCGACACTGGGATCGAGCGTGAAGCCGTGAACGCCGTTTCCCGTGGTGAACACCAGCATGGTCGACGACCCATAGATGACGTAGCCGGCGCCCACCTGCTCACTGCCCTTCTGCAGGCAGTCCTCGAGGGTGCCGCGGTCGCCGGTCGACACCTTGCGATAGATCGAGAAGATGGTACCGATGCTGACGTTGGCATCGATGTTCGAGGAGCCATCGAGCGGGTCATAGAGAAGAACGTACTTGCCGCATGGGTAGCGATCCGGGATCTGCAACAGCCCTTCTTCTTCTTCAGAAGCCATCACACAAAGTCGCCCCGTATGATCCAAGGCCCGATAGATCACCTCGTGGGCGTAGTGATCGAGTTTTTGGACTTCCTCGCCGTGAATGTTGCGCTCCCCGGTCAGACCGAGAATATCCACGAGGCCTGCCTTGCGCACCTCGCGGGCGATGATCTTGGCAGCAAAGGCGATATCGTTCAGCAAGGCGGAGAACTCACCCGTGGCCTGCGGGTAGCGCCGCTGAGTCTCCATGATGTGTCGTTCGATGGTCACGAGTTTCTGATGTCCCATGGCACATCCTCCTTGGTTTGAATGCTTCCCCGAAGAGATGGGGCAGAGCGATGCAACCACCGCCGGTCAATCGGCGGTTGGCACCGCGCTCCAGGGTGCCGCGACTTCATAGCGGAACTCGAGGTCCACCGGAATGTCTCCCAGCTCTTTCAGGGCGCGCTGCAGGTCCGAGGGGACTGCCGCTTTGGCGGCGACCAAGGCTCGGGCACCTTCGTAGTCGCCGTTGCCCTCGAGCATGAGGAGCTGCCGAGCCAGTTTGCGCACCGCTGCCGGGAACCGTTCGAACCGGACGCGGTAGCCCGCGGCGGTGGCTTCAATAGCCCCCTCCTGCACCAGCGTGTTCCACTCGATCATGTTGGCCTTGCCGTGCGCGCTGCCGACGCCGAAGCGCAGCGAACGAATGACAGATGCTACGAAAGTGGCATAGTGGGCCGGCCGCTTCGCGGGCGAAATGATGCCCTTTTTCAGGAAGTAGTCAACACAGGTGAGCCCAACGATGTCCGCCTTGGCTTCTTCGATCGGCGAATAGTTCTCTCGCAGGGCGTCGCGCGGAGTCTGCTCCGGATTCGAGCGCACAAAGTCCGGTCCCAGAGGGTGGGCGATTTCGTGGAAGAGAACGTTGGTGAAGAAGGCCTCCCCGCCGACAAGAGCGGCCTGCTCCGGCACCAGAAGCCTGGCAGCGATCGGCTTCAAGATTTTCTCGTACTTGGCCAGGATCGAGCCTTTGAGCTGCAAACGCCGAGCGCCGTAGCGCTGCCGTACCCGTTCATCGTTGGGCAAGGTGATGGCCATCGTCTTGATGCCGGCGTTGGCATCTCCGCTGCGATAGATTGCGGTGAAGACGCCCAGCACCGCCTCCATACGGGCGCTCTTCTTCTTGTAAGCCGCTGGCACCGGCAGCTGCTTCTCAAGCTCGTCGAGATGCTGTGAATAGATGGCCAGCCTCCGGGTCTCAACGCTGTCGCGCAGCAGCACCACCCCTTCGTAGGCAGTCTTGATGCCCATAAGCTGATCTTCGTACGATTCGATGGGACCGATGATGAGGTCCACCGGCTGGTCCCTCAGGCCGACCCAGGCGACATCGCTTTGATAAAAATCGTCGTTCAGAAGCGCCTCGGCGCGCAGTTGCAAATAGCGCCGGAAACCGGGGTGATCGGCAAATTGGGCGGCCTGGCGCAGAGCCCGAGCTGCGGGTTCGAGAAATTTCCGATGCTCGTCGAAATAGGGCACGGCCACCAGCCGATCACCATCGCGTCGCACCACCGTAGTCGGACTGAGGAGCTCCTGGCGCTGGTCCGGATGAGTATCCAGGTACTCATCCAGTTCCTCCCGGGTCAGGTCCGCCGGGTAGAAGCCGGCACCCGGCGGTTTCAAGCGTGTGCCGATGAAGGGCTCGTTTCCGGCCTGGCGATCGAACGGCCCGTAGTTGATATCGAGGAAACGAAGGTAGGATCGATCCAGCGGACGCGTGGACTTCAGCAGCCGGTCGCGGATCCTCAACGCCTGGTGGTCGGACTGACGCCAGAAAATGGCATCCATGTAGCTTGCCGCTTCCACCAGCTTCTCGATGAGCTGGCGCCGGCGCTCGGTCAGAGAGGCCCTGGGATCCGGCACCGTGACACGCGCGTAGCGCCGCAACCTCTTCTGGATGGCAGCGGCGTTATCCGGCCGCACAAACAAGGCGTTCTCTGCTTCGCCGCCACAGGCCAGGGCAACAACCGCCAGCATCGCCAGCGGAGACCAGAAGCGCATCGAATCCTCCCATCGTTTCGCACGACACGTGGTCTGCAGAAAAAAGAAAGCCGCTAAACGCTGCGCTAGCGGCTCACCGAAACCTTCTTCCCCCCTCAGTCGGCCGACACGATCTCTCGGTTCAAATGATCCCTGAATTTTTTCCGCCAGGCCATTGCACCTGTTTGCTTTGATCCAACTGCAAAAATCTACAGCTTCCCCTGCGGAATGTCAAGAGAAAATTCCCGGTCGCAGAGGAACACTGGTGCGTTGCACTCTGAGGAATGGCTGCCCTTACCGCCCTTCGGCAAAATAAACGACGATCGTGGCTCGGCGGAATCCAGATCCGCCCTTGGGAAAGAGGACTGCAAGGCGGACTCGGTCTTTTGAAGGCCTGTCCCATTCAGCACCCTCCACCTTTGCCACCGGGCGCAGCGTCCGCAAGTCAATCTCGTAGTCCTGTCCGCCGCGGCCCTCGATTTCGAGCACCAGCCGGTTGCTGTCGAAGCGGACGCCGACGGGCTTCAGGTTGCGGCTGCGGTCCCCGGGCCGCAATGGCTGCCATGGCCACACGACAAGCACCCGGCCTCTTGTAGCAATCTCCACCTCGGTGTGGCCGGGACTGAGCCGGATCGGTATCCGACAGCGCACCAGTCCCTCGGTTGTGGCTTTCTGCCAGTCCGAAACGGGCGTTCCGTTGACGCGGACCTCTTCGATCTCCGTGCCGTATCCCAGTGTCGGCTGGTAACGAAGAAGCAGAGGCCGATCTCCGCGAACATCGACTTGCAGCCGCAGCCCATCGCCGGTGCGGTCGAGCCGGGCGTCCAGTCTTTGCCGCCCGACCCACAAGGGCCCGGCGATCAACGAATCCCACGCCGCAGGCAGAGAGGGCGCCAGCTCCGCCGCGCCGCGCACCGCGTCCGCGCGCCAGCCGAGCAGGCCGTGCAGCATTCCGGCAGCTACAGCCGTCGACCCGAAAAGCTGATGCGGCACCGAGGTTTCGAGGACGCGGAAGTAGTCGCCGCTTACCACTTCGGGTTCGTACCCGAGGGCGTCGTGAAAGGCCCATTGCACCAGACTCCGCAGGCTGTGGAAGCCGCTTTCGGGCCGGTCATTGGCATAGTTGGCGAGGATCAGATAGCCGGTCAGAAACGGCCAGACGGCACCGTTGTTGTAAGCCAGGGGGTCGTAGGCCTTGCTCCGATTCGAGAGCATCCGCGCGCCCCAGTCCGTGCTGATCTCCTCTGTCGCCAGAAGGGCGAGCGCCCGCCGGGCCCTCTCGCGCTGAACCAGGTTGTAGACCGCCGGGAAAGCAGCCCAGGCAGTGATCTCGTCGTTGGTCCTTCCGCTCCGTGTAATCGAGAAGTTATAGCACCCTGTCTGTGGATTCCAGAACTTCTCTTCGAGTGCCTTCCGGCCGCGGTCGAACCAACGGTCGGCTTGGCGGGCGACGTCAGCTTTGCCAATCCCACGGGCCAGTTCTGCAAAGGCGTGCCACGCCTGCACGCCGACACCGGCGAGAAAAATATCGACGCCACTGGCTTCACGCAAGCTGCCGAGTTCGGACGCCCCCAGACCAGCCAGGGTGTTCTCCATCAGGCCGTCACCGTCGCTATCCGTGCTCCGGCTCCAGAGGTAGGCACGGCGCAGCGAGTCCCAGCTTCGGCGCACGAAATTGGTGTCGCCCGAGGCCTGGACGTAGTCATGTGTCGCCACCAGGTAGTAAGGGGTCGTGTCGCCATGGATATAGCCGTACGGGTAATCTTCGAACCAGCGGATGAGGCCGGCGCTCTGCGACAGCTCATGCATCATCTTGCCATCGGCGCGCTGGCGCTGTTGCAGGAAAAGAAAAGCCTGGCGCACCGTGGCGAAGTCGCCGTAGGCAATCATGGCACGGGAGTTGATGAAGGCATCGCCGCCAAAAAACCAGGCGAAGCCGGGTCGTTGGCTCGCCCCCGAAGGGCCGTAGCCTGCCACCATGCCGCGGCCCAAATGCGGATTACTGACGAACCCCTTGTCGAGAGCGAGTTTGGCCCATTCGTAGGCAAGATTGAATCGCTGATCCGGGGTCACCACGCGGGCGAAGGAATACGTGACGGAGTCATAATGGGCAACGGCCGCCCGATAGAGCTCAGCGGCCTTGTGCAGCAACCGCCGGTAGGTGGCGCGGGCGCTGTCACGGCTGGTCACGCTGGCGGAGATCGCAATCGGCACAAAATAGCGGCTGGCCGAATCCGGCGTCACCGTCACGGCGTAGCGACTGGGAGTGGTCGCCAGCTCGTGCGCCGGTGGCGATGACAGCGCTACCGCTCCAGGCGTCCCGATCAGAGCGTTGAACCTCCTACGACTCTCGGAAAGGACGTAGGCCTGTTCGTCGCCATCCCAGAAAGCGTACTGGCCACCGAGCCCGGCAGGCCACATCGGCTTCAGGTCAGGGAAAAAGCTGACGATGAGGCGCAGCGGCCGGGAGGTGTCGATTTCGAGCAGGATCAGCGACCCGTCCTCCTCGAGAGTCGTAAAGAAATGTTGCCGGACCGTGAACAACGGATGGGAGTACGTGACGGTTACGGCCGCAGGTCGCACCGTCACCTCAGCGGCATAGCGCGATGCTTCCAGCGCCTCGGTAGAGCCCTGCGGCTGAAAGGCAAGACGCAAACCATGCGCGACCAGCAAGGGGTAGACCCAGGATTCGACCACCCCCTCCTGGAACCCCAGCACACCTGCATGCCGACCCAGGGCGTCGAAGTACCTTCCCGGTCGAGCCGGACTGCGCAGGGCAAGAGGGCCGTCGGTGATCTCGAAGCGTCGCACCCACGTCGCTGTGGTGTCGCCAGCCAGGGACGGGATCGCCGTCCACACGACCACGGCAGCCATCAACGCTGCCAGAAATCGCCACCGACAGGCACGCCTCTCCGATTCCCCGCCAAGCGAGCCGGCATGCCGGTGACAGCACTGCCGGCCGTGGTCCACGAAACCACAAAGAGCTTGCATCTTCCCACCTGTTTCTGCATATTCCCTCGCCGACCGCACGTCGTGCGTCAAGGTAACCAGCGTTCGAGAGATTGTCAAGTGTGGATCATGCCGCTGGATGATCGGTTCATCGAGTGATTGATTTTGTGACGGCAAGAGGCTATATTCGTGTAGGATCGAAGAGTGCTGTCGTCTCAGGCCGGGAAGCATGGACGAAACATCTGAGCTGGCGGAGACGATCCGCGAGGATCTGATCCTCCTCGATATTTCCGCCACGGACAAATTCGAAGCTTTCCGACAGATGGTGGATCTCCTGGTCGCGCGCGGATTGCTCACCGAGCCGGAAGCTTTTTTCAGAGAGGTAGTGGCCCGCGAGACCAACCAGTCGACAGGCGTGGGACGCGGCGTAGCCTTTCCGCACGGCAGGACTCGCTACCTCAAAGAGCCGGTGATCGTGATCGGCCGCCTGGCTCGTCCTGTCGATTACGTTTCCCTTGACAGCGAGCCCGTGCGTCTGCTCTTTCTGTTCGGCACGCCTGAGGAGCAGGTAGAGCTCTATCTTCGATGTCTGGCTCAACTTTGCGCCCTGCTGCGCCGGGAATCGATCCGTCGCGACCTGTTGAGGGCCGAAACACCGGCGGAAGTCAAGCAGATCCTTCTGGCCGGCAACCGGGAGCGGTAAATGCAGCTGCGAGTCGCTATTCTGACCATCTCGACCCGCGGCAGCCGCGGCGAGCGTGAAGATACCAGCGGCGCCCTGGTGCGCGACATGGCAGCCCAGATTGACGCCGACATCATCGAAACGAAGATCATCCCCGACGATCGCAAGCAGATCGCCTGGGAGCTGAAACGACTTTGTGACAATCTGCACGCCGACCTGGTGCTCACCACCGGCGGAACCGGGCTGTCGCCGTACGACTTCACCCCCGAGGCCACCCTCGAAGTCATCGACCGGCGGGTGCCGGGCATGGAAGGCGCCATGCTGCTGCGCGGGCTGCAGAGCACACCGCACGCCATGCTCTCGCGCGCCGTGGTGGGGGTGCGCGGCGAGAGCCTGATCGTGAACTTGCCGGGAAGCCCGAAGGGGGCCCGCGAAAGCCTGGAAGCGGTGCTACCGGCGATCCCCCACGCCATCGCCATCCTGCAAAATCGGGTGCGGTCGGAACAGGAACACCGGCACGAGGCAGCGGGCCGAGGCGAAGGAAGAGAATGAAACCGTTTCATGCCCGACTGTGCGTCTTGCTGCTTGGCCTGTGGTCGGCGGCCAGCGCCTGGGCGCAGCCCGTGCGCGACGCCGTGCAGGTGCGAGGGTGGCTCCAGCCCGACACGGTTGCAGCCGGCGATACTGCTCGCCTCAACCTGTCGTTCAAAGTGGACGCCGGCTATCATGTGAACGCCATCCCGCCGCTGACTCTGCAAATGCCACAGAAAACACCACTCCATCTACTCAAAGACAGGTTTGAACCCGATTCGACGCGAATGGGCGCCGTCAGCCGCGCCGGCTACCGCGTCCTCGACGTCACCAGGCCGCTGGTCTTCCCGGCGGTCGTGCCGGAAAGAGCCGCGACCGGAGTCCACAAATCGGCTGTCCAGGTCACCTACTACTTCTGTTCTGACAAGGAGGGGTGGTGCAGCTTCAAGACCGTGGAGATACCTCTGAGGTTCGTGGTCCGCAGGAAGTGAGGAAATGAGCTGTTGTTTCTGATGTTACGCTATCGGAGTATTGGAGAACTGGAGTGGCGGAGCGGCGTGCTTTGACCACTCCATCACTCCAAGAATCCCGGGTGAGAAGCCAATCTTCTCGGAGAAGGTTGGCTTCTTGTCTCTTCAATTACGAATCGGAATCGAAATGGAAATCTGGTGCGTCAGCACCAGAGCTTCTCGCAAGGTTAAAGGAGCGCTGGGGGCGACAATAAAATCACCGCTATCCAATGCGGCTTCTGCACGTGCCCAATTCCTCCGGGCTACCCCCGGCCGCCCCGTGCCGGTAGTCAGGCGACCCGTGTAGCGGATCTGAAACTCGGGGAAAGTCCAGCTCAGACTGACACTCGGTGTCCATTCCGCCCAGCTCTCCTTCTGTAGTCGCTGGAACTCCTCGACCTTGTTGTGTTGGTCGAGCTGATACCGGATCCAGTGAACCTGTAACCCTAATTGAAATCCGAACACTTCTTTCTGCCGGCCGATTCCGACACGCAACAGCCAGTTGGTGAATCGAAAATCATTGTCCACCGTTGTCTGCCCCACCGGAATGATCCGGCCGCTTCGGGTTCGTACCGGTTCAGCAGCCTCGGCCCAGGTGTTGCTCCATATCGGCTCGAGGATGAGGTCCAGACCAAAAGTGGCAGGACCGTTTGTTCTCGATACGCCCGTACCGATGTTGAAGGCCCACGAGTTCCCCGGATCGCGCGGAATGTTCATCAGTTCGTAGTTGGGGATCTTGGGATGGGATTTTCGGTTGACCGTGAGAACGCCGCCGATTCGCCAGTCCTCTCCAGAAAGCGGCCCGACGTATCCCAGATGCAGGCCCCAGGTGCGTGTACGGTCGAGATTCCTTTCCACCCTGCTGGCCACCGAGGACCGACCGGTAGCCTCGTCAACAAACCAGACGGGGTAGCTGACATCGTGCGTCATGTCCAATCGATTGTGCAGCAGCAACACCTCGAACGACCGCTGGCCCTGCAACTCCCCCAATAGCCCGATACGAAAGTCCACCATCTGACCGAACTGTTCGACACCCTGGCTGCGCGCATAGAGAAGCTCGACACCGTCGACAGCCTCCAAGCTGAACCAGGACACGCCCGCGGCAACCGAAACCTCGGAACCTGGGAGCATGGTGCCGAGCAATCCGGAGACGTACAGATTGTTGGAGTTCTTTTCACTCAGCAACAAGTTTCTGCTGGGCAGAAAATCGACGGTGCGTCGAACAGCGAAGAAGTCTGGAGGCTCTGCTGCTCCAAGTTGCTGCACCGCTACCGAAACGCCACCGAACCATTTTTCAGAGCCAATCAGCGCGCCCAAGGGGAGCGTTCGAGCAGCCCCGTTGTTGTCGGAGATGCTGTAGAAGGTCGGTGAGCCAAACAGGCGATATCCCCTGACACGGGCGCCCTTGGCCGGATTCACAAACGGATTCAGTAGTGGGTCATTCTCGCGAAAGCGGGGAGCAGGAATCCAGAAAAATGAATAGGCTATAGATTCCCGGTTGCGCGGGATTGACTGAAAAGGCAAGCTTTGGGGACAACCGCGAGTAAGATGCCTGCGCCACGACTCGTACGTCAGGGGTTACCCGAGAACGCAGAGGCAAACCTTCTTCGAAGAAGCTTTGCCTCTGACTCTCCCCACGGTTCCTCTTGACAACCGCCCGCTGCAGGCCTATATTGCGGAGTCCAAAAAAAAACAGGAGGCGACGGAGATGAGATTTCAGAAAAGCATCCCGATGATCAGCTCGGTGCTTCTTGCGGTGGCCTGGTTTCATGGGGACACGCTCGCCACGGTCCAGAAGCAGGCGACGCAGAAGGCGAAAGCCAAAGTCCCCACCATCGCCGAGAAGACCGCCGGCATGGAACGCCATGACGGCTATTTCCCCTTCTACTGGGACAGCCGCACCGGCAAGATCTGGCTGGAGATCCCGCGCTTCAACCAGGAATTCCTCTACGTGAACTCTCTCAGCACCGGCCTGGGCTCCAACCCGGTGGGACTCGACCGCGGCCAGTTGGGGCGCGACCGTGTGGTCAAGTTTGTCCGCGTCGGGCCCAAAGTGCTTCTCTGGCAGCGCAACCTGCGATACCGCGCGACCACCGACAATCCGGCTGAAAAGCGGGCCGTGGAGGAATCGTTTGCTCAATCGATCCTGTGGGGTAGCGAGATCGCGGCCGAATCCAACGGCCGCGTCCTGGTCGATGCCACCGACTTCCTCTTCCGCGATGCCCACTATGTGGCCCGGCGTCTCAAGCAACGCGGCCAGGGAAACTTCAAACTCGACAGGTCCCGCTCTGCCGTCTATCTGCCGCGCACAAAGGCCTTCCCGAAGAACACCGAATTCGAGGTCATCCTCACCTTTGTCTCTTCGGAGCCAGGACCGCTGGTGGTCGAAACCGCTCCGACTCCCGAGGCTGTAACCGTTCGCCAGCACCTCTCCTTCATCCAGCTCCCCGACGACGATTACCAGCCGCGTCGCTTCGATCCCCGTGCCGGCGCCTTCGGCATCAGCTTCGCCGACTACGCCACCCCCATCGACCAGCCATTGCAGAAACGCTTCATCGCCCGGCATCGCCTCAAGAAGAAGGACCCCAATGCGGCCGTCTCCGAGCCGGTGAAGCCGATCGTCTACTACGTCGATCCCGGTGCACCCGAACCGGTGCGCTCCGCCTTGATCGAGGGGGCCAGTTGGTGGAACCAGGCTTTCGAGGCGGCCGGGTTCAAGAACGCTTTTCGTGTGGAAGTGCTGCCGGAGGATGCCGATCCGCTCGACGTGCGCTACAACGTCATCGAGTGGGTGCACCGCTCCACGCGCGGCTGGTCGTACGGCGGCTCGGTCATCGACCCGCGTACCGGTGAGATCATCAAGGGCCATGTCAATCTCGGGTCGTTGCGAGTCCGCCAGGATCGCCTTCTATTCGAAGGTCTGGAGCCCCTGTTCGGCTCGGCTTCCGGCCCGTGGGACGATGGCGAGCTGGCGGCCGTGCCCGAGGAGAGCTACCTGGCGTCCCTGGACCCCAACACGACCGCTGTCGAAGTGGCCCTGGCCCGCATCCGCCAACTCGTGGCGCACGAGGTCGGCCACACCCTCGGCTTCGCCCACAACTTTGCCGCCAGCACCTATGGTCGGGCATCGGTGATGGACTACCCGGCGCCGCTGGTCAAAATCACCCCTTCGGGCGATCTTGACCTCTCCGATGCATACGCCGTCGGTATCGGCGCCTGGGACCGCTGGGCCGTGCGCTACGCCTACAGCGAGTTCCCTCCCGGCACCGACGAGGACGCCGCTCTCGACCGGCTGGTGCGCGAGGCCCTTGACAAGAAACTTCTCTTCATCACCGATGCCGACGCCCGCCCTGCCGGTGCGGCACACCCGCTGGCCAACCTGTGGGACAACGGATCCGATCCGGTCGCCGCCCTGGAACATGAGATGCAGGTGCGCAGCATCGCCCTGGCCCGTTTCGGCGAACAAAACATCCCCGAAGGCCGGCCGCTGGCCACCCTCGAGCGCACACTGGTGCCGCTCTACCTGCATCACCGCTACCAGGTCGAGGCAACGGCCAAGATGCTCGGCGGAGCTTTTTACACCTACGCCGTGCGCGGCGACGGCCAGACGCCGCTGCAATGGGTGCCGCCGGAGCGCCAGCGGCAGGCCCTGGAGGCTCTGCTGAAAACGCTCGACCCGGCAGCTCTGGTCCTGCCGCACAGAATCCTGCGGTTGCTGCCGCCTCAGCCCTTCGGCTACAACGACCGGCGCGAGCTTTTCCCGAAACGTACGGCGATGCTGTTCGACCCAGTGGCGGCTGCAGCGGTGGCCGCCGACATGACGGTGTCCAACCTGCTGCAATCCGAGCGCGCCGCCAGGATGGTGGAGCTGCACAGCCGCGACAGCCGCTTTCCCGGCCTGGCTGATCTCATTGATCGTCTTTTGGATTTCACCTGGAAGGCCAAGACTCCTTCGGACGGTGCCCAGGCGGCCGTGGCCAGAGCCGTCGAAAGGGTGGTCGTCGACCGCCTCATCGACCTGGCAGGAAACACCAAGGCTGCCCCGGATGTTCGCGCCATCGCTGCGGCGAAGCTGCGCGAGTTGGAGGGCCTATTGCGATCCACGCACCGCACGGAGAGCCCCGTCGAGGAGGCCCACCGGAGGATGGCTGCCGACGACATCGCCCGCTTCCTGAGTCGGCCCAGTGCAGCGGCGCCAACTCCGCAGCCCCTGAAGCCGCCTCCAGGCAGCCCGATCGGCGGCTGATAGGGATTGGATGGATACCAGGTGGGTTCGAGTCCGAATCTGTGAGGGGTCGTTGCAGGAATGGTTTGCGGTGGTAACTTTCGCACCTGCCACGCGTACACTTGAGGACTAGCCACAGGTTCGGACATTCCAATGCACGGAGGTGCTAGGATGAAAAGATCGACCTGGATCATCGCACTGTTTCTGGTGGGCTTTCTGTTGCAGCCCAGCCGCTCGGCCCAGGCCAAAGAAACAGACTGGCAATCGTTCAGTGCAAATCTGGTGACGGCTTTGGCCTCGTCCAATCAGGGCCTGCAGCAATCCGCCCTGGCGCAGATCATCCACTACGGCGACCGACTGGATGTCGACGCAGCCATTTTCGACATCGTTCGTATCTACCGTAGCCACCAGGACACTGGCGTCCGGATGATGGCCCTCGCGGCCCTGCACAAGACGCAGAACCACTGGGCCATGGATTTCCTCCGGCGTAGCACCCGGTTCGAAACATCGCCGAGGCTACATGCTGCTCTTTGGGCAATTCTCAACGATTACGACAGCAATCGCCCGTAGCCCATGCCGCCGCGGAGGGCCTGCCAGCCGGCGCCTCCTCTTGACCGCTCCCGCATCTCCTCTTCGAGGTGCGGGATTTCTTATGACCAGTGCCTTGCCGCCGGAATCATTCGCTGCCGGCCGATTCAGAGCCCTCGACACTGACCACGATGCGGTGCCCCTTCTTCTGCACCTCCACGAGCGTGCCCGACACCTTTTCTTCCTCGACCAGACGAATGACCTCCTTCCAGTCGATCCCCTCTTCTTCGAAAGCCCATCTGACTCGATGCGGCAATACTGACTGGGCGATCCGGAGAGCCTGCAACGGAATCTTGACCACGGTCTCCGGTGCGCTTTCGTCGCCTTTGTAGATGGCAATCTTGAGTTCCGGCATCATTCTCCACCGTTTGCTTCAGTTCCCAACCACCTGTCAAACCATTCGTAGATCGTCTTCCACCACAGTCGCGCGTTCTGCGGCTTGGTGACAAAATGGTCCTCATCCGGAAAATAGAGCAGCCGCGAAGGGACCTTCATTCGCTGCAGCGCCGTAAAAAGCGACAGCCCCTGTTCCAGCGGAACCCGAAAGTCGTTCTGGCTGTGGATGACCAGAGTCGGCGTCTTGAAGTTGGCGACGTAGTTGTGCGGAGACCACTTCTCGTACAGGGCCTTGTTCGTCCACGGTGTGCCGCCGAACTCCCACTCCGGGAACCACAACTCCTCAGTGGAAAAGTACATGCTCACCGTGTTGAACACACCGTCGTGGCTGACGATCGCCCGGAAACGGTCGGTGTGACCAAGAATCCAGTCCATCATATAGCCGCCATACGAGGCACCGGCCGCCACCATGCGGGTGCTGTCGACGAAGGGGTAGTGTGCCAGCACATAGTCGACCCCCCGCATGATATCTTCGTAGGCCTTGCCGCCCCAATCGCGGCTGATCTCGTCGGTGAACTTCTGGCCGTAGCCGGTACTGCCGCGCGGATTCGGCATGAAGACGACGTACCCGGGAGCGGCGAACATCTGGGCGTTCCAGCGAAAATGAAAGCCGTCGGCCCACATACCCTGCGGCCCACCGTGAACCAGAAGCACCAGAGGATACTTCTTTGCCGGGTCGAAGGCCGGCGGCTTGAGCAGAAAGCCATGCACCTTCGTGCCACCAGCACCTTCGTACCACACCTCTTCGGGTGCGTTCATGTCGATGTCGGCCAGACGGGCATCATTGACGTGCGTAAGAGCACGGACTTTGCGGCCGTTGACGTCGGCTCGATAGATCTCGAACGGCTGCCGCATGGACTGGCGTCGAAAAATCAGCGTCTTGCCATCGGGCGTAACGGCGACATTGGCGTTGTAGCTCTTCTCGGTCAATCGGCTCACCCTGTGGCTGGCAACATCGAGGCGGTGAATCGACGAGTACCCCTGATCTACCGCGGTGAAATAAATCGCCTTGCCGTCCGGAGACCAGGTGTAGGAACCGATCGAACGATCGAGGTTTTCGGTCAGGTTGGTCACCCGACCCGTACGGCGATCGTAGATCATCAGGCGGTAGCGGTCCGATTCGAAACCGGCACGTAGCTGAGCGCGGTAGGCGATGAAGCGACCGTCGGGCGAATACTGTGGATAATTGTCGTTGGCCGGATTGGAGGTCAGCTTGCGGGGTGAGCCGCCCTCAACCGGGATGGTAAAAAGGTCGTTGTTGGTGCTGATGGCCACCATCGGATCGGTGTTGGCCACGTAGGTGACGTTCTTGCCGTCCGGTGAGAAAACGTAGTCCTGCGCTCCGCCAAGGGCAATGGGGGGCACATCGAGTCGGCCACGAATCAAATCCCGCCCCGGTCCACCTTCGCTGGCGGAGACGACGAAGAGATGACTCCATTTGCCGTCGCGCCAGCTGTTCCAGTGGCGAAACAAAAGCTGGTCGATCACCCTCGCCTTGACTTTGCTTTCGGCACGTTCCTGGTCGCGGCGGCGGTTGCAGTCGTCGCTCTCGCAGTCCGGATAGACCCGCGACGTGAACAGAATCCACTTGCCGTCGGCTGACCAGACCGGGCCGCTCGCCCCGGTGGAAGTCGTGGTGAGCTGCCGGGCTTCGCCGCCGTCGAGGGGCAGAAGCCAGATCTGAGCCTTGCCGGAACGCGTCGACACGAACGCAAGCTGCCTTCCATCGGGCGACCAGCGCGGGCTGAAATCGGCGGCGGCATTGGAGGTGAGCCGGCGCGCCTCGCTGCCGTCGATGGCCACAAGCCAGAGATCGCTGTTGCCACGGTTGGCGTCGATGTCGTATTCGGTGACGACGAAGGCGACCCACTGGCCGTCGGGCGAGACCTGCGGGTCGGCGACTCGCCCCATGGTGAACATCTCTTCGAAAGTGATGGGATGCTTCTGCTGTGCCGCGGCGGTGGCGACAAGAAGAGCAAGAAGGACGGAAGCCAGTCGCATGTGTTTCATTTTCCCTCCTCTGAAAATAGGAAAGAGCCTTTGCCAGGGACTCGAAGGGTTGCGGAAAGGGCGGCGAAACTCGAGGACTCGAAATCGCCGTGCTGGATTCAGGGCTCGGCCACACTTTTCCTTGTGAAGGCCGGCAACCGTCGCAATATATCCAAGTTGCGAGCCTTTGTCAAGGGCGGCCTGAGAACGCGGCTAACCGCCGATGTCGGCGATCTGGACGGAGTTGAAGATAGCGCCCCAGGCGAACCAGTAGCCGTTGTAGGAGGTGATCGGTTCGAGTCGACTTCCGGCCAGGGGGCCGCTAAAGGCCTGCCCCTGGATGTCCCACAGAGTCTGGGTTTGCTCGTCGCGCAGGGCAAAGGGGAAGCGATTGGAGGAGAAACTGATCCGGAAAGTAAGCAGGCGGCCGGGAGGAGCGATACGGCCGTAGCTGACCACGAGCCGCAGGGCGGGGTCGGCGATCAGCACAACCGGCTCGCCGCCCACGTCGACATTGAGGATTGCCGGGTCGGTAAAATCTTCATGTTTCCACACTTTGACGGCGCCGACAGTGACCACACCATGGACCACTGTCTTGCGCGGCAGGCGCGGGTCCTCGTTCAACAGCGGAAAGAGGAGGAACGTGTTGTTATTGCGGTAGTCGCCATACGGATAAACCGAATAGTCTCGAGGGAAGCCGGTGTTGCGGGAGAGGACTTTGGTGTCGGGGTGCAGGCGTCGCCAACCTTCCCAGCTGATCTGCATCAGCGGCCGAGTCGACAGCCGGGTGCCACGCAACGGCCCCTGGTCGGCACGCAAGCGCATCTGCGTCCAATGGCTGCCGGTGGTGCGGTCATACATGATCAGATTGCTGTCATACAGCAGACCGGATACGCCGAATTCCAGCACTTTCTCGGCTACCTCACGATCGAAAGCGATGCCCGTTCCTGTCAGCGGGGAGTAGGTGATGGCCACCGGCACGCCACCGACCTCGTCGTTCACAATTTCATGATAGTCGAGAATCTGGATCGGGTAGGCCCTGGGCTCCTGGTTCAGCACCAGACCAAGCACCAGGTCATCGTCGCGAAGAAAGGTCGCCGCATCGGCGGGAAGCATCTCGGGATTGCTGAGCGAGGGAATGCAGTCGCGCCCTCCGGGGCAGCCAACCGAGATGCCCTCCCGGGGAATGTCCCAGCCGGTAGGGATCGAGGGACCGAAGCTGGAGTCACCCGGCGCGCAGGCAGCCACGAGCAGTATCCCCGCGGTGGGGATCCATCGCCAGAATCGCACGGAACAAAGAGACCCGAAAGTCTAAAAGATCGACTGACTCAGACGGAAGGTTCTCGCCACACCAATACTAAACACCGTGCCGGCTGGAAAGTTTCGGCCGGCCACTGGGTAGAGAAAGCTCGCCTCGATGATGGTGTTTTTGTCCGGGAAAATCAGCAGCACCGGAGAGAGATATGTGATGCGGCGTTGGCTGTCGCGAATCACCAGGTCGCCGAACTTGTTTCGACCTCCGCGGGTGACATCGAGAAAGCCCTTGAGCATCAACCAGTGGGTGACGCCGTAGCCGAACTCGGCCTGAAGCAGCCCCTCGTTGCCCGGCTTGATGTCCGTATCGGTGTTCCGCGCCCGCAGGCGATAGCCGATATTGATGTTGGCATAAGCGGGCAGGGGATAAAATGAGTGGCCGAACTGTGCCACGAAGTCAAAATCCCACTGCCCTTCGCCCACGGGGACAAGCTCTGCATCGATGGGGAACCCGCCGAGCGGTGCTTTCGCCAGCACCTTGACCGAAGTCACGACCGGTCCGTCGAGGACGCGGAACTTGGCGCCAAAACGGACGTCGCCGATGCCGTTGCTGTTGCGATCATCGATGGCGTCATCGAACGACACACTGGGATAGTACGACGCCTGGGTCTGAAGATCGAGGCGGTTGGTCAGACCCCACCAGAGATCGAAAAAGATCGCCGTGGAGCCCGCTTCACCATTGAAATTGTACGGCACCCGGTCGCCGGGCCGGCAACTGAAGCAATCAGCCCCGGCAAAACGCTCGGTGGCCGAGTAGGTGTAGTAGGACAGTTTGGTCCATACCCGGCCGCGGCCGAGGGTCCAGGCACCGGCAACGGCCTCGCCGGCGGCGGAGAGGATGAGCAAGGAAGCAACCGCATGTAGGCCCATCCGCCAGCGCGGCAGGAGCCCGGTAGGTGAAACGGAACTTAACCGATGTTTTGTAGCCATGGTATCCACTGGTTCAAATATGAGGACAGGTAGGTGAAGACGTTGAAGAACATCATCACGCCGACGGAGACCAGAAAGACACCGCTGACGATCTCGATGGTGCGGAAGTGCCGTTTCACCTGTTTGAAAACTTTCAGCAGCGCATTGGTTGCCACGGCTGTCAGGAAGAAGGGAATCGCCAATCCAAGCGAGTAGAAAGCGAGCAGGATGACGCCCTGGGCGACGCTGCTCTTGGATGCGGCGATGGCCAATATTGCACCGAGGATCGGTCCGATGCACGGACTCCATCCCGCCGCGAAGGCGACGCCAACGAGAAAAGAACCGAGAAGGGTGACGGGCTTGGCCTTCACCTGCAGCCGCTTCTCGTAGTTGAGAAATCGAATCCGAAAAATTCCCATCAGGTGCAAGCCGAAGATCACCAGGATGACACCGGCGATCTTGCTGATGAGGGCCATATTGGCCGTCAGTAGCTTGCCGACAAATGTGGCCGTCGCCCCCATGGCGATAAACACCAGAGAAAACCCGGCGATCAGAGCCAGTGAGTTCATCAGCAGACGCCGGGTGGCCTCACGCTGCAGGACACCGGCGCGCAGTTCCTCGACGCTGAGGCCGGTGATGTAGGAAATGTAGGCCGGCACAAGGGGCAAGACGCAGGGCGACAAAAACGAGATCACTCCTGCGAAGAGAGCTGCCAGCAAAGTTACATTCTCAGTCACCATGTTCTTCTTCCTACCCCTACAAGCTGGTTCGTGGCCTCGGTGAACAGGCAAAAAAATTCCCCCTGAACAGAAAACGGGGGAATGGGAAAAACAGCGAGGATTCCGTCTTCATCAGATGATCTGATAGGAGCGCACCTCGATCAGATGGGCCCGCGGGTAGATGACACCGTGGATTCGCACTTTACCGCCGCCATGGGACGGCATATTCAGCAGATCGAGACCCTTGCCGCTGTGCAAGAACCCATAGATTTCACCGTTTCGCGTCATGAGCCCCGGATGATGCAGGCCGAGGTCATGCTCCTTGCGGACTCGCTCCACCGTTCCGGAGTCTTGGGCATGGGCGCGCAGCAACACAGCGCAGTCCACGCAGACGATCTCACCGGAGAGATCCACGATCTCGCCGGAAGCTGCCGCAACGGCTGAGTCCTCGGCGAAGGGATTGTGGACGAACGCGAAGTACGTCGGCATCGCCACCACCAGGAAAAGCGCCACGGCTGTCGCCATCGAAAGAGCTGGATGAAACGTGAAATAGGACCGTAGCAGTTCGATGAGCGACGGTGTCGTGCGGGCTTCGCGGCGCAGCCTGCGGCGGATGCGATTGCGCAGCTCGGTAGGTGCCTTCACGGTGTGCACCCGCTGACGCAGTAGCGCTTTCAATCGGCGCTCGGCTTCATACTGATGCCGGCACTGTACACACTCTTCCAGGTGGTGTTCCACTTTCAGGCGGCCTTTTGGATCGAGCTCCTGATCGACGTAGCCCGTAATCAGGCTTTCCACTTCACTGCATTGGCGTCCCATGATCTGATTCATACCTCCGAAGCTAACTTCAGGTGTTGTTTCCCTTGACGTATCCCGCTCGCCGCGCGTATTCATCCAGAATACGCTGCAACTGATGCCGTGCCCGCGACAGCCGCGACATCACCGTGCCGATGGGACAGCCCACGATCCGGGCAATCTCCTTGTACGAGAACCCTTCGATGTCGGCGAGGATGACAACCATGCGAAAGTCGTCCGACAGTCTTGTCAGCGCCTCTTTCACCTCGTCGCCGAAGAGTTCCTCGTACTCTTCCTCACGGTAGCAGTCAACGTACCGGTGTCCAAGATCTTTCTGACGCTCACTGTAAAAATACTCTACTTTTTCGAAATCGACCTTCTGCGGCTCCCGTGTCTCTTTGCGGTACTGGTTGATGAATGTGTTCATCAGTATTTTGAAAATCCACGCTTTGAAATTGGTGCCAGTTTGAAACCGGTGGAAGAACCGATAGGCACGCAGGCAAACGTCCTGGACCAGGTCTTCGGCGTCGAGACTGTTTCGAGTCAGCCTCAACGCGGTGCTGTAGAGGGCATCCATGTGCTGATATGCCAGATCCTCAAACTCCTTGCGCCTGCGCTCCGCTTTGTCCTCCCTTGAAACCAGCATCCGCAAACTCTACTCGTTCACAACATGGACCTTTGATGACATCGAGCCACTCGGGCCGACCTGAGTTCAGAATGCGGTCCCATCAGCAGCTCAGGAACTGGTATTCAGCAACGGTTCGACGAGCTTCTCAAAGACCTCGATGCCGCGATAGCCGAGAAGTTTTTCCACAACTCGACCCTTGCGATCGATTACATAGGTGGTCGGCAGCCCGCGCAGGTTGAATTTGCGCTGTAGCCCTGCATTACCGAGAAGGATCGTGTACGGGATCTCATGCTCCTCAACGAAAGGAGGCACCACCTTCGCGGCGTTCACATCGACCGACACTCCAACGATCTCGAGTCCTCGATCATGGTACTTTTCATACAGCGTCTTGAAGTGCGGGATCTCGGCCACGCAAGGCCCGCACCAGGTGGCCCAGAAATCCAATATGACCACCTTCCCTTTGAAATCTGAAAAGCTCACCTGTTTGCCGCTCAGATCCGGTAAGGTGATGTTGGGAAGCCCGGCAAACGTGCCGTCCTTGCCCTCCTCCTGCGACTGTCCCTTTGTCGAACAGCCGATCGAACTCAGAAGCGCCACGGCGATCAGCAGAGGCAAATACGTCAGTGTGTAATTCAGCTTCATGAGGCTCCTCGGTTTGCTCGGTTTCTGCAAAAGGTCAACAGCCGGGTATGTTCGGATATTCCCAGGGGCATCCCTAGAGATCCGATTCGTCCTTCCAATGGACAATGCGCCATTTGCCGTCATGTTGGCTCTGTCGCAAAGAAAAAATCGCCGTGCCCGTAACCGTAAAAACAAACTGATCGCCGACCAGATTCAGATTGAATCGCCGGAAAATCTTTTCGGTGTCGCCTTCACGGAATTCATAAACCGTACTGACCCAGACCAGGTCGATGGTTTGGAAGGTGCGGAACAGCCGCCCTGTGGTCTGCAGGTCGACGTCCCTGCCCCAGGTGACAAAACCACCCGACGGCTCCAGGTCCGGATCATAAAACTCGAAAACGAAGGAGCTGTCCAGCACATCACTGTAGAGAAGCGAATCCTTGAAGGTGTAGGCAATCTTGAAGTTCTGCAGCACCTCGTCCGGGGTGCGCTGCTCGGTGACGACTTGCGACGACTCCTCACCCTTGTCCAGTCGCGGCGCAAATGGATTCACGCAGCCAAACAGCAGGACAGCGAAGACCCCGTGCAAGCCGAATACCAGCGCCCTTCGGGCGGCAGTCCATCGATTCAACATCGCAGTCACCTGATGCTACAACAGCGGACACATTTCGCGCCCAGAATATAGCACTCCAACGGCCGAAAGTCAAACCCATGGGCGCCCCGGCCTAATCGATCCGGAGGCGGAAGAAGGCCCCTTGCGCGCCGCTAACATTGCGGGGAACAGGCCCATATATGTAACAGACGGCTGAGCGAGGGCCATTCCCGCCCCGGCATTACCGCCGGCGCACCCGCGCCAGGACACCCCCCAGGGCGTTGAAGACAATTCTGGCAGGCCGTTCGCTAAAAGGACCGAGAGTCAACGTTTGCTGCCACTGGTCGATGACCCATGGGTATGTGCGCCGCTCTCCCGAGGCAAGTTCGACGCTCACCGGCACCACCAGGCGAAACGGATCGGTTACGTCGCGTTGTTCGACAACGAGACGTGCAGTGAATCCGTCTGCCGTACGTTCAACTTTCTCCTGGCGCACCAGCAGGGTTGGAGCCTCGGTGCCATAGACCCACTGCCGAAAAAACCAGTCGAGCGAGCCCCCGTAATGCTTCTCCGCCACCTCCTGGAAGTCCTGTGTCGTGGGGTCGGCGTTGCTGTACTGTCTGACAAAATCCTGGAGCATTTCCCAGAATCTCCGATCACTTCCCGTGTTGTAGTCGCGCAACATCAGCCGCAGCATGTGGATGACGTAGGCACCTTTCTCGTACACGGTGACATAGTAATCCACCCCTTCACGCTGGCCGAGCCGGAGCCCCATCCAGATCGGTCCGGCTTTGCTGCCTTCGCTGCGCGCCAGGTCCTGTTTCGAAAAACCGAAGCGCTGGAGCCCGGCGCTGACGCCGACGTTCCCATGTTCGAGAATGTCGTCGCGCCAGGCCTTCATCAACTGCAAAAAGCGCTCTTCCTTGGCCAGCGACATCTCTACGAAAAGCGCGCCGCTGTATTGCGCCAGCGCTTCGCTCAGCCACTGGTCGTGGTATGAATGCCAGCCAACGAGGTTGCCCCACCACTGGTGGGCCACCTCATGGCTGCGCAGAGCCTCCATCACTCCCTCCAGCTCGGTCTGGTAGGTAAGACCGAAGAGGTAGAGCAGGCCTGGATATCCCTGGCTGACAGCGCCCGCCGCTTCCGCCACCCTGAGTTCTTCGAACGGGTAGGGCGCAAGCAAAGAACTGTAGAGATAAAGACTGTTGCCGACATCCCCGGCGATCTTCTTGCGCATCGACTCGCGCCGCCGACTGCTCGAATAGACCTCGATCTTGGGGATCCCTCGGCCCTCGTAAGCCGTAACCTCAAATGTGCCGAGGCTGAAGGCCACGACTTTCCCAGGCAGAGTCTCGGTCCAGTGAGCCACGTTCTTGCCCTCTTCGACGTAGACCGTATCCCGCCGGCCGGCGGCCACCAGGTCGTACTTCTTCGGGTAGACAAAGGTCATGTCGAAGGTCGAGCGCTGCAAGTAGCCGGCACGCGGGTACCAGTTCTCCCGGTTTTTCAGGTGATACTGGCCGCTGTCATTTTGCTCAAGCAGATCTCCTCGGTAGTGCACCGTCAGGGTTTCGGCGACGCCCGCGCGGGTGGCTGCCGGCAACAGCACCGCGAAGCCGGCTTCGTCTTTTTCCTGAAAAAGAGTCAGTGGCCGTCCCCGGCTGCCCCAGGCAGTGTCCACCTTGGCCTTCTTGTTGATGTCGAAACGCAGCAGCCGGCGCCCCGAAACGCCTGGGACCACGGTAAGAGTGACGGTGGCGTCGAGCGTTTTGGGTTTCGACAGATCGACCCTCATCCTGAAATGCCGGATGCGGAGCTCTTCCCGGTAAGGACCGTAACACGAATCGGCGGCGGCCGGCCGGTAGCTGGAAAGCACATAGAATGGCTTCCTGATCCGGTGCTCGAAGTGTTCCATCACCCCCACCGTCTCCTCAGCCAGCGGGTCGACAACCACGTAGAACCAGGGCGGATACTTGAACTCGTACTCCTCCGGTTTGAGCGCCGCCAGGAAGAACCCGTCCGACTGCTCACTCAACACGCCATCGAAAATGCGCGCTGTCAGATTCCATCCCCTCCGTTTCAGCAGCATTTTGGAATGTCGGCGGTGCAGTTGCTGTGCGGTGGCAGGCACAGATCCGGACTTCCAAGACAAGGTGGCAAGGAGTGTCTCGGCTGTGGCATCGGTGAAACGAAGGTAGGCCTGGCTGAAGGCCTCGTCCAGGGTGTCCTTCTCCATGAAACGCTGCACCTGCTCGCGCTCGAGCCGATTCGGCGGCACGAAGCGAAAACGGCCATGACCAATGAAGACGGCGCCGGTTAGGCGACCACCAACCGGCTTGCTCAGGTAGAAGCGGCCCGACTCGAAGAGCAACTGCAGCTCGTGGCGTTGGATAAGAAAGTTCTTCACTTCCGCCACGCGGTCGGGATCGAACTCCAGCTTCTTCAGCCGGTCGTATACCGTTCGCAGGTCTGTGCCGGCTGCAGCGGCATGCACGACGGCAACTGCAGCAAGCACCAGCCATAGGAGAAGCGGCAAGCCAAACCGCTTTCTGCACAGGTAGGAAGTCATCGCGGAAACGCCTCATGTCGCGGCCCAGGCAAGGCCCCCGGCCGATCGCCCCGCCCGGAATAGAGTGCCACCCGGTGGACTTTTCAATATTAACCAATCAGGCGTCGATATGCAAGCAAACATCGAAGCCGGCAAATCCCTCGGGACGACGAGACGTCCAAAGGCGGTCTGCAACACCTTACAACGCCCATCGGCCGCGGGCACTTCCTCCAGGGGGACTTTCACTGGAAAACCCGAGACCCAGAGATGCAGAATGTGGCCCGCAGTGCAGGATTCTCCACAGTCGGGCTTGACAATCGCGCTGCGGTTTCGTAGAATGGTTTTGTCGTCTACCGGAGCATAGGCGGATGAAGATGAGGCGGGAGAGCTTTCTCATCGCCGTAGCCAGCCTGCTCTTCCTGCCTGGCTGCGGTCGCACTCTGCGAACTGAAGGGATCTATGTCATCCCGTACCGGGATGTCACCCATTTCCGCAACGTCTACGAGCAAATCCGACCCGACTCGGTCGATGTCGAGCTACTCGAGTGGGTCATTTTTGCTTTCACCAACCTCGAACGAGAGCGCTTCGGCCTGCACCCGCTCCGTCTCAGTCGCAAGCTCCGCCGGGCGGCGCGGCAACACTCGCGCGAGATGAAGCTTCTCGGCTACTTCTCTCACACCTCGCCGCGCAAGAAGTATCGCACCCTCGGCAAGCGCCTCTACCGGCAGGGAGTCAAATCGGGCAACGCCGCCGAGAACATCGCCATCCAGCCGATGCGCGCCTATCTGCCGGTGGTCTTCTCCTATCCGACGGGCTACGAGCGATTCTGGCGCAGCTTCTGGAGAAACTACGGCCGACCCTACACCTACCTGGAGTTCGGCCGCGTGCTGGTGCAGCGCTGGATGTATAGCCCCGGGCACCGGCGCAATATCCTCAATCCGCAGTACACCTACCTCGGGATCGGTGGCGCGGCCGGAGAGTATCTCGACACGCAGGTACTCTACGTCACACAAGACTTCTCCTCCGCCAACTGGTGAAACCCACCGCACTGGCGACATAACTCCTGGTGAACTTTTTTTGAGAGGGGAATCGCTAGCGGAATAAACAAACCGACTGGTCGGTTTCATCTCTCGAAACCTTACACGGAGAAGGCTGATGGAGAAGGCACAAGATCGAGGCGAACAGACGCGGCAGCGCATCATCGGAGCGGCCACATCTTTGTTCACGCGCAACGGCTACCGGCGCACCTCTCTGTCGCAGATCCTTGACGCGACAAGACTGACCAAGGGCGGCTTCTACTTCCATTTCAAGAGCAAAGAAGATCTCGGCTGCGCCGTTGTACATTCACTCGAACGGTGTTGGGTGGAAGAGATCATGCCGCGGATCAACTCGGCCGGCAATGCCCATAAGAAAATCGCCGCTTTGCTCACCGGCGGCTGCGATTGTCATCGCCGCGAAGGAGCACGGCCCTTCGTACTCCTCATGACCCTGGCAGCCGAGACCATCGACGGCACAGATCGCGTGGCGGAGATGCTGCGGGCCGTGTTCCGCGACTGGCGGCGCATGATCGCCGGCCTCATCGATGAGGGGAAGGCCGAAGGACAGTTTCTCCCAGACGTCGACTCAGAGGCGTTGGCTGGCATTATCCTGAGCTCAATCCTGGGTGCCAACCTGCAAGCGCTACTGAACGGCCGTCCCGAGGAATACGAATGGCAGCTTCACTGCCTGCAGCGACTCATCCTCAAGGCGCTGCGGCAGCCGACGCGAGCGACCAGCGCGGCGTAGTTTTTCGCAGCCGGACAGAGAACAGCCGGTTGGTTTTTGGTGGCGACAGTATTACGGCATGTGGACCATACAGGAAGAGCATCGACATGGAAAAGCAGACGACACACCCACCGAGAGTGGATGAATTTGAGCGTCACCTGCAGCAACACATCGACGAATTGTATCATATGGCCCTGCGGGTCACGCGTAACCGGATTGATGCCGAAGATCTGGTTCAGGATACCAGCGTCCGAGCCTTTCGCTTCTTCCATCAATTCGAGCCAGGGTCCAACTTCCGGGCCTGGATCTTCCGGATTCTGATGAACACCTTCATCAACAGTTATCGGAGCAAGAAACGGCGGCCGACGCCGGTGGTTCTCGACGACGTGGCCTTTATGCTGAAGGACAAAGAAGCGGAGGAGGAGCTTGTCGCCCGACCCAACCGCAAAGAGCGCCTCACCGACCCGGTGGAGCCGGCGGAATACTTCGACGATGAGGTTACGCGGGCGATCGATCAACTCCCCGACGAGTACCGCACAGTCGTTCTTCTCTGCGATGTTCAGGGGTTTTCCTACAAAGAGATCGCCCAGATTCTGCGCCGGCCCATCGGCACCGTGATGTCGCGCCTGCATCGTGGCAGAAAAATACTCAAGGCGCTGTTGTATGAGTATGCACACCGCAACGGCTATTTGCAGGATGCTGGCACGGAAGCTGCAACAGAAAACGGTGAGGACGCAGAGTTCGCCGCGGTCGTCGAGCGAGTTTGAGCGGAAGAACTGCAATGCCGATCATAAAGTTAGAACAATAGAGGCCAACTCTATACTACCCCTGCCGGGGGTGGAGGATGCCATGAAGAAGTCAGAATTCACAGACGCCGATTACCTTTCGCTACAGATCCTCGAGATCGAGCGATACCGCATTCATCTGCGCCGCAGGCTGAAGCGTCGGGTATCGTTTGACGAAGCGCTGGCTTTGTGGATCGCAGAAGGGTACGCAGAGGATTTTCGATCCGCCTTCTTGGCCGGAAGGCCGACACAGGCACCGGCTGCGGCGTGATCTGGCGCTGCGACAGAGGCGGCGCTTGCGAAAGGGGTATGCAAATCCGCACAGGGTTCGTCGACCGAAGAGATCTTGCTATTCAAGCCTGCACGTCGGGCTGTCGATACATTTTGTAAGAGACACTGGTTTTCTCCTAAGTCCCCTTCCCTCCTTTCGGGCCCAGGGCGATTGCCCTGGGCTTTTTATTTCTACCTGCCACATCCGGCCAGAAATAGGCCACCATGGGGATTATTCTGGCGCAAATCCGACCAGACTGCCGGCCCCTTCGATCCCCATGACCCAGGCAGGACAGGCTCCCCTCACCCTAAAGTCATGAGGCCGCCGCAGGAGATGCCGATGGCATCGTCGTGGCGCCAAGGGTTCACCGGCCGAGCGAGATTCCCAGATCCTCGGCTGCCGTCGCCATGGTTCCGTCGGGTTTGACCCGCTTGGGTTCTTCGACGGCCTCATCGAGCGGCACGGGAATAACAGCCTGGCCGCGCAAGGCCACCATGCGGCTGAACTCGCCGCGCTGGGCGCAGCGCACGGCCTCGAGCCCGAAACGCGATCCGAGCAGCCGGTCGAACACAGTCGGTGAGCCGCCACGCTGCAGATGGCCGAGCACCGTGACACGCGACTCGCACCCTACCGCTTCGCTGACCTGTCGCGCCACAAGGCTGCCGACGCCGCCGAGCTTCGGCTCTTTGCCGACCACCGTCGACGGGTCCTCTGCGTAAACCATGCCGCCGCCCTGCTGGCGGGCACCCTCGGCAACCACGAAAATCGAGAACATGCGGCCGTGCCGGCGCCGGTTGTTCACCTTTTCGCATAAAGCTTCAAGATGGTAGGGGATTTCCGGAATCAGAATGACGTCGGCCCCGCCGGCGA
Source organism: uncultured Cytophagia bacterium (assembly GCA_964527995.1). Taxonomy (GTDB): domain Bacteria; phylum Zhuqueibacterota; class Zhuqueibacteria; order Oceanimicrobiales; family CAZGRP01; genus CAZGRP01. Next base: position 97,659 of record CAZGRP010000004.1, on the reverse strand, counting down.
TACCCGACTCCAGGGCGATCCAACCGGCGTAGCGGCCCATCACTTCCAGTACCATAACGCGGTGATGGCTCTCCGCTGTCGTATGCAGCTTGTCGAGAGCATCGGTGGCCGTGGTCAGGGCGGTGTTGTAGCCGAAGGTGACGTCGGTGGCTGAAAGGTCGTTGTCAATGGTCTTCGGAATCCCAACGACGGGTACACCCTTGTGGGCCAGATCCCTGGCGATGCGCAGGCTGCCATCGCCGCCGACCACGAGCAAACAGTCGAGCTTGAGTTCGGCGATGCGTTGGATGACCAGGTCTGAGAGGTCGCGCAGCACAACCCGGCCGTCTTCCTTCACCGGATAGCTGAACGGATTGCCACGATTGGTGGTGCCGAGGATCGTGCCTCCGCGGGGCAAGATGCCGCGTACCGACTCGAGCGTCAGGGGCTGGGTGCGGTCTGGCAAAATCAGGCCCTCGAAGCCGTCGCGGATGCCGACAACTTCCCAGCCGTAGCGCAGGATTGCAGATTTGACGACGGCCCGGATGACAGCATTGAGCCCGGGTGCGTCTCCACCTCCTGTCAGAACACCGATGCGCCGGATCATGGTAGGCTCCTCATTGGTCCTTTCGCTAATCGGGATGGTCTGCCACAGATGAACATGCTCCTTTGGTTGGGCTAAAGGCAGCGCAAGTGATCGCAGAGCGCTCTGCGTCCGCCGCTAGTCAGCGAACTCGACCACGGTCACCCCGAGGTCGCCCTCGTTCCAGGCCGCTGCACGTCGGCCAGCCACACGCGGGTGCGAATCGAGAAGTTCCCCCACCGCCTGCCGCAGCGCCCCTGTGCCTTTGCCATGGATGATTCGCACCTCCTTCCAGCCCGCCAGGTAGGCGTCGTCCAGAAACTTGTCGACCACCGCCAGCGCTTCGTCGACACGCATGCCGCGCACATCGATCTCCGGCTGGACATCCGGTTTTGGGGGGCGCTGAGCCCGGAATGTCGGTGCTGGCTTCGCCGGCTCCTTGGCGATCCGCTCGAGCTCGGAGACCGGCACCCTCATCTTCACTCTGCCAATCTGAACCAGAACGCGATCGCCGGAGTCGGGCGCGCTCACCACCTGTCCCTCCACGTTCTGTCGCCGCCACAGGACCGAGTCGCCCAGGCGAATCGGGCCTGAAGGCTTGGTTGCTGCGCGGGCGATCTCCTCCTTCGTCTCCTCCTCCAGGATCCGGTCGACCTCCTGGCGCTGTTGCGTCAGACGCTCCTTGGCCGCCTTGATGGCCTCGTGGGTTGCGCTCTTCTCTCGAATCTCGCGGATCGCCTGTTCCACGGCCCGATTCGCCTCTTTCAGAATCCGCTCAGCCTCCTCAGCGGCCTGCCGCCTGGCCGTGCGCTGTTGCTCCCGAACAACCTGGAGCCGCTGTTCATACTCCTGCATCATCCGCCGCAGGCGCTCGTGCTCCGACCTCAGCTCACTCAGCCGCCGGTCGATCTCCTGGCTTTTTTGTTCGAACTCGGCGATCAGTCGATCCAGGCGCCCTCTTTCCTCACCAAGAAGCTCGCGACCGCGGTCGATGACGGTATCGGGCAATCCCTGCCGCCGTGCGATTTCGAAGGCATAGCTCGACCCGGGTAGACCCAGGCGAAAGCGATAGGTCGGTTCCAGGGTTTCGGCGTCGAACTCCATCGAACCGTTCTCGACGCCCGGGGTGTCGTTGGCAAATGCTTTGAGTTCGCCGAGGTGGGTGGTGACCACGGTCTTGCAGCCGCGGCGCGTAAGCTCTTCGAGCACGGCGACGGCCAGAGCCGCGCCCTCCTTCGGGTCGGTACCAGCCCCGATCTCGTCGATCAATACCAGACTCGATGCAGTCGCTTCCAGCAGGATGCGGCGGATCCGCTGCATATGACTGGTGAAGGTGGAAAGATCCTGTTCGATCGACTGAGTGTCGCCGATGTCGGCAAAGAGGGCCTGCATCAGGGGCAGCGTCGAGTCCGGGCTTGCCGGGATGTGCAAGCCGCACTGGGTCATCAACACCAGAAGGCCGACCGCCTTCAGGGCGACCGTTTTCCCACCCGCGTTCGGGCCGGTGATCACCAGGGTGCGGATGTCAGGCGGCAGCCTCATGTTGAGGGGAACGACGGCGTCGCGTTTCTCATGGCGCAACAGCAGCAGTGGATGCCGCGCATCGATCAACTCCAGCTCGCCTTTCTGGCTGAGACTCGGTGCAGCCGCCTGCAGGTCGCGCGACAACAACGCCTTGGCATAGATGGCGTCGAGCTCGCCGAGGACCTCTACGTCGACCTGCAAGCCCTCCGCGTGGGCGCGCACCAGGTCGGTCAGGGCGGTGAGAATTCGGACGATCTCCTGGCGCTCCTCCGCACGAAGCTGGCGCAGGCGATTGTTCAACTCCACAGCTTCAAACGGTTCCACAAACAGCGTCTGCCCGGTGGCCGACTGATCGTGGATCAGCCCCGGCACACGGTTGCGGTGCTCGGACCGCACGGGCAGGACAAAACGCCCCTCCCTCAGTGTCACCACTTCCTCCTGCAGCACGTCCTTTCCGGAGAGCGCCTTGACCATGGAGCTGAGACGGTGGCGCATCTCCTCTTCGGTGTCGACGATGCGGCTGCGGATGCGCCGCAGCTTGGTGCTGGCGCCGCTCTTGACCTCGAACGTAGATGGATCGATGGCGTTCTCGACCTGAACTTCAATGTCGTGAAAAGATTGCAGGCGGTTGGCCCAATCCCACAGGGCCGGCGAGCGATCGCGGCGTTCGCCAAGGTAGCGGCGAACACGGCGGGCACAGGCGACGGTCTGGGATATCTGCAGCAGCTCTTCCGGGCCCAGGTAGGTTCCAGGAGCCGACGCCCTCCGCAGCGCCGGGCGCAGGTTCCAGACCTGGTCCAGCGGGAACCCCTCATCAGAGTCGAGAAGCTGCCGCAACTCGGTCACCTCGTCCAGGCGCCGCTGCACCACCTTGCGGTCGTGCGAGAACTCGATGGCGTCGAGGCGCTCGCGCCCGAGGGCGGAAGTCGCCCGTTCCCTGAGCGCAGCAGCGATCTTGTCGAATTCGAGGAGTTGAACGATTTCGGAACTGGGAGTCATTGTCAAGGAGGGGCACCGTCATCGGGCCGGTGAGGCTGAGGACGCAATGTTCCCGCCGCCTTGCGGTTGTCGTCCTGCGCGGGCCGGCCGCGGCTGCGACCGAAACTGTCGCGGACTTCTTCGTAGAACGATTTCGTGCCGGGAACAAGGCCACGCAATCGATCGAAAACCCAGGGGGCGAAGCGGCGGGTCGATTCAAACAGAATGGACTTCTTCTGCTCCTTCTGAAACGCCTGGCCGAAGGGGATGTAGCCCACAAAAAGCGCCAGCAGACTGGCGATGACGGCGCCCTTGAGAAAGCCGATCAGGCCGCCGCCCAATCGCTCGATCCAGCTCAGCGGGCTCTTCTGTGCCAGTTTGTGCAGTAAGTTAGCGAGAAGCTGGAAAGCGGCGAGCGAAATCGCGAAAACCGACACAAACGCCACCAGAGTATTCGCTGAAGGCGATAGGCGCAAAACCGCATCGACGACCGCGCTCGCCTGGCCGAGGAAGCGCATGGCGATCAAAAAGGCAGCGATCAACCCGAAGAGGCTGACGCTCTCGCGAAACAGCCCGCGCACGAGCCCTTTGATGAACAGGCCACCGACCAGAACAGCGATGGCAACGTCAATGTAGTTCAGCTGATTGGACGCCATTCTATCGTCCGCAATCGTCCGTGCGAATCCGTAGTGGATGCCAGCGCTCTCCCCAAGCGCCAGCGTGTGTGCATCGCGCCACCATCGGAATCAACTTACGCAATACGTCGATTTCGTGCAAGGGCTTTTCCGAGCCACGATCGCCCGGCTCCCTGAAAACGAAAAAAGTGAACAAAGACTCGGCTCTGTTCACTTTTCAAGGAATGGAGTTACTGATCGTCTCATTCGCCCAACCGGCGGCGGACGATCTGCTGCACGGTTCTGCCATCGGCGCGCCCCTTCAGTCGGCTCATCGTCTGCTTCATCACCCGCCCGAGATCACGCATTGATGTGGCTCCGACCTCCTCGATCACCCTGTCCACCTCCGCCTCGATTTCCTCTTCCGAGAGCTGCTGTGGCAGATATTCCTGGATGATACGCAGCTCGGCTTCCTCCTGCTCGAGAAGGTCGGTGCGATCGCTCTGTTTGTACGCCTCGATGGCCTCGCGACGTTTCTTGGCTGCGTTGGTCAAGACGGCCAACTCTTCTTCAGGCGTCAACTCGGCCCGCTTGCTGATCTGGGCATCCTTGAGCTGAGAGCGCAGCAGTCGGATGGTGCCGAGGCGCACCTTGTCGCCCGCCTTCATGGCGGCCTTCATGTCTTCTGTCAGACGATCGAGCAGGCTCACGGGAAATCGGTGGGATACGTGAGAAACCGGGATTACGAACAGGCCCGCCGCGAGACGCGTCTGTCCGGGTGAGGCGTCAGCTTTTGTTCATGAGTAGGAGGCGGCGCTGCTTCCGGCGCGCAGCGTTCATCTTCCGCTTGCGCCTCTCGCTCGGCTTTTCGTAATGCTGGTGTTTCTTGATCTCGGATAGGATGCCAGCCTTCTCACAGGCTTTTGTGAAGCGCTTGAGTGCCTTGTCGAAGCTTTCGCCTTCACGAACTTTAACACTAGGCATGCCGGACAGGTACCTCCTTTCCGCTGGTGAACATAACTATTTTTGACAGCGGCAAATATAAAAAAATATCGTCGGCCACGCAAGAGATTTTTAGCCGGCAGCCGACAAACTACGCAATCGTCCGCGCCCGCCGCCGTGGATTCGACCGCCAACGTCGCCAGCCGCATACAGAGAATCAACCGGGAGGCCAGCTCATGCGGCGGCCGCCGAGCAGGTGGATGTGCAGATGATAGACCGACTGCCCCGCCTCGCGGTTGGTGTTGACGACCAATCGGTAGCCGCGCTGGTCGATCCCTTCTTCAGCAGCGATCTGGCGAGCCACAAGAAACATGCGGCCGATGAGGTCACTGTCCTCCCGGCTGAGCTCGTTGACGCTGACAATGTGCTTGCGCGGCACCAACAGAACGTGCACCGGGGCCTGCGGGTTGATGTCGCGGAAGCCGACGATGTCGTCGTCCTCGTAGACGATCTGTCCTTTTCTCTCCCGGGAAATGATCTGGCAAAAGATGCAGTCGATGATCATCCTACCTCCCGTTTCTCTGCGCGTTCGTTCCCTGTCAAATCAGTTCTCCAAACGCGTGCATCAGCAGTGTCGCCGCAACGACGGTGGCCGTTTCCACCCGGAGCCGCCTCGGCCCCAGTGCGATCGGCACGAAGCCGGCATCCACCGCCGTGCTGATCTCTTCGTGCGTCAGCCCACCTTCAGGCCCGATCAAGACGACGGCGGACGCGGCGTCAGGCTGCGCTACGCCGACATTCCACGTCTGCCCCACTGGGTTCCCGTTGGCATCGGCAACAAACTTCCAGGGCGTCGACCGGAATCGTTCCAGAGCCTGGAGCAGAGGTACCTCCTCCGTCACCTCCGGTAGTACCGAACGCCGCGCCTGCTTCATCGCTGCCAACGCCAGCCGCCTCCAGCGGTCGACCTTGGCGGGCGACGCGCCGGCGACGCTTCGCCGCGTGCGCAGCGGCACGAAACGGGACACTCCCAGTTCGGTACCCTTCTCGATGGCGAACTCGATTCGACTTCCTTTCGGGACAGCCGTGGCCACGGTGAGATGCAGTCCGGGTTCGCCCCACATCCGCTTTTGCCCAAGAATGCGCGCCTCACTTCGCTGTCGCTCCACGCGCACCAGCTCGACCGTGTAGCACGTTCCGCGGCCGTCCACTACAGCAACGATGTCCCCAGGCCGCTTGCGCAGCGATGCGTGCAGGTGACGGTTTTCCTCACCCTCCAGAATGATGCCGCCCGATGTGATCTGCTCGGGCGTCGCGTAGAACACATCGTGGGGGGCTTGCGCCTCGGTTTGCACTCTCGCAAGAGAAGAATCGCCCATCGCTTCAAAAGGCGGTGTTGGTCCCGATGATCTACTGGCCTTCCGGCCTCTTCTGCAGATGCGGTTCGCCAAGCCGGGTCAGAAAGACTCCAGCACGCGGACCGTGACCCGCCACTTTGGATCACCGCTCCTCAATCGTCGGGCTATGTCGACGCGTAAAAGTCCCTCGCTGAACACCAAGGATACACCAACATCGGTCTTGAAATCGTCGAGGCTGAGATTGCCCATGTCAAACAGTGAGGCCTCCGGGGCCACCATCCAGGCGGTGCCTGTATCGGCAAACAGACCCAGCGTCAGGGTTTCCCAGAAAGGTAGGAGGTCGAGCGGGAGTTTTTGCAGCAGCACCCCACCAAAAAAGTAGTTGACGTTCAGCATGACAAAACGGTTGCCGATGAACTCGCGGTCGCGGTAGCCACGCAAAGAGCCGACTCCGCCCATACGCATCAGATGCTGACTGCCGAGACTGCCCGTCCGGCTGCCCAACATGAAGCGACCCGTCAGACGCTGGCTGCCGAACGTCGGCTGATATCGCTTGACGGTCAGAAAGAAGCCATCGGTGCTCAGATTGCCACGCCCCGGCACCTGGTTCCAGGTATGCTCGTAGATGGTTTCGACATACCAGCCGAGGAGCGGGAAAATCGGATTATCGCGCCAGTCGAACGCGCCCATGAAGGCCAGGCTGGTCTCGTCGCCGAGGAGAATAGGATAGGCAGGGTTGGCGGGGTTCGGCCGAAATCGTTTGTCGCCGCCGAAGACGCTCCAGTTGGTGTTGCGCCTGGCGTCCTCGTACGACTGGCGCCGCAACTCCAGCCTCAGAGTATGATTCTCGAGAAGACGGTGATCGACGAAAAAGCGGATACCGTTGACCCCATAGTAGTCATAAAAATCCTCGCGGAAGAAAAAAGCCGCCAGAGCATTCTCGACACGGCTGATCCTCCAGTTGTCGCGGGTATCCACCACGTCATAGAGTTCGGCTCCGAACGACAGTCGCTGCAGGGTGAAAAAGTCTTTTCGCACACCCAGGTGGTAGCGCCAGCGCAGGTTACCATCCCTGCCGATTTCGTACCATTTGACCCCGCGCAGCTCGTTCTTGAAACCATATCCGAGGTCACCATAGATGCGTAGACCTTCGAACTTCCGCGGCCGGAGGTTGACACCCAGGTTCAGAAAGACACCCTGGACGCGATCGTACCGGGAACGCGTATAGAACCCAATCGACCTCTCCGGCTCAAATCGAAACTTCTGTTCTATCCGTTCAAACTTGAATTGCGGCCGACCCGCGGTTGGACTTCCTAACAAGATCAGAACGAAGATTACGACACCAGCCAGCCTGGTCGTGCGCACTGAATCCTCCTTTGTCGGTTCGGCGCCATTTTTCGACACGAACTCAAAAATAGCGAACGAGGCACAATTTAGCAAGCGCTAATTTCCGGCCGCTCCCGAGCTCGGGACAAGCGTAATTTACAGGGGTTGCAGGCAAACCGGAGACGTAAGGCGTGACCACGGTTTCGTTGAAGTTTCCGACCGGCGGAGGGAGCACGGCGTGGCTCGACGCGATCCTCGATCCTAATCACGGCCGTGTAGCAACACGGCCCGGAGTTTTTGGCGAGCCTCGCGTAGCGAGGAGAGAACGGTGGCGGCGTCCACTTCCAGCACACGGGCGACCCGGGTATAGGGCCACTGAAGCAGATCAACCAGAAGCAGCGAAAGGGCCGAGTCGGCGGGAAAAGTACGCAGCACGGATGCTGGGTCCGGAGCCGTCTCGGCTGCCGCAGCCAGCGGCGCCAGCCGGAGGCTGGAAACCTTGCGATAGAGTTCGCGAACGAGCTTGTCCTCCGTGCGGTGCATATCCCTCTCTGTGTCGCGATCCCAACCCTCTGCGAAGACATTTTCGACCAGGGACTCGACAGCCGAGCCCTCGCCCAGCAGGGTCACAGCCAGCACATAGATCTTGTCGACGAGTTGATCCACATGCCCTTCGAAACGACTGGGGTTCCCCATCGGAAGGCTCCTCCCTTCTGCCATCGACTTCTTTCCGTGGCAGCGTGTACGAAAACGTACATAGACGTGACCCTGACGGGACGCTGCTTTCACCGGAACGATGGAGTCACTGGCTACCCGCCTGACTGATAGGGCGTACGTCGAGCCTGTTGCAATGGTTCCAGGAACTCGCAGCCCGTAGCCGGCAAGGTGGCACAGCGGTTGCAAAACGAGCGTGCAGAAGGCAACAGAAAATGAAGATCCACAGCTGAATCAGAGGAGGATTGACAATGAAAACGATGCATGGTCTGTTGGCTGGAGCGCTGCTTGCCGGTTCGTTGCTTCTGCCCGCACAGAGTCAAGCGCACACCAGGGTTATCGTCAGAATCCGGCCGCCCGCTCCTCGGGTGGTTGTGGTTCGACCGGCGCCGCGAGTTCACGGATACATTTGGGTCTCCGGTCACTGGCGCTGGCATCGCGGCCGGTTCGTGTGGGCGGCTGGGCGTTGGGTGCGGCCGCGGCCGGGATACCGCTGGATCGATGGGCGCTGGCGTCCGACGCGGCGCGGCTGGCTGTGGATTCCGGGCCACTGGAAACGGATCTAACCGCCAATCGTCCGACCGGAAGCCATCGACCGACCCTGGCAAGCCCTACCTCCCGCGGAGGTGGGGCTTTTCATTTTGAGAGCCTTGCGATTTGCCGGCAGATACTCTATCTTGGTGTCAATCACGCCGGTACACAAGAAGGTGCGCCTCTTCTCAGGCCTGATCGGCCAGACGGCGTGAGCTGTTTTTTCTATCCGCGAACCGCGAGGCAACGATGAAGGTAGGTGTCACCATCGAACGCTTTGAGGGCTTCGAGCCGGCGCAGCTTGTGCACACGGCGCGACGGCTCGGCGTCGAGATGGTCGAACTGAACCCCTCCAGCTTCGACGCTATCGACGACGTGGCCGCGGCGTTGCGGTCTCTTCCTGCCGGGCTCCATCTGCCTCTGATGGGGCAGGATGGCTTCGATTTTTCCTGTCCCGCACACCAGCGCGACATCAACGCGCTCATCGACGCTGTCAACGCCGGTTGGCGGCGACTGCACCTGCGCTACGCTTTGTCCCACCCGCCCGAGCCGGCAGAGGCAGCCGTGCCGATAGAGACCTCCGAAGAGTTGCTGCTTGAGAATCTGGCCCGGCTCGATCTACCCATCCTTCTAGAAAACGTGCCGAGCTGGGAGCCACGCTCCTTCGAACGCTTCTACGACGCGGCGCGGCGCAAGCTCGGCCCGCAGCTTCTGGGAATCTGCCTGGATGCGCCGCATGCTTTCCTGCGCGGCGAAGATCCTTCCGCCTTGCTCAACGCCTGGGCGCCGGAGGTCAAGGGCATCCATCTCTCCGACTGCAGCCGCACAGAAGACCTGCATCTTCCTTTCAAAAGCGGTGGCGTCCTGCCGGTTGATGATTTCCTCCGCACGGTACGAAACGTGCACTTCCACGGCTTCCTCATTCTCGAAATCCAGCCTGCCACCATGGAGGAGCTCCGTCCCCTGGTCGAGAGCTATCTCCATGTCCTCAGGCGACTCAAGCCCCTGGCCTATGTCATCACGAAGGCGCGGCTGCTTCTGGCCCTGGCGCGCCCGCGGACCCGAGGCCTTCTTCGCCATGGCGGTGACAGGCCGAGATCCCACCAAACGCAGTGAGGCCAGGCTCTTCGGTTCATCGTGAATTCTTCCTGCCGGTGGGAAACCGCCAGCCATTCTCGGGGAGCTCAGCCAAACACCAGCTTGCAGATGAAGAGGGAGGCAAGCAGACCGGCTGCATCGCCGATCAGGCCGGCGGGCACGGCATGGCGGGTCTTCTTGATGCCGACGGCACCAAAATAGACAGCGATCACGTAGAATGTCGTTTCGGTACTGCCGTACATCGTCGAGGTCAGGCGGCCGATAAACGAGTCGGGGCCATGCGTCTTCATCAGTTCGGTGGCAAGCCCAAGCGTGCCGCTGCCCGTAAGCGGCCGGGTGAACGCGACCGGCAATGCTTCGGCAGGCATGCCGATGAGATTCGTCACCGGCGAAACGATGCGCACAAACACGTCCATGGCGCCGGAAGCCCGGAACATGCCGACGGCAACCAGAATCGCCACCAGGAAGGGGATGATTTTGACCGCCACCTCGAAGCCCTCCTTGGCGCCGTCGACAAAGACCTCGTACACCTTCACCTTGCGGTACAGTCCTGCCGAAAGGATCAGAAAGATGAGCAGCGGGATGGCGATCATCGACAAGAAGTTGACAGCGTTTCGGAAAAAGTTAGGAGGCAGAAACGAGAGCAGGCTGCTCATCGCGCCCGTCAGAATGAGAGCGACAACACCCGCCGCCAGGGCGAGGATCGCCAAGATGGTGCGGCTGTGACTTCGCAGGCTCTGCCAGAGGCGGCCCTCTCCGAGTTTTTCAAGGACCTTGGTGGCGGTCACTGCGGTGATGGTGGCCATGGTGGAGGAGAACACCGCTGGACCGATAATCTCGTAGGGATTCGCCGAACCGAGCGCCTGGCGCACGGCGATGATGGAAATCGGGATCAACGTGATGCTGGCGGTATTGATGGCGAGAAACATGACCATCGCGTTGGTGGCCGTGTCCGGCTTGTCGTTGAGCGTCTGGAGCTCCTCCATGGCCTTGATGCCGAGAGGTGTGGCGGCATTGCTGAGTCCCAACCAGTTGGCGCTGATGTTGAGCAGCATCATCCCCATGGCTGGATGCTCTTGCGGCACATCGGGGAACAGCCTGCGACTGATGGGCCGAATGGCGCGGGCCAGTACGCGTACCAGTCCGGCCTCCTCTGCGATCTTCATGATGCCCAGCCACATCGCCATAATGCCGATCAGCCCGAAAGCGATATCGACCGATTTCCCGGCCGAATCCACCGCAGCATCCGTGACCTCCTTCAAATGCCCGGTAACGGCCCCCACCACGATCGCGATCACTGCCAAACCAAACCAAAGGTAGTTCAGCATCCATTTCTCCTCGTTTTCCGGATCCAACTCCAGAGCTGCAATGCCAACAAACTAAAAAGATCTGCTTGAGAATCAAGCCCTTTCCGGCCTCGGGCGGGCCGTTTTCGCTTGCATTTCACCCTTTTTCTTCCGATCATTATCCGTCTATTACGGAGGTTGGTATGAAACTGGGAGTCGTCCGCCATATCGATTGTGCCCACTTCCTCCCCGGCCATAGCCGATGCGGTACACTGCACGGGCACACCTACAAGATCGAGGTCATCATCGAGGGAGAGGTCGAGGGCGGGATGCTGATGGATTTCGGAGACATGAAGCGCGTTCTGGATGAAGCCCTCTCCGAATACGACCATCGGTCCTGGAACGAGTTCCTGGAATACCCGTCGGTGGAAAACATCTGTGTGCTGCTGCAAGACCAGCTCCGACAGCGCCTTCCCTACGATTTTACGATCCGCGTCTGGGAGGGCGAAGGGAAGTGGGCCGAATTGTCGTCACCCAGCCAAGGAGATAGGCGATGAAATCCTTGACCGAGTACCTTTGGTTTCACACCGACACGCGTCGGGCCTATATCAACATCACACCCAAAATCGAAGAGTTGGTGGCCAGGAGCGGCGTAAAGGAAGGACTGTGCCTGGTGAATGCCATGCACATCACTGCCAGTGTCTTCATCAACGATGATGAGCAGGGGCTGATCAGGGACTTCGACGACTGGCTGGAGGGGCTGGCCCCGCACGAACCGGTCAGCAAGTATCGCCATAATCGTACCGGTGAGGACAACGCCGACGCGCATCTGAAGAGGCAGGTGATGGGCCGCGAGGTGGTGGTGGCGATCACCGATGGCAGACTCGATTTTGGGCCGTGGGAGCAGATCTTTTACGGCGAATTCGATGGCCGACGGCGCAAGAGGGTGCTGGTGAAAATCATCGGCGAGTAGCGAAGCATCGAAATTGTCTTGACATTGCGGTTTTCATCAACTATCATGGATGCGCCGGTGTGGCGGCCCTGGCATTGAGCAGGTTGGGGAACTGAGAAACGAAAGGAGGCACATGAGAGAGTAACTTGCGGGTGAAGCCGCTGGGCCTCGCCCGGCCGCCAGGAAGGAGGAAGGGAAATGAAGGATTCGCGGTTGCTGTTCACGCTCCTCTTGGGTGTCGTGGTCGTTGGCCTGTTTGTGCAATTACGTCCGGTCGCACCGCGAGACGAACAGATCCGTGTCGAGAAACTGCGCGATGATCTTTATGTCGTGTTGGGTGGCGGCGGAAACGCGGTGTTCTATGTCATGGACAACGGCGTTCTGGTGGCGGACGCCAAGATCAACCCGAGATGGGGCCAGAGGATCATCGACCAGATCCGGAAAGTCACCCTCAAGCCCATCCGCTATCTCGTCCACACACACTACCACGCCGACCACACACACGGTGCCCCCTCGTTCCCGGAAACGATCCAGATCCTGTCACATCGCCTCACCAGGCGCAACCTCCTCAAGTTCGACGCAGAGTACTGGCGAGACCATAGTCGATACCTGCCGAACATCACCTTCTCCAGGCGGATGACGGTTCACGACGGAGAGTCCGCCGTGGAGCTCATCCACCTCGGCCCAGCCCATACCGCTGGCGATGCCATCGTCATTTTCCCGAAGTACAAAGTCGCCTATCTGGGTGACTTGCTGTTCAACGGTTCGATCCCCGTGATCGACTCGAAGGCCGGCGGCAGCAGCCAGGGCTATGTGGATGTGTTGGAGCGCGTGTTGCAAATGGACATCGACACGTTCATACCGGGCCACGGCGAGGTCACCGATCGTGCCGGGGTGCGCGCATCCCTTCGCTACCACCGCGACCTCCGGGCCGCGGTCAGGAGGGCCATCGCGGCAGGCCTGTCGCTCGAGCAGGCGAAGCAGCAGGTCCGGCTGCCGAAGTACGCCAGCTATCGCCGCTATGAGCAAGGCCTCGCGGCCAATATTGAGGTGGTCTACCGCGAGCTCACGGGTCGCTGAGCGCCGCCGATGCGTCACTTGGTCGTTAGTGGCGAAGCGAAAACGCTCTCGTCCACCGTCGGCGAAACGAAGAGATCACGAAAAACGATGCGCCGATCGCTCTTGTCGAATTCGCGCGTGTCCGCCAGCTTGATCTTCCCGTACTGCTTCCAGCCCTTCCACCAGGCCACGGTGCGCGGGCCTTCGCCGCCCTTGAGAATATACTCCCACTTGGTTATCAGCCGCGTTGCCTGGTCGACGTAGACCCAGTAGACGTCCTGCGGCGTCAGGCCCACATTGTCGAAACTGAGATGGACGATATCGTGGCTGAATCCGTTGATCTCGGCAGTACCCTCGTACTTCAGGATGACGCCCGGGTCTTTCATCTTGTAAGGCATGAGCAGCCAATACGTGTCGTTGACATGGATGGCGTAAGCCTTGTCCAGAATCTTCTGTAGTGTGTCCCCCTCGACAGGCACGTTGTCCACGAACGCCTGCCCCTGTTTGGTGTTGACGTTGAACAGCACCCGGTTGTGGCCACCACCTTGATCCGTGTACTCAAGCCGATAGCGACCCGTCCAGCGATCCCAGTCGTGCCGGCGGTCGACCAGATCGCGGCCGCGACTTTCCACCACAAAGCGGAAGCGAAGATAGCGGGCTTGCATCCAATTGTCACGGCCGCCAAGCGCCAGCATGACCTCATCGGCAATCTTAACCGCTTGCGGGTCCGATTGGGACGGATCGAACTTCGTGCCCGGCAAGACCTCTTGCGTCGACTTCTCCTGTCCGCCACATGCTACCAGGGCCACCAGCGTGACCCAAAGCAGTTTTCCCATCATGATCGGTTCCCTCCTGTTGGCCCGTTCCCTACAAGCGCCCCAATATACAGCCAGGGGACAGCAAAGTCAAGGTGGTTCTCTGGATGAGAACCAGCGCTGCCGGAGGAGAAGCCTGAGCATGAACCTGAATCGGCTGGCATTGATTCCGCAGCAATGTATGGCGCCTCCGGTGCGGAGGACCCTACCGTCTGCCAATGTGTCCCTGGGAACACAGGCCCGTGTCTTCGGCCACACGACCATCGCTGCGAGGTTTTCGGAAATCGTGTTCCCGCGGACACACCGGCCCCTCGGCTCCGCCATCCATGGGTACCACTAGATAGCCGTAGCACTCTAATAATACACAACTTACTATCTATCCGATGCCCCTCCGAAATCGTGGCACGCCTCTTGGTTTATGGAAGTCCCGGAAGCCGCGGGTCATCCAAAATTACCTTAACCCAAGGAGGTGTGTCATGCGCAAGTCAACCACTCGAAGTCATGCCCAGCGCGAATCGCGCGCCATCGTGGCCCGCCGATTCGTGGCTGTGGTGTTTCTGACGGCCGTGGCGATCGGCCTTCAGAGCACCCAGGGCTGTGGCGATTCCAAGGAATCGCCCGAGCGGGTCGCCCGGAAGTCGCTCGAATCACCTCGGCGGCCGGCCACGCCGGTCAGCGAAACAGTCCGAACGATTGAGCCGGTGACGGTTGCCGAAACTCAGGTCGAACCCGATACGATCGAAGCTGAACATGCCGAGGAGGCTATGCCGACCGCACCGCAACAATCTCCGCAGACGGCGTGGCAGTGGTATCTTCGCGGCCTGGAATTACGGCGCACAGGCGAAATCGATAGTGCGCGCATTTCTTTGCAGAGGGCGGTGGAGATATCACCGGACTTCGTCAAAGGATGGCTCAACCTGGCCCGCGTCGATCTCGATCTCGGCGACACGTCACAGGCCTTCGATGCCGCGACCCGGGCTACGGCGCTCGACAGCTCCAGCCCAGATGCCTGGGTCGTTCTCGCCAGGGTGCTCTACAATCAAACCCGGGTTGATGAGGCGGTGTCGGCTTACGAGCGTGCCATCGCGCTCGACAGTGAGAATCCCTTCGCGCACAACAATCTCGGCCTCATCTACATCGAGCAAGAGCGGTTCGAGGTGGCTCTTCCCCACTTGCAGAGGGCCGTTGCACTGCGCGACGACCTGCCATTCTTCTTCAATAATCTCGGGATCACGCTGGAACGGTTGGGCGAAGTCGAGGAGGCCAAGGCCGCCTACACGAAGGCTGTCGAGCTCGATCCGAACAACACCAAAGCCCAAGCCAATCTGGAACGTGTAAAGGGGCTGCTGATGCAGCAGAAGGACACGCGCATCACCCTGCAGAACGACGAACGCTAAGTTGCCTTTCCTCCGTACACGCCCGGTCCCCTGCGGGACTGGGCGTTTTTTTGCGGGTTGTCTTGCGTAGTCGTGCGATCAGGCTAGGGTCCGGCGTCGTCCGGTTTCGAAATCAACTTCCGGTTGGCAGCCGAGCACACTGAGAAAGAGGAGACGAACACGAGGCACCGGGTGCCCGCCTGGCGGGCAGCATTGAGCACGTTCATAGTGCCGCTGGCATGCACCTCGGTGGAGCGCAGGATTCCGCTTTCTGCTGATCCCCCCAGCTTGCTCTCTTGAGTGGGATGCAACCACTCCCGAGGCTCGAGCGAGCCGCGAGAGATTCGAGAAGACATAACAGGAAGGGCTAAGGATCGGTCGCTCAGTTAAGAGGCGAAGCCGACACGCTGTTGGCTGCAGGGCAACGATACGTCGCAGCACTGCAGCCCGGTCAGATCCGATGAATTTCGCTGGCGTCGCCGAGTGCAGGGATATGGATCGAAGGCAAGACCACGACCTGCGTCGGCTGCTCGTTGATGAGGCGATTCAGGTCACCGCTTCCCTGGCGATCTGATTTGGCCCCCCGCCGTGCCACGATTTGCAAAATGAGGGCCACGACCGCCAGCACGAGCAATACAACCAGCGTCACACTCCTCTTCATTGTTGTCTCTCCTCTCTGGAGCACCGATCATAGAGCAGGGTTGTAGGCTCTGGCCACCCTCTCAAATGTCGGCGTCGTCCCGGGCTGCTGAAGGCTCGTCGCCGGTCGCACTTCCCAGTGGGTGTTCATGTGAGAATGTTTGGTCCAACGCAACGTGTATTCTGAATCGGAATGCATGAAGCGAAACTGGGACAGTCCCGAATCGATAGCATCCCGGATTGCACGGCCCACCAGAATGATGTCGAGCTGCAGGCCACTCCAGCCGTGATCGTATCCCATCTGGAAGAAATAGCCCACGTCTCCGAAATGGTAGCCGCAGACCGCCCCCACCGGCTCGTCATCGATTCTCAGCACAAAAAGGCGCAACCAGTCACGGCGCAGGGCCTCCTGAGCGAACTTGCGGTGAAAACGGTAGTAGCTTTCGCTGGCGAATGCCCCCGAGATTCCTCGTCCCTCCCAGAGATGCTGGTGCAGGCGAACTAAGGTGCCAAAGCTAGCGTCGAACTGACTTTCCCGCCGGCAGCGCTCGAAACGCACGCGGTGACGGTGGAGGAGCTGGTTGGTCCTGTAGCGCAGCACGCTGCGTAGCCCCTTGTCGATGCGGCGCAGGAAGACGTCCCACGACGATGGAAGGTCGAGATAAGGGCATACCTGGTTTCGTGCCCGGCCGACAAAAAAGTTCCGCCTGCTCAAGAAATCGCTCAAGAACCGCCTGGTGACCGAGTGGGCCGGCAACGCCGAAAGCTCGACGACATCCCAGCCCTCCGCCTCCTCGACAAGCACCTCGGCCAGTGTTGCGAGCACCTCTCTCTGGTAGGCGGTGTCGCAAATGACATCCAGGTAGTCGGACCCGGTCTCGCCGTTTCCAAGAAACCGAAAGGCCCAGCCGATTTCCCGCCCGGGACGTCGCTCCGGGGCACGAAGCAATGGCGCGAGCCCAACCAGCTCTCCGCGGCGCCGAATCGACAGCAGGGCGAGCTGGCTCCGCCCGCCATAGACCCTCCACCAGGTCCACATCCACTCCCAGCTCAGGCACATACTGTTCAAACCGCTTCGCGCCAGCAGCGCCTCCCACTCGTCTTGCAAAGCTTCGAACCCCTTCTCGTCACGAATCCAGGAGAACTCGAACCCAGTCACGCCTCCCTCCTGATGCTTTGATGGTTCCATCCTCTTTGCAGCAACCCCGGCTGCCCGCCCTCACCGTCCGAAGATCGGCGAGGGTCCGGGCAGCCGTCATGGCGGTTGCATCCTTCCTCCGTTTTGGGCTCGTTCGGCACTACATCCTACCTTGCGCCCAGAACCCATTGATGGGTCTCCCTCCGAGCCCATAATAAAGGCTCAGCTACGACGAACAGCTTCCAGCCTCACAACCACGATTACACGATCGTGCGATTCCCCTTTCTGACATAGCGGGAAAGCGTAACATCGAAAGGTCGGCTTCCGAGAATCGTCTGCCCGGCGGTGGTCAACCCCGCTCGGCGGCCTGGTGGCAGGCTGACGGCTTTGGGCGATACCGTCCAGAACATCGCTACCGATCCTAGTAGCCCTCCGAGCCACCTTCTGCGCCGGGTGGTCGGCTTCGTCGGCGGCGCCCCCTGTGGATCGATTCGGCTCTCTCCTTGCAGCTTCCGGGCCAGCTCTCTTGCCAGCCAGATGGCGTATTCGCTTTCGGGATCGTCGAGCGACAGTTTCGTCGCCTGCGCCGCGACCTCCGCAAGTCGAGGCTCGTTGGCAAGAGTGCCGCCGAAGGAGATATCCAGATCGGTTTCAAGGCGGACCTGCGCCAACAGCCGTCGCAGCTTCTTCTGTTCCTGCACCTCTTCGGAGCGATTCAGCACGACTTTGGGATGATAAGCACGAATGATCGATCGAGCCACCTCAGCCGCATAACGATTCACACCAATCAGGTGGTAAGCGATCTCACTCAACCGAGTAACAGAGCCTTCCGCTTCGCGCGTCAAAGCCTGCCGAATCATACGGGTGACTTCTGGATATCGACGCAGTCGGCGGCCGATACAGCGGAGAACAGCCCGATAAGCAAAGGACAATGCCTTCGCGACCGACTCTCCGGTGCGATCCGCCACAACCACCGGATTGGACAGCAGCGGAAAAAACTCCGCATATTTTTCCGATGATCCTGTTCCAAAATCAAGCAAGAGCTGAAGCGCCGATCGCTTCCTTCGCGGCACGATAGACTCAAGCCCGCGTATGGTACGATCGAAGTCGTCGCCGAGCGAGCGGCGCAAGATCAAGAGATAGCCTTCCGAAAGAACTCTGGCAGAAAGAGCGTCCGGTTCGCTGCTCACCGAAGCAGAGAGCAGGTAATTCTCGCCTCTAAGGTCCGCATCAAGGATGAGGGCGGGCAGCCCCTGCTGTTGCAGGATGGCCCCAAGGCAGGCAGCTACGGTCGTCTTCCCACTTCCCGCATCACCGCTTGCGATTCCCCAGGTTTCTGGTTGCAGACGCATGTCGCCGTGAGACAACCTTCCTCGCTGAGTCAGAACGTGTCAGCTCATCCGTGGCAGAAACACCTCCTTGCTTCCGCCATCAAGGTGCAGTATCTTCACGCTCCGCGTGGCGATTTGTCTGGGCCGGCCTCGAGGCCCCCGTGTCGCTCTGCCCGGCCCTTCGGCGGCTTGCCTGCTCGATAAATCCGATCACCTCATCCAAATGATCGCGAACCCGGCGAAGGTTCGTCAGAATCTCTGCCTGCAGTTTGGCTGACTGCGAGTTTTCGGGGCGCTGCCCGAGGGTCTCTTGGAGGCAGTGCCGAACACCCTCCACATCGGTGCTCTTGGCCAAATAGTCGTCGGCGCCCGCACGGATGGCGCTCACCGCTCCACGCACCGTCGAGTTGGCCGTCATCACAATCAGCGGAACCGCCGGCGCTTGCGTCTTCATCGCCCGAATCAGTTCGACCCCCGGCGTGTCCGGCAGGTTGTCATCCAGGATGACAAGATCAAAGGCTGCCTCGGAAAACGCCTTTGCCGCTTCCGAGCCGGTGCGGACGGCCGTCACGTCGTACCCCCATATTTCAAAGATGTCACGATAGACCTCGAGCGTACGCCGCTCGGGATCGATCAAAAGCAGATTCATACCCGTACGCCCTGTCGGTCGGGCTTGCGCCCGGAGGAAGTCAGCACCCAAAAGGCCAGTGCACCTCTGCAACAGACGTACCAAGGTCAAATCGCTGACAAATCCTATGTCGAGGAAGGTCCGGTAAGCGCTGTGGTTTCAGTCTTTTAGGTCCATCCAAACAGCGCCTGAAATGGAGGGTAACGATCCAATGAAGCGAACCTCAGGCCGACAAATTACGACTTCCAAATGAAGGCAGTACCATCTAAGCCATTGCTTTCCAAAAGACTAGGACGATACCGCCAGGATGTCGTAAAATGCGGCAGATGCCGTGCTTTCCGACGCCTGGGGCCCTCGCCGGGCGGGCGAGCAGGCTGAAAATGGGGGGTCCATCCTAAACCTCGGCATCACAGGCCTACGGCGGCGGCCGCTTGTGGAGCCACGTCGTTTGAGCTTGTACCCTCTTTCCCATCGTATATCACTCCGGTTGGCGTGTTCCTCCGGTATCAGATAACAGGTTGTACTTGCGTATCTTGCGGTAGAGCGTATCGCGGTGGATATTGAGCAATCGGGCCGCTGCATTCTTGTTACCCGCCGTCAATCTCAGCACGCGAGCGATATGACGTCGCTCAAGCTCATCCAGGGACAACGTTCTGGCATCGTCTTCGGCAACCTCGGCCGGCGGCTCCGCGAGTTCTGCGGGAAGATGTCCGGGATTCAGTTCGCCGCCGTCGCACAGGATAGCCGCCCTGCGGATGACGTTTGCAAGCTCACGCACATTGCCAGGCCAGGGATGAGAGAGAAGAATCTGCATCACCTCGCGTCCGAGCCGGGGAACCGGCTTTCCGACCTCAGCGCAATGTTTGTCGAGAAAATAATTGGCCAGACGCGGAATGTCTTCCGGCATCGAGCGAAGCGGCGGCGTCTTGATGGACACGGCGTTGATGCGGTAGTACAGGTCCTTGCGAAACTCCCCGCGTTGCACCAGCTCGCGCAGGTTCTGGTTCGTTGCGGCGATCAGGCGCACATCCACTTTGATGACCTCCGTACCACCGAGTCGCTCGATTTCCTGCTGTTCGATGGCGCGCAGAAGCTTCGCCTGGGTACCCAGCGGCATCTCGGCGATCTCATCCAGGAAGAGCGTTCCGCCGCTCGCCAACTCGATTTTTCCCTTCTTCTGCTGGGTCGCCCCCGTGAAGGCGCCGCGTTCGTAGCCAAAAAGCTCGCTTTCGGTCAGTGGTTCCGGAAGCGCGGCACAGTTGATTCGTACGAACGGATTCTCGGCTCGGGGACTGCGCGCATGGATGGCATTGGCAACCAGCTCCTTGCCGGTTCCGCTTTCTCCTTCGATGAGCACAGGGAGTTCCGATGCCGCGAACCGGTCGATCAGATGCCGGACGTGCCGGATCGGCGGGCTGCTGCCAACAATGCTGTCTGCAGCGGAATCCGAGGCGATTGATCCTTCGGGCAGCCGATTCCGCATCCGAAGGATGTCACGAACGTCTCGCGCCAGCTCCTCAAAATTCACCGGTTTCATGACGTAGTTGTAGGCGCCCATCTTGATGGTTCTCACCGCGTCATGAATCGATCCGTAGCCGGTGAGCACGATTACATCCACGTCGGGATGCGCGTGGCGGAGACGCTGCAACAGCTCCACGCCTGACATTCGAGGCATGCGCACATCGGTGATGACAATGTCTACCGTGACATCTTCGAGAATCGCCAGGGCGTCGGCTCCGCTCGGTGCCGTAAAGACCTCGTATCCCTCGAGCTTGAGGAGATCGACCACCGTCTTGCGGAAATTGGCCTCGTCATCGACGAGCAAGATCCGTGGCGCAACAGCCGTCATCGTCTACTTCGCCGCTGGTAGTTTGATGATGAACAACGTACCCTTTCCCACATGAGACTTCACTTCCACCTGGCCACTGTTGCGTTCGATCGCTGAACGCACGATTGCCAGACCAAGTCCGGTGCCCTTGCGTTCCAGCTTTGTGGTGAAAAACGGATTGAAGATCTTCGGAATGTCGCTGGTAGAGATGCCGACGCCTGTATCGCGTAACTCACAGACGACCCAGTCGGAGCCGTTCGCCCGTGTCTTCAAGCTGAGAACGCCGCCATTGGGCATCGCGTCCCGAGCATTCAGAATCAGGTTGAGGAGCACCTGTTTCAGATCGTCACTGTTGGCGTAGCATGGAGGGACGTCCCCCAGATCTGCCACAACCTCGATATCGCTTCTCTGAATCTCTTTCTGCAACAGCGACAGGGTAAGGTGGATCAATCCATTCAGGTCCACAGCTTCACGCTTTACGCTGGACTGCCGCGAGAAATCCAGGAGGTTCTCGATGATTTTCTGGGCCCTGGTGATCTCCTCCTGGATGATCTCAAGATGCTCCCCGACTTTACCGGCCTGGACTCCGAGCACTTTGCCGAGGTAATAAGCGGACATCCCGATAATGTTGAGCGGGTTTCGGATTTCGTGGGCAACGCCGGCAGCGAGCTGACCGACAACGGCCATTTTCTCGGACATGATCAGTTGATTCTGCGTTTCCACCAGCCGGCGAGTGCGCTCTTCGACGGCCTGTTGGAGCAGCCGGGTATATTCCTCCGCCTCCTTCTCGGCGCGAACTCGCGAGGAGATGTCTCGAAAAATCAGAGCCACATGCATCGCTCCGTCGGACGTCGGAAGAGGCGCAGCGTCGATCTCCACGGCCAACTCTCTGCCAGCACAGTCAATCAGACGTGACCTCCGTCCGTTGACCTGCCGACCTGCTCGAGCCGTGCGCACGAGCTGCCCGAAGTCGCCAGCGCAATCTGGCGAGAAAATATCGCCAGACCTGAGCTGAACAGCCTCCTCCTGGCTATGCCCGAGGAACTTGGCGGCAGCGGGAGAGATGGCGCGCACATGACCTTTGGTATCAAGGATGATGGCCATGACGTGAGCGAAGTCGATCAGATCATGCAGTAAGGCGGTGGCACGATGCAGGTTCTGCCGCAGCAGAAGACGGCTCATCCGGGCCAGCAGTTCGTCCAGCTCGAACGGCTTGCCCAGACAATCCTCCACCGGCAGTACTGTCAGCAGTTCGAGATACCTCTGGCGTGGTCCCTCTGCCAGGACCAGCACCGGCACCCAACGCAGCCCCGGATCCTCTTTGAGACGCTGGCAGAGATCGAACGCCCAGTCGCATCGGCTCGGCAGGTCGACGACAATCAAGTCGGTCTGGTGGCGACGGGCGTGTTCAAGTAGCGATGCAGCCTCGGCCACTGCCTCGACACTCCAGTGCTGGCCTGCCAGGAGATCGACGAGGTAGTGGTCGGAAGAGGGGAGGAGCGCCAGAATCCGCGCTCCCCACGTTTGCGCCTCCGGCACAAAGGGCACTCCTGCTTCGTGCAGGTCGGACCGGGCTGCAACGGGGAAGGACATCGGGGCTATCCGCGAGTTTCCACAGTTTCTTGCACCGGATCAAAAAGAAAGGAGGCATAACGTGCTTCGTGCTATGCCTCCTGCTTTGTTCCCGAAAGGAAACATCTGCTTCTCTGCACCCACAGGGCTCCTCCCGCAGGGGCAAAGTCCACTCATCTGTACTCGCCGACGACCCAGGCGAAGCCAAATCAAAGCCACATCGAATCACTGAGAGAGGGGCGTTATGGCCTCGCCAAGGCGTTACATATTATTCAAGAATTTTAACAATGTCAAGGGGTTTCTGAGTCTCGGGCGGGAGAACAATGGGGGTGGCTCGACTGGCGCTTCCTCGCTGCATCTTGTCTGACAGTCTGCACGAGGATGATCTCATTCCCAGCTTCATTGAAGCGAAGTTCATCCACCAGGGAGCGAATCAAGAAGATACCTCTGCCGTGGGTACGGTGCAGATTGTCCTTTTCGAGCGGGTTCGGCAAGAGATCATAGTCGAACCCTTGCCCTTCGTCGCGCACCGCGACCTCCAGCCTGTGCGGCGTAAACGTTGCCCTGACGTGCACGAGCTTGCCGTGGTCGCTACGGTTGCCGTGGACTACGGCGTTGGTCAGGGCCTCATCTACCACGACCGGGAAGTTCGATTCATCCGCATCGATCAGCTTGAGACGGGCGGCGACTTCGGTCAGGTAGGAGACGACTACGGGCACGTAGTCCAGCCTGCTGGGAAAGCTGATCTGCACCGTCTCGGAAAAATTGCTAAAGTCCCCTGGTAGAAAGCACAAACTCCATTTCACGCTGAGCGCCTGGCTGTTCTTGGTCCACAAACTCGGAAGTGCAACATCAGAACCGTCCCCCTCAAGGCCGCTGTCCTCCCAAGCGCGTGTCGGTCGCTTTCCAGAGGCAGAAAGAGATTTGCTCTGGTGAGGAAAGACTTCAGACATTTTTTTGTTTACGGGACGATTGGCAGAAGGTTTGTCGGTAAGAGCCAAAAACTCCATTTTCCACTTGACAGGATGATTTTTGTTAGCTATATTAGCACACGCTTTTGCGCCGCAAAGTCAGCGTCGAGACGCGGAAGATCCACCGACGCAGACCAGCTCAAGGCGCAAGGGCTTGCGGATTTTGTTTGCCAGCTACTTAGAGTGTTGTATCCCGTGCGCGCTTCGAGGGGCGTGTCCGATTTAGGGCGCGCCCTTCAGGCTTTTATAGGCCCTGGCGCGCGCCAACTCTACCCCATCCATAAGACGCGCAACCTTGCGCACGGAAGGCGGGATGATCTGCTACCGCTGCGGGACTGAAGTCCCGCTCACGGGAAAGCCTGGCCGGCAGGAGACCTGCCCCCATTGCACTGCCTACCTGCACGTGTGCCTCAATTGTGACTTCTACGACCCGAACGCCCACAACCAGTGCCGTGAGCCGCAAGCCGCCTGGGTCAGCGACAAAGAGACCGGCAACTTCTGTGACTACTTCCGTCCGCATGCCAAAACGCCGCACCCTGCTCCTTCCGACCGCCAGCAGCAGGCTCGGCGCAAGCTGGAAGAACTGTTCAAGAAGAAGTGAAATCCGCGAGGGTCAGCCGAGGTATTCTCGGAGGCGGGCGATGATGTCCGCCGAAAGGCGGAGCTTCCTCAAGGCCTGATCGCGTATCTGCCGTATTCTCTCCCGTGACAGATTAAAACGCTCTCCGATCGTGCCGAGAGAGTGTGCCTGCTCGTTTTCCAAACCATAGTAAAGCCGCAAGATTGTCGCCTCGCGGTCGCTGAGCAGACTCAAAGCGTCCTGCAAATCCTGTCCCAAAGATTCAGCGTTGACGCGATCATCCGGACGAGGTGACGTTGGATTGGCGATCAGCTCCTTCAGCTGGCTATCGCTTTCGCCCTGGAGCGTCTGCTCGAGGGAGACTTCAGTGTGGATGAGCCGAAGGGTATCGAGGACTTCGTCGGAACCCATTCCAAGCGACTGGCCGATTTCCTCGGTCACAGGGTCGCGCTGGTGTACCTTTTGAAGCTCTCGGCGGGCCATTTCAATCCGACGCATGGTGGCAAGTCGGTTCTGGGGTATTCGCACCACCCTGGAGTGATCGGCGATGGCTTGCAGCATCGCCTGCCGGATCCACCAGACGGCATACGTGATGAACTTCAGCCCTCTGGACGGATCGAACGTCTCCAGCGCCTTTATCAGGCCGAGGTTGCCCTGGCTGATCAAGTCCAGCATCGGCACTCCGCGATCCTTGTACTCATTGGCAATCGTGACCACGAAGCGCAAATTGCTGACAATCAGCCGTTCCGCCGCCTTCCGATCGCCCTCTTTGGCCTTGCGGATCAGAAGCTGTTCCTCGGCCCGAGTGAGAACCGGAAAATCCTGGATCTCCCGCATGTAGCGGCGGAATCCTTCGTCGATATACTCGCGGCTTCCCCGCTGACCTCTTGCCACAAAACCTCACCTCGCCCGGATTGTCGTCCGTAACATCACCAACGTCAACGGCTCAACCCAAAGGCTTTGTAGTTGTAGTCGATGTAGGCTTCCCACTTCTCCGGGACCTCGTCCTCGGGGAAGATGGCTTCAACCGGGCACTCGGGCTCGCAGGCGCCACAGTCGATGCACTCCTCCGGATGGATGTACAGCATTTCCTTGTAGGCTTCGTCATCCGGTTCGAGTTGCGTGTCCTCGACCTCATAGATACAGTCCACAGGACACACGTCCACGCAGGCCCGATCGCGAACGCCCACGCATGGCTCGGCAATGATGTAGGTCATGATACGTTCACCTCCCTTGTAAAGATGCTCGTCTTCTACCGGAGAATCGCGGACCAGCACTCTCCATGATTGATCACTGGAAGGAAGGCAATCACCGTACCACGCTCCTTGCGTAGGGCCGCCTGTGATGGGCTAGAATGGGGCGAAAACAGCGAAATAAAAGTGAGGAAAAGGCCATTGTCAACGAAATATTCAGACGACTGTGGCGTGCCTACAACACCAGAAACACTCCACCTTGTTTCCTCACGAGTTACGGTCTGTGGCGCCAGCGCCACAGTGTGGCCTCACTGAAGAGTCCGTTCGGTCGTGCTGGAACGAAACGCCGTTGAGTCGATCCTGTGCTTTTTCAGTAGCCGATGAAAGCTACTGCGATCGATACCGGCTACTT
The DNA here is from genome assembly GCA_964527995.1 of uncultured Cytophagia bacterium. Taxonomy (GTDB): domain Bacteria; phylum Zhuqueibacterota; class Zhuqueibacteria; order Oceanimicrobiales; family CAZGRP01; genus CAZGRP01. The sequence continues at coordinate 72,232 of CAZGRP010000004.1, read as the reverse complement.
CGGCGCATTTGGAGACGTTGCCGCCATAACGATGCAACAACCCGAGCAGATAACGGCGCTCGAACGTTTCCAGCATCTGGGCCTTGGCTTCATGGTAGGGCAGTTGCACCAGGGCATCGGCCGCTCCGGATCCACTCTCATCGCGGCGAGCGATCTCCACCGGAAGGTGCTCCAGGCGGATCAACTCGGGATTCTCAAGAATGGCGATCCTTTCGATAACATTTCGAAGTTCGCGCACGTTTCCAGGCCATTCGTAGATGATCAGCGCATTCAGCGCGTCCGGTGTGATGCCGCGGATCGACCGGCTCAACTTGCGATTGAACTCCTCGATGAAGTACCGTACCAGAGGAGGTACGTCCTCTTTGCGCTCGCGCAAGGGTGGAATCGCCACAGGCACCACGCTGAGGCGATAGAAAAGATCGTCGCGAAACCGGCCGGCGTCCACCTCCTGCCGGAGATCCTTGTTGGTTGCGGCGATCACCCGTACGTCCACGGGAATGTCGCGGGTGCCACCGACCCGCCGGAAAACCCTCTCCTCCAGCACGCGCAGAAGCTGGGACTGCAAACGGACGTCCATGTCGCCGATTTCGTCCAGGAAGATCGTGCCGCCGTCAGCGACCTCAAAGAGACCCCTCTTTCGCTCCCGGGCATCGGTGAAAGCGCCGCGTTCATGACCGAACAGCTCGCTCTCCAGCAACTGTTCCTTCAAGCTGGAACAGTTGACAGCCACAAAAGGATTCTCGTGCCGCCTGCTTCTCTTGTGGATCGCCCGGGCTACCAGTTCCTTTCCAGTGCCACTCTCGCCCATGATGAGCACCGTGGAGTCAGGCGTTTCGGCCACACGCTCGATGGTGGCAAAAACCTGGCGCATGCGATCGCTGACACCGATCATGTCGGCGTAGGAGGCAGACTGCGACTCCAGAACGGCGAGCTTGTTCTTGAGGGCCTGAACATGGAGCGCCCTTTCCACGGCCAGCTGGATCTCCTCAAAGTCGAACGGCTTGCTGATGTAGTCCGCAGCCCCTGCCTTCATCGCCTCCACAGCCGTTTTGATGTCGCCGTACGCCGTGATCATGATGATCATGGTGTCGCGATTGAATTCGAGCATGCGTCGCAACACATCCAGCCCGTGCTGGTTCGGCAGACGAACATCAAGGATCACGATGTCCGGGACGTATGCCTGAAACAGCTCCTCCGCCACGGCACCCGACTCGGCGGTATGGACGATGAAGCCCTCGCGCACGAAGGAGACCGAAAGGAACTCGCGGATGTTGTCTTCGTCGTCGACGATCAGGATCTGCTTGTGACTCGATGCGCTCATTGTTCGGGTAGAAAGATGATGACCGAAGTACCCCGGCCAGGCTCACTATCGATGCGCAACTGCCCCCCGTGGTCGCGGACGATGCGTTCCGAAATCGGTACACCCAGACCGGTTCCCCCCGGTTTGGTGGAAAAGAACGGTTGAAAGATGCGAGCCCTGTTGGCCGCCGGAATCCCCGGGCCGGTGTCCCGGATGACGACTTCAATCCCGTCCGGCGCATGCCGAGTCCGGACCGAAAGGTAGAGGTCGCCGCCCGATGGCATAGCCTGAACTGCGTTCAGCAGGAGATTCAAGAAAACTTGCTGGATAAGAATCGGGTCCACCTGAATCGGCGGCGTCGGGCTGAACTCCCGGTGAATCACGATGCCGTGGTCACGGGCTTGTTTGCTGACGTAGAAGGTGGCCTTATCCAGCACGTCGAGAAGCTGGCAGCTCTCCTTGCGAACTTCGCGCTGGCGCGTAAACTCGAGCATCTGGGTCACAACGCGATCGAGCATGTCGATGTCGCGGGCGATGCGCTCCATCACTTGCAGCTTGGTTGAATCACCGTCCAGCTCATTCTTGAGGACGTTCAAGCCCAGTTTGATTCCGGTGAGAGGGTTGCGAATCTCATGAGCGATGCCGCTGGCCACTTCGCCCAGGGAGGCCATCTTTTCCGCCTGCACAAGCTGGGCCTCAAGCCACTTCTGCTCCGACACATCGCGCACGATTTCGATAACACGGTCGACCACACCGCTCTTGCCTCGGATCGGATACGTCCACATCTCGTAGTAGCGCTGCATCCCGTCGCCACCGACAGCGCTGTAGGAGGTATGACCAATCTCACCGGTCGAGAAAGTGCGAGCTGTGGGGCAATCCGTGCAATGGCAGGGGTCATCGGCGTCGCGGTTGTAGCACCGGCCCAGAGAATCGGCCGCGATCTCTGCCAGGCGTTTGGCGGCCCTGTTGGCAAACAGAACCTGGTGGTCACGGTTGACGATCAGAATGGCGTCACTCAAGCCGTCGATGACCGATTGCAAGAAATCGTGCCAGGTGCGCAGCTCGTGAGTCCGCTCTTCGACGGCCTGCTCGAGATTGCGGTTCCATTCGCTGAGGCGTTCCTTGGCGCGATTCAGCTCTTCGTTTGCCGCTGCCAGCCGCTCGTTCTTATCGATGAACTTGGTGATCAACAAGCCACGCTGGATCGCCAGAGTCACCTGGTTGGCCACCTTCTCACTGAATCTCCGATCTGCACGGGAAAAGATGGCTCCTTCCCGGCTCAGCAGGACCAGCGCCCCCACTGCCGTTTGCTTGTAGCGAAGGGCCAGCGCCATGAGAGAGCGAGACAGGCGTTCGGCCAGCGACTGATTGACCAGTGAGATTTCACGCGCGGCTTCGACCTTACTTTGCCCAACGATGATGCCGGCCACACTCTGAACGGTGGGGTCCAGTTCCGCCGTGAGACCGTTGCCGCCGCCGTATTGGGCGCGGAGTCGAAGTGTCTCCTCCGTCTTGTCCCAAAGGAAGAACCAGGCTGCGTCCACAGGAATCTGCTGGCGCAACAGGCGGATGGTTTCGGCGAAAATCTTGTCCAGGTCCCAAATGGCGCCGAGATACTTGTTCAGGTCGTTGATGGCCTCGAGCTGCCGGATAGTCGCCGACATCATGTCGGCCATACGCCTGGTCGCTCGCGCCCGCTTGGCCAACAACTGGTTTTCTCGACGCAAGCGGGCAAGTTCGGCCTTGTCTGGGTCCGCCTTCGCTCTCCTCTTGGTTGCTCCCTTCACCTCTTTTGCCGGCATTTTGCCATTCCTTGATTCTGAGGATGCCACTCAGTCCACTTACGCCCACAGCAGGGCTGCAGTTCGGACCTCCTGGAAGTGCGTCTACCAGCGCCCCACTGGCTGCTACAGAAACCGCCGGATTCCGGCTTCTTTGGGTGCATCCCCCGCTTTCCACCCGGGTGGGAACGCTATGTCAGCGCGGCCAGCGAACTTGTGGCGGTGGCAACGGCGGAAAAGGCACATGAGGCTCACTCTGATACCAGTAGGCGACCGAGGCGATGTCGTCAGTCAGCGGCTGAAACGTATGATCGGGCCACCAGCCGAGGGCCTGCACGGTAACGCGCAGATCCCGCTCAAAACGAATGGGATCGAGAATGTGCCAGCGGTACATGGCATGCTTCGGAACCGATCCTGGCTCCTTGCGCCAGAGCGGGTAGCCCAGAAAAGGAGTGGAATAGGTCTCTCCGAAGCACCAGGCGCCACCGAAGTAGTCTTCGGTGCCCGTGCCGCAGATGGTGGGATACTCTTCGTCGCCATCGATGTAGAATTTGAACTCGCCTTCCCCCCACCAGCCGTCTGAAAGCTGTGTCCATGACAGATGCGTGCCGACGTAGTGGCCCTTGCCGCGGATGTCATCCACCAAGACGTGCTCGGGCCGCTGGCGCGATGTCAGGGAACGCCGCCATTGAGCATGGAAAGTGGCCGCAGCCTCGCCGATGTCGGTCTCCGCATAGGTGATTTGATAGAACAAAAAAGGGAGTTCGTCGCGATGCTGGTTTTCGAAGGTCACACGGGCACGCTTGCGAAAAGGCATCGGCCAATAGCAGTTGAAACCGCCGGAGGGATTGACGCAGACCGGCAGTGAATTTACACCGTACCGCATGCCATGCCCGTTGGCGAAAAAATCGCCTACCGGTACCTCCACAGAAGGATGAGGCTCCTCATCCCAGTAGAACCGCAGTACACCGTCTCTATAGACTTTCACATCAGTGGTGATCCAGATATGCTGGATGACCCCCGGACCGCGCAGATCGGCGAGGGTGACTGTTCCGCCAGCGGGGATGTGCTCCAGACACGGCCGCACCTTCCAGCCTTTCCCCAGTCGTGCGGCGGGACTGCCGGCCTGCGGCTCGGCACGCGCACCTCCACCCTTTTCCCCAGTTGGATTCTCAGCCGATACCGACCGCGTACGCGCATTGGAAAGATGATAAAGGCCGCTCAGGCCCGGCAAACACCCGACATCAAGCATCGGATTCCTCCTATCACCCACGCACTAAGCAGTTCACCGAAGGCCGAATCCTGCAAAAGCCCCCGCACTCGCCCGCGGCAAAGTGGCCGCCGGTGACACAGGCCTGCCGAATGCGCTCGCAAAAGTACGCATTTCAGTCTCTGAATGCAAATGGTTTCATGCCGTTCCCGGCAGGCCTGGGCGCGCGACGAACAAGGTTGCCTGCCTCGAACACAGAACGGATATTGCAGCTCTCCTGAAAGAAAGAAAGCCACACCGGCTGCCAGCCTAAGCACCCAGTGTGGCTTTCTACAAAGCTGGTGGAGACGGTGGGAATCGAACCCACGTCCGAAGGCCAGTCCCCAAGAACCTCTACATGCTTAGTCTGTTGTTCTATCTCGCTTTGAACAGCACAACAGGCAAAGCTGTTTCAAAGCCAGCCCGATTGAGTTTCGCCTGCAGCCCTCAGGCAGAAGCTGCTGGCTAGCCACCGCTACCGGCGCCGAACCTGGCTAGGTGGCCTCGCCAGGCAAGGCGGGCTGCACTAATTAATTAGGCAGCCAGGGCATACGCATAATTGTCTGCGTTTAATTTGGGCTCCTGGTGTTTTACGAGGTTCCAGGAAACCTCGGCATGCAGTTCTTGGCTCCTCGACCCCCGTCGAAGCCATGTCGTCCCCGAATCCGCTTTTATGGACTCCAACCGGCCGATGAAAGTTCCCTCACCGGACCGTTTTCGCGCCGCCGGTGGAAATCAGGTCAATTCAGAATGTACTTGAAGGGGTCCAGCGGCTTTCCGTCGACGATGACTTCGTAGTGGAGATGTGGCCCAGTGGCGCGGCCGGTTTCTCCAACCAAGCCGATCGGGTCCCAGCGACTCACTTTCTGGCCCTGGCGCACGAGGATTTTTGACAGATGCCCGTAGCGCGTCCGCACGCCGTAACCGTGGTTGATAATAACTTGCTTGCCGTATCCACGGTTCGGCTTGGCTCGGCGCACGACCCGCTCGACAACGCCATCGGCCGAAGCATAGACCTCGGTCCCTTCCACCACGGCGATATCGATGCCGTCGTGATGGCGGCGCTGAGACAAGAAAGGATCGATACGCATACCGAACTTGTCGGTGATCCGGCCGCCGATGATGGGTCGGATGGTGGGCGTATGTTTAATCCTCTGGTTCTCCTCGGCAAGCTTCTGGTCGATCTCGCGCCGGCTTTCGACGAACAGCTCGATCTGTCTTTCCATCTTGTCGGCCAGTGACGCAAACTCAGAGATCTCCTGGCTCAGAGCATCCGGTAGCGGGGCCGGATCGTAGCTCGCCTCACGAACGTAGCCTCCGGTTCCAACCTCGAGAACATCCTTGTCCAGCTTTGGCAGGTCTGCGAATATTCTCAGGTCATCGTCTTGCTTTTCGAGGTACTTGAGGCGTGATTCGATGCGGGTGAGTTTTGCACCGATTTCGCTGTAACGCTGCTGGAGGACTTCATTTTCCCTTTTCAGGGAAGCGACTCGAACATCATGGAAAACATCCGTTAGCAGGCTCAGCAGGCCGGCACTGACCACCAGTGCCACGACCAAAACGGCCGCCATCAAAGCCACGAACTTGCCCCAGGTGAAATTGACCTCTGATGACTCTGAGCCCCGCAGCGAGTAGTAGATCACCTTGATCTTCTTGTGGCGCATCACCTTTCCTTCCTCCATCTGTGGACCCGGAATCCTCCACACAAAGCATTCCCCACACCTGCGGCGCAACCGGCCGGCTCGCCGTCCCCAGGGCGAAAGAGGGCCTTGCCAAAACGGTGATCAATGGTTCGGAAACTACCTCGTTTCCTCTAACTGCGGCAGGATTTGATGAAGCGTGCGCTAAGAGTCGAGCCGTAATATAATAACCGGTTCACCACTTGTCAAGAGAAAAATCGGCGGGTATTGCAGCAACGAAAAAGTTTGTATTTCACCGCGTGGTGACTCTCAAACCATTACCCTAAGATATAGCGTACCGATTCTTGACTAGCCGAGATAGCTCCGCAGTGGTTTGCTGCGTGAGGCGTGGCGAAGCCTGCGAATCGCCTTCTCTTTGATCTGCCGTACGCGTTCCCGCGTCAGGTTGAATCGCTCGCCGATTTCCTCGAGGGTCAGGGGATGTTCCCGACCCAGACCAAAATAGAGTTTTACGACCTCCGCCTCTCTCGGGGTGAGACTCGCCAGAGCGCGTTCGACCTCGATCTTGAGGGACTCGCGCATCAGGCGGTTATCTGGGGAGGGAAGTTCATTGCTCGCCAGGACGTCGAGCAGTCGACTCTCTTCGTCCTGGTTGAAGGGAGCATCGAGGGAAAGGTGCTTGCCGGAAATCTTTAGGGTGTCCGAAACCTCGTAGGGCGTCATGTCCAACTCATCGGCGATCTCCGCCGCCGAAGGCTCGCGCTCGAACTCCTGTTCCAGCGCACTCAGAGCCTTACCGATTTTGTTGAGTGCGCCGACGCGGTTCAGCGGCAGCCGAACCACGCGGGACTGTTCGGCCAGGGCCTGGAGGATGGACTGGCGGATCCACCAGACGGCATAGGAGATAAACTTGAAGCCGCGTGTCTCATCAAAGCGGTTGGCGGCTTTGATGAGGCCGAGGTTGCCCTCGTTGATCAAATCACCCAGGGAAAGCCCCTGATTCTGATACTGCTTGGCGACGCTGACCACGAACCGCAGGTTGGCCTTGGTGAGTTTTTCAAGTGCCTCGTGGTCCCCCTTCTTGATCCGCTTCGCCAGCTCAATCTCTTCCTCAGGTGTCAGGAGTGGAACTTCTCCAATTTCTTGGAGGTAGCGTTCGAGAGACTGCTCACTTCGACTGCGACTGCCACTGGTGAGTTTTGCCACAAGGACTCCTTCTGCTGCTTCGGTTGGACCAGAAAGGAGGTGGGTAGCTGGTTCAACCTGTTAATATACGGAAACAAGCGAAGTTTGTCAACGTTTTCTTGCCAAGCTCGGCCTGTCGGATGTTCCCTCTGCCCTTTCATCCTTGCTTTTTTGACCCAAAAGCCTATATTCACTCTAGAGCTGGTATATCTTGAATCCAGGCCTCGGCGAGCTCGACTGCCAGCTATCGCTCGGGCGGTTTTCATGCACCATCATGAGCTGGAATCGCAGCCAACCATGCGAGTCACACTCACCAACCGGCCCTCTGCTGGCCGGCGATCCACCAGACAGAACATCATGAGGCGGTTCCTCCTCCCCTTCCTTCTCGCCACAGGGGCCACCGTCACGACTGCCACGGCACAGCCCGAAAGCAATGGCTTCATCTCCCCTGCCCTGGACACACTGGCCAGCGCTGCAATCAAGGAGGTGATCACCCAGGACTACGAGGCCGCCATGCTTCACGTTCGGGAGATGGAAAGGCGCTTCCCCGACAGCCCCGCGGGCGCCTTCTTCCATGCCGCCGTGCTGCACTCCATCATGCTCGACTACGAGGACTATCGTCGCGAGAAGGAATTCAAGCGCGCGGTGGAGCACACCATCACCAAGTCCAGAAAGCTTTTACGCCGCAACCCTGAGAGTGCCTGGGGTAACTTCTTCCTCGGCGGCGGCCTGGGCTACCTTGCCTTCTACTACGGGAAAAGGGCTCAGTACGTCCAAGCCTTCCGCACCGGCATGGAGAGCATCGCCGCCCTGGAGCGGGCCTTGGCTGCCGACTCGACGCTCTACGATGCTTACCTCGGTATCGGCACCTACAAGTACTACCGGAGCAAATATGCCAGGTTTCTCACCTGGCTGCCGTTTGTCCGCGATGAGAGGGCGGAGGGAATCCGCATGGTGAGGCTGGCGGCTGAGAGGGGGACGTATTCGAGATATCCGGCCATCAACTCCCTGGCCTGGATCCTGGTGAGCGAGAAGCGACTCCCGGAGGCGAACCGCCTGGCACACCAGGCATTGGCGGCCTATCCAACCAGCCGTTTTTTCATGTGGACGGCTGCGGCCACCGATCGCCTTCTCGGGCGCTGGCAGGCGGCTTTGAAGCTCTACAAATCGCTGCTCCTTTCTTTCACGAACGAGGGACGGCTTGGCTCCTACAATGCGCTGGTGCTACGCACGCGTATGGCCGAGTGCTACCTCCGTCTCGGAAAGCTTGCGGAGGCCGACGCTCAAAAAAAACTGGCGCTGGCGATTCCGCTGTCAAAAGAGGAGAAACGCCGCGCCAGGAAATATCTGCAGAAGCTGAGCAAAATCGCCACAACCAAAAGCGCCACCGGCCTCACAACCACATCCTCAGAAGACCCACCGAATCCCAAGTAGTCAGCCTTTACATCACGGCTCTTTCAGGCCCCCTCGGCAGTCGCAAGTTGACCGCAAGCCGCATCGATGTCGGTCCCTCGGCTCCAGCGGATGGTTACCGGTACGCGCATCCCTTCCAACTGGCGATAGAATTGGAGCAGGCGTTCCTCCGAGGGACGACGGAAAGGTCCCTTCGTGGCGTTGTAGGGGATCAGGTTCAACTTGCAGCGCAGGGGCCGCAACATCTGCTTCAATCGCCGGGCGTCGTCCAGAGAATCATTCAGCCCCTCCATGAGGACATACTCGAAAGTCACGGCGGAGCCCGTCTTGCGAACGTAGAAGTCCGCCGCCTTCAAAAGCTGCTGCAACGGCCAGCGGCGATTGAGCGGCATGAGCTGATCGCGCAACCGGTCGGTGGTCGCATTCAGTGAGATCGCCAGCCGGTACCTGTGTCCTTCCTCGGCGAATCGCAAGATCTGCGGAACCAGCCCGCTGGTGGACACCACGATATGGCGCGCACTCATGCCAATACCGTCCGGGTCGCTGATCAGCTGGCATGCCTTGATTGCGGCCTCGTAGTTGTGAAAAGGCTCCCCCATGCCCATGAGCACGAGATTGGTCAGGCGCACGTCCTCGAGCCGCTGCACAACGAGTAGCTGATCCACGATCTCGCCGGCGGTCAGATTTCTCACGAATCCCATTCGTCCGGTGGCGCAAAACTGGCAGTCGATGGCACACCCCACCTGCGTGGAAACGCAGAGCGTATGGCGATCCTGTTCGCATATCAAGACGCTTTCGATGTGCCGGCCGTCGGGGAGTTCGAAAAGAAACTTCACGGTGCCATCGACAGCAGAGCGCTGACTGAGGATATGCCTCAACCAGCCGATGCGAGCGGCCTCTGCGAGGCGCTGGCGCAGCCTGGCTGGCAAGTTGCTCATCTCTGCAAAGGACGAGACACCGCGTCGGTAGACCCACTGGAAGAGCTGGTCGGCGCGGAACCGAGGCTCGCCCAGGGAGCTCACCAGGGCCGCCATCTCATCACGATCGAGCCCAACGATGCCGGTGAGGGTGGGGTCGACTGTGGAGACGCGGTGACCGGGTGGATCCACTGTCTGTGGCGCCACGAGTTTCCTCATGCGTGGTTCGCTCCATCCGAAGTCTCGAATCACTTCTGAGAGCACCAGCCCACTTGAACTCTGGTTTGCCCCGCCTTCTTCATTCAATCCACATTGAAGTATCTCGCCTGGGGGTGGTGCACGATGATGGCCGAAGTCGACTGCTCGGGCACCATCTGGTAGCCCTCGGACAAGGTCACTCCGATGCGCTCTGGGCGCAGCATCTCGAAGAGCTTCACCTGGTCGCTGAGCTCAGGGCAGGCGGGATAACCGAAGCTGAAACGAGATCCACGATATCCCTGGGAGAACAACTTGCGGATCTCTTTGGCGTCCTCGCCAGCGATGCCGAGCTCCTGGCGCATGCGCTTGTGCCAATACTCGGCCAGGGCCTCGGCAGTCTCGACGCTCAAGCCGTGAAAGTAGAGGTACTCCTGGTACCGGCTCTCTTCGTAGAGCTTGCGGGCCACCTCCGAGGCCCGCGCTCCGACGGTGACAACCATAGCCCCAAGAACATCCATGCGGCGCGAACCAACCGGGGCAAAAAAGTCGGCCAGACTGAGTTGCCGTCTCCCCTTTTGCCTTGGGAACGTGAACCGCAGCCACTCGGTGCGCTGGTCCTCGCGGTATACGATCACGTCGTTGCCGTCCGACTGCACCGGGAAGTAGCCGTACACTACTTGGGGCTCGAGGAGCCGCTCTTCGATGCAACGCTTCTTCAGCTCCTCGTAGGCCGGGTAGATCTTTTCGCGCAGCACCTTCTCGTATTCAGCCGGCGGCCGCCGCCCGCGCTTCACCTGCCACTGCCCGCGGATGAGTGCGATTTCGTTGACGTAGGGAAACACCTCCTCGAGAGGCACGTCGTTGACAACCCTGGTGCCGTAGAACGGTGGCGGAGGGATGTCGACCAGGGCCGTCACGTGGGCGGAACGGCGAACTTCGGCTTGCCCTTCTTCAACAGCAGGAACCGCCCGTCCCGGCCTGGAGCGCGGCTCTGCAACCTCGTCGGTGGCAGCGAGCTCCTGAGACTCTCTCGTCTCCTGGCCGCCGCCTGCACGACTCGAACCCGCCTGCTTTTCCTCTCTGTTGGTAATTCGATCCATGAAATAAAGCCCGGCGAAGGCATCGGGGGCGTATTCCAGGACGCCGTCGTAGATGCGGCGCAGGTCCTCCTCAACGAAACGCCGGGTCAGGGCCGCTCCCCCCAGGACTACCGGCACACGAACACCGCGCTCTTTCAGGACCTCGAGGTTTTCCTTCATGATGGCGGTCGACTTCACCAGCAAGCCGCTCATGCCGATGGCGTCGGCGTTGTGTTCCCTGGCGGCCTGCAGGATGGTATCGATCGGCACCTTGATCCCCAGATTGATCACACGATATCCATTGTTGCTCAGGATAATGTCCACCAGATTCTTGCCGATGTCGTGCACGTCGCCCTTGACGGTGGCAATCACCATGGTGCCCTTGTTCACGGCGTCGGCCTTTTCCATGAATCGTTCCAGATAGGCCACGGCCGCCTTCATGGTCTCCGCCGACTGCAGTACGAACGGCAACTGCATTTCTCCCGAACCGAACAGCTCGCCGACCACCTTCATCCCATCCAGAAGGAACTCGTTGATGATCTGCAAAGGGGAGTACTTCTTTAAGGCGCGGTCGAGATCGTTTTCCAGCCCCGCCTTGTCGCCGTCGATGATTCGCTGCTTGAGCGCCTCCTCTACCCTGGCCGGAGGCTGACTTTGCTGGCGGACTGTCGTGCCTGCACCTGCCTTTGGTTCGAAATAGGACATCAGGGCGACGAGAGGGTCATACCCCTGGCGGCGCTCGTCAAAGATGAGCCGGCGGCAGAGTTCCCGCTCTTCCTCGCTGATTTTGTAGAGAGGCATGATGCGGGCAGCGTTGACGATCGCGGCGTCGAGACCGTATTCAATGGCAGTGTGCAGAAAAACGCTGTTCAGGACATGCCTGATCTCGGGTGCCAATCCGAAACTGATATTGCTCACGCCCAGCAGAGTCCAGACGCCAGGCAGCCCCTCCTTGATCCTTCGGATGGCTTCGAGGGTCTCGATGCCGGCGCGCCGGAACTCCTCGTCACCGCTACCGAGCGTGAACGTAAGTGCATCGAAAATCAGATCCTGGGGCCGCATGCCATACTTGCCGGTGGCCAGGTCGTAGATACGCCGGGCGATCTCGAATTTCCGCGAGGCTGTCTTGGCCATCCCCTCTTCGTCGATGGTCAGAGCGATCACCGCCGCGCCATACTTCTTGCACAACGGCAGCACCCAGGCCATGCGCTCCTCGCCGTCCTCAAGGTTGATCGAGTTGACGATAGCGCGGCCACCGATCAACTCCAGCGCCGCTTCGATGGCGGCAGGCTCGGTGGAGTCGATCATCAGCGGGATTTGCACCTGCGTGTTGAATCGCCGAATCACCTCCTTCATGTCGCGTACCTCATCGCGGCCGACATAGGCGACGCACACATCCAGGGCGTGAGCTCCACCCCGTGACTGCTCGCGGGCAATGTTGACCATGCCGTCGTAGTCTTCCTTCAGCAGCAGTTCCCGAAACTGCTTGCTGCCGTTGGCATTGGTCCGCTCGCCAACGATAAGCGGCGACGGCTCCTGATGCAGCGGCATTTGCGAGTAGAGACTCGACACCGACGGCTCGAAGCGCACGCGGCGTGGCTCCGGTGAGATGTCCGCCACCGCCGCAACCACTGCCTTCAGGTGGTCGGCCGTCGTGCCGCAGCAGCCGCCGACGATGTTCACCCCCAGGTCCAGGGCAAAATGACGCTGATGGTGGGCCAGTTCCTCGGGAGTCAAGTGGTAGCATGCCTGACCACCGACATTCTCCGGGATACCTGCATTCGGGATCGCCGAGATCGGAAACGGGCTGTTGGCCGACAAAAAACGCAGGTGATCCGACATCTCCGCCGGGCCGGTGGCGCAGTTCATGCCGAAGACATCGATAGCGTACGGCTCCACGGCGGTGAGAGCAGCGCCGATTTCGGTCCCGAGCAGCATCGTGCCCGTACTCTCGATGGTCACCTGCACCATCACCGGCAGGCGAATCCGCTTTTGCTGGAAAACTTCGAGGATGGCCACGATGGCGGCCTTGGCTTGCAAGATATCCTGGCAGGTTTCGGCCAGCAGCACGTCGGCGCCGCCATCGATCAGACCAGCAACCTGCTCCACGTAGGCTGCCTTCATGTCGCTGAAGGAAATGTGGCCCAATGTCGGCAGCTTGGTCGTGGGTCCGATGGAGCCGACCACGAAACGAGGCTGCGCGGGAGTGGAAAAATCCGCGGCGACACGCCGGGCCAGCTCCGCCGCTCGCCGATTCAGCTCGTAGGCCTGCTCTGCCAGCCCGTATTCAGCCAGAACGATGCGACTGGCGCCGAACGAATCGGTTTCCACAGCATCACAGCCGACCGACAGGAACGAGGCATGGATCTCCTCGATGATGTCCGGCCGGGTGACGACCAGATATTCGTTGCATCCTTCGAGGCCGCCGAAGTCGTCCGCCGAGAGGTTCCGGCGCTGGATGTTCGTCCCCATGGCACCGTCCAGCACGACGATCTTTTCGCGCAGGAGCTTCAGGAACGGGTGCAGTTGGTCGTCAGCCATATCGACACAATCCTAAGATGGGACCTGATTTCAATCGAACGAAGACACTTGAAATATACGAAGATATCGGCAGGATTTAAAGACAAAAGTGGGACGCAGCGGCTGCGGGTGGCGCGGCAACTGCGATGCCTCGGTGAAGAGAGGCTTCCTCTCTCGCTAGGCCCTTTGCATCCGGCTCGTCCTGGTTGCGGGCTCGGCCTACAACCGTGGCAGGTTGGCGGCACGCCGGGACAGCAACTCCCCGGTGGTTTGATAGCCGTACCGCAGCAGTGTCTGCCGGGCCTCGTAGCTCATGACGTTGGCCAAAAACATCGTTGCCTCGTGTGGAACCGGCTGGATCAACACAATCTCAATCTCCGGTCTGCTGGCACGCAGTCGTTCCAGAGCCAGCTCCAGGCGCGTGCAAGTACCGATGCGGCGGCTCTGATCGCTCACGAAGGTCAGCCCCTTGCGCCGCAGGGTGGCGCAGTGGCCGTCGAAGGTGGGGATGCACAGCGTCTGGCGATCATTGCGAACCGGCACGGTCGGGTTGATGATCACCAGACGGTTGGCCCCTCTTTCCACCACGACATCCTCGTGGGCCACATGGCCGCTGGAACCGTCTACGAAATCGTGGCCACGCACCGGAAAGGGCTGGAAAAACATCGGCAGGGCGGAAGAAGCTGCCACCGCCGCCGAGATCGGTACGTCATCCAGACCCTCGGTGCCGAACACCCAGCGTTCTCCCGTGTCGAGCTCGAAAGAAGGAATGAACAGTTTTTTTCGCAGCCGGCGGAAGTCGTTGGTCCGCCCGGGTTGGGTCAGCAGCCTGCGCATGAAGGCCTCCAGATTCCGCAAGGAGAACAGGCCGGAGGGGAGCAACTCCTGGAGAGAGTCGAGGGCGTCGGAGAACGAGAAGCAGGATCGGTTCTTCCAAAAGTAACGCAAAAGCCGGGGTGTACGCGCCATCACCCCGCCGACACAGCGGCCGAATTCACCCCAATCGAAGCCGTAGATGTCATCACGGCGAAAATGCACCGGATGATTGGAGTCGCAGACGGCGTCGTAAAGATCGCGTGGGGAAATGTTATTGGCAAGAAGGGCCGAAATCACCGACCCGGCGCTGACCCCGAGGTAGAAGTCCACCCGCTCGGTGGTGAAGGAACCTCCCGACGATTCATCGAGAGCACGCAGGCAGCCGATTTCGTACATGGCGCCTGCCAGGCCGCCGCCGCACAGCAAGAGTGCGGTACGCACACTGCCAGGCTTGCTGTTTCCCTTGTCCATCCGCGGTAGCTTTTTCGCCATCCAAACTCGTTCGTGGCATCGTGCAAGTCTTTGGTTTCACTTATTACAACGAGACCAAAACCGTAAAATCTTCCCATCGGCCGGATGCAGAAACTCGAGCTCAATGAGAAAGCCGATGATCTCCTTGAAGTTATCCAGCAAGTCGGCTGCACATGGATAGCCACCCTCAGCAGTCGGTTGGAGTTTCACCACCGATCTCGCTTCTACGACTTACCACGCAACTGTACTTCGTTCCCCTCAGGGAGAGATCCGAATTTGGTTGCGAATCGAGCCAGGTAGGAGCGGAAGTGGGCCTCCACTTCTTCGGTCTCCATCCAGCGCACCAGCAACTCCTCCTCGCTTCGCCGCAGTGTCGGCAGAATTCTCCTCCGGAAAGCGTCGACACCCTGGCGCAGGCTGGGCCCGTACCCGTAATAGAACATGGCACTCTTGCCCTGCGGGTAGCGGATCAAACCGTGTTCGATGCGGATCTGAAAGATCCCCGGCCTGTCGGGCACTGCTGCACCCGACTTCTCAAGCGGAACCCAGTCGCAGAAGCGCATGGCTCACCCCGAAGAGAATGCCCCCAGGAAAAGATCCTTACTCGGACGACACCAAACAGAGACCACAAAAGGGCCTGCCACAGCTACGCACGGCCATCTTCACGGAAACGAAGGCAAGCGAGTTCCGTGGTCGTCTGTGGCGGGTGGCGGCGTGCTCTTTCTTGTACACGAAACGAAAGCAAATGCGGGCCCTGGTGACCTGCAGATCAAAACTTCGTTGCGCTGGAAAAATGGAAGCGGTCCACTTTCATCGCCGGCACAACGTAAACCGTCTCCGACTCATCGTCGCTGGTGCGTACCGCGGGTGACAGCATTGAGACGTTGTTCAACATCGTCACCAGGCTTTCATTGAAGCGCATGTTCTTGATCCCCCTGGTGATGCGGCCGTCCTCGATGAGGAAGGTACCGTCCCGGGTCATCCCGGTGACGATGACACGGGCGGAATCGACAAACCGAATGTACCAAAAACGGGAGACCAGAATGCCACGCTCGGTGGAGGCGATCATCTCCTCCAGAGTCGAGTTCCCTCCGAGGAGGACGATGTTTTCGGGATAGGAACCGTAGGTATTCGGAAGTGGCAAGCCGTGACCGGTCGGCTCCACGCCGGCCTTTTTCGCTTCCAGGCGGGAGTAGATAAGGTTCTTGGCGATACCGTTCTCGACCAGCACGACACGCTTCTTGGGCACTCCTTCGTAGTCGAAGGCAGGTCCCACCTGTAGAGGGTGAAAGACGTCGTCGACCAGAGTGATGTTGCTGCCGAAAACCTGCGTGCCGATGCGGTCGGTGAAATAGCTCTTCTTCTCAGAAACCCCCGTATAGCTGAAGCTGCTGGCACCGACGACGTAGTCGAACAGCAGGAACGGCACCAGGTTGGCAACCGCCTGCGGCTCAAGGATCACGGTGTAATCGCCCGGCTCCAGCTCGATCGGTTCCGCGCTGTCGATTGCTTTCCGGGCAGCGGCCCGCGCGGCCACGACTGGATCCAATTCGCGCAGCCGAGGCGCCGTGTCGAGAACATAGCCTGAACTCGTAGGCCCGGTCATCGTGGTACTGATGGTCGCCCCGGTGCGACGATAGTAGCAAAAATGGCCGCGTGAATTGCCGACAGCCAGGTAGCTCTCTCCTGTCTCGAAGATGCCAGCACTGACCAGGTTTGCATCTCGCGCCGCCTGCACGATTCGGCGCACGCCTTCGGCCCGCTGCTGCGGAGCGACAGCCGCCGTGTCCGCGTCGAAATGCTCCAGGCGTGGCGTGGCCACGGGCTCGGTCAGCGGCAGCAGCTCTTCATCGGGCTCCATCAAGCGGGCGATCTCGACCGCCCTGTCGGCCACCTGCCGCAGCGAGTCGTCGTCGAAGCGGCTGGTGGTGGCCCGTGCCTGGCGTCCATCTACAATGGCGCGCACTGAGAGTGTGTTGCCCTGCTCCGCCACGTTCTGATGGATGACATTGTTGGCGAAACGCGTCAAGGCGTCCTGGCCGCCGGCCAGCAGACACTCGGTCTCGTCGGCACTGCTGAAACGGATCAGGCGGCTGATGATGTCTTTGCACTCGGCTTCAGAAAGCATGGCCCTGAGAATAAGTTTGATGCGTTATGGTTGGATGGAAGATGGTTGATGCTCGATGGTCATGAGTCGCTGGCTCTGCGATAAGAGGCAGCGAACCACAACCCACACTGTCCCCCTGGCCCCTTTTCCATCCCTCATCCTATCTATCCCATTCCGATCTTGATTCCGCGGAAACGGGCCGGCGAAGCACCATGACCCGTGGCCATCACCTGGCTGGGCTGCCCTTTGCCGCAATTTGGCACACCCCAGAGAACCCAGTGCTTGCGGCTGCAGATGGCGTCACAGGCATTCCAGAACTCCGTGGTGATGCCGCTATACGTGGGGTTGCGGAGCATGCGAACCTTCTTGCCGTTCCTGATCTCCCAGGCGATTTCGGTGCCGAACTGGAAATTGTAGCGCCTGTCGTCGATGCTCCAACTGCGATTCGTCTCCATGTAGATGCCGTCGCGGGTATCGGCGATGAGGTCGTCGAGTTCCCAATCTCCCGGCTCCAGGCTGGTGTTGGTCATGCGGATGAGGGGGATGCGGTTCCATCCGGAGGCGCGCATGGTGCCATTGCTGCGCTCCAGGCCGACAAGAGCCGCCGTCTCGCGCGAAGTCAGATACCCGACGAACAGACCGTTGCGCACAAGGTCGAAGCGCTGCGCGGGCACGCCCTCGTCATCGTAGCCGAACGTGCCGCAGCCGTGACCATGTTCAAGGGTGGCGTCGGAAACCAGGTTGACCACTTCCGAGCCATACCGCAGCTTGCCAAGCTTGTCGGTGGTCAGGAAACTCATGCCGGCGTAGTTGGCTTCCATACCCAACACGCGATCCAGTTCCGCCGGGTGGCCGCACGACTCATGGATCTGTAGCCCGAGCTGGGATCCATCCAGGATCAGGTCTTTCTCGCCACTCGGGCACTGGTCAGCTTTCAGAAGAGCCACCGCCTCCTCGGCAACCCGTTCGGCATTTTCGACGAGCGGCCAGCTACGGGTGATTTCGTAGCCGCGCGTCTCCCACTGCCCACCGTGCGAGTTCGGGTAGGAACGTTTCTGGATCTCTCCGGATTCGATGGCGGTGGCAGCGTAGCCAACCCCGCTCATGACGATGGTCTGATTGATGACCGAACCCTCGGTGTTGACGAAGAGCTGTTTCTTGCGCACAAAGCCCATGTGCCCCTCGACCACGGCCACTCCTTTGACCTTGCGACAGATGCGGTCGATCTCGAACAACAGCCCGAGCTTGGTCTCCAGCGAAACGGCAAAAGGGTCCTCCTCGATCGGCGTGGCCCAGGTATCGACGTGCTTCTCCTCGGGAGCCAGTGCCACGTCGCGTTCCTTGAGGCTCGCGCTCGCCCTGGCGATGCTCACCGCCTCCCGGGCCACACGCTGCACGTTCTCCCTGTCAAGGATATCACTGCTGGCAAATCCCCAGGCGCCGTCGGCGATGACGCGCACGCCGAAACCATAACTCTCCGCGTCTTCAACCGAGCCCACCTTGCCGTTCTTGGTGGATATGCGCTGGTTGCGCACTTCTGTGATGCGCACATCGGCATAGGAAGCACCCGCCGAGCGGGCGCAGTCGATGGCTAGATCAGC
The DNA here is from genome assembly GCA_964527995.1 of uncultured Cytophagia bacterium. Classification (GTDB taxonomy): domain Bacteria; phylum Zhuqueibacterota; class Zhuqueibacteria; order Oceanimicrobiales; family CAZGRP01; genus CAZGRP01. The sequence goes on along the minus strand of CAZGRP010000004.1, from coordinate 53,955 downwards.
TAGATCACGCAACGCTTCTCCTCGCTGTCCTTCGTGAAACCGGCCTGCCTGGCTCTTCCCGCTGTCGAAAAACCGGGCAATTCATTCCTACAAAGAATGAACCACGGACTGACATGGACGCTCTTTCGAGTCGTATGTGGGACAATGTCGATCCGTGGCTACGGGTACTGGGCGTACCGGATCTTACCAATGGAGATTCAGGCGCCGTTCTCACCCTTCCAGGTGTTTATTGGCGCCGGCAGGAGTCTGTTTGTCGAGGCGGCGAAGTTCATCGCGCAGGATAGCGGCATGCTCGTATTTCTCTTCTGCGACCGCCTGCCGGAGTTGTTCCTGCAGCTTCTCGCGCACACTCATCGGCCGTTGATCGCGGATGTCCTCCGCCCAATCTTCCAGGAAGTTGATCTCCGGGCTGCGGTCGCCGGCCTCATCCACATCATACTCTTTGTAGAAGCGGGCAATCTTGCGCATGGTCTCCTCGACGATGCGCAGCGCACCGTCGAAGTCCTTGCGTTTCAGGCAGAGCTCGCCGCGGGCCCGGGCGTTCATCATCAAAATGTAAGGGCGGTACTGGTCGAACATCCACACCAGTTCCTCGTCTTCGGCGTACCTGCGCACCAGGTCGAGGACGCGAAGGTTGCGCTCGGTATCGCGCGCCACACCTTCGTAGTCGCCGAGATGAAACAGACTGACATAGCGGTGGTAGTACTGAATCGCTTCCGCCCTCAGTTTCATGCAGTCTTCCTCGTCGAGCACGAAACCGTCGTCGCTGCCGGTCCTCCGCTTGTAGGCGGCCAGTTTGGCGAGGTAGTAGTGCAGGTACGACTCCCTGCCGTTGGGCCGCTTGCCATCCGGACGCCCGTCGGCCTCCATCTGAATCAGTCCAAGGTCGATGCGCATCTGGATCTTCGGCCGGCCATCGAGGCCGCGTATCTTCCTCACCACGATTTCATTCGGACGAAATTCCCAGCCTCGCAAAATCGGGGAAATGTCCTTGCTCCTGGGTATACGCTTTTCTTCGCTCATGTCCAACCACCTTTCTTGCCGCCAGAGGATCCAACCACGGGGCGATTCATCATCAAAAAGATAAGCAATACCTTGGCGAAAATCAACCGGCATTCTCTGCGCCACTCCAGCGCAGGCCAACAAGCGGTGGATTCAGCTGTAACGCCGCCGCGTCAGCAACGAACCTCAGCGATCGACCAGCTCGGAGACCGGAACGAATTCGTAACCCAGCTCACGTAGCTGATCGATAAGACCGGGGAGCTTTCGATGCGGAAAATCTCCGTTGCGCAGCGAGCCCAGGTGCATGAGGATGACGGCACCGTTGAGTCCGTTCGGCTCCCGTTGCGCCGCAGCGAGAATCTTATCGTAGATCTCATCGGCCGAGTGATAGGCGGGCGAGGTCGGATCGGCCACCCAGTCGAGCGTGTCCATGCTTTGCTGCCAGTCGCGGCCGTGGGTCCACCCGATGTGACGGTACCCGAGTTCGGCCGCCCACTCGCGGATCTCCAGATTGTGCTCGCCGTAGGGCGCGCGCCAGAACGGCTGCATCTCGGCGCCGGTCAGTTGGCGGAAATAGTCGGCTGTGCGCCGCAGTTCGCCCTGCACGAAAGCGCGATCGACCTCCGGCCGCGTCTGCTGTGTGCGGCTCTCCTCGTAGGTGGTGAGATGTGGATGCGACCAGGTGTGGTTGCCGACCTCGTGGCCGTCGGCGACGATGCGCTTGACATAATCGGGGAAGCGGGTCATATACTCGCCTGTGAGGAAGACCGTGCACCGGACGCCTTTCTCTGCCAGAATATCCAGAATCTCGGGAGTGACGTTCGCCACGGAGCCACCGTCGAAGGTCAACGCCACCAGCGGGCGCCCCGGATCGCCGCGCGTGAAGTTTCGTGCCAGGTAGGCAACGGTCGGGTTGTTGTAGACGAATTCCAGGATCTGCAGCATCGTCGCCTTGCCGTCGGACGAGATGGCGCGCACCTCGAGGCGATTCCGTCCCCGGCGGGCAGGGATGTCTTTGAACTGGAAGCGCCCTTTGCGGGCCAGGGTGACGGCGAGCAATCGGTCGCCTGACGAAAGACTGATGATTCTGTTGGGCTCCGCCTCCCCCTCGATGGTGACCCGGTTGAGGGTCACCATGGCGCCCTGGCTGGGCTGGGTGATCGTCAGCTTGCCGGCAGTGCCGGCGGAAGCGCCATCGTGGGCCCTGGCAGTGCGGACGTCCTGGAGATCGCGGCGCAGCTGCTCAACATCATTTCGAAGCTGCCTCGACCAGGCCAGAGCCAGCACAACCCCAGCGGCCAGCAGCGAATACGGTAGAAGTGTACGGGCCAGGCCGGGGCCAGCCCGTCGGACTTTCGCAAAAAAAACCCGGAAGGGAGCGCCGGCGCGATCTACCGAGCGCTCTGCCAGGAAAAGAAAACGGCACGTCTGGCCGCAGAAAAAGTGGTGGTGTGCGCGTATCTGGCACTCGGGGCAGAGCGCCTCGCCACAACGAAAACACTTACGCCTGGCGATGCGCCGAGGGTGGTTCTTGCAATGCTGGATCGATGTCGGATGCATAGGTGGCCGCCTGGCTTTCAGGCTGAGTTTAAGATATAATCAGAATAAAGTCAAGAAAAAGATCAGCGCCCGCCAGGGTGACGCGCGCCTGTCTCAGCCCGAGACACACACGCCATCCGACACGCATGCATGCTGACCCAGATCGACGTACAAACGTCCTTTTGAAAACAGTCGCTTACGTAGATGCCCACCGGGGCCTGGGGGATGATCAGCGGGGTGGCATGGTACTTGATGGTAAGGTGTGCAGATGCTATTGGGAATGGGCGCGGTGGAAGTGTCGAGGCCGACATCAGGGGTTCGATGGCCGGCCATCACCCGTTGCCTGGCAAGACGAGGCGGTCCAGAGAGTAGAGAATGCAGTTCATTTGGAAGGTAGATGTCTTGGACAGCCTCGTCTACATGTCGTCGGGTTCCATCCACCCCTCCCTACCTGAGCCGCCGGGGCCTCGTCCTCCAGCCCCGGCGGTCCCAGTTTTGATCCCTCCCCCTTGTGCTCCTTCTGTCAACGCAGCGGCCGGATCTCGATGCTACCGTTTACGACGCTCAAGTCGATGCGGGCGCCGCCGCCGCCGAGCTGCGCCTCCAGGCGCTTGCGGCTGCTCTTACGCACCTCCGCGTTCGGGATTGAAAGACGCACGCGGCCGTTTACGGTCCGGGCTTTGATCTCGGCACCGACATCCTCTGGCAGGTAGAGGTGAACACTGCCGTTGATGGTGTGCATTTCGATGTAGTCCGACGGATCGAGCGCGACGACCCTGGCTCGGACCGCGCCGTTCACCGTCTCCCCGCGCACCGATCCGGAGCAATCATTCAGCCTGGCACTGCCATTGACTGTTTCAGCTTCGACGCGGCCACGCACGCCCTCGATCTCAATCCTGCCGTTCGTCAGCCCAACGCTCAGGTCGACCTGACGCGGAACTGTCAGGCGGTAGCGGACCTGCAAGCTCATGCCGCCACCTAGAAAACGTGACAAAAGACTGCCCACCTGAGGATAGCGGGTTGAAATGATGACGGCCGAAGGACGATCATCCACCTCGATGCGCAATCGCTTCGCCGCCCTGCGGGCCGCACGCACGCTCGATGCGCGAACCATCTTCTCCGCCTCTACCAGCACCTCATCCTTGTCCCACGTACTGACGGAGACGCGACCGTTGACGTTCTTCAGCGAAACCTGCCCCCCGCGTTGCAAGGAATAGCTTTGGCGGAACGACTCGCGATACTCCTCGCGACCGCCGACAGGGCCACATCCAGCGAGCAGCACTGCCAGCACGATGCTTGCCGACGCCAGCGCAAAGCCTCGTCTCATTTGTGCCCTCCTATGTTCCCTCCGCAAGCCTCAGTCTGGCCCGACCGTCAGAAGGGCCGACTGGCTCGAAACCGGACGCTGACCCTCTCGCCACCTCGGTCGAGACGCTTGACAAGTTCAATGCGAAAATTGCCGCTGTCGCTGGCAATCGCCAGTCCTGCACTCGTGCGGATGTTGCGGTTCCCGAGATTGGAGAAATCAGCCAGGGGGCTGGAGGGATCGTCGGCGAACCACGCCAGGCCCGCATCAAAGAGAAAAACCAGATTCAGATCGCCGAACAGCCAGGCACCACCGAGCCGCTGGTCTGCATTGACCCAATACTCCACGTTGCCCAGCAGAAAACGATCTCCGGTGAATTCCTTGAAGCCGTAGCCACGCAAGGTCGACAGGCCACCGAGGTCGTACATGTACTGTCGCGGCAGCGGTCCTCTTGCGGTCCCCACCCGCAGGCGAACGTCCAGCCGGTCGCCGAGAGTCAAAGGCTGGTAGCGCCGGAGATCCACCAGGTAGCGCTGGAAGTCGTATTCTCCTCCGAACACTCCACCGGCGCGCTCGGCCAGACCCTGGATGAGCCAACCCTGGTGCGGATGCTGGCGCGAGTTCCTGGTGTCGAGGCGAAGCTCGCCGCGCAAGCTGATGATGCGGCCTTCGTCGATGGCAGGATTCGGTCGGAAATCCGGGCCACCGAACAGCGCCCAGTTGGTACGATTGGGAAGTGAGTAGAAGTCGTCGGAAGCAAATCGGCCAGTGAGCGACAGCACTCCGGCGACTCTTTGGGTCACATAGATACTCCAGCCACTGCGACGGTAGAAGTCCATGTAGTCTCTTTTGAACAGGAACGCCGACAGCGAATTCTCCATCTCGGGGATGATCCAGCGGTCCTGCGTGTCGGTGAGATCGTGGACCTCGGCGCCGAGCGTCATCAGGAAGGGGACGCCGCGAGGAGGACCCGAGAACGCCGAGAATTCGCCGCCCAGGCGGTAGCGCCAGGCCTTGCTGCGGAAGCCGTAGCCGGCTTCGCCATACAGACCGAAGTCCACCACCTGCTGGCGCGGGTTGAAGTTGCGCGGCAGTCGCAGGCCGGCAAAAAGGCCCTCGACGCGGTTGTAGCGCAGCAGGACCACCTGCTGGTCCTCGTCCCAGAACTCGCGACTCCACACTCGGCGGCCAGCGCCTCGACCCCACCTCTGCCGGCGTACCCGGCGCGATTCTTCGCCGTTGCCACTCCGCAAAGCTTCCACGGTCGCCTCGACCACGTCGCCATCCACGACCGCCCGCCGGTGCACATGCACCTCGCCGCCGACACTCACCACGTCCCCGTGGATCACACCCCAGCGCCCTACGATGACATCGCCGAGAATGGCAATGACGGTGCCGCCGATCTCACCCTCGATCTCGATGTCGCCGCGCAAAACGACGACGTCGCCATCAATGTAGGTGTCGGCGGCGATGGCAGTGTACCCCTCGTACCGCACTACCTTGTGTTCATGCCCGGGTTGCAGGTATTTTTGCTCTGCGGCCTGCACCAAGTCCTGATCTCGATCGAGCGCCACGCGGAGATCCTCTGCGGGACGACCCACTCGAGGCGCCGCCCAGCCAAGGGCTGCTCCAACCCAAACGAGGCACAAGGCCAGGCCGGCCGTCCATTGAAATTGCCGACTCATGATTTCACCTCCCGCGGTTCGTCGCTGCGCTCCTTGATTACGGATGTCGCCCGTCGAAGTTCCGCCAGCAGTTGGCGCATGTCTTCGGGGAGCTCGCTTTCAAACCGCATCTTCTCTCCCTTCACCGGATGCACAAATCCCAGGGTTTTGGCATGCAGAGCCTGCCGCGGCATCTTGCGAAGCCACTCGACCGCCAGCTCGCGGTCATGCCTGCTGAGACCCGTCACCCGCCGGCCCCGGCCGCCATAGGTGGCATCTCCGAAAACAGGATGGCCAATGTGGGAAAGATGGACGCGAATCTGGTGGGTGCGGCCGGTTTCGAGGCGACAGGCCACCAGCGTACAGAGATGGAACTCCTCCAGCACTTCGTAGTGGGTGATCGCGACCTTGCCGCCGCTTTGGATGGTCATTCGCGTCCTGTCCTTGGGACTGCGGCCGATCTCCGCATCGATACGTCCCGACTTCCGGCGAAAATGTCCCCAGACAACGGCCCAGTATTCGCGCTCGCTGGTCTTTTCGGCAAACTGCTGCGACAGAGCCCGATGCGTCACATCATCTTTGGCAACGACAAGCAGGCCGGACGTATCTTTGTCCAGCCGGTGGACGATGCCGGGGCGCTCAACTCCACCGATGCCTGAAAGCCAGCGGCAGTGGTGCAGCAGAGCATTGACCAGAGTGCCACTGTAATTGGCAAACGCAGGGTGGACCACCATTCCCGCCGGTTTGTTGACCACGATAAGATACTCGTCTTCGTAGACAATGTCCAGTGGGATCGGTTCCGGAAGGATCTCCAGTTTCTGCGGCTTCGGGATGCGTACTTCGATGTGCTCGCCCGCTTGCACCGGCCTGCTGGCTTTGGCAGGCTCGCCATCGATGATCACGCAATGTTCTTCGATGAGCTTTTGAATGCGGGACCGTGACAGGGTGGGAATCTCTTCGGCAAGGAACTTGTCGACGCGGACGTGGGCGCGAGCCTCCGGAACAACGACCCGTATGATTCGCTTAGCCTCCATTTGAGCCCGGCGGGTGTTTGGAACGAGCGAAATCGTGGCTCAACGATCTGGCATCTCCGACAGAAGGCGGCTGGCAGCGGCAGCGCTTACTCCCCTTCCACCGCCCGGGCGCCCCCTTCTTTTGGTTCGCGCTCAAAGAGGACCTGGGCGATCAAGAGAATCATCCCGATGGTGACGGCCATGTCCGCGACGTTGAAGACAGGCCAGCGGGTGGTACCGAAACCGACATCGATGAAATCGACCACCTGACCGCGCATCATCCGATCCAGCAAGTTGCCGATGGCTCCTCCGAGAATCAGCGCCAGCGCCAGGCGCGAATAGAAACTGTCGTGCCTCATCCGCACCAGATACACCAGAATCGCCAAGCTCGCCAGAGCCGAGAAGACCGTAAAAAAACCTCTGCTTCCCACTCGGATGCCAAACGCCATGCCGGGATTCTCAATGTAGGTGAAGCGCACGACATCGTCGAGGATGCGGATCGACTCACCCAGGGCAAAGATTTTGACAACCAGGACCTTCGCCATCTGATCGAGGAGGATAACGAAGGCGGTATAGCTCAGCACTCGCACTGCCTTCCTGCCCGTCTCTTACGTCGTGTTCTGCTCTTCCTTGGACTTGCACTCGATGCACAGGCGCGCATGGGGAACCGCCTCGAGGCGGGCACGGCTGATCTCGTTGCCGCATTCCTGGCAAATCCCGTAGGTTCCCGACTCGATCCGCTCCAGTGCCTGGTCCAGATGATAGAGATAGCGGCCTTCGTGAGTTGCGAAGAACGCCGCCTTCTCGCGCTCCATGGTGTCGGTGCCCTGGTCGGCCATGTGGAACGTGTAGGCAGAGTGTTCTCCGGCAGCCTCCTTGGATGTGGAGCTCATGCCGGACTCTTTGAAGTGCCCGAGTTCGTCCAGCGCCTCCTGGCGCTTCTGCATCAACAGATGCCTAAAGTAGTCGAGGTCTTTCTTGGTCATGATGCCCTCCGTCGCAGAGTACAGTGGCCTCTTGATACGTGCTCCGTCTCAGGCGTCAGCCTTTGGCGGGATTTTTTCGATGCCGATGAAGGCCTTCTCACCGTCGATCTCCCACTCCTGGCTGAACTCGCCGCCTCCGGAGTTCTCTGAAATCCGCTCCGCCAGAGCCTCCGCTTTAATGTAATCCGCCATCTCCCGGATCGCCTTGCCTAGGGTTTCGGAAACATGGTAGTGGATCTTGATCCGATCCACGACATCGTAGCCGGCCTGCTTCCTCATCTTCTGGACACGGTTGACAAACTCCCGCGCCAGTCCTTCCAGGCGCAGCGGCTCGGTGATGCGGGTGTCGAGCGCCACGACCAGGTCGCCCTCGCGCTCGACGATCAGATAGTCGATGCTCTCGGCAATGATCTGCACATCCTCGGCGCCGATCTTCACTGGTTGGCCGTCAATCGTCACCGTCAACGCGCCGGCGTTTTGCAGTTGTGAAATCTCTTCCTCGCTCAACCCACGGATGCGGTCGGCGGCAGCTTTCGAGAGCTTCCCCAGCCGCGGGCCCAGGCGCTTGAAATTGGGCTCCGCCCGCCTGCGGCTCAGAGCGGCCGCATCATCGACGAATTCGATCTTTTTGACGTTCAGCTCCTCTTCGATCAGGTTCGCCATGCGACTCACCGGCCGGCGCAGGCGCTCACCCTTTGCCACAACAATGAGACGAGTGAGAGGCTGGCGAACCTTGATGCGGCTGGAGGTGCGCAGCAGACGCCCGAGGGACACAACCCGGCGTACGACGTCCATCTCCTCCTCCAGTCGTTCGTCACGAAACCGGTAGGTAGACTCCGCAGGTTCCGGGAAGGAGGTCAGGTGAACACTTTCGGGAAGACCCTGGCGTCCGCCAACCAAACTGCCATAGATCTGCTCGGCGATGAAGGGCGACATCGGCGCCATCAGTCGACTTACGGTCTCCAGAACCTCATAGAGCGTCTGGTAGGCGGCCCGCTTGTCCTCGCCAAGCTCGGACTTCCAGAAGCGCCGGCGGCAGCGACGAACGTACCAGTTGGAAAGGTCGTCGATGACAAAATTGGTGATGGAGCGCGCCGCCCGCGTCAGATCGTAGCGTGACAGGAAGAGATTTACTTTCTGCACCAGTCCGTTCCGCAAAGAAAGCAGCCAGCGGTCGATCTCAGCTCTTTCTTCCACAGCGATGGGTTCGTCCTCGTGGTATTCGAACCCGTCGACGTTGGCATAGAGTGCAAAGAAAGTGTAAGTATTCAGAAGGGTACCATAGAACTTCCGCAATGTTTCGACGACGCCCTCCGGATCGAACCGGGTGGGCGTCCACGGCGGGCTGACCGTCAGCAGGTACCAGCGCAGCGGGTCGGCACCGTGCCTGTCGAGGATCGCAAAAGGATCGACGGTGTTGCCGCGCGATTTGGACATCTTCTGCCCCTGCTTGTCGAGAATCAGCTCGAGCGACAGGCAGCTCTTGTAGGCGGGCTGATCGAACTGCATCACAGCGATCGCCAGCAGAGAATAGAACCAGCCGCGAGTCTGATCGACCCCCTCGGAGATGAAGTCGGCAGGAAAATTCTTTTCAAACTTCTCCTTGTTCTCGAAGGGATAGTGCCACTGGGCCACCGGCATGCTGCCGGAATCGAACCAGACGTCGATCACCTCGGGCACGCGGTGCATGGTGGCACCGCACTCGGAGCAAGCGAACGTGATCTCATCGATATAGGGTTTGTGGAGATCGGCGATCTCAGCGACACCGGAGCGCTGCCGCAGATCAGCTATGCTGCCAACGCATTCTGCCTCGCCGCATTGCTCGCACACCCAGATCGGCAGAGGCGTGCCCCAGAAGCGATCGCGCGACAGAGACCAGTCGACATTGTTCTCCAACCACTCGCCGAATCGGCCCTCGCCCACTTCCGGTGGCACCCACTTGATGTGCCGGTTGTGATGAATCATTCTGTCCTTGTACGCCGTGGTCCGGATGTACCACGAGCGGCGGGCGTAATAGAGCAACGGCGAATCGCAGCGCCAGCAATGAGGATAGGAGTGAAGGTATTGTTCGCTGCGATAGAGAAGACCGCGCTTGTCGAGATGTTCGATGATTCTGGGATCGGCCTCCTTGACGAACAGACCGGCGAAGTCGGTGACCTCCTCTGTGAAACGGCCGGCCTCGTTCACCGGCTGCAAGACAGGCAGGTCGTATTCGACTCCGACCTGGTAGTCGTCCTCCCCGAAAGCAGGAGCGATGTGGACGATGCCTGTGCCCTCATCGGTGGTAACGAACTCCGCCGTGATCGTGTAGTAGGCCTTCTTATCGGTCTCGACATAGGTGAACAGCGGTTCGTACTCCAGCCCTGCCAGCTCCTTCCCCTTGTAGCGCTCGACGATCTCGAAGTCGCCCTCCAGCACCATCAGCCGCGCCTCGGCGAGGATCAGAAAACCATCGCGGTGACGCACCTTCACGTAGTCGACTTCCGGATGCAGCGCCAGGGCAACATTTGAAATGAGCGTCCAGGGGGTCGTCGTCCATACCAAAAAGTAGGTGTCGGGTTGGCCCTTGACAGCCATGCGCACGAACACCGATGGGTCACTGACTTCCCGGTACCCCAGAGCCACCTCATGGCTGCTGAGCGGCGTGCCGCAGCGCGGGCAATAGGGGAGGATCTTGTACCCCTGATAGATCAGGTCCTTTTTCCACAGCTCACTCAGGATCCACCAGACCGATTCGATGTAGTCGCTTTCGTAGGTGATGTACGGATGTTCAAGATCGAGCCAGAAGCCGATCCTGCGGGTGAGCTCGTCCCACTCCTCCTTGTAGCGCCAGACGCTCTCGCGACAGCGGGCGTTGAACCGGTCGATGCCGTAGTCGATGATTTCCTGCTTGCTGCTGAGGCCCAGCTCCTTCTCGACTTCGATCTCCACGGGCAGGCCATGGGTGTCCCAACCGGCTTTGCGCTCCACCCGGTATCCCTGCATTGTCTTCAGGCGGCAGACGGTATCTTTGACCGTACGCGCCAGAACGTGATGGATGCCCGGGCGGCCGTTGGCCGTCGGCGGACCCTCATAAAACACGAACGGCCGCTGAACATCACGGCTGTCGATGCTCTTGGCGAATATCTGATTCTTCTCCCAGAAGTCGAGGATCTCCGCCTCAATTTTCGGGATGTCCAGCTCTTTGGGCAGCTCTTTGTACATTCGAAGCTTGCGATCCTTCCTCGCGGTTCCGGTCACTCCATACGCTCGACCACACGTGCCATCAACCGCGTCAGGCGTGGCTCGGCCTCACCGGCGGTTTTCAGGATCTCCTCGATGACCACAGGCTTGAGGGCGTCTGGCAGACACATATCGGTGATGACCGACAGGCCGAGCACCCTCATGCCGCTGTGGACGGCGACAATGACCTCGGGCACCGTCGACATGCCGACCACGTCCGCACCGATCAGGCGCAGGAAACGGTATTCGGCGCGGGTTTCGAGATTTGGCCCCGTCATCGCGGCGTAGACCCCCTTTTGGACACGGAGCTTCTCGTCGAGGGCCACCTGCTCGGCCAGCTCGATGAGGCTGCGAGTATACGGCTCGGACATGTCGGGGAAACGTGGCCCCAGGGCGTCGTCGTTGGGACCGATGAGCGGATTGTCGCCGAGGAGGTTGATGTGATCGACGATGATCATCAGATCGCCGGCGCTAAAGAGCGGATTCAGGCCACCTGCGGCGTTGGAGACCAAAAGGGTGTGGGCTCCGAGATGCTTCATCACCCGCACCGGGAAGGTGATCTGCTGCATCGAGTAGCCTTCGTAGTAGTGAAAGCGACCCTGCATGGCCATCACCCGCTTTCCGCCCAGATGGCCGAAGATGAGCCTGCCGACGTGGCTTTCGACGGTGGACAACGGAAAGTGAGGAATGTCCTTGTACGACACCACGCTCTCCTTGTCGATCTCTTCGGCGAGCGCACCAAGACCCGTCCCAAGGATGATGCCGATTTCAGGTTGGAGGGCCGTCTGTGACTTCAGAAAAGCGCCCGCTTCCTCGATCTTCTGCCGCAATTCGCTCATCGCCGTCGCCTACGGTTTCTTGTTCTTCTCCGTTTGTTTCTGGCGCCGCTTCAGCTCTTCCAGGAGCCGGCGGCGCTCCGCCTCCTGTCTCTTGCGTTCCGCCTCGAGGGCTCTTTTCTCGGCCTCGATGCGGGCACGCTTCTGGCGCTCCTTTTCAAGCTCCTGGCCTGCCAGTTGCTGTCGCCGGTCTTTGATCCGCTCGATCGCGAGCGTGCGATCACGGCGAGCACCAATGGTGGCGAAGATGGCCGTGCCGAGGGTTGTGCCGGCCGACGTAGTGCCCCAGAGCACCGCCTTGCTGTCGTTCGAGGCACGGCTGGCCATCGAACCCACAAACAAACTGAGCCCGAACGTCAGCAGGCCACCCCCCATGGCATAGAGAACCAGATTGGAAGTCTTCTTTTCGTGCCGGATTTCTTTCTCGGTGATCGGAACACCCGCCTCGTCATAGACAGGGATCCGTTTGGCGCACCCCAGAGACAGCACCAGTGCCGTAACCAGGACGAAGGAGATCGGTCGCTGGATCATCGCTGCAATCCTCGCATTTTGAGGTCCTATCAAGTGATGAATTGATCCGATGTCGATGAAGGCTTTTGCTCGAATGTGCCACCCTCTCTCTCCTCCGTCCGCATCTGCTCCTTGGATGCCGGGTCGATCTGCCCCTGGTCGGCCACAGGCTCCTCTTCGCGGCCGGCCCGCGGGTCGTTCGTCGTCTGAAGCCGTGAAGCTCTTGCCGGTGGAGGGGACTCCTCCTCTTCCTCACCGTAACCAACGTCGTCCATGCCGAGCACGCCGATCAGCTCCAGTTGAGATTCCAGTAGATGTCGCAGCCGGCGAGCAAAGGAGGCCTTCTGGGCCTTGACGATTTGCAGATCGTTCTTCAGCTCTGAAAGCTGCCTGCGAGCCGCCTCCAGAATTCTGTCGGCCTTGAGCTCGGCCTCGCGAATGATCATCTCCGCCTCGCGCCGTGAGTTTTCACGTGACTCGGCGATCGACTGCTCCGCTGTCATCAGCGTCTGCTTCAGGGTCTTTTCCACTTCCTGGTAGTCCTTCAACTGCGTCCGCAACTGCACGACTTCCTCGGAGAGCCGGTTCTTCTCGCGAAGGGCGGCTTCATATTCGTCGGCGACCATCTCGAGAAACGCATCGACCTCGATGGGGTCGTAGCCGCGCAGGGTGCGTTTGAACTCCTGCTTCTTGATGTCCAACGGTGTCAGTCGCAAGGTCGGCCTCCTCGGTCACAGCCGCACCGCTTACCAGCGCGGCCCGCTGACCAGGTTATACAAGGCGCTCAGAATCAAGTCCTTTACGAAAATAAGAGCTATGATCGCGATCAGGGGTGACAGGTCGAGCCCGGCGATGGGCGGGATGAAGCGCCGGATGCTCCCCAGCACCGGCTCGGTCGTCCGATAGACAAAGCGGACCGCCGGATGATACGGGCTCAGATTCACCCAAGAGAGGACTGCCCGGACGATGATGAGCAAAACATAAAGATCGACAGCCGTATCAATCAGCCAGATTAGCGCTCCCATGCAATCCCTCAATTGGTCTCAGAAGATCGCTCCCCAAAAATAGCACGACCGATCCGAACCATGGTCGATCCCTCCTCCACAGCGATCTCGAAGTCGTCGGTCATGCCCATCGACAGCACCTCCATGCTTACACCGTCGATGCCCTCGTCCTCGATCACCCGGCGCAACTCCTGCAGCGTCCGGAAACATCGCCGAATCCGCTCGCTGTCCTCCGTGAGTGCCCCGATGGTCATCAGGCCGCGAATCTGCAGGCGGTCGTACTGTGCCAGTGCCCGAACCGCAGCGACCGTTTCGGCCGGCAGGAAGCCATGCTTGGTCGCCTCCCCGGAGGTATTGACCTCCACCAGAGCCGGTACCCGGCGATCCAGTTGTTGGGCGCGACGCTGCAGTTCCTCGGCCAGGTGCATCCTGTCGAGCGACTGCACGACATCGAAAAGCTCGAGGGCGCGGCGCACTTTGTTGGTCTGAAGATGCCCGACCATGTGCCACTCGCAGATTCGGCCGAGGGTTCTGATTTTCGGCTCCGCTTCCTGAACGCGATTCTCGCCCACTTTCTGAATGCCGGCATCGACGGCCTGACGGATGGCCTCTGGCGAGAACCCCTTGGAGACGGCGACGAGGGTAACCTCGTCGGGGCTTCGCCCGACGCGCTGGCAGGCACGAGCGATACGCTCGCGAACCCGCTGAATATTTTCCTGAATAGACATAATCGGCCAGAAATCAAGACATTAAATTTAACCCTTCACCCTCTAAAAAGCAAACGAAAAGTTCCCCGCCACCAGGCGCAGCAGCTCCACTAGCGAGCCAGAACGACCGTTTTCTTGACCGCCCGCAAGAAGCCGCTCTGCGGGCGAATGGCCTGGAGGTAGACGATGTAAATGCCCGTCGGCAGTGGTTCGCCGCGGCCGTTGAGGCCGTCCCATACCACCTGCCGTTCGGCCCCCGTCGCGGCATTGTTGAGCAATTGGCGCACGAGTCGCCCGCGCATATCGTAGATTTTCAGATTGACACTCGCCGTCGGCTGCGGCAGGCGAAAACTCACGACGACGAAATCTTCGACACCGTCGCCATCCGGCGAAAAGGGGTTCGGATGAACCTCCAGCGTCGTGGTCGCAGGTTTCACCTGGATGAAGATGCTGTTCACCCTGCCAGGAGTCGCCCCTGCCGGAGCGACGCTCGGGTACCAGGTGGTGCTGTCGTCGCTGGCGAGATCGGGATGGAGGCGCTCCAGTGAAATCCCCGGACCCGCACCCCAGGCACCGCGGTACGCCATGGCGTCGATGCGGAAACCGTGCATGTCGCAGATCTCCACCCTGTCGGCGTTGTTGTTCAATGCCGGAAAGTTTCTGAACGTGACGAGAAGACCCTCGAAACCTCCGTACCTTCCGAGCACAGACGAATCGGGGGCCAGAACGGCAAAGCCGCCGGCCGGCAGCCGCAGCGACCGCTGGGGAAGAGGAGCAGTCCCCGTGGCATCCCCAAGTTGCCAGTTCCGCAAGTCGACTGCTTCCGGGCTGCGGTTGTACAGCTCGACCCACTCACTCTGCCCCGTTTGGGGATCGAACATGACCTCGTTGACCACCACCGCCAGGGCAGAATAGCCAACGGCCAATTCGACCTTCGCCAGGTTGTTTTCAATTCGCTGATCTGCCGGAAGGCGGACTTCGATCAGCAACAGGTGCCACCCGGAAGAGAGCGAACCAAGATCGAACTCGACATTCTCCAACTCGTCGCTTTCGAGCGGCTGTGTCAGGGACCGGCGCGCCAGCTCCTCCTGCGGGTCAGGCCGCAGGTCTCCGTCGCGGTCGTCAAAAACGATGACTTCGACACCATCGACCGCCAGCCGTCCCAGGTTGCGCACCGGCACTGTCAGGAGAATGGCCTCGCCTGCGGCCGGCTGTTCGGGTGAGAAGAGGATTTCGCTGGCGCGGACGGCGACGTCGAAGCTCCTCGGGCTGACGCTGTTGAGCCGGGCCGGCGTCGCTCCGAGCGAGTCACGACTTGCTGCCCAGTTGCCGGGATCCGTGCCGCTCCGTTCGAACCAGATCTTCTCCAGCGATCGGCCTGTCTCCTTTCCCCAGGAGGAAGTGTAAGCGACGCTGTCGATGGTGAAGCCCAGTGGATCGAACAGCACGATTTCATCTTCCGTATTGTTGAGGGTAGGAAAACGACCGGACGGCACCAGCACACTGTCGGAGCGGCCGGCGAATGCGGCGCTCAGAGGGACGGCCGAGGCAACCACCTGGTAGCTGCCGGCAGCGACGGTCAGCATCTCTTCGGTCAGAGAAATCGGACGGTCGACGTCGGCGTCACTCAGCCGCCAGCCACGCAGATCGATCGCCTTTGGGCCTGGATTGAAAAGCTCGACCCACTCCGGGTCGCCGCTGAACGGCCGGTACATGAATTCGTTGATCACCAGCGCAGCCGGCGGGAAGCCGATCATCAACTGGAACCAGAGCGTGTCGTTTTCCGCGCGAAGATCGCCGTCTGCTTCGAGGCGAGCCAGAAGAGAGTGACCTCCTGCGTCAGGCCGATCCCATTCGAGAAACAGACGCTGCGTGGCTCCCGGCGACAGCGGTCCGGCCTCCACCGACCGAACCAGCTCGGCGTCGGAAACCACCGAGTCGCGATCGGCGTCGTCGTAGAGGCTCAGGCGATAGCCTGGCACCGGTCGAAGTCCAAAGTTGCTCACCTCCATCTCGATCTCCACGATGTCGCCCTGGCGCGGCCGTTCGGGTTGCCACCGTGGGGCGGCCGGACCCAGCGCCAGATCGACCTCCGGAGGGGTAACACTGTTCGGACCGCCGGGCGTACCGTTGAACACGCGACTATCCGCCCAGTTTTCGGGTGTATTGGCGCCGGTGGGATCGATCTTCTCGTCCGAGTGACCGGGCGCGTTGCCCAGGGAGTAGGTATAGACCGAGGCCGTATCGCCGGCGGCGTCGCCGAGCACCAGGGTGCGCGCCACGCTGTTGCTGAGGCCGCCGCTGCCAAAAGTGGCGTTGTCCAGGGTCAACACCAGCGCACCCTGGGGAATCAGTGCGTCGTAGGACGTCGACTTGCCGAAATAGCTTGGATCCAGGATCAGCGCATATTGCCCCGGGGCCAGGACCAGGCCGTTGCCGGCATCGTGCAGGGAATCGACGGCACGGCCGTCGCTGAACCACCAGCCGCTGAGATCGACGCTGTCGGTGCCGCTCAGGTTGAGGATCTCGACAAACTCGTCCGACGACTCCGGTCCAGCGGGGTCGAACATCACTTCGGTGAAGGTGATTTGCGCGAACAGCAGAGGGGAAGGACTGGTGAAAAGAAGTGCAGCCACAACACCGGCGGCAAGGCGCCGCCAGGTGGAACGGATACCTTTGAAATGGCACATCGCTCCCTCCGGTTGTGCAGGCATTCACCGGAGTCGCGTGCTGCCCAAGCATGTTGTCGAGTCGGCAACCCCCGTGTGTGCCGAACGGTTTAGAGTTTCCTCCTTGGCGAGGTGCAGGCTGAACGCCGGCTGTGTCTTTGCAGTCGGTGTTGCCATTGCAAACCTCGACCCACTCAACTTCGACATCAGCTAGCAGAGCTCGGAATCGGATACCTGCAACCTGATACCTGCGTCAGGTCGCCTCCGCTCCTGTCCACTCCCAGATGGTCGCTGCCACGGCGTCGTAGTCCGCCGGCAATTCTACAGGCCGATTGGCGTAGTGCGGCTGGACATCCGGCAGCCGCCCTTCGTGGTAGCGAATCTTGAAGTCGGTGAACTTCAGCCCGTTTGCAGTCGAGATCACCACAACGCGGTCTCGGGACTTGATTTCGCCCCGTTCGACGAGCTTGAACAAAGCAGCCAACGCCACGCCGGTGTGCGGGCAGGTGAACAGCCCCACACGGTCGGCGCGAGCCGCGGCATTGGCCAGCTCGTCTTCGCTGGCCTGCTCCACCAGACCGTCGAGCTCTTTCAGGACGCGGATAGCCTTGTTCGCGCTCACAGGGTCGCCGATCTGAATGGCACTTGCCAGCGTAGGTCCGGCTTTCTTCGGCCGGAACTCCGTGAACCCGCGCACAAAGCTCTCGTAGAGCGGATTGGCCCGTTCCGCCTGGGCGCACACCAGTCGCGGCAGGCGGTCGATCAGGCCGAGATCACGCATCATGAGAAAGCCCCTGCCGAGCGCCGCCGTGTTCCCCAGGTTGCCGCCGGGCACGATCACCCAGTCGGGCACTTCCCAATCGAACTGCTGCACGATCTCGATGCTCACGGTCTTTTGCCCCTCGATGCGCAGCGAATTCATCGAGTTGGCCAGATAGATCTCCTTCGACTGAGTCAACTGCTGGACGATGCGCATGCAGCCGTCGAAATCAGTATCCAGGGCCAGCGTCAGGGCACCGTTGGCGATCGGCTGGATCAGTTGGGCCAGGGACACCTTGTTCCGCGGCAGGATCACCACGGCCTGCAGACCTGCGGCGGCGCAGTAAGCGGCGAGCGAGGCAGAGGTATCGCCCGTCGAAGCGCAGGCCACAGCCCGCACCGGCGCCCCCTCGGCGATGATCTGCCGCACCATCGATACCAGCACCGTCATCCCCAGGTCTTTGAAGGAGCCGGTGTGGCTGTTGCCGCACTGTTTGATCCACAGATCCGGGACCCCGATCTCCCTGCCGAGGCGGTCGGCCCGGAACAGGTTGCTGCCGCCTTCAAAGGTGGAAACGATGTGGTCATTGTGGACGCGCGGACAGACAATCTCCTTCTTACCCCATACCGAACTGCCATAGGGCCACTGCGTGCGCATCCAGCGGGCGTCGAAGAGCTCCTTCCAGGCATCGGCCGGGCGCTGCCGCAGGCGCTCAAGGTCGTGATGGACCTCCAGCAGCCCGCCGCATTGCGGACAACGATAGATGATTTCGGTGAGATCGTACTCGCCGTGGCATCCAGCGAAGCAGCGGTAGGTGGCACGGTAGTTCATCGTTTGCATTCTGGTGCGATGTGGTGTTCAGCAGAATCGTGGAGCGATTCGGATTATCCTGGGGTGTTGGAGTGCTGGAGGGTTGGAGAGTTGGAGACATGGAGTGAAGACGGGCATGAAACAAACAACAGGGAAGAACTCCAGGACTCCAGATTTCCAATCCTCCATCGATGCACCCTACTCCCAGCTAAACAACAGGTCCACCTCCTGCCGATAGTTGTCGATTTCTTCTGCGATGCGCTCCTTGCTCCACCCCAGCTCGCGCCCCAACACGGCGGCACCTTCCTCGGTGCAGTCCAGGCCGCGGCAGTCCGAGGTGCCGATACCGGTTCGGCGCAAATAGACGTCGGCGAGATGACGTGCGAATTCCCGTCGCACGGCGTAAACCACCTGTGCCCGGAGGTCGGGGTGATGTTTGCACAGCGGCTGCCGCAACCACGGGTCGGCGTCCGTCAGCGCCAGCACATCGCGATGGCGCGTGCCGTAAAGGTCGAGCAGGTTTTCCGCCGCGTCCACGGGAATACGGTACTCGCCGCAGGCCCATCGTACCTCCGCATCCCGGTACGATTCGAAGTCGCCGACACCCCCGCCCCAGAGCGGCTCATGTGCGCTCTTCGAAGCCGCAAGCCTGCACTCCATCCGCTCGCCGATCCAGTCGACCACCTGCTCAGCCAGGCTGCGATAAGTGGTCAGCTTGCCGCCGATGATGGACACCATTCCCTTGATGCCGTCGCGCTCCTCGTGGTCGTGGATCATGTGCTTGCGGGTGATTTCGCCCGGCTCGCTCGCAGGCAAATTGGGCAACGGCCTGACCCCGGCCAGGGCGTAACGCACCTCCGCTTCGGTGACCCCGGCCTCCGGAATCAGGTGGTTGACCTCGGCAAGCAGGTAGCGGATTTCTTCGGTAGAAGCCCGCACCCGGTCCAAATCGCCATCATACGGTATGTCGGTGGTGCCGACCCAGTAGTATTCACGCCATGGAATGATGAAAAAGGGCCGTCCGTCCTGGTATGCGCTGACATAGACAGCGTGTCGGGGAGCGCCGGGAAACCCAGGCAGCAGAATGTGGCTGCCCTTGGTGCCGCCGATCTTGCGGGGCATATCGGCACGTACCAGCCGGCACACCTCATCGACCCAGGGACCGGCCGCATTGACGATCATCGTGGCGTAGTATTCGTGTTTCTTGCCGGTCGACTGATCGCGCGCAACCACGCCGTAGATGCGCTCGCTCGACCGAATGACGTCAACGACCTCGGTATAGGGATGCACCTTGGCGCCGTGCGCGACCGCCAACAGGATGGTCTCGATGCACAGGCGTTCCGGGTAGAGGCACTGGCAGTCGGTGTAGAGAAAGCCGCCGACCAGGCTCTCGGGCTTCAGCGACGGCTCCAGCGCCAGCAACTCGTCGTCGGTCAACGCCCGGTGATTCTCCAGGCTTTTGTCGTAGGAAAGAAGATCGTACGCGAACAGGCCCAGTTTGACCTTGGTGAACCCATACTTTCCGCCCTTGTAGAGCGGCAGCAGGAAGCGCAGCGGCCGCACCAGATGAGGGGCATGCTTCAGGAGGATTTCACGCTCGCGCAGGGACTCACGCACCAGGCCGATCTCGTACTG
This sequence comes from uncultured Cytophagia bacterium, assembly GCA_964527995.1. Taxonomy (GTDB): domain Bacteria; phylum Zhuqueibacterota; class Zhuqueibacteria; order Oceanimicrobiales; family CAZGRP01; genus CAZGRP01. The sequence continues at coordinate 34,292 of CAZGRP010000004.1, read as the reverse complement.
CTCCAGGTAGCGCAGTCCGCCGTGGATGAGCTTGGTCGACCGGAAGGTGGTGCCGAAGGCGAAGTCCCTCTTCTCCAGCAGGATGACCGACAGCCCGCGCGCCGCTGCTTCACGGGCGATGCCGGCGCCGTTGATGCCGCCGCCGATGATCAAGATGTCACAAGATCTGCTACTCATCCGTGCTCATACACCCACTTCAGCATTCTTCCAAAAGCCGGAAGCAGAGGACGCAACTTGGGCTGGTAGAAATATCTGGCAATACGCTGATTCCGTCGCAGCACGCGGCCGAGCGAGCTTCGCAGAATGTACGATCGATAGTGGGAAAAGGAAAAGTCATCCTTCTCGAAGGCGGCCACGATGGCCTCGGCCGCAACCGGACCGTAGGCAAGCGACATCGAAATCCCCTCACCCAGCCACGGTTCGATGCCGGCAGCGTCGCCCACCAGAATGACGTTGGCCGCCGAGTAGACGCCGCGTGGATCGAACCAGCGCTCCGGATGCCCCTCGAAGCGAACTTCTTCGCTGGCCAGACCGCGTGCCTCCAGCCTGTCGCTCAGAAGTGCCTTCATATCCGCCCTTTGCCCTTCGATCACCCGGCTGTCGAAAGCTCCGATGTTCAGGTGCGGCTTGCCGTTTACCAGGCTCGGGAAATCCCACAGGTAGCCCTGCAACCCGCAACGGTTCGGGCGGAAATCGAACACAGCCATCTTCTCCCGGAATTCGGGGGTGCGATCAGGGTCCACCGGCACGAGCACTTCCATCAGGCGGCTCACCCGCGAAGGCGAGTCGCGAATCAGCTTTCGCCGCACGACACTCTTTGCGCCATCGGCACCGACCACAACCGTCGCCACGTAGGTGCGATGGTGGGTTTCCAGGACGATGGCATTGCCGTCACGGTGGACATCGACCACCTGCTCGCCCTCGCGCACCTCGACGCCGTATTCCCGCAGACCGGCAACCAGAGCAGCGTCGAATTCGCTGCGGCGAACGATACGCAGCATGTTCTTGCGGGTGAACGTGATCGGCTCATCTTCCAAATAGAAACGGACCTGCTCGATCCGCACAGAAGGAACCTGGGGCTGCAGGCGGAGCTCTGCCAGCAGCGTATCCGCCCATCCGCTCAGTCCGCCGCCACACAGCTTGTCGCGCGGGTGATACGCTTTTTCCAGCACCAGCAGGTCTTCGGCGAGCAGCGGAGCTCGATGGTAAAGAGCTGCCGCCGTGCTCACTCCGGCCGGGCCCGAGCCGACAATGATGATCGCATGCCTCTCCATCCATTTGATAGTAACAAAAATTTAACCGAATGTCAATCGCCGGCCCGTGCCCCTCCCCCGGGCCGGTCGAGCCATGCCGCCACCTCCGGGCAAAAAAAAGCGCCCGCCAAAGCGGGCGCCGATCCAACAACGAATTCGATCATTCCGTTCTCTACTTCACCTCCCAGGTGTCCCCCGACTCCAGGAGCTTCTGCAAATCCGGCTCACCCATGCGCTCTTTGGCCACGGCGATCTGCTCGTAAGCGCCCTCCTCGTATACCATGCGCTCCACCGCACGAAAGACACCCAGGGGCACGGGCAGAGTGGGATCTTCGATCATGTGACTGAGGATGAAGGCCAGCGTCGGTTCCTCCTGCGCTTCATCGTGAACCAGAAGATCCTCGACGCTATGCTTGCCGTCGGCCAGGGACACGACCTCCGGTTTGAACCCACGCAGGAGGATGCCTTTGTCACGCTTGGCGCCAAAGATGAGGGGTTTGCCATGCTCCAGGTAGACCGTCGTCTCCGGCCGGGTGTCCTTCTCCGTGTACTTGAAGTAGGCACCGTCGTTGAAAATGTTGCAATTCTGGAAGACCTCAACGAAAGAGGTACCTTTGTGCTCGGCTGCCCGCCTCAACACCCGCTGCATGTGTTTCGGGTCGCGATCCATGGTGCGAGCCACGAAAGTCGCCCCCGCTCCAATGGCCACGCTGATCGGATTGAAGGGATAGTCCAGCGTTCCAAAGGGAGACGACTTGGTGATCTTGCCCAGTTCCGACGTCGGTGAGTACTGCCCCTTGGTCAACCCGTAGATGCGGTTGTTGAAAAGGATGACGTTGATGTCCAGGTTGCGTCGCATCAGATGGATAAAGTGATTCCCACCGATGCTGAGGCCGTCGCCATCGCCGGTGACCACCCATACCGACAGCTCCGGATTGACCAGCTTGATGCCCGAGGCGATTCCGGGCGCCCGGCCATGGATGGTATGAAAGCCGTACGTGTTCATATAGTAGGGGAAGCGGCTGGAGCAGCCGATGCCGGAGACGAACACATACCTCTCCTTCGGGATGCCCAGCTCCGGTAGCGTGCGCTGCACCTGGGCCAGAATCGAATAGTCGCCGCAGCCCGGACACCAGCGAACCTCCTGGTCCGATTCGAAATCTTTCTTGGTGAGACCGAGGGTCGCCGGGCCATTCGGCGAGCTCGTCTCCAAGGCCGTACTCATGATGCACCTCCGAGTATTTCATCGATCTTATCTTCAATCTCCGAAGCAGCAAACGGTTGTCCCTGAACCTTGCTCTGGCTGATAACGGGCATCAGGAACTTGGCGCGCAGGAGTGTGGTCAAGTGACCCCGGTTGTTCTCGGGAATCAGCACGTGCTTGTAGCGTCGCAGCACGCTCTCAAGATCCTTTGGCAGTGGATTGAGCCAGCGCAGGTGGGCGCGCGCAACGGATTTGCCTTCCCGTTGCTTGCGTTCCACGGCGGTGCGAATCGGACCGTACGTGCTTCCCCATCCCAAGACGAGAAGGTCTCCTTTCTCAGGGCCATCCACTTCAGTGGGCGGCAGCTCCTCAGCGATACGCTCGATCTTTTCCTCACGTATCCGCACCATGTACTCGTGGTTCCGGGGATCGTAGCTGACGTTCCCGGCCACGGCCTCCTTCTCCAGGCCACCGATGCGGTGCTCCAGGCCGGGTGTACCTGGAACGGCCCACGGTCGCGCCAGAGTGTGCTCGTCCCGAAGATAGGGGGCGAAACTCTCCGGGTCCTTGGCGAAATGCACCGGGATCTCCGGCAACCGATCGACGTCCGGGATGTGCCACGGCTCGGCACCATTCGCCAGATAGCCGTCCGACAGCAGGATCACAGGCGTCATATACTTGATGGCCATGCGAACCGCTTCGAAGGCGGCGTCGAAACAATCGGACGGCCGTGACGCCGCCAGCACGGCGACCGGTGCTTCGCTGTTGCGGCCGTACACCGCAAACAGGAGATCGGCCTGCTCGGTCTTCGTCGGCATGCCGGTGCTGGGCCCGGCCCGCTGCACGTCGATTACCACCAGCGGCAGCTCTGCACTCACCGCCAGACCGATCGCTTCTGTTTTCAAGGCCATGCCAGGGCCACTGGTCGAAGTGACCCCGATGCCGCCGGTGTAGGAAGCACCAATCGCGGCAGTGACGGCCGCAATCTCGTCTTCAGCCTGGAAAGTGATGACGCCGAAGTTCTTGTAGCGAGAAAGCTCGTGCAGGATATCGCTGGCAGGAGTGATCGGGTAGCTGCCAAGAAAGAGCGGCAAACCCGCCTTCTGGGCCGCCGCGACCAAACCAAGCGCCAATCCGGTATTGCCGCTGACGTTGCGATACTTGCCCGGCGCCAGCTTCGCAGGCCGGACTTCATAGGAGGTAGCAAACAGCTCGGTTGCCTCGCAGTACGTGTAGCCCGCTTTCAGAGCGCGAGTATTGGCCTCAATCAGTTCCGGCTTCTTGGCGAACTTCTCTTTGATCAAGTTGATGGCATGATCCATCGGCCGGTTGAACAGCCAGAAGATCATTCCCAGTGCGAAGAAATTCTTGCACCGGTCGACCACCTTCTGCGACAGCTCCAACTCCTCCAGCGCCTTGCGGGTCAACGTGGTGACGTCGACCGGAAAAAGCTGGTACTTGTCCAGCGAACCGTCCTCAAGCGGGTTGTTGTCGTAGTGGGCCAACTGAAGGTTGCGCTCGCTGAAGGCGTCGGTGTTGACGATGAGGATTCCGTTCGGCTTCAGGCCCTTCAGATTGGTCTTCAGCGCCGCTGGATTCATGGCCACCAGCACGTCGTACTCGTCGCCTGGGGTATGGATGTCATAGCTGCTGAAGTGCAGCTGGAATCCGCTGACGCCCGGTAACGTGCCGGCCGGAGCACGGATCTCGGCCGGAAAGTCGGGGTAGGTGCCGATGTCGTTGCCCACCATCGCTGAGGTGGTTGCCAGCTCATTGCCGGCCAACTGCATCCCGTCGCCGGAATCCCCGGCCAGCCGGATCGTCACCTCTGGAACTACTTCTTTCGTCTTAGACATGACAGCGTGCATCTCCGAAAATGACAGGTCATACAGTATAGTTGAATTCCAAAATCATGCCCCCTCACGTTCCCTGGCTCCGCGATGCAGCGGGTGAGGCGGCAGGTTGAGCACCTCCTGCGGGAAATAGTCGACAATGTAGCCGACGATATCGCGCACCGAAACAATCCCCACAGGCCTGCGCTCCTCATCTACAATCGGAACGTGGCGATAGCCGCCGCGATGCATCAACGACAAGGCGTCGGCAATCGAATTGTCTGCTCGCAAAGACTGTGGCTCGCGGGTCATCACCTGATCGACCCTGGTCGCGGAAAGATCCGCGTCCGGCTCGGACAGGAGGCGCAGAAGGTCGCGCTCTGAAAAGATACCCTCCAGATGGCCCTCACGCACTACCAGCACCGCGCCGACGCTCTCTCGCACCAGCAGATCCACGGCCTCGATGACGCTGGCACCGGCGGGCAGAGTGGTCGGATCCCTCAAAGGCAGCGCCGTGACTGGCTCGAGGAGTGCCTCCTTCGACAGCTTCTGCTCGGCCTCGTCGATCTCCTCTTGCCACTCTTGAAACTCGTCGTCAAACTCAAATAATTCCACCGCCGAATCCTCCAGTTCTTCCTTCATCTCACAGCTCGGTTGGCCGGATGGCGGCCGCCGCTGGCAAACCGTGCCAGCCCCGTGGGCGCCACGCAAACGCCTCCATCGATCACTTTCGCCCGGCCTCGAACCACTGTGTCAGGTGAGCCACGATGTCCTTGACCGATATGATGCCCGTCGGCCGTCCTGCGCCATCAATAAGCGGCACATGCCGAAAGCCGCCGACGTGCATGCGGTTCAGGGCGAACGCCACCGTGTCTCCCTCCCACAGATACTCTGGGTCCGGCGTCATGATATCTTCAACTTTCAGCCCTTTCGGGTCGCGGCGTCTGCCCACCACTTTGGTGAGGACGTCTCTTTCTGTCACGATGCCCTGAAGAACGCCGTCGCGAACGACGCAAAGGCAGCCGATGTGCTGGTCATTCATCCTGCGTACAGCCTCCAAGACGGAGGTCCCCATCGAAACACAAATAGGCGAATGCGGCTTCAGGCTCGCGATGGGCAAACGAAGGGTGCCGACATCCATAAGTTCTCTCCTGACGACGTATGAAATTGCCCGGTTGGCCTCAGAAAAGCCTGCCGGGCTGTTGACATAACAGTACCTAATGTACCCAACTGTCCTTAAAAAATCAACCTGAATCAATCAAAGTCCCGCCGTTGCCTCGCTTCGGCCGCTCCGGGTCCGGCTACCACCCGCATCATACCTTCTCTGCCCCGACAGCCTCCGCCGCTGCCGCTGCCACCGGTTCCGGCCTCGCCGGCCCACCCAGGAATCGTACCGACACGAACAGCGCGTCGTCCTCGAAACGGCCGCCGCTGTACTTCTTCACGGCGTTCACCACGTACTCGATGGGAACCTCCTCGGAGTGTCTCAGAGCCTCCTCGAGAATCCCTCGCAGGCGTCCGAGCCCGAGAGGGTTCCCCTCGGGGTCGCTGACCTCGAACATGCCGTCGGTGAATAGAAAGAAGCGGTCGCCGACTTCGAACGGAACGGTCTTCGTCATGGGCTCGCCGAATGTTTCCGCTGGGAAGGCACCGAGCGGCAGGTTCAGGGCAGGCAGCTCCACGACTTCGTCAGCACGGGCTCGAAACAGCCACTGTGCCGGATGGCCAGCATTTCCATACTCGATCCATCCCGTCTGAAACTGAACACGGGCACAGAAGAAGGTCACGTACATCCCTGTGGAAGAAAAGTTTTCGTAGATGAAACGGTTCAGATGCGAAATCAGATCAGCGATCGGTGCGTCGCTGCGCACCAGATTCTCAACCTCGGCACTGACTCTGCTCATCAGAAGGGCGGCAGCTACCCCATGCCCCGACACGTCGGCGATGATGAAATACCCGACTCCTTCGTCGCTCATATGCAAATAAGCGTAATCCCCACCAACCCGCAGCATCGGGAAGTATTGCACCCTGACGGAGACCCGGTCGTCGGTGTACTCTTCCGGGATCAACAGAGACTGAACCTGCCCGGCTACGTCCAGCTCGCGCTGCATGGCTCTGGCGAAAGCCCGCAGTCGCTGGTTCTGAATGCGCAAATGCTCTCGGGACCGGCGGATCTGGTTCAACATTCTGTTGAAACCTTCGGCGAGGTCGCGGAACTCATCCGAGGTGCGGACGCGCACCTCGACGTCATAATTGCCCGTCATCACCTGATGCATCTTTTGTTGCAGCTCGAAAATCGGGGCCTGCAGTCGCCGCGTCGCCACGTAGCCAACGCCCAGGGCGTAGGTAAGCGAGAGCACTCCAGCCAGGGCAATCGCCCGGCGCGCCCGCGCCACTGCCGCTCGAAACGTGGTCTCGATCTGAAAAAGAAGCAGTGCGCCCTGATAGCGTCCGTCGGAGCCCAGCAACGGGTAGGCGGCCATGGTATAGGTCTTGCCAGAAACCCGCGTGCGGCCGTAGGACTGTCTGCGCGCCGACTCGATGGCGGCCAACGGCAGGGCCTGCAACTGTAGTCCCTTCAGAGTCGAGTAGAGCACGCGATTGCGCCCCAGGATGGCGACCTCAAGTCCCATCTCCCTCTTGTACCGCTCGATGAATTCGCGCGACAGGCGCTCCGCGACCGACACCGAGCCAACCAGCTTGCCGGCGAAAAAAACGGGCGAAGTAGCCCGGATCACCACCTCGCCTCGCTCCGGATAAATATCAACCGAGGGCCTCTCCGGCGCCCGCCACGGTCCGGGATGAACATCTTGCGTAAGTTCAGCCCCGCGGCGCTCCCGACGCAGAAGAAGTCGGCCGTCCGTGTCGCGAAACTCGACGATATCGGCACGTGCCAGACGCTGATAGATTCGAGCCAGCAGGCGCAACCGATTCACGTCGCGTTCAGCCACCGCCTGCCGCACTGCACGGGTGCCACTCAGCACCTCGACGATCGCCTGGACGTCCTCCTTCTCCAGACCGATCAGATCGTCGAGCTGCTCCGCCGTCTGCCGAATCACCGCATATTGCTGAAAAGACAGATAGCCGCTGAGAGCGTGCAAGGACACGACGATCCCGGCGGCAAGCGGCAGAATCACCAACAACACGAAGATGATGGCAATTTTTGATTTCAGCCTCATCCTCTTCACCAACCAACCGTGTTTTCTCTCTGTTGAAATACAACCAGGCATGAGGCCTGAAAGTTCGCTCGCCGACCTGGCAGCAAATAAAAACAGGCGGGACATCCATCCGACTGTCGCCGGAAGGAAGCCCGCCTGCACTGACCGAGGATCAGGCATTCGTTAGCTGACCGGAATCTCCTTAGGCTTGACCTCTTCCTTCTTGGGCAGGTGGATGGTCAGCATGCCGTTGCGCAGCTCCGCTTTGATCATGTCGGCATCGACGGGATAGGGCAGCCGGATCTGCCGATTGAAATTCCCGTAGGTGATTTCGTTGCGCAGCCGGCTGGCCCCTTCGGGCATGTCCACCCTTCTCTTCTCGCCGCTGATGGTCAGAATGTCATTGTTCACGGTCAGCTTGAAATCGTTCTTGCCGACCCCCGGCAGCTCGACGAAGAGCACGACCTCGTCCTTGGTGTCGATCATGTCGTAGGTCGGATAGAACCACTCCTCGGTACGCTCGAACTCGGGAAACAGTTCACTGAACAGACGATTGATCCGGCTGCGGATCGTGCGGAGCCCCTCGAACGGCTCCGTAGCCAGGGCGGGCTCATACCTTTCCAACATCGGACATCACCTCCTTGCCAGATCTTCGGAATGACTCCGCAACCCAGGAGGCCGACTCAGCCTCTCGAGTTCGTCTCAACCACACTCGGCCCCTGTTCAACGGACCTCGATCTCCTTTGCCCGAACCTCATCGGTCTTGGGCAGATGGACTTCCAGGACCCCATCGTGGAATGTGGCCTTCACCTTGCTGCGATCGACAGGGTATGGAAGCTCGATGTTGCGATTGAACTGGCCATAGCTGCGCTCATTGCACACCCAATGGGCGCCCTCAGGCAACTCTGGAAACTTCTTTTCTCCACGCAGCATCAGGCGGTTGTCGATGACCTCCACATGGAAGTCCTCGCGGCTGACGCCAGGGAGCTCACAATAGAGAACCAGCTCATCATCGGTGTTGATCAGGTTGCAAGGCGGGAAGTTGTACTCCCAGCGCGCGCTCGGCTCCATGCGCATAAGGTCCTCCAGCATCCGATCCAGCCGCTCACGTAGCCGGGCCAATTCCCTGAACGGCTCCGACCTGAGAACAGGACTCAAAGTCTCCAGCATTGCCACTCACCTCCTTACCTCTCGTAGGTCGATCACGTCCATGCTGTTGAACATGATCCTTCGTAGTTGCATTTTGCAACCCGCGTGCCAGAACAACCGCCGAAAACCAACCAATCCAATTCAGTGTTTTTACGAAACTTAAGAACTTGCTTACGGCGCTCCCTGTTCATCCTCCTGAACCAGAACGCTCGGAACATTTTTCAGAACTTTCTGCCACAGTTTCAGCCATCGCTCCGACTCCAGTGGGAAAGAATGTCATCCACCGATGGCAGGTCTGTCGCGGGCGGCGCGGCAGGTACAGGATTTCTACAAGAATCTGGTTGCGTTCCGTGACTCAATCTCTTACCTTTGCCTATCGATTGCGTGGCAGGATTTCCAACTGCAGCTTCAAGGCCCTATCTGGAGGCTCCATCGATGAAAGAACCTTCGCCCGCCATGGCTCTGGTGCTGTTTCTCCTCTTGCTGGTTCTGGCGATCATGGGCGCCACGAATCTGTCGCAATGCGACATTCCTGTGGATATCAAGCCAGGCGGGTATGTCCTCGCCCGCCAGCCGGCAGCGGCGACAGGCGATCAGAACGGCGCTTCTCAATCCCCGCGGCGCACACAGGACGGCGGCGCAGCGAGCACTGTCGCCGGTCGTTGAGTGCGCTGACATGGGTGTCGCCGACTACAGCCGTGCCACCATCGAGGAGCGCGAGCAGGTCATCGAAGTGCTGGAGCGCAACCTGAAGAAGCTGCTCAAAGATCCTCGAGTCAAAAGCCCACACATGCTGCAGGACAAGGCCAGCGAATTCGCCCGGCGGATCCGGAACGGCGAAGTCATCGTCGGCAGAGACTTCGAAACTCTGGTCAGCCTGCTGCGCGGTCGGGTTCCGCCCGGACTCTCAAAGGGTCGATGATCGGGTCACAATCACACATGGAGTGCAAAGAAATGACAGGAAGATTATTGCGCGTCGGTCACAGCCCCGACCCTGACGACGCCTTCATGTTTTACGGCCTGGCCAGCGGCAAGGTCAGCCTGGACGACTTCGTGATCGAGCACATCATGGAGGACATCCAGAGCCTCAACGAACGGGCTCTGCGCGCCGAGCTGGAGGTGACGGCGATTTCGGCTCATGCCTTCCCCTACGTTGCCGGCCACTACTGGATCATGCGCACCGGAGCCAGCATGGGCGACGGCTACGGCCCTATCATCGTGGCGAAAGAGGTCGACCGCCTGGAAGATCTGCGCGGCCGCCGGGTGGCAACCCCCGGGAAGCTGACGACCGCCTATCTGCTCTTTCAGATCTACACCGACGGAGCTCAGGCCGTTCAAATGCCGTTCGACCAGATCATCGACGCCGTGCTCGACGGCCAGGTGGATGCCGGACTGCTGATCCACGAGGGTCAAATCACCTACCGCGAGTTCGGCCTTCATAAAGTGGCAGACTTTGGAGAGATCTGGCAAGAGGAGAGTGGCGGGCTGCCACTGCCGCTGGGACTGGATGTGGTGCGGTCAGACCTGGGAGAGGACCTGGCGGGCCGCATCTCTGCCGCGCTTCGCAAGAGTATCGAGTACGGCTATGCTCACCAGGAGGAAGCGATTCCGTATGCGCTCGAATTCGGCCGCGGCATCGATACCGACCTGGGCACACGATTCGTGAAGATGTATGTGAACGAGGTCACTATCGACATGGGCGAACCCGGGAGGCAGGCTCTGGAGCTGCTGTTCCAGCGAGCCCATGAGCGCGGCATCATTCCGTCGAAGCCGGAGGTGCTGCTGTACTAGGTTTCGGGTTTTGGGTTTTGGGTTTCAGCCCGGCTCTTCATGAATGCAACGCCGATGAGGGCAAAAGTAGCTGAGCAAGTTCTGCTGATCCCAGAGGAACTGCTGGAAGGAACTGACGAGGGAGAGATCCTGAGAAAGGACGGCATGATTCCCGTCTTTCCGACAGGCTAGAGCGAGAGGCTGTCCAAAAAGCCTACTTTTTCTGTCATTCCCGCGCAAGCGGGAATCTATAACTTATTTACTTTTCTGGATTCCCGCTCCCCGCCTTCGCGAGGACAAGCTTCGCAGGAATGACAAATCAAGATTCTTTCTCACCTTTTCAGAGAGCCCGGTTCAAGGGGGCGTCGATGAATGCAATTCACCGACGAGCTGGCTCTCTGCTACCTAGACCTGATTCGCGATACTACCTTCTGATTCCTGCTTCCTAACTCCCGCCCCTCCGTTCTCATACACTCTCACCACCTCATACAGCGTCGTCCGCTGGGCAGGCACAAAACCAGACTCCCGGATGAGTGAGACGACCTCCTCGGTGGAGGTGGTGTTGACGAAGTTGGCGGCCTTGTGCACATTCTCTTCGACCAAGGTGCCGCCGAAATCGTCGGCGCCGAAATGCAGCGCCACCTGGCCGATCTTCTTGCCCTCGGAGAACCAGGACGCCTGGATGTGCGGGAAGTTGTCGAGGTAGATGCGTGACAGAGCAATCATCTGCAGATAGCGATTCGGCGTGGCGTAGGTGGGGATGATCTTCTCCAACGGTGTGTTCCCGGGCTTGAAGCTCCACGGGATGAAGGCCGTGAAGCCGCCGGTCTCGTCTTGCAGCGCCCGAATGCGTTCCAGATGCTCAATGATCTCTTCGTCGCGCTCCAGGTGGCCGTACATCATCGTGGCCGTGGTGCGATAGCCGATCTGGTGGGCCAGGCGCATCACCTCGAGCCAGTCATCGGACGTGCCCTTCTTGTGGCTGATCTTCTTCTTGACGCGATCGGCCAGAATTTCGGCACCGCCTCCCGGGATGGTTCTCAACCCAGCCTCATACAGTTGCTGCAGCACCTCGCGGATCGACAGGCCAGACACTTCGGCCACGCCGATAATTTCCGATGTCGAGAAGAAATGGGGATGGATTTCCGGCACCTCGGCTCTTGTCCTGCGGACGAGCTCCAGGTAGTAGTCGAAGGGCAGGTTCGGATTCACACCACCCTGGAGCAGCACAGTGGTCACCCCCAACGGCACCATCTCCTTGAACTTCTGGATCATCTCGTCCACGGAATAGGTGTAGGCACCCTCCTCGCCCTCGTGTCGATAGAAAGCACAGAAGATGCAGTCGACGTTGCAGACGTTGGTATAGTTGGGATTGGTATCGACGATGAAGGTCACCCACGGCCGCGGATTGTGGCGATAACGCACCGCCTCCGCAGCGGCACCGAGGTCGAGCAATTCGGCCTCACGCAGCAGGGCCAAGCCTTCTTCTGGGGAGAGCCGTTCTCCTTCGTGGGCTTTTGCTAGCAACGATTCAACTGCCAGGTCCTGCATTTTTCCTCCGATTCTTCAAGAAGGCAATCGAGAGCAAACGACCCAACTGGAGCGATGGAGGAATGAAGTCATCGAGTTTCCTCCAGAGGCGCCTGCTTTCCTCTCACGCGAACCTAACAAACGTGTTCGAACCACTCCACAAATCCACCACTCCATCCCTCCATCATTCCGCATCACCTTCACCCACCCGACTTACCGCCGTCACAGACTCCCTGCGGCCGAGAAAGGTCTGAAAAAGCTCGATGGCCCGTCGCTCTTTCTCGCCGACGCGATAGATGAAGCCGTTGAGGTAGACCTGCACCTCGGTGGGCGTCAACCCCAGGCGCCGGCCGTGGTGGGTGCCGAAATCGGCATGGCGGTTGTCGGCGCTGCGAGCGGCCTCCTCGAGTCGCTGCGCCAGCAGGGCCTTCATCTCAGCCGCCAGGTCGCGACGCACGGCCCAGACCGCAAAGACGAAGGGAAGCCCGGTCCATTCATACCACTCGCGGCCCAGGTCGAAGCCGAAGGTGAACCCTGCCAGACCCGACTTCGACCTTCGCAACGCCTCATCGCCGATCACCAGCACGGCATCGAACCCCTCCGCCTCGGCCGCCTGAAAGACCGGGTGCATGCGCTCCAGCCGGGCGGCGATGCGATATTTCTGGCGCAGAAGAACCTTCAGCAGCTCGATCGAGGTGGATGTCTCGGCCGTGATGCCGATGCGCTTTCCGTCCAGGTCGCGCCAGGCAAAGTTGGAATAGAGCACGACGCTGCGCGCCAGGTCGCGCACAGCGATGCAGTAGTCGAGCATCACGTAATCGTCTGCGACGGCGAAGTAGTCCATCAGCGACAGCGGCCCGCCGTCGATCTGCCGATCTTCCGCCAGCCGCCCCATTTGCCGCGGCGACATCGGCACCTGCTTGAAGGGCCTGGGCTGGAAGCGGCGATAGATCGGCACGCAGTTGAGGTACGGGATCTTGCCGATCGGGAAATCGCCGTAGACAGCGATAGGGTTGTAGAGAATGTCGCGCTCCACGGCCACCTTGCCGGCGCTGCGGATCATGCGAACGATGTGGTCCTTGGCCAGGGCGATCGGGCTGGTCGCCTTGGCAGCGTGGGCGATGCGCTCCTCGCCCACCGTGCCGTCCATGTCGTCGGCGCCGAAGTCCAGGGCCACGGGTGCCACCTCAGCGCTGAGCATGATCCAGTAGGCTTTGATATGCGGGAAATTATCCAGCATCAGCCGCGATACGGCGATGGTCTTCAGATCATCCACAGCCGAGGTCTGGCGATCCTTGATGCCCGTATCTCCAGGCTGGAAGGCCAGTGGGATAAAGCTGAGAAACCCGCCGCTGCGATCCTGCTGCTGGCGCAGTCTGATCAGGTGCTCTACCCGCTCGTCGAAGGTCTCGACATGGCCGTAGAGCAGAGTGGCGTTGGTCGGGATGCCGAGACGATGGGCGGCCTCGTGGATTTCCAGCCAGCGTTTGGCGCCGATCTTCTGATGAAACAGCAGCTTGCGGACACGTTCCGAAAACACCTCGGCACCGCCTCCCGGCATGGTGGAAAGGCCGGCCTCCTTGAGCTGGCGCAGCACCTCGGGGATCGGTAGCTTGAATTTCTTGGAGAAAAAATCGATCTCCACGGCGGTCCACGCCTTGATGTCGATCCTGGGAAAGGCCTCTTTGATCCGCCGCATCATCTCCAGGTAGAACTCCCAGGGCCACTGCGGATGCAGTCCGCCGACGATGTGGACCTCATGCAGCTCCGGGTTCAGCTTGGCCAGGATCTCATCGAGGGTCATCTCATAGGCGTCGGGGTCGCCCGGCTTGGCGGCGAAGTCGCAGAACTTGCACGACAGCACGCAGATGTTGCTCGGATTGATCTGGCGGTTGACAACGAAATAGACGGCATCACCGCTCTTCTCGCGCTGCACCGCCTGGGCCATCTTCCCAAGCGACAGCAGATCGTCCGTCTCAAACAGCGTCACCCCATCCTGCAACGAAAGACGCTCGCCCTGCTGCACCTTCTCCCAGATCGGCGCCAGGCGACGGTCGCGAAACTTTATCTCCAGTAGCTCTGCCATTTACGATCCACCTTCTTGATGATTTCCTCCGACATAGCCAGAGGCTGTGGGTAGCCCTCTTTCCAGGTTGCATCGATGCCCATCACGCCGCGGTAGACGGGGCTGGCACCGATGAGGGATTGTTCGGTGAAGACAACATCGCGCTCGCAGTCGAAACGCGTGAACACACCCCAAATCGCGCTCTCCTGGCTACTCAGAACGACGTCTTCGCTGACCGCGGCAATGATCTTCAGGGATGCGAGCTCCGGCCTGCGGATCAACTCCTCAACCACACTGCGCCCCTGTCCGTCGACCTTCACGAGCAACAGGGCATTCTCCCAAAGTCGGACGTCGACGACGTGAGGCACCTGCCTGGCGATCCGCTGCAGTGCCTCTTCGAGCGGGCCCGGGTCGACGTCGGGCGCCGCCGGGCGATCGCTCTTGCGTGTGGCATCGAGGATCATTTTGCTCCCCAGGTTCATCCGGAAACTCGAGAAGTCGAGTGTATCCAGAGGCACCTTGGGGAGCAGGACAAAGTCGTAGTGCGGGTCGAAGTGGCGGCGCACCGCCCGCAGCACTTGCGGCCAGTCCCGCACGTCGACGTCCTCAGAAACCAGGATGATGCACTTGGTCAGCGACAACTGATCGGTGCCCATGATCCCGAAGGCTGCCTTCATGGCTTCCTTCTGGTACCGTTGCTCGACCCCCACCACGAGAAGGTTGTGAAATCCTGCCTCGTAGTAGGCCCAAAGTTGGCGCACCTCTTTGTGAACCAACCGGATGAGAGGACCGAGAATCTGCTGGGTGGCATTGCCCAGAAACTTATCCTCCATAGGCGGCTTGCCGACGACGGTGCCCGGATAAACCGCGTCACGGCGATGGGTGATCCGCCGGACGTGGAACACCGGAAAGTGAGCCGCCTCGGAGTAGTGCCCGAAATGGTCGCCGAAGGGTCCCTCCAGCCGTGTTTCTTCCAGGGGGACCACACCCTCCAGGATGAATTCCGCCTCGGCGGGTACCGGCATCGATATGCTCCTGCCGCTGACGAAGGGGACACGCCGGCCGCGCAGAAAGCCGGCGAACATGGCTTCGTCCATCCCCTCGGGCAGGGCGGCGACGCTCGCCAGCAGCAGAACGGGATCGGTGCCCAGCGCAACCGCCAGTTCGAAGGTCCGGCCGAGCTTCTGGGCCTTGTGGTAATGAAAGCCACCGCCCTTCTGGATCTGCCAGTGCATGCCCGTGGTCCGGCCGTCGAAGACGTGCATGCGATAGATGCCGATGTTGCGCCGGCCATCCTCGGGATCATGCGTAATCACCTGACCCAGGGTGATGAATCGACCGCCGTCTCCCGGCCAGCACTTCTGAATCGGCAGTTGGTCAAGATCGGGCTCGGTGTCGACCTCTTGGGAGAGGGCCGTACGCGCGCGCCGCGGTGGCGCCGACAGCATCCGGCGAACCACAGGCCAATGCCTTCCCACCGCCTTCAGCCGGGGCGGCATCATCTCTTCCGCAAAGCGCAACAGTTCCTGGCCGATCTCCTCCGGATGACGGCCCAGGGCGAGCTCGATACGGCGTTCACTGGCCAGCAGGTTCATCGCCAGCGGGAAGCCGGTCAAAGGCCCGGCTCCTGACGGGCCCGTCAAGGGTCCGGCCGGTCGAATCCGGCCACTGCCAGATTGACGGACTCCTGATGGGCGGGCACCTCGCACATTCTCAAAGAGCAGCGCCGGGCGCCCCTCGAGAAGAGCGCGCACGG